>CAIVZM010000022.1 GCA_903910385.1 uncultured Armatimonadota bacterium
AAAGGCTGCAAGCGCCGTTCGTAAGATAGTGGAAGTAAACCCTGCCTATACCAGTCAAATTTGTTGCCGTTGTGGCAATATCGCCAAAAAACCATTGAAGCAACGTTGGCATTTCTGTCCAATATGTTCGTTGTCGTTAGATAGAGACACCAACGCCGCTTTCAATATTCTTGCTCTGGGACTACAGAGCGTTGCAGATTAATCTGCATAGAAGCCGCCGAATTTATTCGTGCGGAGTAGTCACTTGGGGAAGATTTGTTTCCAGTCACGCTTCATGCTGATAACCGTGAAGCCGTATTTTGTGGCGGCGTTCAGGGAAAAATTGTCTTTTTCGGCGTAAGCGAATTCGCGTTCGGCATCGTCATGATTGACAAGAATCTGCAGGGAAGCGCTGGGACGTCCCTGAGAGTAACGCATCATTGCAATATCGCCGCCCGAACGGACATTTCCTCCGACAAAGGCGGGACGAATTCCCAGATGCAATTCGATTCCGACTGGTTTGCCGTCCTTATCATTGATTCGCGCGATACCGGGCTTACGATAGACATCAGTCTCTCCATTATTGTTGTAGCGGGTTTCCAGATTGATAGAACTGCCGATAATGTTCTGTCGAGGTATCCTGTAAAGCGCTGGAGCGAAGACGCGCATAAATTCCAGCGTTCCGCCGGAACAGAGGAAAATTTGGAACTTGTTTTCACGAAGATACGTGAGCAGTTCCTGCATCGGTTGATAGTGCATCTCCGTAAAGGGTCGACCGGATTTTGGATGTCGCGCTGTGGAAAGCCACACACGAACCGCATCGGCGAACTCTTCTTCGGACAGTCCGGAATGAGAGGCAGCGAGAAGGCTGAGAATGTCTCTCTGCACATCCGCTGATTTGCCGTTTTTCATGGCGGCGCTGACCCGGGCGATTGTTTCTCGCAGTGCGGCATCCGTCTTCGCTTTCCCCATCAGGCGAGATTTTGCAAATTCCGCTTCCACGGTTGGTTGCTCGCACCAGAGCGTCCCATCATTGTCAAACATGGCGATTCGCTCCGGTTCCTTGACATAGCCTTCGCCGGGGCTTACTGCACTGGTAACAAATCGAATGATCTTCTGTTTTACCGGCCCGTCGTTCCATGAGGGAAGAGGGTCATTCTGAGCGAATGTCCCGGAGGCGGATATAACAAGGCTTAATGTTGTGCAGATCAATCCTGCAATGATACGGGAGGTGTAATTTATCATCTATCGCTTTCCTGTAATTCTTGATTTCGATGCCATTGACACTTGTAAGATTATGACATTGCCCGATAACCCTGTGCATGTGAACCATAGAGTAATGGTGTGATGATTGCGACAGGCGAGCTTGTTGTAAAGTGATTATACATCCATGAAATCATAGCATGGTTGGTAATGACAAAATGTCACAACGTCGAAGAGCGAATTGTCATATACCGGGTTGCCCGGTCGCCATTGACCGATAACCGATGGCAAGGGGGGTAGAGAGAATGAGATCAATCGCATTCCGTAGTCGATCTGTCAGACGGCTCTAAAGGTCTTTTGCGTTCATCATGGTGTCAAATATTCCAATGTAGATGTCGCCGCTTTCCGTGACGACTCCGCGATACATGCCGGGCGTGTTGAAGGGCAAAGCGGCGTTTCCCTTCGAATCGAGCGCGATAAGACCGCCCTCTGCTCCCACTGCTTGCAAATCCTTCAAAATGATATCGGAGGCGGCGCGATCCAGAGAGATTGCGCCATAGCGCATTCGTGCGGCGACATCGGAGGCGACCGCCCATCGGATAAAGAATTCGCCGTGCCCTGTGGTCGAGACGGCGCAGGTGGCGTTTTCCGCGAAGGTTCCCGCTCCGATGATGGGAGAGTCGCCGACGCGACCATATCGTTTTCCTGCCATACCACCCGTACTGGTTGCGGCTGCGAGAGACCCGGACCGATCACGGGCGACAGCGCCCACCGTTCCATGTTTTTCGACATCTTTTGTCGGATGATCGGACGGGTGGTAGGGGATAGTCGCTGTATTGATCGGACCACCGCCCAGAGCGCGTATTTGTTCCAACTGCGCGAGGCGACCGGGCGTCAGAAAGTAGGAGTTGTCAACTCTTTCCAGATTCTGGTCGATAGCGAACTCGTCGGCGCCGGGACCTGTTAGCATCACATAAGGCGACCGCTCCATAACTGACCGTGCGAGAGTGATCGGGTTTTTGACCCGGGTGACTCCGGTAACCGCCCCTGCCGTCCGTGTCGCGCCGTCCATGATGGATGCGTCGAGTTCGGCGTTACCGTTCAGGGCGAGAGATGCTCCCCGTCCTGCGTTGAATACCGGGTCATTTTCCATCTGGCGCACGGCGCTTTCGATGGCGTCCAGCGCCGAATCGCCGTTTTGTAGACGGGCATGCCCCGCACGTAAAGCGGTGACCAGTCCCTGTAGATAATCCGCTTTCCTCTGTGGAGAGAGATTTTCCGGGGTAATATCGCTCCCCGCGCCGCCGTGAATCGCAATTACGACCTGAGTAATAAAGTCCATGTCCCGCATTTTACCCGTTTACATTGATCAAGCGATATAATCTTGCCGTATCAATGAATAATTTTGAAGGCGAAATCTCAAACCCGGAGTTGCTGTCAGACGCCTTGAAAGAGTGGTCTGTGACGGTTCGCGCTCTCAGGGAAGGACGACAAGTTTTTCTGCTACGGAAGGGGGGGATTCTGGATTCGGAAGGCGTATTCGATGTTCGAAACCGGAATGTCCTTCTCTTTCCGACCTATCTGCACGAAGACGAGCAACGAGAAGCCCTTCAACCCTGTTATCGGCAATGGCTGACCGAAGAATCCCGGCGTCGGCCGACCAGCGATATGGAACGCATTTCAGCATGGGGACATATTACCGGGGTATGTGAGGTGAAAAACCCGAATGCGCTCTATGCTCTTTCGAGTCAGCACATCTTTTCCGATTCTTTCCTGAAGTATCGTATTGAGAGCGCGCCGGAAAAGCCGCTCTACGCCCTTTTCATTCGCGCCTATGAACTTGCAAATCCGGTCGAAATCCCCATGGAAATGGATTATTACGGTTGCAAGTCATGGATAACGCTAATGGAACCGGTCAGGACGTGGGAAGCGAGCGCCGCCTTGTCCGTAAGGACCTATGAAGAGCGCGTTCGCGTCATTCGCGCCCGTTTGACGCAATCGAATAACTGACATAGTCGACATAATAGTCGATGCAAAAAAAGAGAAGTTCAAAGGCGATTCGTGTTCCGGCATCGAGTCGGTGTGATGGATAATTCCGCGAATGTATAGTGATCTATTAAGGAGAAAACCGCCGATGCCGTACCTGCAATTATATTTGCCAGAAATGACAACGGAAAAAACAGGAAGTCGACCGTAGCTTGACCGACACTGTTCAGAAAGCGCTACACCTACCGCCGCAGTTGCGTTGTGAGACCGTCGTCCACTTTTTGCCCTAAAGATTTTTTGCTCTACGAACTGTACGATGTCGCTATCGGTGGGTTCAACTATCTACCGATAAGCGAGGGATTCTATCTTGCGATTGCTGGTGGTGGGGATGCTGACACCGGAACGGCGCAGGTCGCTTAACCGGGAACTCACGTCTTTGCTGGCGTGTCAGTTCGCTATGCCGCTGCAGCGTCTGAATCGGATACATTATCCATTTTCATCGATTAGAACCTGAGGATTATTCCATAGGAGCTCGCTTTTATGATGATATCCATAAGTAGCCTGTACTCGGAAGTCGTCCAACAAGAACGATAATTTTAGAAGGAAATTCGCCTATGCCCGCTCACCTTCCCGCCGGAATGCAAATTACCTGGCTCGGCCACTCTACTTTTCTGGTCACCCTTCCCAATGGCAAGCGTCTGTTATTGGATCCCTGGATCATCGGAAATCCCTCCTGCCCACCGGAGAAGAAGGACGTCGGGCCAATCGATCTAATGTTGATCACCCACGGGCATAGCGACCATATCAGCGACGCCGTATCCGTCGCGATGACGACAAACTGTCAGGTGGTCGCTATGTTTGAAATCATGGTCTACCTTACCGATCAGGGCGTTCCCGCCGCTAATGTTCAGGGTATGAATAAGGGTGGGAGTGTCTCTTTACCCGAATTTGGAATCACCGTGACCATGACCCACGCAATCCACTCCTCTGGAATCGACGCCAGTGGGGCGCGGCTCTATGGCGGAGAGGCGGCAGGAATAGTTGTCACTCTGGAAGACGGTTTCGCCTTTTATTTTGCGGGGGACACCGCCCTGTTCTCGGATATGGCGCTTATTTCGGAGCTCTACTCGCCGAAACTGGCATTTCTGCCGATTGGCGACCGCTTCACGATGGGGCCGAAGGAAGCGGCGCGAGCGGTTCGTTTTCTGTCCAGCGTCGAGATGGTGATTCCGATGCACTACGGAACTTTCCCCATGCTGACAGGAACTCCGGCGGATTTGAAAGCGGAAATGGCGAAAATCGGAGTGCAGGCGGAAGCGCTGACGCTACAGGCAGGGGAGACCCTTATTGGTTGACCCAGAAACGCTGACCTTTTGAGTCCGGAGCAGTCCATGCAACAATCTTTGAAGGACGAAGTAAATCATCTCGCGGTAACGGCTCTGCGAAAAGAGGCGGCAGAGTTCTCTGACGTCGCCCGACAACGGCTGGAAGTCGGCGATATGCAGGATGCCGCCGCGTATTTCGCGATGTCGTTGGAACTGTACCCGACCGCAGAGGCGCATACCGGTCTGGCGGTAACGCTGGCGTCCCGTGGACAATGGGAAGATGCAATCACCGAATGCCATCGGGCGATTGCGCTGGAACCTGATCTGGGCAACTCTTACAATGATATCGCCGTTTACACCGCAGAACTCGGAAGCATACATGAAGCTCTTGAATGGCTGGATCGTGCGCTTTTCGCTCCGCGTTATGACTGTCGTCACTACGCTCACTACCATCGGGGACGATTATTAGAACAGCTGGGGCGATTTGTGGAAGCCAAGAACGCCTACGCTCAATCGGCGGCGCTGGAACCGAATTGGGAACCTGCCACCATCGGTCTTCGTCGGGTGCAGGGGTGGTTGAATTGACGCGAGTTTACTGCCCTCCGGTACACACAGGCATTCCTGTGAAACCTGTCATGGTTCCTGACACAGCAATTCGATCTGGAGGTCTTCTGCGATGAAAGTGGCGACAGCCGCTCAAATGCGAGCCATTGATCAACAATACATTGAAAACGCCGGTATTCCCGGTGTCGTCCTGATGGAGACTGCAGGTGAGGCGCTGGCGCAGGCGTGCATTGAGGAGTTAGGATCGGATGCCATCGGGAAACGGATTGCCATCTTCTGTGGGAATGGAAACAATGGAGGGGATGGTTTCGTCGCTGCGCGACGACTCGCGAATGCAAGAGCCCGGGTGACAATCTTTCTGGCAGGAACCCCCGATAAACTGAAAGGCGATGCTCGTATTCATTTCGCGCCGCTGAAAATCAGTGATGTACGAATCATCCCGGTATCGGATAGCGCGTTCGAACGTGCGGTCATGGAACCCTTTGATCTGATCTGTGACGCTTTACTCGGCACGGGCGCTCGCAGTCCTCTTGGTGGTTCAATTGGTCTGCTGATAACGCATCTGGTAGAAATGGCGGAAGGCGGTGTCCCGGTCATATCCGCCGATATTCCCTCGGGAGTGGACGCCGACACTGGGAAACTCGTCGATTTCGTCGCCGCTCCCGCGAAGCGAACTGTGACGTTCGCTCTCCCAAAGCCGGGGCTATTGCTTTATCCGGGCGCGTCATATGCCGGTAGAATCACCGTGGCTGATATCGGCATTCCTCGCGCACTGCTAGCCGATAACTCGGAGTTGACTCAGGAAATTACGACGCAAGAACTTCTCCGGACGTGGCTGCCGGAGCGCAAGCAGAACCGGGATGCGAACAAAGGTTCCTTTGGAACAGTCCTGGTGATCGCCGGGTCGGCGGGCATGATGGGAGCGGCGGCGCTGACAGCGGTCGCCGCACTTCGCGCCGGAGCGGGTCTGGTCATGCTGGCGGTTCCCCACAGCCTGCTCGATACCGCCGCCGCCCTTGCCCCGGAAGTCATATTGCGAACGTTGCCGGAGACGCCGGAACGGACGCATGGCGGACCGGATGCGCTGGAAACCGCGCTTGCGTTGGCGGATAAAGCGGATGCCATCGCCATGGGGCCAGGCATGAGCGGAAACCCTGCCGTGGCGTCTTTCGTTCAACCGTTCGTTCGTCGTGTAGTTAAACCCATCGTGGTTGACGCCGATGGGTTGAACGCTTTGACTTCCTCGCTTACTTCGGTGCGTTATCGGGGTGCGACTCCTACTGTTCTTACGCCGCACCCTGGTGAAATGTCTCGCCTGCTCGGAATCACCAATCAGGAGGTGCAGTCGGACAGAATAGGTGCGGTGACCCGATGCGCCGCGACATTCAAGGCAGTCACTTTGCTCAAAGGGGCGCGTACTCTGGTTGCAACTCCTGAGGGTAAGTTGTCCTATAACCGGACTGGCTCACCGGCTTCCGCAACCGCGGGTTCTGGCGATGTGCTGACCGGAATCATCGCCGCTTATCTCGCTCAGGAGCTTTCCGCTGATAACGCCGCTCGCGCTGGGGCTTACATTCATGCTCTGGCAGGCGAAATCGCTGCTGAGGAACTCGGTACTGCAGGAGTTATTGCATCGGATATCTGCTATAATATTCCACGCGCCAGACAACGGTTATATGAAAGGGACGACTTGGACGACCTATGAGAATTCGCAAATGCGTTTATCTCGCCGTTTTTCTGACGCTCAGCGTACAGTTAGCGGGAGCGCAAGCGCCGAAACAGGATATTGCTACGCCAACGCCAGCGATAAAAGACCCGAAGCCGGCAGCGACCCCTGCAAAGCCCGTCGCTTCAGGGAAAGGGGAACCTTCTCCCGCTTCCGTCACGTCGCCCGGAGCTTCCGTCGCTGCAAGCGCGAGCAAAGCGGATAAAACAGTCGCTCCTTCGGTGGTGATATCGGCGGGCGCGACGCCTTCCCCCGCCGCAACAGTCACCACATCCAAAGGAGAGAACATTACCATTACAGTCAATGCCCCCCCGCCCGTGGAACCCGTGAAATCGAATAACTGGGCGGCTGGCGTCATTGGAATCGCTTTGATGGGCGGATTAGGCTACTTCGGCTGGCGATACGCTCAAAAACGCGGGATGTCGGTGCCGGACGCTCTTCAGAAAATGGGCGTCGAAATGCCGCAGGACAGTAATAGTCTTGGCGCACGCCCACTGAAGCCGATTTTCGCGCCGGAACCGCCACTGCCTTCGCTGGCGGAACTGCCGGTGGTAGGTCCAGCGCCCCGCGCGGTCGTCGCTCCCGGCGCAAGTTCCTCTGTCGAGCAAGCCTACGCCGGTTCTCCTCGTTTGCTGGGAATGGAGGGGGCTTTTGCTGGCGAATCGCTTGAGTTGACCGAAGGTTTCACTCTGGGGCGAGAAGCGGAAAATACGCTCGCCATTACTCAGGATAATGCGGTTTCGCGTCGTCATGCGATTATAGAACAGGTCAATGGGGTATGGAATATTAAGGACGCTGGCTCCTCCAACGGCACCTATGTCAATGGCGTTCGCATCGACGGCGTTCAAAATTTGCAAACCAGCGACGAAATACAGATCGGATCGTCCGTGTTCCGGTTCGAAAGTTAGAGAAATCAGGGATAGATCATTTACATGAGCGGATTGGTAAGTCGAGTCATTATCTTTATGGTTGCAGGTGTGCTGGCGGGCCTCGTGACCTGGGTCGTTTCTGACTTATTGATTCTGCCTCTGAGCGCGATTTTACCGGGCGTCTTTTCTGTTATCAGTAATGATGCCGGTCATCTGTCCGCGCATGAGTACAATACGTATCTCTTGATCTTCGCTTCGTGGGGGACATGCATCGCTCTGTTTCTGACTCTGGCGGAATCCTTGCTCACGGGAGTCCGAATTCCAGTGGGGCGTTTGCTGGGTATTTCCCTGCTTGTTGGCATCCTCGCCGGGTTCATCGGCGGTCATCTGGGTATGGC
Organism: uncultured Armatimonadota bacterium; assembly: GCA_903910385.1. Taxonomy (GTDB): domain Bacteria; phylum Armatimonadota; class Armatimonadia; order Armatimonadales; family Armatimonadaceae; genus CAIVZM01. The sequence goes on from CAIVZM010000022.1 coordinate 8,051, forward strand.
TTTCTTCGGTCCTCTTTATGTGTCGCCTACCCGGACTCCGGTCGATTTCCTGCGGAACGTGATCGCGCGCGGGCTTGGATGGGCTATTATCGGCGCTCTGGCGGGAACCGCTCCCGGTTGGGTTAAATGGAGCCCGCGAGTAGGACGTAACGGTTTCATCGGCGGCCTGATTGGGGGAATGATTGGCGGAGCTACCTTCGAAATTTTACCTTACCTTCTGATAGGACTATCCTCTCCCGGAATCGCCTCGCGTCTATTTGGGTTCGCTATCACTGGCGCCATGATAGGTCTCTTTATCGCTCTGGTGAACGAGCTTTTGAAAGAGGCTTGGATTCGGGTTGTGATCGGACGAAATGAAGGTAAAGAGTTCCTGATTGAAAAGCAGGAGACCCGAATTGGTCGTTTCGAACTATCCGATATTCCGCTCTTCGGAGATCCTTCGGTCGCTCGCACTCATGCCATCCTCGCCGCCGCGCCGGGGGGGCAGTTTACCGTTCGAGATACCGGGGAATCAGAATCTGGTGTTCTGGTCAATGGTCAGCGAATTTCCAGCGAGATTCCTATCAAAAATGGTGATCAGATACAACTGGGCAACAAACTGCTGGTGTTTTATGAACGACTGACTCGTGAGCCTACCGTTGCCACTCCCAAAGATGTCGCGCCGTCGCGTCCGGTTGATAGTGGGCTCCCTTCTCTCGCGGATTTACCCAAAGCGGAAACCACCTCTGGCGTCTGGAACCCGAGCGGGAGACCACAAACGTCTCAAGCGTCTCGAACAATCATGGTCGGCAACAATCCGACATCGCCGGGAGGAACGCCGAGTCGATTGATGACTTCCTCTGGTCCTCATGCCGGTACGACTTTCGTGTTACGTGCGGGAGCGGTCATCGGGCGGGACCCGAATGCGGATATAGCAATTCCGAATGATTCTAAAGCCTCGCGGTCGCATGCAAGAATCGTCAGTGATATTTCTGGGGGATATGCTGTGGAAGATGCCGGTTCAACCAACGGGACTTTTGTTAATGGGCAACGCATCTCTCGCCAATCGCTGAGTGTGGGCGATACAATAGTTATCGGCGGCACATCGCTTCGTTTAGAGTGATTCTCAAGAGCGAAAACGTTTCTAACCTTAACTTTCTTAGGGTGATTCGAGCTGAATTAAAGATATTTGACGACAAAAATCAGGCTGTAACTGTTCCGGGGATTTACTCTTGCATTCAATCCGGATGTCATTGAAGTGAAAATCGAAGGGGATAGAGCGGTCCAACAGGGAAAGTCCCATCAACCGGTGATCCGTGCAATTGATGTAAAAGTCTCAAACGAGGCGAGTTAGGCGAATATGAACGATAAAACCAAGTTTGATCCGTACAGCAACGACAGAGTCCCTCCGGCGCGTCAACAGCCTGCCCGTGCAAGAATCACCATTCTGCCAGGAGGGCGTCGACCTGCTGAGGTTCCAGCGGATACAAACAAGACTCAAATGGCGCCTCCGCCGCAACCGAGACCGCAGCAGGCGCCGGGGTCTTCTGGAGTCTCTATGACGGTACGAGTCGGAAATCGGTTCGCAGCGGCGGGGGATCGCACCCGTCAGCACGTACTGACACAGATTACCGCCAATGGAACCAGCGTCGCTATCGGCGGTCGTCGTATGCCGGTCAATGTCGCTCTGGTCATTGACCGGTCTGGCTCGATGGAAGGCGAACCTTTGGAGTATGTGAAAAGGGCGTGTTCGTATGTTGTGGATATGCTGACGCAGGATGATGCGCTTTCCATAGTCGCCTTCGACGATGCAGTCGAGGTGATCATGCCCGCCCGGCGCGTGACGGATCCTCAGTTGATCAAGCAACACATTGCGCGTATCACGCCCGGCAATACCACCAATCTGTTCGACGGGCTTTATGCTGGTGGCGCACAGGCTGCTTCCGTGCCTCTGGATGGGTATGTCACCCGAGTTTTGCTCCTCACCGATGGAGAACCGACCGCGGGATTGCGTGACTTCAACTCCATTGTCCAGCAGGTAGCCGACCTGAAAGCGCGGGGCGTTACGGTCACAGCCCTGGGCTTTGGGCTGGAATACAATGAGGAATTGATGGCGGGGATCGCGCGACGCTCCGGGGGAAACTATTATTACATCGCCCGCCCGGATGAAATTCCGGACGTTTTCCGTCGTGAGATGGAAACGGTTCTGGGAGTCACTGCCAAGAATGTCAAGCTGACATTGCAATTGCCGCGAGGAGCCACCGTCCGACAGGTTTACGGATCACAACCGAGTTTTGGCGCTCGAACGGCGGAAATCTCTCTGGGCGATCTGGAACGTGGCGCCACTATTTCCAAGTTGTGGGAGATGGATTGGGAACCGCGCCGTCCCGCGACCTACCGTGTCGCAAAGGCGACTCTGACGTGGGAAGATCCCGCCACCGGACGTTCGGAAAAACTATCCGCTAGCGCCGTTGTTGATTTCATCGCCGACCCGACTATCACCGCAACGGGGGAAGACCCGGTTGTCGCTCAGGAACTTTCCGTTGTTCAGGCGTCCCGTGATCTGGAGCAAACGATGATGGGGATGCGGACGCAGATGCTTTCCTCAGTTGACCTGGCACAGGCTCTGGAAAGAACGCGTGTCCTGCTGACGCAACAGGGGCGCGTGGACGAAGCTCGTGAAGTCGCTCAGGCGTCACAGGCAGCGCAACGCGGCGACGATAGCGGCGCGGAGAAGACTCTTATTGGGACGATCTATCATCTGGATCAGGGGAAGAAGCGCTGATCCGTTGGAGAACCGTCGCTCTTTGAACTTTACTTTGTTGCAGTATAATTTCACCCTGTCAGGATGTGGTCAGGGGAAATTAGAGGATTGAATGGCAGAAGAACTACCGTTAGCTGATTACTATACCCTGATAGGCGTCGCCAGGAACGCCACGCCGGAAGAAGTGCGCCGCGTCTATGGGGAGAGAGTCCGTGAGGTGATCGGAGATGCAGAGCGGTTTGGCGCGTTGAATGAAGCGTTCGAGACCCTGAAAGACCCTGCCCGACGCGCCGCTTATGATCGTCAATTACGATTACAGGCGCAGGCTGTCAACAGTCCCACGATTGCGCCCGTGATGACCGGAGGAACACGCATGAACGATAACCCGACTATGGCGGGAGTGAGCGATGCAGCGACTGCATTTATGAACGCCTCGCCGGTGCCGGAGCGAACTATTGCCGTCGGAGGCGTCAACTTACCGACTATTTGTGCGATGGATCTGTCCCCGTGTCCGTTGTTGTCCCGACAGATTTTGCCGGATGAGGGCTTTTGCCCGGAATGCGGGCTGATGATCGGCGCGAAACTGGGCGAACTGCCTCTAGGCCGCCCCCGACCCAAGTTCGTGGATGAGAATGGTCGCGATTTCCTGCTCAGCGCTGGTGAGAATATCGTAGGGCGTGAAGGAGCGGATGTCGTAATACAGGATAAGACCGTCTCCCGGCGTCATGCCCGTGTGGTAGTCGAGAAGGACGGTGCCGTCTGGCTTGAGGATACGGGAAGCACCAACGGGACACGGCGCGGTGGGGAATCCCTTGCGATGGGGCAAAAGTCGTCCCTGGCGGATGGAATGACAGTTCAATTTGGAGCTATCAAATTGACAGTTGTTATTCCTGCCGAGGTTGAGACCGTCGCTCTGCCTGCGCCGGAAGCGGGTACCGAAGAGGACGCACCGATGCCCGCCCTGCCAGCGCCGGGCGGCTCCGTTGCGCGATTGGTCGCCGCCGATGGAAAGGCGACCGTTCTTGCTGGAACGGAAACGACTTTTGGTCGCAGAGTCGGGAATCATGTCGTCCTGACAGGCGATCCAACCATCTCGGGAAAGCATGCTGTCATCGTCTATGAAGGTGGTACATTCATTTTGACCGATGTGGGAAGCACGAATGGCACCACGGTCAATGGAAAACGAATCGCTGAAAATACTCCTGTTCCCCTTTCTGATGGCGATAGCGTTATAATGGGGAAGACAGCATTTACATTCCGCGCGCCGACTTCTTGATCATTGTCACATTTTTAAACGGTAAGGCGGAAAGAAAGAGGTGGCAACGTGGTCTGCACTAAATGTGGGACACGGAACGAGAACCGGGCAGAGGTTTGTCGCAGGTGTGCGACCGGTCTCCATCCCGCTTCGATGAAAGGTAAGCTTGCCTGTTATACGCATGCGAACCGGGAAGCGATCAATTCCTGTGGGGTATGTGGTAACGCTCTTTGCTCCGCCTGCACAATTGAATATAACAGTCTCATTTACTGCGATTCCTGTGCGCCTCCGCAAGCCACCCGCCAGGCTTTCGATGCCGATTATGAGCGGATTCCTGTTATTGATCCCGCCCGCTCTCAACCGGCGACCTTTGGACAACGGTTGATGGCATTTCTGATCGACGCTATGATTTTCATTATCGTCGGCGGAATGATCGGGTTGATCGGATTCTGGTTTACGGGACGCTTTTTGATAACATCTCCCAATGCAGGAAGATGGTTCTGGATCATCTGGGGAGCGCTTGCGGTGAGCATGACCGTGTACACTGCGGTGATGACATCGATGAGCGGACAGACATTCGGCAAGCAAATTACGCAGATTATCGTCCTGAAACCCGATGGTCATATTCTCGACTGGCAAACTTCGTCTTTGAGAACGTTTATGGCAATTTTTTCCGCTTTGCCTCTCGGGTTAGGTTTCCTCTGGATGCTCTGGGATCCTAAAGGTCGCACCTGGCATGACAATATCGCGGATACGATGGCATTTCAGTACGAGGAAGTAATTTAGAGGCGTATTGCCGCCCTCTTTTCAAGATAAATATGCAGGAAACAACAGAAGAATTGAATGCTGCCGAGGTTGCGATACCCTGGGAAAGCCGAACGGATCGTCCGGAAAGACATGTGCGGATCGCCTGGTCAGCGCGTACCGATATTGGACGCTCCAGGGAGCATAACGAGGACAAATATGATTTTTTTGTCCCGGAGGATCCGGCGCGTCTGGCGTTGCGGGGCAGACTATTTTCCGTTGCGGATGGCATGGGGGGGCATCAGGCAGGGCAGGTCGCCTCTGAAACGGCGTTAAAGACCGTGATTCGCTCGTACTTCGATCCGGATACATCGTACGAGACAGAAGCCATTCTGAGAACTGCGCTAAACCGGGCGAATGCCCTGATTTATCGTGCTGCCAGAGAATTTGACAGTAAGGTCGCTGGAATGGGAACCACTACTGTTGTTGCAATCGTCAAAGAGGACGTAATAACTATTGCTCATGTGGGGGATTCACGGGCGTATCTATTACGGCGCGGCGAACCGTTGAAGCGCCTGACGACAGATCATTCGTGGGTCGAAGAGCAAGTCCGCCGTGGAAATTTATCACGCGAGGAAGCGGAAAAATCACCATATCGCAATTATATTCTCCGATCTGTGGGAGTGGATCCGATTCTCGAACCGGATTTCGAGAGCGTCATCGTACAAAAGGATGACACGATCCTTCTGTGTTCGGATGGTCTGACGGGAATGGTGGATGATAACCAGATAGCGGACATTCTTGGTAAGGAAAGTCCGTCTGATGCCGTAATATCGCTCGTAGACGCTGCAAATGATGCAGGAGGCAAGGATAATATTACTGCTCTGGTTCTAAAAGTGGTAGATGTTGGGCTGTATAACGAGAAAATTCATAATTAATTAAACTTATGATGGCGTAAATTCGTAATAGATGAGAAAATATAATCAGAAAGTACTAAATCTCTGATGATCGCCCGATTTTAATAGCCGAATTCGGAATCCATTATCTAATCGCCCGTAGAGGATACCTGTTCCCGATGACGCCGACTCCTGAAAAACCGCAATCGGCTCTGCCGACACTGGGACGATATCAACTGACGCGCAAAATCGCGCAGTCGAATGATATCGTGTGGGAAGGGCGTGACCCGCAGGTCAACCGGCGCGTTGCGGTCAAGGAACTTGCGCTGGCGGCGGATGTCCAGGGGCAACCTCGGCGGGATCGGATCGAACGCTTTTTCCGTGAGGCGCGTGCAGCAGGCGCGATGAATCATCCGAATGTCGTCACCATTCACGAGGTCGGCGAAGATCGAGGGCGCTATTTTATCGCCATGGAGTTTCTGGAAGGGCAGACGCTCCGTGATAGAATCGGCGCCGTTGGCCCGCTTCCGATGAACGATGCCGTGCATATCGCCGTTTCCATGGCGGACGCTCTCGATTATGCGCATCATCTGGGCATCGTCCACCGCGATATCAAGCCGGAGAATATCTATCTTCTCAATGATGGTCGCGTCAAATTAACGGATTTCGGGATTGCCCGGATCACCGGAGAGTCCCAGTTGACAATCGCCGGTCAGGTCTTTGGAACCCCATCGTATATGTCGCCCGAGCAGATCATGGGGCGAGAGACGGATTATCGCTCCGATATTTTCTCCCTTGGCATCCTCCTGTTCGAAATGTTGACCGGGCGTAAACCGTTCACCACTCAGGGGGACACTGTGGTGACAATCACCTATCGCATTATGAACGAACCGACCCCAATTGCTGTGGGAATCGGTCCTGCGATGGATGCGGTCATTCAACGAGCGACGGCGAAGGATCCCGCGCAACGGTTTCAGTCGGCTATAGATTTTCGAAATGCCGTGGTCGCGGCGGCAAGTTCGCGTCCCTACTCCGTTTTACAGGGACAGCCGGGCTATGAATCCTCTCAACGCTTTTATACGCCGTCGCTTCCGCAAAGCCCTACTATAGTCGGAAACCCGACGATTTTTGGTAGCGGAAAATCCGGGATGGGAACCAGTAATACCGGGAAAAGCGGGGCTTATGGCGCCTATCCCTCGCAGTACCCCAGTCCGTCTCAGTATCCTAACCCGTCACAGTATCCGAATCCCTCGCAATATCCGAACTCGAGCGCGATGCCGTTGGAAAATGCGCCCGTACAGGCGTCCGCCAATCGATGGGGACCGATCATCATTTTGCTGGTTGTGCTGTCTCTGGCGGCTTTAGGCGGAGGGTGGGCGATTGTCAAAGCCTTTCAGAATCAGGCTGCGATAAACCGCCAGGCAGTTACCGCAGGTCTTTACAACAAGGCAGCTGCCCTTTACGAGCAAAAACAGTATCCGGAAGCGGCGGAAATCTTCCGCGCTGTTCGCACCGATCTCAACTCAGATGTGACGACCAAAACGGATGCAACAAAAGGGGAGACATATAGCTATATTGCGTTGGCGGAGCAATCGAAAACCATTTCTGACTATCCGGGGGCTATCCGCTGGTATCAGGAAGCCCTCAAAGTGACTCCGACCGATTTTAAAACGCAGGATGCAATGGCGGAGGTGCAAAGGTACCTGAACAACGGGATGACAGCTCCGACAAATTCATCAATCAATCCCACCGCTCCCGCAACGCTTCCCAATCCGACGGGCGCAATACGTCCCGGCTCGCAACGTCAAAATCAAAGCGATTTTTTGAATGCGAACCAGCAGGCGGCGACTACCGCAGCGTCCCTGCTGCAAAAGGGCAATGATTCCTACACGGCGGGCGACAAGAAAAGCGCGCTCGAATACTGGTCGCAGGCAAAGATGGCAGGTCCCGGAACGCCTGCCTTCACTGAGGCGGAGCGATATTATACCAATGTCAATGCGGGGCGTGCGCCCACCGAAGATGGCGGCGAAAATAACGTCTCTGGAACGAACGAAGCGAACGGCGCAGGCGGCGGCAACAGCGGAACTGGTGGTAGCGGCGGCGGTAACAGCGGCGTCATACCTTAAATTATACCGGGAGCGGCGTGCATGGCTGAAATAGCGCTGATTTATAACCCGAATGCCGGAAGACCCGCAAACGGTTTGATTCCTTACGCAACCAGCAATACGCTGGATGCAGTCCGTCGTTATCTGAAATCTTCCCGGCGACTGATTGTCCCCGAGTATCTGGTAGAGACACCGGACGAAACGCAGATGGCGGCGCGGCATGCGCTGGAATCTGGCGCTCGTCTTGTGCTTGTCTCCGGCGGGGACGGGACGCTTCGCGCCGCCGGAGAAGCGATGCTCGGCAGCGGTGCGACTATGGGCATTCTGCCCTCAGGAACGGTGAATGTTCTGGCGCGTGAACTCGGCATTCCTGTCGATAATCTGGAACGCGCCGCGCAAATCGCATTGACCGGACGAACGGTCAGCATAGATATCGGGCAAATCTCGACCCCGAACAAAAAAAGCGGATTCCTGCTGATGTGCAGCGTCGGCTTCGATGCCGCCGCTATCGCGAGCGTCGACCCGAATGTCAAAAACGTCCTCGGTTCCGGAGCGTATGTTTTAGCAGGTCTGGTGAATGTCGCTTCGTATGCCCCGTCTCGTTATGTGATTCAGATCGACGATGCCGATCCGATGGATATTGAGGCGTTCACCATTGTCATCGCAAACGCAGGGTTATATGGCGGCGATTACCGGATTGTTCCGGATGCCAGCTTGTCGGACGGTCTGCTGGATATCCTCATCTTTACTGCACCGCCCAATCAGAATACCGCTTCACAGAAAGCCTCGTTCTTCCGTCAGGTGACCAACGCGATGCGAGGGAAGATCGCGGAGGAACCGGACACGCTGTACCGTCGCGCCCGCCGAATCTCCCTGTCGGCGGCAGACCCGGCGGATGTTCAAATCGATGGCGACCATGCCGGTCTTGCCCCGATCACCTGCGAACTGCTTCCGCGTGCTCTCTCCGTAAAAATCCCGAATCCGTAAGGTCTGGCGTCTACCGCTTAATGAAATAGGGAATCTCCGAGTATCTCCGAGTATCTCCTGTGTAATCGCCGATTCAGTGTTCAACGATGCTCATCTTATGCTCGCCCATCCCGCTTGCTGTGCGGAGCGCTGGCAGGCGTCGACAAAACGGTTCGCCGCCAACCCATCGTCGAAGTTTGGGCCATTGTCCTCTCCGCCGCCGATAGCGGAAAGGAAATCAAACAGGCTATGGATGTGCATTTGCGGCCAACCCAGCGTGTTCTTTGTGACATTGAATGCATAAGGCTTCGGGAAGCGGGCGACGGATTCAATCCGTTGCGGGCCGCGATTGCCTCCCAGAGCGGCTTCCGGAATAGAGGCATCGTAGATCGTCAGGAAGTTCGGTTCCATCAAGTTGAAGGAGATTGCGCCTTTGCTTCCATGAATCTCGAAGCGGAGTTCGTCCTGCACTCCGGTCGCCAGACGGGAAGCCTCAAGAACGCCTATCGCCCCGGAAGCGGTCTTCACCTGAGCGACAGCGATATCGTCCACGTCGACCGGTTTCAGTTCTCCGGTTTTGGGGTCGGGTCGCTGGGGAATGCGCGTTTGCAGTTGCGCGTTCACTTCTGTCATCTTTCCGGTCACCGGCGTTAGCAGACAGCGCATGAGGTCGTACAGGTGCGCCCCCAGATCCATAATTGCGCCGCCGCCGCTTTTGTCCATTTCCAGTCGCCAGGTGCGCGGGCGTTTGGGGTCAAGATATCCGGCGTGAAGGTACGCGCCCCGGAAATGGTAGACTTCGCCCAGAAAATCCTCCGCGATCAGTTGTTGCGCCCGGAGAATAGCGGGAATGAAGCGGTAATGAAACGTCATGCGCCGGATTGCGCCGGGATTCAGTCGCGCCGCCGTTGCAATTTCGTCCGCTTCCGTTACCGTTCGAGTGAGTGGCTTATCACAGTATATGTGCTTCCCGGAAGCGATAGCGTCCCGAAGAAACGAATAATGGGCGTCATTAGGCGTACAACAATGAATGATCTGGATATCGTCCCGCGCCAGTAATTCGGCGGCGTCGGTGGTGGCGAATTCGAAACCGGCGGATTCCTGCGCCTTTCGCCCCGATGCTTCCGTCGCTGTGCAGACGCCGATCAATCGCGCCCTGACCGGCAGAGGGTCATACATAAAGGGAATCGCCTGATGTGCGAATGCATGAACCTTGCCGATAAATCCGTACCCTACAATCCCGACGCCCATTTCCTGCATGAGTCACCGCTTTCCCGAATTCGAAGATGGCAATACCTTGAAATTCTCGATGTTCGCTTCCTCGCCGATTATAGCCTGAATTCGATACATGTTCTTCATACCTCGGATTGACAGTGGTCAGAGGAGAGGACAAATCTGATAAATAACTGTACTGAGGAACCCGACTTTCGAGTATAAGGGCGGTTGTGGAGATAGGTTCCCGACAGTCTCCCTGCTCTTTCCGACAGGTTCCTGCCTCTGATCATGGGAACCTCGTCGCTTGAATCGGTGGTACAATTGAAGTACCCGATAGAGCGTAAGGCGCAGGGTGCAGAGCGTAGGAAAATGCGAAATGGTTTTCTTCTACATTTTCCTACGCTCTGCACTTTTCACTTTGCGCTCTCAGGGTTTAGAGGAGGTACGGGAACGCCGTGTGGCAACGATTTACCGAACGCGCCCGACGGGTGGTCTTCTTCGCACAGGAAGAAGCTGGTCGATTGGGCGAAAACTATGTTTCCACCGAGCACCTGTTGCTGGGTCTGGTGCGCGAAAATGATAGCGTCGCCGCCCGGATTTTAGATCGGATGAGCGTCTCTCTGGGACGTGTCCGAAGCGAAATCGAGCGACAGGTTGCACGGGGCGACGGACGTCTCGGGCAGGATATGCAACTCACTCCGCGTGCGAAGCGGGTCATCGACCTCGCTTACGACGAAGCGCGGCAGTTAAATAATAACTATATCGGGACGGAGCACCTGCTTCTGGGCCTCATCCGTGAGGGCGAGGGTCTTGCGGGTCGCGTCCTGTCAAAACTGGGCGTTGACCTTGAGAGGACGCGTCGCGTCGTTCTGGAAATTCAGGATGCCGAACCGCAACCGGGTCAGCAGGGAGGACGCCCGCAGCGCTCCCGCACGCCAACCCTCGATGAATTCGGTCGCGACCTTACCGAGAACGCTCGAAATGACAAGGTCGATCCTGTTGTCGGACGAGCCTCGGAAATCGAGCGCGTCATTCAAATTCTCTCGCGACGTACCAAGAATAACCCCGTACTGGTCGGCGAACCCGGCGTCGGTAAGACGGCAATCGCGGAAGGCCTTGCGTTGCGCATTGCACAGCAGGATGTCCCTGAAATGCTCAAGGACAAGCGTATTGTTTCGCTTGACCTTGCTTCCCTCGTTGCCGGTACGAAGTATCGCGGCGAGTTCGAAGAGCGCATGAAGCGCGTCATGGATGAAGTCCGAAAAGCCGCCGGAGAAGTGATCCTGTTCATGGACGAACTTCATACGGTGGTCGGAGCGGGGGCGGCGGAAGGGGCTATCGACGCTTCCAACATCATGAAGCCTGCGCTGGCGCGAGGCGAACTGCAGTGCGTCGGCGCTACCACGTTGGACGAGTTCCGCAAGTATATCGAGCGGGATGCCGCGCTTGCGCGTCGCTTCCAGATGGTAAAGGTTGCTGAACCGTCGATTGATGAAGCGGTTGAAATCCTGCGCGGTCTGCGCCATCGCTACGAGGAGCATCACAAGGTGAAAATCACCGATGCTGCCCTCGAAGCGGCGGCTCGTCTGGGGGATCGCTATATTTCCGACCGATTCCTGCCGGACAAGGCAATTGACCTGATGGACGAAGCGGCATCGAAAGTGCGATTGCGCCATGCGATGGCGCCGACTCCTCTTCGTACCGCCAAACAGGAATTGATGCAGGTTGAGAAGGAAATCAACGCTCTGCCGCAACGGGGCGAGTATGACCGTGCGCGATTTCTGGACGAGCAAAAGGCATACCTTCGGGAGCGTATCCGGGAGATGCAGGCCAAGTGGGACGAGGAGCGAAACGCCGCGCCGATGGAAGTCGGTGAGGATGAAATCGCGCAGATCGTTTACTCGTGGACGGGTATTCCGGTGAACCGGTTAGTAGAGACGGAAACGCAGAAGCTTCTCAAAATGGAGGAGGAACTGCACAAACGGATTGTTTCGCAACACGAGGCTATTGTCGCTGTTTCCAAAGCGGTGCGTCGTGCGCGCTCCGGTCTGAAAGACCCGAAACGCCCGATGGGAACGTTCCTGTTCCTGGGGCCGACCGGTGTCGGTAAGACCGAACTGGCGCGGGCGTTGTCCCAGTTCCTGTTCGAGAAGGAAGATTCGCTCATCCGTATCGACATGAGCGAATACATGGAGCGGTTCGCCGTTTCCCGCCTCGTGGGGGCGCCTCCCGGTTACGTCGGTTACGACGAAGGCGGGCAGCTCACCGAAGCGGTACGACGTCAACCGTATTCCGTCATCCTGCTCGATGAGATTGAAAAAGCGCACCCGGAAGTCTTCAATATCCTGTTGCAGGTGATGGAAGACGGACGCTTGACCGATTCACAGGGGCGAGTGATTGACTTCAAGAACACGGTCATTATCATGACCAGTAATGTCGGGTCGCAGTTGATCAACCGCGAACAGACGATTGGTCTGCGGAAAGACCCGCCCAAAGATGAGACGGAAAAAGATTACGAAGCGATGAAGAAGCGCATCAACGAAGAGTTGAAGCGAGTCTTCCGCCCGGAATTTATCAACCGTCTGGACGAAGTCATCGTGTTCCACTCGTTGACTGCCGCCAATATTCGCAATATTGTCAGCATCATTCTGGGCGGAATCAAGAAGCAGGTCGTTCAGCAGGGAATGGAACTGGAAATCTCTGACAGCGTTCTGGAGCGATTGGCGACAGAAGGCTTCGATCCGCAGTTCGGGGCGCGTCCATTACGTCGCGCCGTACAACGACTGATCGAAGACCCGTTGTCGGAAGAAGTTTTGCTGGGTCGCTTCAGTTCCGGAGATATCATCCGCGCTGATGTTGACGGTGCTGATGAAAAGTCGTCGATTATCTTCCGCAAAGTCGAATCCGGTGGGGATTTCGACGACTCTGAAGCGGCTTTATCGGCTCCCTTCTCGTTGCCGGAACTGCCGCCACCGGGCGAGGGTTAACTGGAAACAGGCCCCCGGCGCATTGCGCCGGGGGCTTTTTTTTATTTTCAGTTTCTTGTTGAATACGAATTGAATAGTTCGTCAAATCAAGAGAAATCGATTATAATCGGATTCATGCGATTGTGAATGAGTCAGAATTTCGCTTTCCGCATTCTTTGCCTCGTTCCTGCCGAATCGCCGGTGCAAATCGGCGCGGAACGCAATCGTTTCACCGGTATTCAATGATGAAAATTTTTAGTTGTTCCCCCCTGTCCTTCCTGTCTCTGGCGTATATTTTGCTGGCTTTCTCTGCTATCGCTTTGATGCCGTTGAAAGTCACGGCGCAGGCGCCGCTTGTGTTGCCGCTGTATCCGCCCGGTTCCCCAACCTTGCAGGGAACGAACGAAAAAGAGATTCTGACTCCTCCGAATCCGAAACCGGGACAGTACTACAACATCAAGAATGTCCATAATCCCACTATCACTGTGTATTTGCCTGCGAAAGACAAAGCGACCGGCACGATGATCATTGTCGCTCCCGGTGGAGGTCATCGGGAGTTGGGATGGCCGAACGAAGGCACTCAGATCGCGGAATGGCTGAATAAAATGGGAGTCGCCGCCGCAGTTCTCAAGTACCGTTTGGCTTTTACGCCGGGCTACAAATATACAGTCGAAGGGGAAGCATTGCAGGACACGCAACGTGCGTTCCGTCTGGTCCGAAGTCATGCACCCGAGTGGGGCGTCAATCCAAAACGGGTGGGCATTCTGGGATTTTCCGCCGGAGGCGCTCTCGCCGCATTGGTCCAGATGCGTAATGACGCTGGAAAGCCTGGCACCGCTGACCCGGTAGAGCGGGAAGGATGCCGCCCGGACTTCGTCGGTTTAGTTTATGCCGGCTGGGCTCCGATGAACTTTGCGATTCCGCCGGATGCAGGGCCAGCGTTCCTGACCAGCGCCGGTCTGGATGACGCATTCCATGCGAAGCAAACTGTAGAGTATTACAATCTTCTCTTCACCGCCGGGATTCCTGCCGAGTTACATATCTACGGTCATGGCGGTCATGGGGGAGCTATTGGAGAACGGGGCGGCATTCCCTTCGGAACCTGGCATGTTCGTTTTCAGGAATGGCTTGCCGATCTGGGGTACCTCAAGAAATGATCAAGTACGCACTGCCGCTCCTTCCGCTTGTCGCTCTGCTACTTATCGCACCGCCTATCGTTCCCGGAAAATCGACCGAATTCGATGTCAAAGTAGCGCCGTTTCTTCGCAAGAACTGTCTTGGTTGCCACACGAAGGGGGCAGCGAGCGCCGGTCTGGAACTCGATAATTTTTTGACTTCCGCATCTTTGGCGAAAGACCCCGATAGCTGGAAACATTTCGTCTCCCGTATTCGCACCGGGCAGATGCCGCCACCGGGTTCTCCGAAACCAGACCCTGCCGAGTCAAAAGCGATGACGACATGGACACTGGAAGAACTCACCCGATTAGAAAAGGCAATTCGTCCACAAGCGGGAAAAGTGACGGCGCGTCGCCTCAACCGGGTGGAATACAATAACACGGTGCGCGACCTACTCGGCGTCAAACTCCGCCCCGCCGATGATTTCCCTCAGGATGATTCCGGGTACGGTTTCGACAATATCGGCGACGTTCTCTCGCTTTCGCCGCCTCTGCTGGAGAAATACCTGACGGCGGCGGAGCAGGTTTCGCGTGAAGCGATTTTCGGTCTGGAAAATATCCCCGTCCGACTGATTGAATTGCGCTCGCCCCGTAAAGATGCGGTTGCTCTGGAAAAGATTCCTGTCGTTTACGATGAGGAAGGATTGACGCTTCCACAATCGTTCCATACAAACTTCCGATTTCCGGCGGACGGGAACTATGTCATCAACGCCGTGCTAAGTGGTCTGCGCCCGGAGGGTTGCGAACCGATGCAACTGGCTCTCTGGATCGATGGCAAGAAGGTGCAACGTCGGAGTTATCTCCCGGAAGGGGTAACGTCCTTTCCCGGCGGTCCTTTCGAGGTATATGGTCAGAAGGTGTCTTTTGACCGAATGGCGATTCCTGCCGGTGAGCGATGGATCGCGGTCACCATAGAGCGCATCTACGAAGGGATGCCCCCGAAGTTCGGCGGGCCGAATGCCTCTAAAAAAGTGGTTCCGCCTGCGCCACCTTTTGTGTTGCCGCCGCTTCCCGCCAACGCAACGCCCGAAGAAATCGAAAAACGCAAAGAAGGGGAAAAGAAGTTCAAGGAATTCCGGGAGCGTCAGTTAAAGAGTTTGATGGGGGGAGTAAAAATCGGTAACGTCGAGATCGGCGGCCCGTACAATGTTCCAAAGGGGCCTTCTCTCGCTACTCGCAGTAAGCTTTTTACCTGTGGGCATCAAAATGGCAAGCACACCAATGCCTGTCCCGAAAAGATTCTGACCGATTTCACGCGCCTTGCTTTCCGCAGACCGGTCGCCGCCATCGAAGTCGCGCCATACCTGACCCTGTTTCGGGAATCGCGTAAGGTGGGAGATAGCTTTGAAGAATCTCTCTGTAGCGCGGTGCAGGCAATTCTGGTCTCGCCCCGTTTCCTGTTCCGAATCGAGCAAAAGCGGGATGATTTTGAGTTGGCATCCCGCCTGTCCTACTTTTTGTGGAGCAGTATGCCTGATGAGACGCTCCTGAATCTGGCGCAAAACGGCGCTCTGCGCCGCCGGGAAGTCCTGAAAGCGCAACTGGAGCGAATGCGCCGAGATCCTCGCGCTGGTTCGCTGGCATCCAACTTCGCGGGGCAGTGGCTCGAATTACGAAAACTGGAATCTCTTCAGCGTGATCTGGAGAAATTTCCCTCTTTCGATGAATATCTGCGGTTTTCGATGCGTCGGGAGACCGAGATGTTCTTCAATGAAATCGTTCAGAATGACCGTTCCATTTTGGACTTCATCGATGGAGATTATACGTTTGTCAATGAAAAGCTGGCAAAACATTATGGTATCCCCAATATTCAAGGGCCACAATTTCGCAAAGTCAGCCTTGCTGGAACGAACCGTTGCGGCGTCCTGACACAGGGAAGCGTCCTCACCCTTACGTCATACTCGACACGTACCAGTCCAGTTTTGCGCGGCAAGTGGATTCTCGACAATCTTCTCAATACACCGCCACCGCCGCCGCCGCCAGGTGTGCCATCGTTGGAGGACACGAAGGTCTCTGCGGGCGCGTCTTTGCGACAGCAGTTGGAAGCGCATCGGGCGAAACCGCTCTGCGCTTCCTGCCATGCCCGTCTTGACCCCCTGGGATTCGGTCTGGAAAACTTCGATGCTCTGGGGCGTTGGCGGGTCGTAGACGGAGCGACTCCGGTGGAAGCGTCCGGTACATTACCAGGGGGCAAGTCGTTTGTCGGACCCCAACAACTTGCCAGTGTCCTGAAGCAGGACAGGGGAACCTTTACCCGCGCACTGACTGCAAAACTTATGACCTACGCTCTGGGGCGAGGTCTGGAAAAATACGACCGTCCAACCATTGAGAAAATTGCGGTCGCCGTCGAAAAAGATAACTATCGCTTCTCTACCTTAGTACGGGAAATCGCACTGAGTCTTCCATTTCAGCAAACCCGGGGTATCGCTCCCGCTGTACCAAGCGCCCCGGTCAGGAAAGTCGTTGCAAGCAAATGAACCACATCACTCGTAAAAGCGTCAGTCGTCGCACTGTTCTTCAGGGAATGGGCGTCGCTCTTGGTTTACCCTTTCTGGATGCTATGACGCCTGCTTTCGCTGAACTCAGTCCGGTGAAGGCGTCCCCGGTGCGTCTGGCATTCGTCTATGTCCCTAACGGGATTATTATGGACTCGTTCACACCGAAAACCGAAGGGGCGGATTTCGCTCTGACAAGGACTCTCAAGCCGCTGGAAGCGGTACGGAACGATATCTTTGTCCTTTCTGGACTTCGCGATCAGAACGGCGAGGCTGGGCCGGACGGAGCCGGAGACCATGCTCGCGCCGGAGCGTCGTATCTCACCGGGGTGCGTCCCAAAAAGACGGCTGGAGCGGATATCCATGGCGGAACCTCTGCGGATCAGGTCGCGGCGCAGTTTCTGGGACAGCGAACAAGGTTAGCGTCTCTTGAACTGGGTTGTGACGACTCCCGTGTGGTCGGCAACTGCGATTCCGGGTATTCGTGTGCGTACTCGAACTCGATTTCCTGGCGCACTCCGTCAACCCCGATGGCTCCCGAAGTGAATCCACGACTCGTTTTTGAACGACTCTTCGGAGCCGCTGATCCGAGCGTTACTCCGGAAGAACGTCAGCGGCGTCTTTTGCGCCGTCGCAGTATCCTTGACCTTGTCCATGCCGATACGAAGAAACTGATCGGGACGCTTGGCGCGGCGGATCGGCGTAAAGTGGATGAGTACCTGACTGCAGTGCGCGAACTGGAAAGGCGTATTGCGCTTGCGGAAAAAGAAGAAGCGCCGACGCTTCCGGAATTTGAAAAGCCGGCGGGAGTCCCGGTTGCGTTCAGCGATTATGTCAAACTGATGTATGACCTGCAAGCGCTGGCGTTTCAGACCGATTCTACACGCATCTCTACCCTGATGATCGGTCGCGAAGGCAGTAACCGGGTATATCCGGAGATCGGCGTCCCGGAGTCGCATCACCCGATCACCCACCACCGGAATCAGCCGGAATGGATCGAGAAAGTGACCAAAATCAATGTCTATCACATGGAATTGTTTGGTTACTTCCTGAATAAGCTCAAGAACACGCCGGACGGCGCCGGTTCTTTGCTGGATAATTCCATGATTGTGTATGGAAGCGGATTGAGCGATGGCAACCAGCACGCCCATTCGGACCTGCCGGTAGTAGTGGCGGGACGGGGTGCAGGAGCGCTCAAGCCGGGGCGACATATTCGTTACACGTCCGGAACGCCGATGACGAACCTATACCTGACCTTACTGGATCGCGCCGGAGTCCGACCGGAGTCCATTGGAGATAGCACCGGAAAAGTCGAACATCTCAGTGGGATATGAGAAGGTTTTTGCGAAAATCCGGCGGGTACTTATGTTGGTGAGAGTTCGCCCGGGCCTTGATCAGGTTCGGGCGGATTCCCGCTCTCTGACAAGAACCGGAGTAGCGGAATTATCGTTGATGCCTTCCAACTCCTGTAAGGACAACTTCTCTTCGAGTTTGAGGGACCATAATTCGAAAGGCCCGCAGTTTTCGTGTTCCGGGTCATTGTCGTCCCGCCATTCACCACCGATGAATTCACCGTTCCAGATTCCCTGATACGTCAGGCTCTCCGCAACATCCCATCTGGCAGCGATGTAGAGTTTCTGAAATTCTACGCGCGTCCCGTCATGGACACCGCGAAAGAGGAAGGCGCCATCGCAATCCTCGCCGACGCCTTCGAGAGAACTTGCTCCAAACTCGATATTGACTTTTTCGATGCCGGTCGTCGCTCCGACGAAAGGAGATGCCGATTGTGTCCAGCGTCCGCGCCATGGGCCGCTCAATTCCTGCAATTGCCGCATCGAACTCGAGTCTTTCTTTACAAAAATGTTATTTGACGACCGTAAGAATCCAGTCTCCCATGGTTTTTAGCGCGAGGGGAGAAAACGTTTCCTCTATTGTATTGTACTCCGAAGGAGACCCTGTTTTGGTTGTCTGAAAGAGATGGTTCAGATCAGGCAGTTCCTTGATCGTCACACGGGTATTCCTACCCTCCTTCAACGCCTTTTCGATCTCTGGCAGATTCTGACGAGGAGGAACCTGTAAATCCTTCGCTCCGTTCATGGCTAAAATGGGGCAGGAGACTTTCTTCAGAGTAGGACGTGGGTCATAGGTCAGGAAGTAGCGCATCCAGGGTGAGGTCATTGTGGTCAACTCCGCTTGAATCGAGTCCCTTTGCTTCTCAGCCTGAGTGCGTTCCGCTTCCGGCAATGAAGCTATTTTCTCCTGAATCAATGTGTTGAGGAGAGCTTTCGCCTTTGCATTGTCCGACTCAGATTTAATAATGGTGAACGCGGATGTCATGAAGTCCCGGTTCGCGGCGATTGCCTGATCTGGTATGCCTGACGCCTTGCTGATAAGGGCGCTCTGTTCCGGCAAGATTTCGCTGCCGGGGACGCCGGGACCTGCCAGCAAAACCAGAAAAGCGATATCGTTAGAATCAGCAGCGACCATCGGGGCGATCAACCCACCTTCACTGTGACCGGCAAGCCCAATTTTAGAAGAATTGATCTCTTTGCGGGTCTTGAGGTAAGTAATTCCGCCCCGGACATCCTGAGCAAAGTCAGCGGAGGTTGCGGATGCAATCTCTCCAGTAGATTTTCCGACTCCACGGTCATCGACACGCAAGACGGCGACTCCGCGCCGCGTCAGGTAATCCGCGATCACCAGAAAAGGTCGGTGACCCAAAATTTCCTCGTCACGATTCTGCTGACCGGACCCGGTGATTAGCAGGACTGCCGGAAAAGGCCCATTTCCTTCGGGAATAGTCAGTGTTCCGGCAAGGTGGACGCCTGCCTCTACGCTGGGATAATTTACTTCCTCCGCCCGGTAAGGATAGGGCGGTTTCGGTTCCTGGGGACGGCGGATTACTGGCGCTCTGTCAACACGGGTAAGGACAAGAGGCAGGGTTCCTGGCCCCTGTTTCCACGTGCCTGTGATAGTCATCCCATCCGCGCTTACTTTTCCGTCGAAACCTCCCTGAATGATCTCAACGCCAAAATACGCCTGACTATCTTTCAGGGTCACTTCACTACAAGGAATCGATTGTCCGCCCTGATCCAAACTTTTCATAGTCGCAGAATAGCCGGTTCCGTTACGCTTCACTTCGAAGACTAGGCGAAGTTTTATCGTATTGACATCCAGTGCGCCTTGCCAGATGCCCGTCAATTCCTGATTTGATTTTTGTGCCATAGCCATCATGGGCGATAGTCCCATTGCGGCGATCAATGTCGCCATTAAAACGAAAAATTTATTCACACATCTACTCCTATTCGTTCATTTGTTATTGTAACGGACTCAGAAGATGAAAGGATGTTGCAAGGCTGGGCGATAGATCGTTTTCCTCAGAGACTCCATTTCCCGCACTCTTCCGAATTTCCCGCGCCTTTGCGCTCCCACATGGTACAATGAACGCCGGAAAGACGCCTTTTTTGGCTCAAACGATGCCCGTACCCCAGAATAGAATTCGAAATTTCTGTATTATCGCCCATGTTGATCATGGGAAGTCCACTCTTGCTGACCGATTGCTGGAGACGACCAAAACCGTCGAGCAACGCGATATGCAGGAGCAGTTGCTGGATAGCAATCCCATTGAGCGTGAACGCGGCATTACTATCAAAATGGCGGCGGTACGAATGCCGTATTTCGCGGCGGATGGGACAGAGTACGAACTCAACCTGATCGATACGCCCGGTCATGTTGATTTTACCTATGAAGTCTCCCGGTCGCTGAACGCCTGCGAAGGGGCGCTGCTGGTTGTGGATGCCGCGCAGGGAGTGGAAGCGCAGACGCTCGCCAATGCGAATCTGGCGATGAACCATAATCTGGAGATCATCCCCGTTATCAACAAGATCGATCTTCCTGCCGCCGACCCGGATCGTGTCGCAGAGGAGATCGAAAATCTTCTCGCGATTGACGCCACTGATGCTATCCGCGCTTCCGCCAAAGAAGGTATCGGCGTTCAGGAAATCCTGGAAGCCGTCGTCCGTCGTGTCCCGCCGCCAACAGGCGATCCAGACAAGCCGCTTCGCGCTCTGGTCTTCGATTCCCATTACGACGGGTATCTTGGCGTCGTCGCTTATATCCGTGTGGTGGATGGCAATATCAAAGCGGGCGACAAAGTGCGCTTTATCGCCACCGGGGCCGAGTTTGTTGTGGACGAAGTCGGGGTCTTTACGCCACGCATGAAGCCGGTCGATATGATCCGCACGGGCGCAACCGGTTATCTTCATGCTGCAATCAAGAGCGTCACCGATGCACGGGTCGGGGATACGATTACGCTTGCTGGCAAAGCCGGAGCCAGTATCGAACCGTTGCCGGGGTATAAGCCCGCCAAGCCCATGGTCTTCTGCGGCTTGTATCCGATCGATTCCGGCGAGTTTCCCGAATTGCGTGAAGCGCTGGGCAAAATGCAATTGAATGACGCGGCATTATCCTTTGAAGCGGAATCTTCTGCAGCATTAGGGTTTGGCTTCCGATGCGGGTTTCTGGGCCTCCTGCACATGGAAATCGTTCAGGAGCGTCTGGAACGCGAATTCAATCTTTCGCTTCTGGCGACAGCGCCATCGGTTGTTTATAAAGTCTACCGGGTGGATGGAACTGTCGATACTATCGATAATCCTGCCAACTGGCCTGCCACCACGTTAATTGAACATATCGAAGAGCCTTACGTGGATGCCATGATCATTGTGCCGACGGATTATGTTGGGACTGTCATGGAAATGGGGCGCGAACGTCGGGGAATCTATGGCAAAATGGAGTATCCTGCGCCGGGGCGTGTCATGTTGCACTATCAACTGCCTCTGGCGGAGATTGTCATGGACTTCTTCGATCAGTTGAAATCTCGCACCAAGGGCTATGCCTCTTTTGATTATGAACTGGCGGGTTATAAACCGTCCGAACTGGTAAAACTGGACATTCAGATTAACAGCGAGCCGGTGGATTCTCTATCGTTTATCACGCACCGTGATAAAGCGTTTGGGCGCGGCAAACAACTGGTTGAAAAGCTGAAAGAGCTTCTCCCACGTCAGATGTTCGAAATCCGCTTACAGGCGGCGATTGGGGCGAAGGTAATCGCTTCCGAACGTGTTTCCGCAATGCGAAAGAACGTTATCGCCAAATGCTACGGCGGGGATATCTCCCGAAAACGGAAACTGCTGGAGAAGCAAAAAGAGGGTAAAAAGCGGATGAAATCCGTAGGTTCTGTGGAAATCCCCCAGGAAGCCTTTATGTCAGTCCTCAAACTAAGCGATTAAAGACATCTATTTAAGAGGCATCAACGAAAAGACCCGGATCGTCCACATGATCCGGGTCTTTTCGTATTCATATCAATTCTTGGTTAGCCAATGCCGCACTTTTTCACCCCACCAAGCAAAGGAGACACGGTCTCCCATAGGTTGAGGAACGGTAATCGAAGGTCCGAATAGAAGAAGTGGCGCGTATTCGCGGGAATGATCGGTGGAAGGCGTGGTGGGGTCATTGCCATGATCCGCTGTAATGCCTACAAGATCGCCGGGGCGCAGGTAGGGCAGAAATTGCGTTCCCAGAAAATCATCGAATTCTTCCAGCAATCGCGCAAAATTCACCGGGTCATTACGGTGACCGTACAGCATATCGAAGTCTTCCAGATTCGCAAAGATAAAATCCGCATCACCGCCGATCCCTTCTCCTCGCAACGCACGAGCAAGCGAAGCGCAATGATCCGGGTTGTTCGTTGTGGGGTCTGATGCGTCGATGTTGCGACCGGAGAAGATTTCCGAAATTTTGCCAATCGCCAGAGTGCGTTTCCCCTGATTATGGAGAAGATCGATCGTTGTCGCCATCGCAGGGACAAGAGGATAATCGCGACGGTTCTCCGTGCGCTTAAAGTTCTCGGGAGCGTTGCCCACGAAAGGGCGTGCGATTACTCTACCGATATGGTTTGGCGGCATCAATTTATCTCGCATCGCTGCGCAGGCGTCCCACAAACGTTGCCGCCCGAACAGGGCGTTATCCTCATGCGCCGCTACCTGAAAAACTGAATCCGCCGAGGTGTAGATTATCGGGAAACCGGTCCTGATATGTTCCTCGCCTAGGGTGGCGATAATTTCCGTGCCGGAAGCGGCGTAATTACCCAGCGTTTTTGTCCCAATGATCGCCTCAAACTCCGCGACAATATCTGGGGGGAATCCGTGGGGATAAGTAGGAAAGGGTATCTCTGTGACGACCTCCATCATTTCCCAGTGCCCGGTGATCGTATCCTTACCCTTACTGACTTCCTGAAGCCGACCCCATATTGAGGGCGCCTCCGGTGACGGTGGAACGCCCTGAAGCTCGGTGATATTGCCCAGGCCGAGTCGTTGCAGGCAGGGCATCTTCAGACCACCCACAACCCTGGCAGTATTACCCAACGTATTCGAACCAACATCGCTGATGCTATATTCCGATGCATCCGGCGCCTCGCCAACGCCACAGCCATCGAGGACTATCAGGAAAAACCGTCTTTTCATTTGTCATGCCTTCTGTAAGTCATATGTCATGTTTTCTATAAGCGCACTTGCAGTGAGTCATTCGTGGTATCCGTGCAGAGCCTCTGGCAACTCCGGGAACATCGCCACTTGCCAGAGATTATATATCTTGCCAGAGATTATATATCTGGAGAGAACTCCCTTACAGGGAGGCATTAGGAGTAATAAATGGCTGTCGCTGATATGAAGAACATCAAGCCCATGACCGTACTGGATGCGGAAATCGGTGTTGGAAAAAAAGACCGTAGCGCTGAGGTGGCTTTACTGAACAAAGACCTCGCCGACCTGCATGTCCTGTATACCAAGACGCATAACTACCACTGGAATGTCACCGGGCCGCAGTTCTATTCCTTGCATAAATTGCTGGAAGAACAGTATGAAGCTCTGGCGGAATCCATTGACGCCGTTGCCGAGCGAGTACGTCAACTGGACGGATTTGCTGTCGGGACCATGGCGGAGTACCTCGAATTAGCCCGACTAAAAGAAGAAGCTCCGGGAAATTTTCCTTCCGCCAGTGATATGGTGGCAAACCTGGTGAATGATCATGAAGCCGTCATTCGTCAGCTTCGGAAGGACATTGATGAAACGGCGAATCAGCACGACGATGCGACTACTTCGGATTTCCTGACAGGACTTGCGGAAGCGCACGAAAAAATGGCATGGATGCTTCGCGCCTTTCTGGAAAGTTAGTCAGATGCCGAAAATTGTGTCATGGTGAAAGAGGCCGCTAACCGGAATTTTATCTTCGCAGAGATCGTCGGTCTCTTCGGTCTTCACGACTCTGTATACGCCACCAGAAATTCAGCGGGGCTATACCGTAGGTAAAGGAAAGATAGGGGACATGATACATACTGATCCGTGGGAGTCGTAACGGATCATCCGTCGGACGGACGCGCCCAAATTCTGTCGTTACGGCGGAGACAAAGCCAAGTTCCGCCGCTATATCTCTTGTCACATCGCTATAACTCCCGAAGGGATAGCAAAAGTGGTTGGGCGCGACGCCGAACTCCTGCGCGAGAACATCACGGCTTTCCGACATCTCACGATACGCTTCTTGGGGAGACAATTGCGCCATTCGGGGATGAGTTATCGAATGAGGATGGAAATGTGCATGACCGTCCCGATGCATTCGATGAATCTCTCGCCATTTCAGCAGGGGACGAGCGACATAGCCTTCCGCTAGATCCCAATCGCTCGTCTGCCCGATTTTGCCGGAAACCAGATAAACCGTATAAGGATATCCCAGTTCACCCAGAATAGGGTGGACATTACGGTAAAGATTTGCGTAACCATCATCGAAGGTCAGAACGATGGGTTTTTCAGGAAGAATCGAGGCATCCTTTTGCGATGCGACAACATCATCCAGAGTGATCGCCTGATAACCGGCGCGTTTCAGGCTGTTCATGTGACGAGCGAACTCCGACGCCATCACATAAAGATGCTTGTGATTCGCGGGCAACGGAGTGTCTTCGACGCCATGATACATCAAGATCGGTATGGGGTTGGCGCAACGCGGAGCGACTGACGCTACAGGGGAGTCTTGCCGAAACATTGGTAGATTCTACCGTATTTCCCGGAAAACAAGAATGCGTAATGTATTTTAACTGCCTTCCGGCGCCGTCAGGTTTAACGCCAATAGACGCAATTCTGTCATCTCTTCAATGGCATAGCGAACGCCTTCCCGACCGAATCCTGAATCTTTCACCCCGCCATACGGCATATTATCAACACGATACTGCGGAATGTCATTGCCAATGATACCTCCCGCTTCAATGACGTCAAACGCCTGGAAAATCTTCCCAATGCTCTTGGTGAAAATCCCTGCCTGAAGTCCAAATCGGCTTTCATTGACCCGCCGGAGCGCCTCCTCAAAATTGTGATAACGCTCTATGACGACAATGGGAGCGAACGCTTCGTCCGCGCAAACGCTCATTGACGGTTGCGTATCGGTGAGGATCGTCGGGGTGAGCAGGGTAGGACTCAACCGTTCCCCCGCAAGTAACGCTTTCGCACCGCCTTGCAGGGCAATCTGAATATTCTCCAGCGCCTTCTGGCACGCGGATTCCGTAATCATAGGCCCGACATCGGTCGTTTCCTCATGAGGGTCGCCGGTTTTGAGTTTGCTGACCGCTGTGACAAAGGCGTCCGCCCATTCCTGAAAGAAGGTGTCATGAATGAAAATGCGCTGAATGGATATACAGACCTGCCCAGCATTGGCGAATGACCCGACCGCGCAACGGGCGACAGAAAAGGCTAAATCGGCATCCGGCTCGATGATGACCGCTGCGTTTCCTCCCAGTTCCAGAATTACCTTTTTGTGGTTCGCTTTCGCTTTGAGTTCCCATCCGATTTTGTCGGCTCCCGTAAAAGAAAGCGCGGCAAAACGGTGGTCAGTCGCCATGATTTCGCCTGTTTCCGCCGGAGACTCCGGGGTAAGGACGGAAAACGCACCTTTCGGCAATCCGGATTCCGCGACGACATCGGAGAGACGAAGCGCCGTGAGCGGTGTCTTTTCGGCTGGCTTGAGAATCAAGGGACAGCCTGCCGCAATTGCGGGAGCGAGCTTATGCGCTACCAGATTCAAAGGGAAATTGGTTGGCGTAATCCCCGCAATCAAACCGATGGGAAAGCGTTTTGTCAGCCCGATTCGTCCATTGGAAGCGGGATTCATATCTAATGGTAGCAAATCGCCGCCCTGTCGGCGCGCTTCATCCGCCGCAAGCGAAAAAACCAGCATAGCGCGATCTACCTCGGCGCGGGCGTCACGAATGGGTTTACCGCTTTCGTCGGTGATGCCTCTGGCGAATTCTTCGCGGCGTTCCGCGATACCACTTTCGATAGCGCGTAAGATGCGATGCTTTTCATGAGAGGGCAGTCGTCGGGTCTTCTCAAAGGCGAGTTGCGCCCGAATGATCGCCTTTTCGGCGTCTTCCCTGACGCTGATAGGGACGCTGCCGACGATGTGTTGGTCATAGGGACTGAATATTGCGCGTTCCGCCATAATGTCACTCCTGCCGAATCGGTGTCAGCGATCGGTACAGATTCGATAGTCGGATTTTACCACCGACCTCTCAAGGCGCATTCTCCTGACTATTCTACTGTCGGCATGTTGGTTATTGTTTTGTCATTCTGGCGCCGTCGCGGAAAAGGGAAATTCATGCCGTTGTCGAATGGTATTTTAGTAACATTTGGAGAGGCGAGAAATAATGAGGACTGAGGGGCAAGTAATTCCGAACTCGGAGACGATGGTTGAAGATGGTGAGGTTATCGATCCGCTAGTTCATCCGCTGGGACTGCATATGGCGCAGATTTTTCTATTGAATCATGTATCAGTAAACCCTGCCCATTTGCTCGCATCTCTGCAACGAAGGTGCGGAAATTCCGTTGAGCTTGTGGGCGATGGAACTTCACGAGAATTGATCTTTGCGCACACTGATCATATAACGGAGTACGCCGAAGGTTCGATCCCGGCGCAAACCGTAGTCTGGCAGTCGGAGAACCCACAATCCTTGCCAATGACCCAGTGGGAAGAAGACCTGATGCAAACTTATGACTGGGATCGCAAAGTCGCCCAGCGAGAAGCGGAACGTCACACCGATATTTTGCTGGTCACAGATTTGATGGCGTCCGGACTTCCGCCGTTGGAGCGGATTCGCCTGTTTCACAGCGCTTTACTGGCGGTTCTGGATGTTGTCGGCGAGAACGTTCTGGTGATCCGCTGGTTACGAGCGCAACGATTGATCAATCCTGCCGCATACCAGAGCATGAATCTTGATCAACCGACCGACTTGATGGGGTTCGCTACCAATATCCGGATGTTTCGCGTGGAAGGTCGTGCGCCCGGTGAGACGGTCATGGATACTATGGGAATGTCTGCATTCGGTCTCCCTGACCTTCAGTGTCACTTTACCGGTCTCCATCCGGCCGATGTCGCGCCGCTCCTCTACAATATCGCTTTTTATCTTTTTGAAAACGGCGACATCATTGAGGATGGCAATACGATTCCCGGCATCGGCGATCCCAACGCGCAGTGGGTATGCCAGCACGAAATGGCGCTGATCGGTCCAAAGCGACCGGTTCTCGATATCTATCCTTCCGTTCCCTATGCGGCATGAGAAAGAAGTATTGCTTAATGATTAAATGTTATACTATAAGAGCAAGTTATCTCTTGTAGTTTGTTGGAAGTTTTCGTTGATAATTGCCAAAAAAAACGCAGTTTATGGTATAGTAATATCGTTGTTTGCGCATGGGCGTTGAGCCCATGCGCTTTTTGTTTTTCCGGTTTAGTCTCACGGGAAAGCGGAAAGGTTTTTCCCATGAACAAGGCTAAAGAAGAACAGATGATGGAAAATCGCGCCGTCCGTAAAGAAATGACTCGGTGCGCCATCGATTGCGGTGAAGTTATCATTGATGTGACTCACGGGCAGGTACATCTTTTCGGCAAAGTGCGAGCCATGCGTGGTCGTGAAGGAACCTTCGAAGCAGACCTCGCGATGATGCTGAAAAACCTTCGGAAGCGTCCCGGTATCCGTGATGTCATTACCGAATGGACCGTGGTTGGGTAGATTTATCAGCGATTCCTTTCGGGCATTTTGCCATTCGGGATTCTTGCGATATAATTCCTGAGTTCCTTTACGGAATAAATAGCGCCGAAGTGGTGGAACGGTAGACACGCGCGCCTCAAAAGCGTGTGAGGAAACTCGTGCGGGTTCGAGTCCCGCCTTCGGCATTCAGGAAAGCGATAGGAATAACTTATGGCGGAACAAGATCAGGCGTCCCCGCCCTTGCGGCGGCAACTTCCTCCCGGCGTTTCTTTTGCCGCTGTAACTATTGCTATCCTGGCATTGTTTTACATTGTGGGGCGATCCACTCCTACCGCCCCACAATCGCCCTACTCCGGGCGTTCCGCAGAAGATTTCACTGCTACGACTACAGATGGCGGAACCCTTCGACTCTCCGATTATAAAGGCAAAGTCGTATTACTGAATTTCTGGGCGACTTGGTGCGGCCCGTGCAAAATGGAGATACCTGACCTTATCGCTCTGCAAAACAAATACGGGCAAAAAGGTTTCGCTGTGATCGGGATTTCCGATGATGATGAGGCGAAAAAAGTTCAGGACTTTATGAAGAGTAATGGAATAAACTATCCGGTCGCCATGGCGACACAAGATATCAAAAACCAGTTTGGTGGCATTCCCGCTCTTCCTGTCTCCATCCTCATTGATAAAGATGGTAAAATCGTGACCTCTATGGAAGGTATCGATCCTTCAAAATCTGTTGAGGTGATGTGGGCGGCGGAGATCGAAAAAATCCTGTAGGCGCGTTATTTCTTCATGCCCCTTTCTCACAATCAAAGAACTCGAAAAGCGGTCATTACAGCGGCGGGACGCGGAACGAGACAGTTTCCGGCGACCCGTGCGATACAAAAAGAACTGCTTCCTCTGGTCGGCATGGATGGCCTGACAAAACCAACGATCCAGATCATCATCGAAGAGTGTCTGGCATCCGGCATCGAAGAAATCGGAATCGTGGTTGAAAAAGGGGGACAGGAACCATTCCTGAACCATTTCCGCGACTTCTCTTCCGAAGAGCGGCGAACATTCGCTTCCAAAGAATGGATGCTCACCGAAGGCGACCGAATAACGGATATGGCTCAACGGATTACCTTTATCGAGCAACCTGCGCCTGAGGGATTCGGTCATGCCGTCTATCAGGCGAAGGATTTTGTCGGAGAGGAACCCTTTTTACTCCTTCTGGGCGATCACGTCTATACAACCCCGGAGGGAGTCGCTCCCTGCGTTCAACAAATCCTCGATTTGGGAGAGCGATCTGGAGGTTCGATTACCAGTGTCCGGTTTGAAAAGGAAGCCGATATCAGTATCACGGGTATTGTTAAAGGCAAGCTAATGAGCGATAACGAAATCGCTCCCGGTTCCGTAGTCGATATCGAGACGCTACAGGAAAAGCCGACAATTGAGCAGGCACGTGTGTCGCTGGTTACGCCTGGTCTGCCGGAAGGCATTTACCTCGGACATTTCGGTCTGCACTTGTTCCAATCGGCGATTTTTGATTGTCTGGGACATTTGATCAAGAACAATATTCGGGTTAAGAATGAATTTCAATTGACATCCGGTCAGGAACTACTCCTTCAAAAATCCCTCGCCGGAGACGACCCGCCTTATCGTGCCGCTATTCTGAACGGGACGCGCTGGGATACGGGAATGCCAGATGTTTATCTGGAAACGCTCCTTGCCTATGGCTTGCGGGGACCATACAGCGCCCTTCTGCGCCGTCTTGCTGGCGAAAGTTAGCGCGGATGGCAAAACCGATTCGTATTCTGGTAACTGGCGGCGGCACCGGAGGGCATGTCGGTCCTGCGCTGGCTGTCCTTCAAACCTTGAAGGAACGTGCGTCGGCGCCAGGAGCTGACTTCACTCCTGTTTTTCGATACATCGGAAGCGAGAACGGAGTCGAAGCGAAAATGGCGCGTGACGCCGGAATCGAATTTGTCGGGGTTGCGACCGGCAAATATCGCCGTAGCGCCCGGGGCTGGCGCAGGTTCTGGAAAGCGAACCTTGCCGACATGTTCAAGTTGCCCCTCGGCGTCGTGGAATCCCTGCGAGAAGTGCGCCGTTTTCGACCGGATGTGATGCTGGCGACCGGGGGGTATGTCTCCGTTCCGCCAGTTATCGCAGCGGGAATACTGGGTATCCCGATTCTCACCCACGAACAGACCGTGACTGTAGGACTGGCGAACCGGATCGCCGGGCGGTTTGCGACACGGATCGCGCTTGCCTTCGATACCGCTCTGGATGCTTTACCGCCCAATCTTCGCCCCAAAGGTTTCATAACCGGGAACCCGATACGGGCTGAAGTTTTTAATGGCGACCGGGCGCGGGCGGCGAGACGATTCGGATTCGCTCCCGAAGATGATGGCAAGATTTCCTGTCTGTATGTGACCGGGGGGGCGCAGGGAGCGAGAATCATCAATCGGGCAGTCGAAGAAGCGTTGCCAGAGTTAACGACGTTTTCACGTATTATCGCGCAGTGCGGTCAGCAGAAAACGCCCGACGGACTC
The DNA here is from genome assembly GCA_903910385.1 of uncultured Armatimonadota bacterium. Classification (GTDB taxonomy): domain Bacteria; phylum Armatimonadota; class Armatimonadia; order Armatimonadales; family Armatimonadaceae; genus CAIVZM01. The sequence goes on from CAIVZM010000022.1 coordinate 38,228, forward strand.
GCCATGGCGGACGAACAGGATTTTGACCGATTGACCGCTGTCGCGAAGACATTGCCGGAAGCGCAACAGCGCCGCATTTATATCACCCGATTTGTGGAAAGTGACGCTATCGGGGACGCCTATGCGTTGGCGGATCTGATCGCGGCGCGAAGCGGCGCAGGGACGGTGACGGAGATATGCGCTCTGGGAAAAGCGGCTCTGTTTATTCCGCTGTATCCGACCAGCGGAGATGAACAGACCAAAAACGCGCGACGATTGACGGATATAAACGCTGCGGCGTTCCTTAAGGAATCGGAGTGTGATGGGAAGCGTCTTCTCGCTGAGGTAAAGCCCCTCCTGACCGACCCCGCCCGACTGGAAAAGATGGGAATCGCCGCACGAACTCTCGCCAAACCTCGCGCTGCAGAGGATTTAGCGGATGCTTTATTACAGCTTGTCAAATAGCCGCTCAGAAGACGCTGACGATGGAAATCGCCGTGTCTCTTAAGGATCACCCTGAAATTTTTTGTCCATAACGCTCGAACAAAGCGTGATCAGGGCGATCTTGCCTCTTCCGAATTTACAATGTTTGTGTTATACTGCCGTAATTCTATCCGGAAGAGGAGTAAAAATTTCGTGCTCAAACCTCAGCGATGTTCCCGCATAGCGACTTCACATCTTCTACCTGCATTTACGCTCATTGAGTTGCTCGTTGTCATTGCCATAATCGCTATACTTGCGGCGATCCTGTTCCCCGTCTTTGCGCAGGCGCGGGAGAAAGCGCGGCAGACTTCGTGCCTTTCCAATGAAAAGCAAATCGGTCTGGCATTGCTGATGTATCTTCAGGATTACGACGAGGCGTTGCCAGCGCCCGACTGGGGGGCGGTCCCGGCAGGATATACTGGACCCTTCACCGCCTTCGCATGGAAATCCAAGGAAACCAAAGCGATCGGCCCGAACATGCCCTGCTGGTTGGATGTTTTTCAGCCTTATGTCAAAAACCTTGATATCGCCCATTGCCCCAGCGATCCGTCGGGAACCCCCAAAGACGCAACCGGCGCGGCTTACGTCGGCAAGCCATTGTCCTATGCTCTGAATACGTTCTTTTACAACACTCCGGAAGGCAAGTTCTTCGGAACGAATTACAAAGGCGGCGCGATCTATGCACGGATGCCCAATCCGGCAAGCAAAATTTATGTTGCTGAAGTGCAGTCCGATCAGGGAACCGAACTGGTCAACCCATCGCGCCCGCTGGGACTGAAACGTCATAGCCTGGGAGGTAACTACCTGTACGCCGACGGACACGCGAAATACCATCGGATGCCGAACTGGTCCACCGCTTCCGCCGACTGGAGCGATCCTGTCGTCGCCGCCACTAAACAACCTTACCCTCAGTGGTTCCCCTGGCTGGAAGCGGAAGAGAAATGGTAAATCTGATCTGGTGAAATATCCGGGGTAAATGATGTTACGCTCTTCCTTCCTTCGGTTCCTGCCACTGCTTCTGCCATTAGCGCCATTACTGTTCTTTGGCGCTGCGCGATTTACCGGGTGGCAGGAAACCGGGTCCAAACACGATGCAAATAGTAATTCGAATGGATTCCCTGCTTGGAGTTTGGTCGAATTCAACCGTGAGCGAAGCGTGGTGGATCGCGCAAATGAAACGGAAGCCTGTCTAACCGCCCGAAAAGTGGTTGAGGAACGCCTCATTCCTCCTCATGCTCGCCCGCTGTTAGACAATAGCGATTTGGATACCACCCCGGAGACAGTCATCAGACCGGTTTCCGTCATACATCCGAAACCACATCTTTATCGCGTCCGAGGGACGGTTATCTGGCGCGAAGCAAGCGGAATGGTGCGACGCCGGTTTGAAGCGGATGTGCGTCATGGACCAGTTGGCGACCAGTGGACTCTGGTCGATACCGAGTTTCTGGCGGAGGGAACTCGGTCTTCTACCCACAGAGCCGATGAAAACGCGGGCGAAGCGCAAAAATAGCGAAAGGATATTGGCAATGCCTGCAGGAATGCAGGGACACGGACTATCCAGGAAACGCTCCGTAGACAAGAAACACGACAAATGACGAAAACGCAGAGCAAAACTCATTTTTGCGCCACGATCATCGGCTTATGCGCGATTTGTATCTGTGGCGTCGCGAACGATGCGAGGGCGCAGGCGCCAGCGACGAACCCACACGCAACCGCAAAAGACCCGCAAAATTCCTTCGAACCGCGTACGGGTCCCGGCGAGGGGCAAAAACTTATGGAAAAAATGGTAGGCGAATGGGATGTCGTCAAATCCATTTTCCCTGTGGGAAAGGAACCGCGCCGTACTAAGGGCGTCTGCCACCAGACAATGATGCACGATGGTCGATTTCTCCGATCAGAGTTTATCTTTGAGGAACCGGATGGGAAGAAAACGGATGGTGTCGGCATCCTTGGCTTTGACCCGACAATCGGTCTCTTTACCAGTGTCTGGACAGACTCACGTTCCACCCGGTTTTCTCTGCGGCAGAGTGAGGGGAAGTTTGACGGCGAACAGATAATCCTGCTTGCTCGCTCTCTGGAAGGCGCGCCGGATGGACGCCATTCGCGCACCGTCGCGAAACTGGAAGAAAACGGTAAGAAACTCTTTCACCGACAGTATGTGGTCGGAGCGGACGGCAAAGAGTTTGTCATCATGGAACTCGCAATGACCCGTCGAGCGACGGGCAAATAGCAGCCAGAAGTGTTTCAGGGAAGATCAATTATATCCCGATGTTGAGAGACCTTCCCTGAAAACTCTTTAAGGTCTGGCTATTCCGCCACGGAACTTCTTTGAGGAGAGGCTATTCGCCTTTAGAGGACGCCTTTCCCCTCACAAAATAGAATTCCTCATTCGTTATCAGGCGTTCGGTAAATCCTTGCGGCAGATTCTCTAGCTGCGATTTGTACTCCGACATAGCTTGCTTCTTCGCTTCTCGCGCTTCCGCACGCAATGCCAACCGTCGGCAACCGCGTAAATCCGAGCAGTGAAGCGTCTGGAAAAGGCGATTTCTGCTCCACAGAAGCCAGACGGGATACTCATACAAAATTACCTCCGTTAAACCGGCGATACTCCGTCGCGTCAATCGATAAGCGGCTTCATGATCCATATGACTATCACGTCGATGGGGAACGAAAACCTCGGTATAAAACGATTTGTTCTTGGTGAGTAAATCTTGTAGCGCTACTACTACCGCTTCCTGTTTCCGAGGAGTTAGGTCGGAGAGACCACCATCCGCTAAATTCCAGAATTGAATACTATCTTGGGTCACTCCGAGACAGGATAACGCAGCTCGCGCCTCCGATTCACGACGCGCCACGTGCGCAATTAGAGAAAGTCCCGACAAATTTCCATGACTGGCTGCGCCATCCGTTAGAAATACGACTGTGACCGGAATGCCACGAGATCGCTTTTCTGCGACGAGGCCGCCGCAACCCAGTGTCTCATCATCCTGATGTGGGGACAAAATTAGCGCAGGAGCGTCTGTCATATCGAACGGGCGAGCAAGCTGGGGCAAAAGGAAACGGCGAAGAAAATCGCGGCGACGCATTTTTCGCCGCTCTTTACCGGAAAGTAAATCAACCATGCCGTAAATTCCTGTGATCGAGCAGGTAATCAAGAGAAAACGTCTTGAGCATTGTGAACGAAAAACGCAATGGGAACTGAGCGTACAGAGGTGAAATCATGCAGTACAATCAAACGTCGCCGGTATCGGCGGAAACTCTCAACCTGCTCCTGCTTTGTGCAGGATCGGGCGTTGGTGGCATGGAACAGACAGTTCGGAGACTAGCGTCAGAATTAATCCAACAGCGGGCGTCCGTTCAGGTTATCTTACCGGAATGTGAAGATGCACGCCAGACTGCTACTCTGTTTCAGGGCGATGGTATCCCGACGGAATGCCATTCTTCCCTGACACATGCGTTTGGCAAGCGTCGCCTCAAGGGAGTCCTGCCCCTGGCGCGAAAACTTTGCGCGTCCTCCGCATCGGTTGTGAACTTTCATTACGGAATGAACTTTCCGCCACTCAATGATATTCTCGCTTCCCGTTCCGCCGGGAAACAATGTGTCGTGAGTCTGCATTCCGGTGGAGGTGCAGATCCGTTACCGCCTTGGGAACGTCGCTTAAAAAATCGTATTGCAGCGACTTTTTGTACCGCTATAATCGCTGTTTCAGAATATCAAGCCGGGGAAATGGTTCAACATGGAATTCCACCCCAAAAAATCAAGGTTATTCCGAATGGCGTAACGCCAGTTTTGGAAACTCCTGATCCTCGCAAGAACGCTCGTGAGAGGTTGGGGTTGCCGATCGACGCTTTCATTGTTTGCGTTGTAGCGCGATTGACCGTTCCTAAGAATGTCTCCGCCCTGATATCTGTCCTTGCGGAGCAATCGGAGATACCATTCTATCTCGCCATTGCCGGAGATGGACCGGAACGTGCGATTCTGGAGGCAGAGGCGAACATTCGATTGCCCGGTCGACATCGCTTCTTTGGGAATCTTCAGGATATCACGGCCTTGTATGAAGCAAGTGATATCTTCGCCTTACCATCACGTGAGGAAAGCTTTGGACTGGTCTTTGCCGAAGCGGCGCATTTCGGTCTGCCATGTGTCGCGTTTAGCGTTGGCGGGGTGCCTGAAACCATCCACCATGGACTCACTGGGTTGTTGACGCCGCTGGACGACCTCCGTAGTTTTGGCATCGCGTTACGATGTTTGTACTTTGACGATTCACTTCGTAAGCGGTATGGAACGGAAGCCAGACTTCGGGCGCAATCCATATTTACTACCCAACTGATGACTGAAAGGTATTTACGCGTCTACCGAGGTGCGAAACCCGGATACCATGGGATACATCGACGGAACGCGACGCCAAAGAACGCCTGATCAGAGCATATTGGTATACACAGAGGGATGTCGTTTTCCATCAAGCGGCGTCGCTTTCCACTGTAAAGTGGAATGAAGTGATCAGTACAGTCAGGAAAGGTTCGATGAAACGAGTGTTCGCCCGAACTGAGTGGGCATCCGAACGTTATCCGTTAATCGCGCAACTGTGTATCGAGATGACAGAGTAGCTCGTTGAAGCGTCCTCGGCCTTGTCGCGGAGGTGGGTAGCGTCGCAGAACATTTTGAACGGTCGAATTTGCCCTGCTTGCGGCCCATTGGATTCTCTCGAAACTGACACCGGGGTTATTTGGTGCATTGAGTTCAGAGGCGATTATCATATGAATCGCCGCACCGAGAATATGCTTGACCTGATGCGGGGAGGAGATGGGATGTAGAAAAGCGGATGCCGCCGCGTGACTGGCGGCATATGCGGCATGAGCGGCTGGAGTATCCTCCAGTTCACGCGCCGCTGCAAGCGCAGACCATGCGGTAGTGCGCAATGATGCCGTGCGTCGCTTGCCTGCGGTGAACGCTTCCGCTTCGATAATGGCTTCCCGTGGGCGACTATCAAGCGGGTAACTCGCCTCAAAGATCGTCAGGGATAACCGAGCGCAACTGACGGCATAGGCTGTGACCTGTCGAAGTTCCGCTTCCGTGAGAGACAGCTCGGCTTTGTCATTGTTGTACACCGAAATTCTCCTGCGCTATCAAAAGCGCAACGATACCAGAGTGAAAAGACGGTTTGTCCAGACAGAGTGGCTCACCCTGTTGTGAAAGCTTCCGCCATAAAGCGCCGCCGAAGCGTTCGGCGAACGCTTCGGTACAGCTGGCCGTATAGTTGATTGGTCGAATGTCGACCTGGAAAATCGTTGCGCTAACTTCCTTATTAGTCGAGTGTTAGACTCTCGCTAGGGTAATGATGGATGTGGCGTTTGTAGCGACAAGTGCAGTCGTCACTCAGATGAAACTAGACCCGGTCTCCTGCTTCATTGTCTTGAGATTTGATGCGCTCCGATATCGGTGGAAGAGGACAACAGAGGGTTTCCGAAAAAATCTTTCACGCCGTGGGAAATTACAGCAATCCCTTTGCCACGACAGGGGGAAGCCTTTCCTATCTGGTAACCCTCACAGGTTGCAAAGCCTTCCGTATCGTTTCCGGGATGAACGAAACCTGGGTCGTCAAGGATTTTACCCGAATCGGTGACCACAGGGACATGCCCGGAAAAGCAATTATTTCGGTATTGCGGTTTGGAACCATACTGGCAGACGCCAGTCGAGCGGAAAATGTTATTCTGATAGTAGGTATCTTCTCTATCATAAATGACGATTCCCTTCCCTTTTCCATCATAAAAGACGTTGTTATAGAGGTAGATCTTGCCGCGCAACAGATGCAAGGTGGTATTGTTACCACAGTTGATGTGATCGTCATTTACACTGATGTTGTAGCGAACTAAAATCGCCTCTACCGGACTGTTAGGCATGACTTCTAAAAATCCGCCTGCATTGTTGTGGCTATAGTTGTATTGAATACATGGCGTTCCTGTACAACCGTTATCAATATCGAACGCCTGTGAATCTCCGTAGAAAATCTTCCCGTCCGTGACCTGTAGGGCAGTGTAAGCGACCTCGTTCCTTTCGATAAGGGGACTCTCGCACTGCATTGCCCAGATTCCAGCGATGTATTGAAAATCGTTTGCTATTTTACCGATACGAAAACAACGGTTTCCCGTAATATGAGGGGCATTGGCTCCCTGAACGACAATACCATCAGCGCCGGTGCGGTCGATTCGATTATTACTCACAAGAACGCCGGAATTCTTCATCGAAGAGTTGGAAAGCATAAGAATTGCGATAGCGTGGATCTCCTGAATTGTACAGGAATCCACCTGCGTTCCGACAAAGGCCGCTGCCGGACGCTTTGCCGGATCTTGCCAGACATTGAACCGAATTCCTGCATTTGCCCATTTATCATTTCCCCAGGCGGAAATTCCGTTGACATGATGGACAAATAGCCCCTTGAGGATAATGTCGTTCGATACCTCATTAATTGCCTGAATCAGGACGCCACTCCGAACCGAAGGCGAGGTTGCATCGTTGGTAATTTCCAGATTTCGAATGATCCAGTAACTTTGATTGTAGAGCGTTAAAACGCTGTCTGAAGCCTCGCCTCCTTTCAAGATGGGTAGATTGCCTTTCCCATAGGCATCGATAGTAATCGGCTTACCTTTGAGACCAGAGCCATGCGGCGTTAGCGAACCGCTCCACTGACCCCCACGTTTGAACAGGAGGGAGTCTCCGGGGGCAAAGGTAATGGAATCGACCTTTTTTAATGTCGCCCACGCCATCGCCGGGGAAACGCCGGAATGGGTATCATCACCTGAGGCAGAGTCCACATAATATGTGGCGGCCTGTGCGAAAGGCAGGAACAGACAGAAAGTAGCCAGAACAAAAAACCATCTCATAACTTTCACCTTAGCGACCTCTCAGTGAAGAGAGCGTGTACGAATGATGCGCCATTGCCGATGCGCTGAAAATTCTTCAAATTCCAGACAGAGAAGCGTATCTGAATTCTGGTTGATAATCCTTTGCAGATTATGGATCGATGCATGTTCAGCCCGTCACGCAAGACTTGTCTATCACTGCCATGACTTTTGTTGTCGCCATCTTTACGGTCCGATGTCGGGCGGATTGTCGACAGAAATGAGGCGAAACATTTCTCGCCAGAAGAGAACGCGACTGCGGATTCTAACCGCGAAAGGCTTTACAGACGGTTAGCGCCCAAATGCCACCAACTATTTCCGAGAGCGAGACGATATCTTACCTTCTGAAAGAGAGCGAAGTGACTATGAAAGCGAAACAGGTCGTTCGCAATCAGCTTCTTCTACTGGACTCGGTAGCGCGTTTGACTCAGTGCAAACGACTCCAACAGCGCTGAGAGTGACGTTCTCGGTACAGCGGTTTCGCCAATATCGATGAGAAGTCGTAAGCCTTATCTTTTTTGTGTTAGAGGAACCGTTTTATGGCGAACAGCGGACGGTTCAGTTCGCAAGCGCAGATTTGAAGCGGATGTACATAAAGGGAAAAAAGCTCATGTACGTTCTGTATCTCAAAGGGTTGAAGACTTCCACCAATCATTGTGGAGTTTCGGAGTGAACTATTCAATCATCTAAGAAGCAGCGAAATCCTACTCAGCAAATTCCTGACCAGGAGAGAACGCTTCCCTGATATCAGATTGAGGCGGTATGTTCCGCCCCAACCGTATCAATCCTGTAACGCTAACGCTTATGTGTAGCTTGTGAGCTATCAAGAGACACTGTCTGCGTAGCCTTGTTTCAAGCGATGCTCAGGAGGGGACTTGAACCCCTATGGATTTCTCCACACGCCCCTCAAACGTGCGCGTCTGCCAATTTCGCCACCTGAGCGCATTGCGGAAAACCGCGAACGTCAGTATATCACGATCAAAGGGTGTGTCAAGGCGCAATGTGACCGTAACGGCATTTCACCGATAAGAGAGACCTGCTTTTTGGCAGGAAGAGCGGAATTTAAGACAAATTCAGGATCGGGGGAAGCGAATACCGTATCACAAAGGGGTGAAATCGGTTCTTCGCCTCATCTTTTCGCTTCTCTGCTATGCTTGCAAATGGTTGTACAATGAGCTATGGAATACCGATGCTCCCTCGGTTCAATAACCTACAACTTCCCTGATTTGAAGACATTGATGGCGAAAGCGACGCCATTTCGGTCAGGTGATGCGCTGGCGGAACTGGCGGCGCAAAGCGCAGAGGAGAGAGTCGCCGCGCAGATGACCCTGGCGGACTTACCGCTGACCGCCTTTCTTTCAGAATCGGTGATTCCCTACGAAGACGATGAGGTGACGCGTCTTATTGTCGATACGCACGACGCAATCGCCTTCGCGCCGGTGAAATCGATGACGGTTGGCGGATTCCGGGAATGGCTTCTTTCCGATTACGCCACATCGGAACGACTGACCGCTCTTGCTCCGGGACTGACACCAGAAATGGTCGCCGCCGTTTCCAAAATCATGCGATTGCAAGATTTGATCGTTGTGGCGGCGAAGTGTTCGGTCATCACGAAATTTCGAGACACCATCGGTCTGAAAGGAACGCTGTCCACCCGGATTCAACCCAACCATCCAGTGGATGACCCACGAGGGATCGCCGCAAGTCTGCTAGACGGGTTGTTGATGGGTGGCGGTGATGCCGTGCTGGGAATAAACCCGGCGACCGATAGCCCTGAGTCGTGTATCACGCTTCTGAAAATGCTGGATGAACTACGCGAACGATTGGCGATCCCCACTCAGATCTGTATCCTCGCGCATGTGACTACGACAATCCAGGCGATCGATCGCGGCGCTCCGGTGGATCTGGTCTTTCAGTCCGTCGGCGGCACGGAAGCGGTGAACCGTAGTTTCGGCGTTTCGCTTTCTCTGTTGGAAGAGGCGCACTCGGCGGGGTTATCGCTGAATCGTGGGACAATGGGAAACAATGTGATGTACTTTGAGACAGGGCAGGGTAGCGCCCTTTCCGCGAACGCCCATCATGGCGTCGATCAGCAGACAATCGAAGCCCGCGCCTATGCCGTCGCGCGTCGCTTTTCGCCACTTCTGGTTAACACGGTGGTAGGGTTTATCGGGCCGGAGTATCTGTTCGACGGCAAGCAAATCACTCGCGCCGGGTTGGAAGATCATTTCTGCGGCAAGTTGCTGGGTCTGCCGATGGGCTGCGACGTTTGCTATACGAATCATGCCGAAGCGGATCAGGACGATATGGATGCTTTACTGACGCTTCTGGGCGTCGCGGGGTGTTCGTTCATTATGGGAGTTCCCGGCGCGGACGATATTATGCTCAACTATCAGAGCACCTCTTTCCATGATGCCCTCTATGTTCGGCAGGCGCTGGGCAAGCGCCCCGCTCCGGAATTCGAGGCATGGTTGCAAAATGCGGGCGTAATGGACGAGCAGGGACGAATCGTTTCCGACACGCAGGAACTGAAGGGACTTTCGGAACCCTTCCGTCGGGCGTTGACCGCAATTTGAAAGGAAAATCATGGCGGAACAACTGGAGCCAGAAATCGTGAATCAGATGCCGGTGACGCTTCCGCCGTGGAGCGGTTTGCGTCGATTTACCGATGCCCGAATCGCTCTGGGTCGGGCGGGTATCGGACTGCCCACCGACGCCCATCTGGAATTCCAACTGGCGCATGCGCGCGCCCGGGACGCCGTCTATTCCAATATGGACGTTGCGGCATTGACGGAAAGCATGATTGCGCTCGACCTGACGGTTCTGAGGGCGCAAAGCGCGGCGATGAATCGACGGGAGTATCTGATGCGACCAGATAAGGGACGGCGCCTGAACGACGAATCCCGCCTGACTATGGATCGCCAACCAGGTACAGGATATGACCTCGTCTTCGTTGTCGCCGATGGATTGTCCGCAACCGCTATCAATCAGAATATTGCGCCGTTCCTGACCGTGTTGTTACCTGATCTGAATTCTGCGGGCTGGCGTATTGGTCCCACAGTCATGGTGGAACAGGGTCGGGTCGCTATCGGTGACGAAATAGCGCATCTTCTGAATGCGGAAATCGTCGTGGTGATGATTGGAGAACGTCCGGGTCTGTCGTCGCCCGATTCGCTGGGCTGCTACCTGACCTATTGTCCCAATCCGGGCATCACCACCGATGCAGACCGGAATTGTCTCTCGAATATCCGACCGAGAGGTATGTCCTATACGGATGCGGCGGCGCGACTCTTATATCTCCTGACAGAGTCACGCCGTCGTTCCCTGTCGGGCGTTTCGCTCAAGGATGAAACAGGACTGTTACCGGATCGCACGAGCCAAGCTCTTGAATGCGCGGATAATCGTAATCGGCGAGACTAAAACCAGCCAATCTTGCGGAAATAGGTCGCCAGACTCACCCCAAGAGTCGTCATGACGCCCAGACAGATGAAGTAACCGTTGTGAGTCTTCAATTCCGGCATATTCTCGAAGTTCATCCCATAGATGCCGGGAATGATGGCGATGCTCATGAGAATGGTCGCGATTGCGGTCATCGTCTTCATGACTTTGTTCAATCGGTTACTGGTCTGAGCAACCATAGCATCCATCGCTCCGCTGAGCAAATCTCGGTGCAAGTCTACCTGTTCCACCAGACGAATCACATGGTCATATACATCCTGATAAAAGATGTATAATTCCGGAGGAACGAGCATCGCATTGTTGCTTCGCATGATTGAGGTCATCACATCACGCATTCCAGCAATGGTTTGACGGGTCAACAGCAGATTTTTTTTGAGTTTCAGGGCGGGCTTGATATCCGAAGAGAACTCGTTATCGCTATAGATTTTCGTTTCCATATCGTCAATCATTTCATCGAGTCGATCAACGAGAGGAAAAGCGTCATCGACAATGGAGTCGATCAACAGGTAGAGAAGGTAAGCGGGAGTGTCTCTGCCTTCGGGTTGCGGGTCTGGTCGTTTTTGCCATCGTCGTCTCGCCTCCGCAATCGAAGGGCAACGTCCGTCATGAATCGTGACCAGATAATCCGGTCCGATAAAAACGTCGATTTCGCAGATCGGCGCTTGCTGATGTCTGCCGGGCGTTTCACCGGACCAGGCGTGCAGACAGAGATAGTAGTACCCTTCGTACCCGTCTACTTTGGCGCGTTGAGACTCTGTCCGGGCGTCTTCCAACGCTAAGGGATGGAACTGAAAATGCTGCGCCAGACGCTCCCAGTCGGAGTCGGTGGGTTTCGGGATATCGATCCAGAGGCACTTGCCCAGTGAACCGTTCAATTGCGCCGGGTCGGCGAATAGATGATCATCGTTGAATTCTTTGAACGCTTCTTCCCTTTGCGTCTGTGTCATAAAACGATTTTACCTTATTGAGATGCCTAATCCCGGCAAATCGGAGAGTGGTACGCGGCCTTCTACCAGTGAGCAGCCAGTAAAAGGATCGTCACGCAGGTTCAGATGGCTATCCAAATCAACATAATCCAGCAGAGGAGTGATTTGCGCCCCGGCGGAAATGGCAAGGGAGGACTCACCCATACAACCGATCATGATTTTGAGACGGTGCACACGGGCGACGGCGATTAATCGCAACGCTTCCCTGAGGCCACCCGTCTTCATCAGTTTCAGATTGACTCCATCCACACAGGATGCCAGCCGGGGAACATCTGCGGCGACATGGACGCTCTCATCGGCGAAAATCGGCAGGGGACGATGGCGGTACAGGTCAGTCAAATCCTCTTCCTGACCGACTGCCAGAGGTTGCTCGACCATTTCGACGCCACGATCCGCAAGCCAGGGCAACATCATTCGCGCCTCAGCAAGATTCCATCCTCCGTTGGCATCCACACGCCATTGCGGGGCGTACCCGGCATCTGCGGCGGATTTCTGCACAGCAGCGAACATTTCCCGGTCCACGTCCACCCCGATTCCCAATTTGACCTTCAGAATATGCGCTCCCGTGCGCCTCAGAATATCCCCGGTGACGCTTCCGATTTCGTCAACCGGGAAGATGCCGACTGTGACCGACGTGGGAGGCGTGAGTTGACGATCCAGTCCAAGCAGTCGCCAGATCGGAAGTTGCGCTTTCTTCCCCAGCCAGTCGTACAGCGCCATATCCAGCGCCGCACGTGCGCCGTTTTCTCCACCTGCGCCGGTGACGATGTTTTCGATCCGTTGCATCTCATAGGGGACGGTATCCTGTAACGCCTCCGACCAGCGACCGAAATCCTCTTCGGCGGATTTCGTCGTATCCCCGGTGACGCTGTTAGGAGCCACTTCACCCATTCCTGTGACGCCATCCTCTTCAACCGTGACCAGCAGGTTGACCGAACCGGTGATCACTTCCCGACTGATACGCAGTGGAATAATTTTCGTCAGGGGCAGGCGAGACAGGGTGATTTTCATCGGGTTTTGTTAAAATCGTCCGGGTAAGATGGCTCCCAAAAGGATTTCAGCGCCGAAGCGTATCGGGTCAGTGGTGGGAAGATTCGTCTCGGAAGCGACCTCATCTACCGCACGACGGGCTTCATCCTCGTTGAGGTGAGCGCAATTGAGAGAAATCCCTACAACTCTGGCCCCGGAAAAAACGCCGGCGGCGCGGGAAACGGACTCATAAAGCGCTATGACATCCTTCAGGGGTGGAATCGGAAACTCGGTCAGGCGAGACAGGACTTTCTGCCCTGCGCGATGACAAAGAATCAAGTGAGTCGGTTGGGAACCGCGCATCAAAGGAAGCCATGCCGTGGAACCCGGATGCAGGAGCGAACCCTGTCCTTCTATGAGCAGTAGAGCAGTATCGGCGTGACGCAAAACAAGCTGTTCGATAGAGCCGGACGCGAAGTCGACACGGACGCCGTCGAGAGGGACGCCCTCACCGGAAATACAAATGCCGATTTGACCGGAAGCAAGAAACTTCGCCCTGATGCCCCGCGCTAGCGCCGCTTTTTCCATCTCCAGCGAAGCGGTCATTTTCCCGATAGCCATATCGGTTCCAACAGTCAAAACGCGGCGGTTGGTCAACTTCGCCGCCGCACCCGTCCCGCTGATCAAATTCGGGGGTTCACGGCGGACATCCCATATAAAGCGACCGGTTCGTAATCGTGGCGCCATATCCGGAGCTTCCGCCATAACTTCATGCAAACCGTTCACCAGCGACATTCCAGCATCAAGAGCGGCAATGACTTCAATGCGGTAATCGTCGGGCAGGATTCCGCCGGAAGGGGCGATAGCGATTACCAGTGTATCGGCGCCGAGCGCTTTCGCTTCCTCCAGAGAAGACACAATGGGAACCAGGCGCGGAATGCCGGTCAACTGTCGCACATCCTCTCCCGGATGCATCCGGTCAATGATCGCCACGATATCCTGCTGGCTGTAGCGCAACAGACCCAGACCCATTTTGCCGAACATGCCGGTCAATTCTCCATGCATGAGCAGGGCGAGTTTGCTATCGGCGGGCAATGAAGTGACTGTTGACATCTACTGGTTCGTTTCTCCGGCAAGCGCAACAAGGAATCTGTCAATCTCCTCCGAAGTGTTATAGTGAGCAAGCCCGACCCGCACGGCGCCATTTTCCAATAAACCGAGTGATTCCATGACCTGAACGGCGTAGTAATTACCGTTGTACGAATTCACGTTCCCTCTGGCAAGGCGCTCACAGGTCATCCGGGGCGTTTCACCCTCAACAATGAAGGAGAAGGTCGGTATGCGCTCCTGAAGGCGTTCCGGGTCGGTAATACCAAACACGGTAACGCCGGCAACTCTTTGCAAACCCTGGAGCAATCGGGCGGAGAGGTCCTGTTCGTACGCTTGCACATCGGACATAGCGGATAATAGACGTTCCCTGCGAGACGCGCCTACTCCGAGCGAAGCGATGTAGTCGACTGCGGCGGTGATAGCGGACAAACACTCGAAATTCGGCGTTCCCTGTTCCCAGCGCCAGGGAATGTAGTTTTTGGCGGGTTGGACTTTATGTGGCGTCAGACTTTCCAGATGCGAACGCTTACCGTACAGCACGCCCATGTGAGGACCAAAAAACTTGTATGCGGAACAGGCGAGGAAGTCGCAGTCCAACGCTGTCACATCGGTGGGAATGTGGGGGACGGACTGCACCGCATCGATATAGACCATAGCCCCCGCTTCATGTGCGGCGGCGACCAGAGGGGCAAGGTCAGTTACCGTCCCGAGCGCATTGGAGGCATAGCCCAGAGCGGCGAGACGTGTCTTGCCCGGACGTAACGCCGCACGAAAAGCGTCGATATCCAGAGTTCCGTCTGTAACCCGGAAGGGAATACGGCGAATCACCGCGCCACAGGTTTCCAACTCCGCCCACGGAGTCACATTGGCGTCATGATCCAGATCGGTGACGATGATTTCATCCCCGGGACGAAGCGTTTCGCCAAAACTTCGGGCGATGTGAAAGGTGAGGGCCGTCATACTCGGCCCGAAGACAATAGTCGCCGGGTCAGGAGCGCCAAGGAAATCCGCCATCGCCGAACGCGCTTCCGTGACCGTCTGGTCCGTCTTCTGACTGCGAGCGAACGCAGCGCCGACATTGGCATTTCGGTGCAGGTAGTACTGCGTGATAGCGTCGATGACTGACTGCGTCACCTGAGTTCCGCCGGGGTTGTCGAAATAAATCGTATCCGTTGATGAAACGGACGGGAAAGCGGCGCGAATCTTCAATAGAGAGTCGGAAGTCAGAGGCATTTTTCGAATCAATCTTTCAGGAAGTCGGAAGTGGAGGTTTCGTAGACCAGGTAATGCGATATCATTCCCATACCTTCGTAGGTTGCTTGGGCGACCGGGTTTTCCTTTTCGACATAGAGTCGACACCCGCAAACATCGGCATCGCTCCGCGCTTCTTCGAGAACCGCGCTATAAAGGGTTCGGAAAACGCCGCGCCGACGATACTCCGGAAGCACGTAGACGCTCTGTATCCACCAGAAAACCCCATTACGCCAGTCGCTCCACTCGAAAGTGATTCCGAGACATGCGACCACTTCGCCGTCACAAACCGCGACCCGGTAAAACCCCCGCGCGGGGACTTCCAGCATGCGCCTGACACCGGCGGAAACCGTCTCCGGGTTCAGAATAAGGTCTTCCGTTTCCGCTGCCAACCTCTGGTTAAACTCAGTCAATAGGGCGGCGTCGGAAACGGTTGCCGCTCTCACGATAATGTCCGTCATTTTATTCATCAGGTATGTGAATTGTACGTTATTTTGCGCGATTTGAGCGGTGCGGATTCGAGAAAAATGATACGAGGCGCCGAGACCGGGAAGGATAACGCCAAACTCCGAACCGTAACGCTGAGACAGCAGTTCCACGTACTGAAATAAACGTTGTTGTCGAGAAGGTAAAAACGGATGAAGAACGATAGCGGCGCGTCGCCGTTCGGGGTATTCGGGGGCGTTCGCGCTTTAGTCATTCTGCTCGCTTCTGCTGCGCTTTTGGTATGCGCGTTGTTGCAATGGCGAAGCGGCGCCCACTCACCTGAAAGCCCGTCCGCGTCGGGCGCTACACCGAACGCATCGGTTCCGATGACCTTCGGTGAGTTCCAACCGATAACCGGGACTTCCTACCTTATCGCCGGACTGTCGCTCCGTGACGAGTCACGTGGTTCCTACTATGGCAAAGGCGAGGGAGGGCTGGCGCGCAACTACCTACTGCTGCGTGGCGACACGCAGGAAAGCCATTTCCTGTTGCCGGACAACGCCCGCGTCTTCCGTTCGCTGGATCAGATGCACGCTGGGAAGGGGACAAACGCCGATCTGCCCACACAATGGCTGTACGCCGAAATCATTGAGGCGGACACGAATCAGAATAAGACGCTGGACGGCGACGACCGCTTCTCTATCGCTATCGCCGACCCCGACGGCGCGAATCTCAGAGTTGTCCTGTCTGATGTCTCCTCCGTCCTCGGTAAGTCGCGCCTCCGCAACGATACCCTGCTTCTGCTCTACGGGAAAGACGGCAAATCCTGGGCAAGCGAAATAGACCTACCCCATCGCCGCATCGTCAGGACGACCGAACTCCCCACGCACCCCCTGCCAATCGCCCCCCGAACTGCGTCCGCCGTCGCGCTCTAATCGCTCACTCGGCAGCGACGCCAAAAGGCGCATTCGGACTTTCCGCATGACAAAAGGGGGATGTGGAGAGGAAAACGGATGGATACCGAGGAAGGTGAAACCATGAAAACGCTTCCGGAGCCACGGGATATTGGGCAATGGCATTTTGAGGCGCTGCCAGACCGTCTGGTTATGTCGTCGCCTCCTAAAAACGTCGCCTGGACGACGATTCTCACGGGGGCATTGTATATTCTGCTGATTGGTTTCGGGCTGTTCCTGCTCTGTCTGGCAGGGCTCGCATTTTTGGGGCCGGAACAAGCGCGTATCGTCTATTTTTCTCCCGACCGTGTTCTACAGATTGGCGCCGGCATTGCTCTGACGTGGTGCGGCCTGATGATAACGGGGTTCGCATACACGGCGTGCAATGCCTGGTTGTACTGGGTATTGGACGCGTATAAGCCGACCGTCTTCGACTGGGAGGGGCGTCGCCTCATTCATTCTCCGGGTCACTCGGAAGAATTCGATTCTTTCAATACTCTGACGGTGACGCGGGTCTATCAGCACAATCCGGACGAGGAAATCGCCGCCTATGTTGTCACGCTGGGCCGCCATCAGCGTACCCATATCGGTCTTGGCATTCAGTTTACTCTGCATGCTGACCGTTCGGTAGAGCCGTTTCTGTGCGAGATTGCCGAACGTGTCGGCGTCCCCTATGAAGCGAAAGAGGAAAAGCAACTCTCATCTGACCCTACCGAAGTTTAAGGAGTCCAATTAACTTTGCTGTATCCAATCCGTCTTTTGAGGTGTGGCTTATCGCGCAATTTGCTCAAAATGCGCGACATTTCCACGATGGCGGCGCAGTGACAGCCTACTTGAACAATCCACTGGCAACGGCATTTCAGTCAAGAGTACGATAAAGCGAACCTACAACTGTACGCTCGACTTGCAGACCGGGTGAATACTGCGGTAACAAACGCCCGGCGGACGCTGGAAACAGACCACGAGAACAAATCGTGCTCGGATCTGCAATTCGTCTACGGACGTATTTCGCTTCGTGGAATATCTGCGCCCGGTTAAGGAAGAAGCCAGGTAGGGACGTATTGTCATGCGCCCATACCCACCGTTTTATCGTTATGCCCTCGTTACGTAGTCAGGGGGTCATTGAGGGGCGCTTCGCGGGGGACGCCGGGGATGCGTGGGGAAGTTGCGGGCTATACGGTGGCGGGGTGGACGGTGAGGACGCCGTAGCGCGTGAAATCGGCGGCATTGAAAGTGAGCAGGGATGGGATGCGGTAGACGAGCATAAAGGCGGCAAGGCGGGTGTCATAGACCTGAACGCCGGAGACGCCGTGCGCGACAACAAGGCGTCGCCACTCCTGATGTACGGCAGGAACGTCGTCGAGTAGGCTGTAATAGCGTTCGATGAGCCGCGTTCGTCGGTCGGTCTCGGTGAGAGAAAGCCCCATTCCGCCCCGCGCCGTTGTGGGACGAGTAGAGACGTTCCATACCTCCATCAGGTTTTGAGAGGTAAATGACAATCGTTCCCCTCGGTTTAGAAGGGTGCGTACTGCGTTTCGTACCAAGAGGTTGTCTGGGTCAGGACGGTGGGCAAGACGAACAAGGATATTACTGTCGAGTAGATAGGGCATAGCGACTCTTAATCGTGATCCACATAGAAATCAGCCCTATCGTATTTTACGGTCGGGTCATAGGGGATGTGGTCTGCACCGTCGGCAAGGGAATCCATAGCGGTCTCCCATTCTTCCATTGTGAATGGCATAGGGGCGAGCGGTTCCGGTAGAAGGGTGACGCGGACTCGCCGCGTTCCCAACTGGTGTAGAAGCGGAATGACTTCGGTCGCTTCCCCTTCGAGGACAAGAGTTTCCATCACGTTTTCCTTTGCGTTCCGGCGGATTGTGTACCGCTGTTGTACCATGCGAAGCGCGAGAAAAGCGAACGGCGGGGACCATCGTCCCCGCCGTTTCGTCCTTACGCCCTCGTTACGCACTCAGGGGTTCTTCGATGGTCGCGGCGCGGGGGACGCCGGGGATTCGCAGGCGTGGGATAAGTTTCCCGCTGGCATCCGCGTCGAGGACGATGGCGTCGCCCTCTTTGAACTCGCCTCGCAGGATGGCGGACGAAATGGGGTTTTCGACCAGACGTTGAATCGCACGGCGTAACGGACGTGCCCCGAAGGTGGGGTCGTAGCCCTGCTCGATAATCACCTGTTTGGCTGCGTCGGTCACTTCCAGCGGCATTTCGCGCTGTTTCAGTTTCTTCGCCGTCGCGCCGAGAAGGATGCTGACTATCTGACCGATTTGCTCCAGATTCAACGCATGGAACACGATCACTTCGTCGATCCGGTTCAACAACTCCGGTCGCATCTGACCCCGCAACTCCTGCATGACGCGGGTCTGCATCGCGTCGTACTGTTTCTGCGCTTCCTCCGGAGTGGCTCCGGCAGGAATCGCATCGATCAGGTGCGAACCGATATTGGAGGTCATGATGATGACCGTGTTCTTGAAATTGACGACACGACCTTGCCCGTCGGTCAGGCGTCCATCGTCCAGAACCTGTAGCAGAGCGTTCCAGACATCCGGGTGCGCCTTTTCGATTTCGTCCAGCAGGATGACACGGTAGGGGCGTCGCCGAACTGCCTCCGTCAACTGCCCGCCTTCGTCATAGCCGACATAACCGGGAGGCGCCCCGATCAATCGGGCGACGCTGTGTTTCTCCATGTACTCGCTCATGTCGATGCGCAGGAGAGCGGACTCATCGTCGAAGAGGAACTCCGCCAGCGCTTTCGCCAGTTCGGTTTTGCCGACGCCGGTCGGTCCCAGAAACAGAAACGAACCGAGGGGACGCTTCGGATCGGAAAGCCCGGCGCGAGCGCGTCGTACCGCTTCTGCGACAGCGTTGATAGCGACATCCTGTCCGATCACCCGCTGGTGCAAATGGCTTTCGAGTTGGAGAAGCTTTTCCGCCTCGCCTTCGAACATTCGGCGCATCGGAATACCCGTCGCTTTGGCGACAATTTCCGCAATGTCATGTTCGTCTACGACCGAATCGCGTCCGGTTTCGGACATCCACTTATCACGGGCGACGTTGTATTCCTTGCGGAGCGATTGCTCGTCATCGCGCAGACGGGCGGCGCGTTCGTACTCCCTTGCTTCTACCGCCAGTTTGCCTTCCTCGATGAGACGGGCGAGGTCCGCTTCCATATCCTTCAATTCTTCGGGCATGGACGAAAGCGCAATACGGACTTTCGATGCCGCTTCATCTATCAGATCAATCGCCTTGTCGGGCAAAAAGCGTTCGGTAATGTACCGTGCCGATAGCTGAGCGGCGGCTTTGAGCGCCTCGTCGGTGATCTTGACCCGGTGATGCGCCTCATATCGTGAGCGAAGCCCCTGAAGGATGCCAATGGTATCCTCGATGCTGGGTTCCGGCACGACAATTGGCTGAAATCGCCGTTCGAGAGCAGCGTCCTTTTCGATATTCTTGCGGTACTCATCCAGAGTCGTCGCGCCGATACACTGCAGTTCGCCGCGAGCCAGCGCCGGTTTCAGCATGTTGGAAGCATCCATTGCGCCCTCCGCCGCACCTGCGCCGACGACTGTATGCAATTCATCGATGAAAAGGACGATTTGACCTGCCGCCTTCTTGACTTCATCCATGACGCCTTTGAGTCGTTCCTCAAACTCCCCCCGGAACTTGGAGCCTGCCACTAGCGCTCCGATATCAAGGGAAAGTAGGGTGCGTCCCCGAAGTGATTCTGGAACGTCGCCGCCCACGATCTTACGCGCCAATCCTTCGACAATCGCTGTCTTGCCGACACCGGGATCACCGATCAGGACGGGGTTATTCTTGGTACGGCGTGACAATACCTGCACGACGCGAGTAATTTCCTCGTCACGCCCGATAACCGGATCGATC
Organism: uncultured Armatimonadota bacterium; assembly: GCA_903910385.1. GTDB lineage: Bacteria > Armatimonadota > Armatimonadia > Armatimonadales > Armatimonadaceae > CAIVZM01. The sequence continues at coordinate 58,641 of CAIVZM010000022.1, forward strand.
TTGCCTTCACGCGCCAACTGTGTCAGGTCGCGGGCATATTTGGCAAGCATCTGGTACTTGCCTTCGGGGTTTTCCGAGTCACTTCGCTGACCGCCACGAATCTGTTGCAATGCTCGGTAGACACGCTCCTCGTCGATGTGATATTGCGCCAGAATTTTAGCGGCAGGGGACTCGCCTTCTTTGATGATGCCCAGAAGAAGGTGTTCGACGCCGACGAAATCATCTTTGAGTCGCTTCGCCTCGCCTTCCGCCATATCCATGACGCGTTTACCGCGAGGTGTGATATAGATTTGCGCCTCGCCGCCGCGTTCCGAAGCGTAGATGCGGGGCGTGCGAGCAAGCTCCTCTTCCACCTTGCGGGTGAGATCACGCGGTTCAACGCCGATTCGGGAGATGATCTGCGGAACGTTCCCATCTTCCTGTTCCAGCAATGCCAGAAGGATATGCTCGGAATCCAGTTGGTTTTGTTTATATCGGCGTAAAATATCCTGACTTGTGCTCAGGACTTCTCGCGCTCTCTCGGTATAGTTTTCAAACATCGGTGAATCCTCTTGAAATAGGCGAGATGACAATAATTTCCCCACCTATTTGTTTGTATATTTGGTGCATCAGGCGGCGCTCAACGCCCATTATTTTCGTTTAAACTGCGACGAAGGGCGTCTATCTGCACTTGCATCTCTTCCATTCGTTCGAGCAGATTCAGGATGATTTCCACGCCTGCCAGATTGACGCCCATGACCTGAGTGTATTCCTGAATGCGCCGGACTCGCTCAATATCGCGGTCGCTGTACAGACGGTTCTTACCGATTCGCCGGGGCGTCACCAGACCCAGCCGTTCATACATCCGTAAGGTCTGCGGATGAATCGCCGGTTCCTCTTCCGCCCGATGGCGCCGCACTAACCGCGCTGCGATGGATATGGTATAGAGTGGCTCGCTTTCGCGCCCGCCATACTCGTTTTCTTCATTGCCTCGGTTCATTATGCGTAATTCTCCTTATGATTTTCACGCCCCGATCCTCTGCAATTCGCTCAGTAACTCGCGTTCTCGTTCGGACAGAACCGTCGGGACAGTAATTTTGATTCGTGCATACAGATCGCCGTTACCGCCGCCTTTCAACTTTGGCATTCCCTGCCCGCCCAGACGGAAGGAACGTCCGGACTGGGTTCCCGCTGGAAGCGTCATCGTGAGCCGCGTTCCTTTCAGGGTTGGCACTTTCGCCTCGCCTCCGAGGGCGGCGTCCGTGTAAGGAACAGGGACATCCACATACAGATCGTCGCCTTTTCGTTCAAACTGCGTATGCGGAGTGACGCTGACGATCAGATAGAGGTCGCCATTTCCGGCGGGGCCGGGGTTACCTTGTCCAGCGAGACGGATTTTCTGCCCATCGGAAACGCCTGTCGGGATTTTCACCTCTACACGTCGCACATTGCCTCCGGCATTCGGAGAACCGGTATCGTAGCGCTCCGGCTGGGAAGTCAGGGTAAGATTGCGGGAACCACCGTTGAAGGCTTCTTCCAGAGTGACCGTCAGGTGCGCTTCGACATCGGAACCCCGTTGCGGCGCGGATTCCCGCGTTCGAAACTGCGCGAAGGGATCGCCTGCCGCGCTCCCACGATTACGGAAACCGCCGGTCTGCGCTCCGGAACGACCGTTGTTGAAGGCTTCGGGGCCGAACAGGGTAGCGAACAGATCGTTCAGATCTGGCATGCCCTCCGCGCCGCCATAGTCCACACGAACCTTGGGGCCATTGGAGCCGAATCCGCCGAAGCCTCCTTGACCACCTGCCTGACCGCCGGGAAATCCGCCCTGAGAGTACGCTTTCCACTGATCGCCGTACTGGTCGTACTTTTTACGCTTTTCGACATCGGAGAGAACATCGTTCGCTTCCGTGATCTGCTTGAATTTTTCTTCCGCCGTCTTGTCGCCAGGGTTAACATCGGGGTGAAACTTCCGCGCCAGTTTGCGGTAAGCGGCCTTGATTTCTTTCTCGGTCGCATTTTTGTTTACGCCCAGAACGGCATAATAATCTTTATATTCCGGCCCCATGTTGGTCGTCTCCCTGATTTAGAAATATCAACTCCAGATCGAGCGGATGTCATCCGATATCTATATCAATAAATATTAGCGTAATAGTATCAAGTCCCGAATGGTAAAAAGGGGAGCCTCCCGCGAGGCTCCCCTCGATGGAGCGCAGAATTCGCGCTATGGATTCGCCTTATTTGCTTTGTGCGCTTTCACCACTGTCGCTCCGCTGAGCGGCACTGGCGGAGCCATTGGCGGCGATAGCGCTACTGCTGGATTCGCCCGTCGTTACCTGAATTTTGCGGGGCTTGACGGCTTCCGATTTAGGCAGGCGCACTTCCAAAACGCCATCCCGGTAAGAAGCGGTCACCCGGTCATTGTCTACCGGGACTCCGATAGTGAAAGAACGCTGGAAGCGTCCATAGGAGCTCTCCACACAGACGAACTGATCTTTCCGTTCCTCGTTCTCGCGCTTGCGCTCGCCGCGAAGGGTCAGGGTATCGCCCGTCAGTTCGATATCAATATCGCTCTGCGGGATACCGGGAATCTCCGCTCGTAAAACGATCTCATTTTGCGTCTCGGCGATGTCCACAGAGGGCGACCACTTACGCCCGCTGTACTGCGACAACGCGGCGCCGCCGCTGGTCGTCCGATCCGGCAGTTCCTGAAACCCTTCGAACAGTCGATTCATTTCGCTTTGCAAACGATCCATTTCCCGAAACGGGTCAAAACATCCCAATCCCATGTGTTTTCATCCTTTCCCTATGATTTGTCACCGATAGTCAATCCCGATAGTCTATTCTGATGGTCGCTCCGGCATCTTTTTCTCTGAACGGAGCGACCACAGCGTCTCTATCAGGCTTTTTCTTCGCTCTTGAACTCAGCATCGATGACGTCATCGTGAGGCGTCTCTGCGCCCTTCTCATAGCTATTTCCCGTACCGGCATCGCCCTGCGGATTTTCCGCGCTTGCTTGCTGGTACAACCGGGTTGAAAGAGCGTAAGACGCTTCCTGAAGCGCGTTGCTCTCGGACTCGATGCGGGCCGTATCACCCGCCTCTACCGCCTGTCGTAATGACAGTATCTTCGCTTCGATATCGCTCTTTTCGGATGCCTGTACCTTATCGCCCAGTTCTCGGAGACTTCGCTCCGCCTGATAGATCAGGTTGTCCGCCTTGTTACGAGCTTCCGCCTGCTCTCTGGCGCGTTTATCGGCTTCCGCGTTCGCTGCCGCTTCGCGCACCATCTTGTCGACATCGTCCTTGGAAAGAGCGGAAGTTCCGGTGACTGTGATGCTTTGCTCGCGTCCAGTGCCCTTGTCCTTGGCGGATACCTTGACAATGCCGTTTGCGTCGATATCGAAAGAGACTTCGATCTGCGGAACTCCCCGAGGCGCTGGTGGAAGACCGGACAACTGGAAATCGCCCAGCATCTTGTTGGCGGAAGCGATTTCTCGCTCACCCTGGAATACTTTGATGTGAACATCAGTCTGTCCATCCGCCGCTGTTGAGAACGTTTCGCTCTTGCGGGTCGGAATCGTGGTGTTCCGCTCGATCAATTTAGTCATGACGCCGCCGAGGGTTTCGATACCCAGAGAGAGCGGGGTGACATCCAGAAGGACAACATCCTTGACTTCTCCGCCGAGGACGCCCGCCTGAATTGCGGCGCCGACCGCAACGACTTCATCCGGGTTGACTGACTTGTTCGGTTCCTTGCCAAAGTAGGAACGCACCAGATCCTGCACTGCCGGAATGCGGGTCGAACCGCCGACGAGAATGACTTCGTCGATATCCTTTGCGGTCAGTTTCGCATCGCTCAGCGCCTGTTCCACGCTCTTTTTGGTACGGTCTACCAGTTCGCGGGTCAGGTCATCGAACTTGGCGCGAGTCAGATTCAGGTCAAGGTGCTTCGGCCCGTCCTGATCCGCCGTTATGAACGGCAGGTTGACATTGGTGGACATGGTGGAGGAAAGCTCGATCTTGGCTTTCTCCGCCGCTTCCTTCAACCGCTGCATCGCCTGCTTGTCCCTGCGGAGATCAAATCCACTTTCCTTCTGGAACTCCGCCGCCAGCCAGTCGATAACCTTCTGGTCGAAGTCATCGCCGCCCAGGTGCGTATCGCCCGTGGTGGATTTAACTTCAATAACGCCATCGCCGACTTCGAGGACGGATACATCAAAAGTGCCGCCGCCAAGGTCATAGACGAGAATAGTTTCGTTTGTCTTTTTGTCGAGACCATAGGCAAGCGCCGCCGCCGTCGGTTCGTTGATGATACGAAGGACTTTCATCCCTGCAATCTCACCGGCGTTTTTGGTGGCGGTGCGCTGTGCATCGTTGAAGTACGCCGGGACGGTGATTACTGTTGCATTCACGGACTCGCCCAGATACGCTTCCGCATCCGCCTTCAATTTCTGAAGGATCATCGCAGACATCTGCTCCGGTGAATAGGGAGTTCCATCCACAGTGGTACGGTGATCCGTTCCCATCTGGCGTTTGATAGAAACGACAGTTCGGTCTGGGTTGACGACAGCCTGACGTTTGGCAGGCGCTCCGACAAGCCGTTCGCCCGTTTTCGTAAATCCGACGATAGAAGGGGTGGTTCTCGCACCCTCACTGTTAGGAATTACAACCGGGTCGCCCGCTTCCATCACTGCCACGACCGAGTTGGTTGTTCCGAGGTCAATGCCAACTGTTTTTGCCATAATTTTAAAGTATCCTCTTCTCCCATCCTTCAAAAATGATTGCCATTATCATCACTCACGTCCGTCTAAGGCTTCCTGAATTATTTACCTGGCGAATCGCAGCGTTCTCATGACTGCGGTCTGTAATATTCAATCACCTTAGTGTAATACTGTCAAGTGATTTAAGAGATTTCTTACGTAGTGTAATACACTCATATTCTATCGACGTTCCCGGTTTTAACCCTGCTGTCATATATTGGAGCTGAAAAGTGAAATTTTCATTCCCAGAATGAAAGTGTCGCTTTGATGGGTTTGCGCTTCCCCCGGCGAAAGGTTAAAGTGGGATGATGCCTATTGATAACTCCGCCGCTCGCGCCCGACGTGGTCGCTTGCTGGTTTCCTGTCCTGACCAACCGGGAATTGTCGCCGCCGTCTCACGCTTTCTATTCGAGCGAGGAGCCAATATAGTCCAGTCGCAACAACACACGACAGACCCGTCGGGTGGGCGTTTCTTCCTTCGGGTGGAGTTTGATCTGGAAGGACTGTCGGATAACATCGCGCCGCTGGGCTCCGAGTTTGTCCGGGAGGTCGCCGGGAGGTATGGAATCGTTTTCCGGTTCGCCTCTGCGGCGTATCGGCAACGTCTGGGCGTTTTCGTTTCGAAGGAAGACCATGCGCTACAGGAGCTTTTATGGCAACAACGTTCCGGCGATCTACCCGCCGATATCGCGATTGTCATCGGGAATCATCCGCAACTGGAAAACGTCGTCGCGCCATTTGGCATTCCCTTCCGCCATGTTCCTGTCGCCAAGGACGATAAGCCCGCGGCGGAGGCGACGCAATTGAAGCTGTTGCGTGATGCACAGGTGGATACGGTGGTACTGGCGCGATATATGCAGATCGTCACATCCGAGTTCATCACGCCCTGGGCAAACCGACTGATCAATATTCACCACAGTTTCTTACCGGCATTCATCGGCGCGAACCCCTACGCGCAGGCGCATGAACGCGGCGTAAAACTGATTGGCGCAACCGCGCACTATGTCACCACCGAACTGGATGCTGGGCCGATTATCGAGCAGGATGTTCACCGGGTGGATCATCGTCACACGGTGGAAGAGATGCGGCGGATCGGTCGTCAGGTTGAGCGTGTTGTCCTTGCACGCGCCGTGTCGTGGCATGTCCAGGATCGCGTACTGGTGGATGGCAATAAGACCGTTGTATTTACCTGAATTTTTACCCTTCCCCCTGGAGGAGATTTTGCAGATGTGGGAGCGTCATGCGATAATGACCCAACGGAAACGGCATGCTGGCATGATATCTGCCGTTATACACAAATCACTATGAATAAAAGTGTCACACAGAGATTCGCTTTGAAGAAATCCGCCTGCCCGACACCTCGTTGGCTGCTTTATGCAAAGAATCGTAACGGAAACAAAAATGAAGTCGTTTTTGCTGCCGGATCGTTCGACTTCAGATCGGTAGCGAATATATGAGACCTCTTTCCCAATCCGTAGCCGCCGTTCCCGCATCCGGCATCCGTCGCTTTTTCGATCTGGTCTCCGAGATGGAGGATGTAATCTCACTCGGTGTGGGCGAACCCGATTTTGTGACGCCCCTCTGTATCCGTGAAGCGGCGATCCATTCATTGGAGCAGGGCAGGACTTCCTACACCAGTAATTTTGGTCTTCTGGAACTGCGCGAAGAGATCGCCCAGATGTTGAAGAAGCGTGAAGGACTGGTATATGATCCCCGTCACGAGATTCTGATAACGGTAGGAGTCTCGGAAGCATTGGATGTTGCGTTCCGTGCGATTCTGAATCCGGGCGACGAAGTCCTCATTCCCGAGCCTTGCTATGTATCTTATATTCCGTGCGTCCGGTTTGCCGGCGGTTGCGAGGTGACAGTTCCGACCCGCGCCGAAGACAGTTTTCGGGTCAGCCGCGCTGCACTGGAAGCCCGAATCACCCCCCGCACCAAAGCGATTTTACTGGCGTACCCCACCAATCCTACGGGTGCGACGATGAGCCGTGACGAACTGCAGTCGATTGTCGATCTTGCGGTGGAGCATGACCTTTACCTGATCTCCGATGAGATTTATGACCGTCTGACCTATGATTCCGTGCATACGTGTGTCGCTTCATTGGAGGGAGCGCAAGAGCGAACGATTTTGCTGAACGGGTTTTCCAAGGCGTTCGCCATGACCGGATGGCGTATCGGTTACGCCTGCGCTCCCGCTCCCGTGCTGGAAATGATGATGAAAATCCACCAGTACACCATGCTGTGCGCCTCGATTACCGCCCAGATCGGAGCGCTGACGGCGCTTCGGGAGGCGGAAGCCGAGGTGGATGACATGGTCGCAGACTATGATCGCCGCCGCCGTCTCTTTGTGGATGGTCTGAATCGTATCGGTCTTCCCTGCGCTCTTCCCGGCGGAGCCTTTTATGCGTTCCCCTCCGTCGGGCATACCGGTCTGACTTCGGAAGAATTCACCGAGCGTCTGCTGACAGAACAGCGTGTGTTGGTCGTACCGGGGGATGTCTTCGGCGCTTCCGGCGCCGGGCATGTTCGTTGTTGCTACGCGACAGCGACTCCTAAACTGGAAGAGGCGCTCGTTCGTATCGATACCTTCCTCCGCTCGTTATAATCTGGCTCGGACGCTTCCGGCACTGCCTGACGATCACGATTCAGAACATCCTGTGGATTCTGGCGTTGGATATCAGGAAAGTTGAACGGTGTTCCAGACGCTCTGGTCATGGAAGTCCAATCGTTCTGGCGTATGCTCCGAGGTGGAGGATAACACCGGGGCGCTGATATCCATGCCGATATCATAACGGCAGAATGAGAATCCCCATTCCGCACCAGAACGAACATCGGGATGGGGGATTCTGGCATGGACGCGCCACCCTTCGGGCGTTAATTCCGTCTCACTCTCGAACAGGTTCTCCGTGACAAAGTACCGATCCAGAGAATCGGTATTGTCCCGCAATCCGCGAATTGTCTCAGCGGAGGGAAAGCGTAACTGCATTCGGTAGTTCCCCGGCGCAACATGGAGTTCTAAATAGCCATCGCTCCCGGGTGGTCGTAGGAACATCTCGAAAGTATCTCCCCGTTCCCAGAGTCGTTGATTGAATGCAGTGGCGCTGGTGTATACCACATCGTCCTGAAGTTCTGCTGTGACATGCAAACTGCCGGTTTCCCACCAGATGTTAATGCTCGATGGACGAAATCCCGTTTCATTTTCATCGCGCCAGTGTTGACCCAGCGATAAAGTCAGGGACTCCGGATACGAGGCAAGTAGTAAAGCCATAGAGCGTTTCTCCAGATAAGGTAGGGTGATCGATTTCCAAATCAGGATAACAAAAAATCGGATGTGACACAAGAGGTGCGTTTTGACGGGATCACTGCATAAAATAATCCTTGGCAAGGAAGGAATTACTTTGCGAATGTCGAATATACGACGAGGTTTTACGCAGACATTGCGTGGGATGCCGTTTTCAGGTGAACGCTTTCTATACGGGAAACGTCACGTGCAACCTCTGGCAACTTTCACAGCCTTCGGATCGTCTGAATAATTGAGGGAATCCTTCGGATGTCGTCTTCGTATTAAAAGTGTGATACACTGACGATTCGTTTAGAATTCGGTTGATCTCAAACGATAGGGAACCTGCGAGGCGGTTTAATCGTTAATGTAGGGCGTGTTCGCGGGATATCGATTCCTGCGGACATTTTTTACAGCTAAAATTCAGACGGGTTTCTTAAGGCTCGTGCATATAGTCAGGAGAGGACGGTTCGGGCCAGAGTAGTGATTTTAGCCTAGTGCATACGAAAAGAGTTTTAGGCCCGGAGCGGAATACCAATGATACTCAATACGCAAAATCTTGATGAACTGGAGGTCGCTTCGCTCGCGGAATCGGGCGACGCGAACGCCGACATCGAACTGGACGCGATCGCAACGGCGCGTAACGTCCCGTTGGCGGGCGCGTTCGACGAGGACGAAGAGGAAGACAACGACCTTTCCGAGTTCGCCGCGTACCTCTCCGACAGGGGTGGCGGTAGCGGTTCGTTACCCCTCTTGACCCAGCAGGAAGAGCGAAAACTGGCGCGTCGCGTCGAGAAAAAAGATAAGCGCGCTCGGGAAATTCTGGTTAATGCGAATCTACGTCTCGTTACAAGCATTGCCAAGAAGTACCAGAACCGTGGCATTGCGATGGAAGACCTGATTCAAGAAGGCACACTGGGTCTGATCCATGCGGTGGACAAGTATGATTATAAGAGGGGCTTCCGCTTCTCCACATACGCTACTCACTGGATTCGACAGGCTCTGGGACGTGCGGTCGAGAATCAAGGGCGAACTATTCGTCTACCTTCCCATGCGATCGAATCGCTCGGGAAGATTAAGCGAACTCGTGAGATGCTGGCGACCCGACTAAATCGGACGCCGACGCCGAACGAAATCGCTAAAGAAATCAATATGCCGATCGACAAGGTAGAAACCTTGCTGGAAGCGGAAACGCCGGAACCGATGAGCCTCGACGCTCCGGCGGGCGAGTCCACCACGCGACTCGGCGATCTGCTTCCGGCGGAAGATACCACGACGCCATCGTCGCGCATCTACCGAAGCGTATTGCAGGAAGAGATCAAGCAGGCGCTTTCGCACCTGACGCCGCGTGAGCGCGAAGTGTTGCAATTGCGCTATGGTCTGACCGAAAATCAGGAAGCTCCCATGACTCTGGAGCAGGTCGGAAAGGCGTTACACCTTTCCCGCGAACGCGCCCGCCAGATCGAAGCGGGAGCGTTGCAAAAACTGCGGCGCGGCGAAATCGGCGGCAGATTACGCGAGACAGTGCTCGCTTAAGGCGACAGATAGAAGAGTGGAAATCGATAAAGACCGGGGCGTTTCGCCCCGGTCTTTTTTATTGTCCCGTTTCCGGTTAACGCGGCTGGATAAAAATTTGTGTGAAGTAGACTTCGCCCCGGGCGTTTTTGGCAGCGCCGATTCCAGTCAGTCCCTTCGCGCCGTAGGCGCCCTGAATATTTTTGAGGTGTCCCGGGCTTTTGAGCCAACCGCTGACTGCGATAGAGGCTGGGTCTCGGTATCCCCGACTGTACGAGACGTTTTCCGCAGCGCTGGAATAGAGAATATCACGGGAAATCGCGTTGACTCGTGCGTCAAATCCATCATGGCTGAATCGCGCTTTTCCGTTTGCCATCGTCTGACTGTGCATTCGCGCCTGAGCGCTGATCCGAAAATCCAGCGTTAACGCCGTGAGTCCGCGACTGACACGATACTGATTGATCTGAGTGTGAACTGACCGTTCCATCGCCGCAAGTGACGACAAAGAGGCGTTCTGTTGCGCGTCAGAACCCCGATAGGAACCTTCCAGAACGAGGAGCGTTGCCAGAGCAAACGCCCGAACCAGAGCGGAAAAAGAAATCATGATCCGGAACCTCCTTAGCCCTTCTCCGGGTATCCGCTGATTCGATACCTGTAGTCGGTGCAATCAGACCGGGACTAAACGACGGGCGTCTGGGTCGAGAGAAGGAATCGAACCTAAAAGCTTACGCGTATATTCCTGCTGCGGCGTATCGAAAATCTGATCTACCGTTCCGCGTTCCACAATCTTGCCTTTTTCCATGACGCAGACCTCGTCGGCAAGATACTCGACGACGGCTAAGTTATGGGTAATGAAAAGGAAGGTCAAGCCATTCTCACGCTGAAGACGACGTAGCAGATTTAAGACCTGAGATTGAACGGAAACATCCAGAGCGGAAGTTGGTTCGTCCAGAACGATAAACTCCGGACCGACGGAAAGGGCGCGAGCGATTGCGATACGTTGACGTTGTCCGCCGCTGAACTCATGCGGATATCGATCCAGCGCTGTCGGAGGCAGGCCGACCTGTCCCATCAGTTGCGTTGCGCGTTCCACTCGCTCCTGTTCATCCGCGCCAATTCGGTGGATCATCATCCCTTCGGTGATAATCTCGCGGACGGTCATACGGGCGTTCAGGCTGGCATACGGGTCTTGAAATACGACCTGCATCTGTCGCCGCAACTCCGGCGACCGATTTCCCGTCGTGACATCCTTCCCTTTGAAGTACGCCTGACCGCTGGTAATGGGCAACAGGCCCAACAACATCAGACCAACGGTGGATTTGCCGGAGCCAGATTCACCTACCAGCGCCAGCGTTTTCCCACGAGGGATATCGAAACTGACGCCTTCCACGACGGTCTTCGCGCCTGCCGAAACAAAGGGCAAAACGCCGCGTATCGGGTACTGTTTCACTAGGTTCTTCGCAGAAACCATGATGGTAGAATCATCCGTTTGTGTCCTCATAGTTTAGCGGCCTCCACCAGATCGGCGGTTACAGGAAGTTCCGTCAGCCAGGGAAGGCGAGAGGGTCGTCCGGAAATATTGGGATCGTAGAGATGGCAACGGACGGGACGGTCGCTTCCGTTTGGGTGAAATGTGGGCGCGATAGTATGGCACGATTCCCAGGCATATTTGCAACGGTCAGCGAAACGACATCCTTTCGGCCAGGCGGCGGAATCTGGAACGACGCCTTCCAGGGTCGCCAAGTCCTGTCCGCGACGGTTTCGGGCGGGTAGTGAAGCGAAAAGCCCACGCGTATACGGATGACGGGGGTTTTTGAATAGTTCACGGGTGGGCGCGTCTTCAACCACCTGCCCGGCATACATGACCGAAACCGTGTCCGCAACTTCTGCGACGATTCCCAGGTCATGGGTAATCAGCAGAACCGCCATACCGGTCTCTTTTTGCAGTTCACGGATCAGAGCGAGGATTTGCGCTTGAACGGTGACATCAAGCGCAGTCGTCGGCTCATCGGCGACCAGCAACTTGGGACGGTTGGCAAGCGCGATGGAGATCATGACGCGCTGGCGCATTCCGCCCGAAAGTTCATGGGGATACTGCCGTAAGGCGCCGGAAGGGTCTTTGATGCCAACACGGTCGAGCAGTTCCAACGCTCTCGCCCTCGCTGTCGCCGCATTTTTCCCGTGCGCTCGCATGGTCTCTTCGATTTGCCATCCGACGGTGTAGACTGGGTTCAGCGAGGTCATCGGTTCCTGAAAGATCATCGAGATATCGTCGCCGCGCACTTCGCGCATCTGTTCCCAGGTTCTGTCAAGAAGGTCTTTACCTTCGAACAGAATCCTCCCGCTCTCGATATAACCTGCGGGTTCGGGCACCAGTTGTAGCAATGATAACGCCGTGATACTTTTTCCGCATCCCGACTCGCCGACAATCGCTCGCGTCTCACCCTTTTCGACGCTGAACGAAACTCCATCCACCGCCTTAGCGATGCCACGCGGAGTATGAAAATACGTTTTTAAATTTTCGACTTGTAAAAGCATAAATTTGCCCTTCCCCGTTCGCTTTTACCGCGCCTTCCCGATGAGAGGAAAGAGAGGGAAGTATCAGGAACCATCTGCCCGCCTCCGCTCCTGAGAGTGATCAGGGGCGGTGACGGACAAAGAATCAACTACGTAATCGTGGGTCAATGGCGTCGCGCAGGGCGTCGCCGAGTGTCTGGAACGCCAGAACGAGAACAAAAAGCGCGATGGAGGCGCTGGTCAGGTTCCACCAGATAACTGGTTCCCGCGCCAGTTCATCACGGGCGGAATCGATCATATTTCCCCAGCTGCCCATGGAAGCGTCCACTCCAATACCCAGATAGGAAAGAATCGCCTCGGAAAGCGCCAGCCCGGAAAAACCCAGAGTGACCGTGATAATAATCACCGGGAGCAGGTTCGGGAGGATATGTCGTAACAAAATGCGAAGGTCGGAGACGCCCAACGCTTTTGCAGCGCGGACATATTCCCGGTCACGGTGCTTTAGCGTTTCGCCCCGGATCAATCGACACATCCCGACCCATCGCGCCGCTCCCAGCGCGATACAGATCTGCCAGATACCTTTGCCCAGAACCAGTACCAGTGCAATCTGCATCAGGATACCGGGAATGGACGAGATAACGGTATAGACATACTGAATGATGTCATCCCAGAACTTCCCGTAGTAACCCGCGATCAATCCCAGAATCAAGCCGACCGGCGTAATAATCAGGGTTGTCAAGCCGGAAATGATGAAGGCGGTTCTCGCCCCTTTGAGCGTCCGGTAAAAGACATCAGCGCCGACGCCGTCTGTCCCCATGATATGCCTGCCCGGCGCTTTGAGCGCGGAGGGCTTCGGTTCGCCGGTGGTCATGGAAGCGAAGGGGGCGGAATAGGTCTTTTCCTTGGGCATCTCGAACAATCGGTCGATCACCGTCGTTCGATCCTGCGACACCTTGTCGGTGGTCCCGATACTGTCCAGAAATGCCACCAGACCATAAATCCCAATGACGACAATCGCTGCTACGGCGACCGGATTTCGTCCCAGACGGCGGTACGCTTCCGCCCACAGCGGTTCACGACGGGCGCGAATCAATGCCCACGCCAGCAACGCGACGATCAGGCAAGGGATAGCGTTCTGGACGAAGTCCAGTGCGAAGAATTTTTCGAGAGATTCCATAATATTGCGTCGCCCCCTCTATTCCAGTCGAACGCGGGGGTCAACCAGCGCATAAGCGATATCGGTGAAAATCAATCCGACGATAGTCAACAACGTTCCCAGAAAGACCATTGCCCGGACGACGGAGAAGTCCTGCCCGTTGATGGCATCCACCAGATAGTTGCCTAATCCCGGAATGCCGAAGAAACTCTCCAGAACGAGACTGCCCAGAATCAGGGTCGGGATTGCCGCGACTGTGGAAGTGATGACCGGCATCAGAGCGTTCTTCAACACATGTCGAAACAAAATCCACTGCTCCGCCACGCCCTTTGCGCGCGCCGTGCGTACATAGTCCTGGTTGGTCTCATCCAGCAAGAAAGTCCGATACAACCGGATATCTGCGCCCAACCCTGAAATTACGCCGATGACTACCGGAAGCGCGAGGAATTTGAGCATCCCCAACCCGGTATCCCATCCGCTGATCGGGCCGAGTCTCAACAGTTTTCCCAGTACGAACTGAAGGCCGATGACATAGACGATATAAACGACGCTCATCAACACGACGCAGAAGAAGGTGATGAAAGCGTCTACGTATGTCCCCCTAAAATAGGCGGCGATGATTGCGGTTAACAGGGCAATTGCCAGACCGATGAGAAACACCAGCCCCCCGACGATCAACGAGGGTAAAGCTCCCTGCTTGATGCGGCTCCAGATGTCTTCTCCGGTGGTATCGCTCTTGCCAAAGTTGAAGGACATCATATCGATGGTGCTACGCTTCAACTGCTCGGAGGCGGGCTTGTCATAGCCGTGATCGGTGAGCCACTGCTTGATCTGCTCCGGCTTAGGGTTGCGCGTCGAAAGGTTACGTCGCGCAATGACCTCCGGCGAAGATATGCCGAAGAAGAGAAAGTGGGTGACGAAAAGAACGCCCAGCAGGATCGGAATCGCGTACAGAATGCGACGCAGGATATAGGATAGCATCAGATTTCCGCTCCCGTATCCCGTCGTACCCTGCGGTTTACTCGATTTCGAACCACACCCACCGCCGGAATCGCGCCGAGAATGAACGCCACGATCAACGCCAGCAAAGGGAACACATTGGGTTGATTCCATTCGAACTGCTTTTGCGTTCGCTTCTCGAAATCGACCGACCGATACTGGTTGTAGTCGTTCGCGATGGGATGCGCCTTAACATTTTTCATCCAGTCGTAGCCTACTGAGAGCGTCACTGGATTAAACACATAGATCGAAGGACAATCCTCGACGGAGATATCACGCATTTTTTTGATAATCGCCATCCGCTCCGGCCCATCGTCCATCGACTTCATCTGGTCGAAAAGCTGGTCATACTCTGGGTTCTTATAACTGGCGGAGTTCGGGCCAGGCTTCTTATTCGGGCCATACAGCAGAAAGACAAAGTTCTCGGGGTCGGGATAATCCGCGGACCACCCGTAGAAGATCATCTGGTGCTGACCTTTCAGGAGCTTGTCCTGAAAGACGTTCGGAGGAGTTGAGCGTGACTCCACTTTGATTCCGATTCGTTCGATTTGCTTTTGGACAATACCGACCTGAATGCGTCCCGCCGCATTGATTGCAGTGTTATCGTAGTGCAGAACGAGTTTTTGGCCGGTTTTGGGATCAATGCCGTCCGGGTAACCCGCTTCCGCCAGAAGCTTTTTAGCCTTCTCAACATCGCCCGTCATATAAGGATTTTTGTAGTCCGGGTCGTTCCCATTCACTCCCGGCGGAATGATCCATTGCGAAGCGATCCCATTGCCCTGCGCCAGAAGTTCGATGTACTCCGTCTGATCGATTCCGAGTGAGACTGCCTGACGAAGCTTTCGATGCTTCTCATCGAGACCGCCGAACACCGGGTCTTCCATATTGAAGGCAAGGTAATACACCGCAACCTGAGCATCCTTACGCAGGGTAATTCCACGGGACGCCATATCCGGCGAAATCAATCCGCTGGAGGCGACGACCTGCTGATAGTTCGCATTCCCGACGCCCGCCGCATCAAGATAGCCCTGCTGGAACAGGTTCCATGCTGTGACGCCTTCCTTGAGAATGCTGAATACAACCTTGTCATTGCGCGGTAATTCCTTACCGG
The DNA here is from genome assembly GCA_903910385.1 of uncultured Armatimonadota bacterium. Taxonomy (GTDB): domain Bacteria; phylum Armatimonadota; class Armatimonadia; order Armatimonadales; family Armatimonadaceae; genus CAIVZM01. Next base: position 73,963 of record CAIVZM010000022.1, read on the forward strand.
CATCAGCCAGCAGATTGTATTTTTCATCTTCCGGCATTCCTTCGGTGGGGTAAAACGCCTTGTGCCGATTCGGGTTCTTCACGAGGACGATGCGCTGTTTCGGCTTGTACTCGCTCATGACATACGGGCCACAACCTACAGGATGACGGGGGTATTCCTCTCCGTAATACTGGACCGCTTCACGCGCCTGCGGCCCGGTAAAGTGCATCGCCATCAGATATTTGAGTTGCGGATATGGTTGGGTGAGCGTAATGGTGAAGGTGTAGGGATCATGCGGATCAACCTGAACGCCCGCCATTTCGTTGTCGTAGTAAGGAATATCGTAGGATTTCGCCTTATTGTCGGCGCGGTACTTGTCGAATCCTTTGCTGTACTCTTCCCAGCTTAAAACCTTATCGGCAAAGAAGGATGCAACGGGACACTGAATCTTGCTGTCCGTCATGCGCTTGAAAGAATACACAACATCCTGTGCCGTAATGGGACGACCTTTGCCGCCCGGAAAACAGGGGTCATCCTGAAACTTTAGGTCGTTGCGAAGGGTGAACGTATACCTTTCGCCAGTGACCATTTTCGTCGTGCCGTCGGGCTGCTTGATCAGCAGAGGAATCTTCTCACGGAACGGTTCCTTCGCACCCAGATTCAACGTTATTTGAAAGGGACGCTTCAGATACTCATACTTATAGAACGACGGGTAGATCAGGTCTGCGATATACGCTTCATCGAGAGTGTAGGTAAATGTCGGGTCAAGAGACTTTGGGTCATCGGTGAGAGTCCGGTAGAGGACATTCCCGGCGGATTCTCCCAGAGGGTACGGATTGTTGTTACAACCGGTAAGAAGACCCGCCGTTAACAGCAGTGCAACGAACGCTGTAATCGAATAACGCCAGCGGTATGTAAAAGACATAAGCGTATACGCAAACCGGAGAAATGCTTCCTGAAAGCCAGCAGGCGACAATTCCTGTGGGAATAATCGATATTATACCAGTAACGACGTTTTCCGCCGCGTTGGTTCCCTCTATTCGCCGCGTTTCGTTCCGGCAAGGGCAAGTAACGACCAACCGAGAAGAAAACAGACACCGCCCAGAGGCGTTATCGCGCCGAGGATTTTGACACCGGACAGTGTGAGAGCGTACAGGCTTCCTGAGAAAATCAGGATTCCGACACTGAACAGTACGCCTGCGATTCGGAGATAACGATAACTCGCCGAGTCGCGTGTCGCTCGCTCCAGCAACATGGCTGTCAGGATCAAGGCGATGGCATGAGTCAGATGATATTCTGTGCCCGTCTTCCATATCACCAGGGCGTCCGCGCTCACGCGCTCTTTGAGGGTATGGGCGCCGAATGCGCCCAGAGCGACCGCCAGAAATCCATTGATCGCCCCGATTTGTAAGAAGGAAGTCTTCATCGGTTTTACTATATCGTCTTGTCATCCGATATGGCTTGTGAATCGATATCGAATGACTATCGCTTTCGCCATCGCTCCTTCTCGCATCCCTGTTGCAGGCGTTACTATGGAATCACTGTACTTAAGGAATGAAGGTGATCTCTGGCATTTCTATCCGAATCCAACTTCCTCAATAGAGCGATAACCTGAAGGAGAAACTCTGAAGCTTGATCGGTTATCCCTATGTCGCCCTTCAGGGTGGCGTTACAGCGGAAGCTCTTCCGGTCGGCGTCCAGATCGTGGCTCGCCCTTGGCGCGAAGATGTCGCAGTGGCGATTACCCGGCATATGGAAACGGATTCGAGAGGATGGCGACCGCATCAACTCTGAGTTTTTATCTGTGAGCGGGATGTGAGACTGCGCCCGGCGACATCAATGTAGGCTCGACGCTATCATCGCGGCGATTACCCTTTTAATAGACCGGATTCTCGGAGTGATTTCAAAAGGACGTCTTCCAACGGGGTATCCGTTGTCACACAGAGGTAATCCATGCCCTGTCGGGATGCAAGATCGGAAAGACCTGTGCAGAAGTGTCGCAAAGCGTCCTGATAGCTGGCAAGAACCGCCGGAGTGATACTGACCTCGCGGCTTTCGCCCGTCTCTGCATCGACCAGACGAATATCGCCCGATATTTCCGGCTTTATTTCTTCTGGAGCCAGAATCTGGATCAGGACGATCTGGTAACGTCGTGAAAGCAAAGCGCGAACGCCCTTTTCCCAGTTCGGGTCATAAAAGTCGGAGAGGATCACGCAAACGCCCGGCGATGTATGGCGCATCGCGTAATTTCGCAATGATGTGACAAAATCCGTCCGTCCTCCCGCCTGGAGCGATTCCAGATAGGAGAACAACTGCGGCGCTGACGCTTTACCGCGCAGAGCGGGCGTCCGACCACCGAGCGCCTGTGAGAACGCAGCTACTCCCAAACGATCATAACGGGAGAGCGCGACATAGCCCAGCGCCGCCGCAATCTTCCGTGCGAAATCGAATTTGACGGTTCCGCTCGGATTCTCCGTAGGATACAGCATGCTCTGCGAGGCATCAATCAGGATATGAACGGCGAGGTCTTCTTCCTCAACAAACAGCTTGACGAAAAGCTTTTCCAGACGTGCATACGCTTTCCAATCCACATAGCGTAAATCATCCCCCGGCGCATACTCGCGGTAATCGGCGAATTCCAGCGAGGAACTCTGTCGTGGCGAACGTTTCTCGCCTTTCTGACGACCCGGGAAAACGCGTTTTGCGCCGATGGATAGTCGTTCCAGTTTCTGTATGAATTCTGCGTCTAACAGCTTACTTTCACCTGACATGGTCGCCTCTAATTTCTAATCAACGATTCTTACCCATCTTGAATTCGTATCCTCGCTATATTATCGACACGGAAAACGCGTTGACCGTGGCGTAAGCGACAAAAACCATCCAGATACCAGTTACCGTTATCCTCGTAAATACTCTCTATTTCTACGGTTCGTCGTGTCCATTCGTCACGGCTTGCGACATAGTAGTATATTTCAACTGAACTATTATTTTCGAGAGCGAGTTCCAGAGCAGTCACCTTATCCTGAATCGATAGAGGCTCTCTCGTATTAAAAATCGAAGTGTCTACAGTGAGATCGTCAGAAACGCCGAGAAAAGTTGACGAAAAGCGCTGAGACAGATCATTCGCCATTTTTCTTGCCCGGTCGGCGGTGAATTCTGGGACGATTTCCGCCAGACGATCGATAGCGCCGGGGAGAATCGCCGGGTCAATGTCCGATTGCGCCATTCTCGATAGCAGGGGATGGATCGCTTGAAGTAGGGCAAGAACGACGAGGGCTTCACCGGACGATAGGGACAGCCGATAATACTCGTCATGTGATTGCGGAAGAGGGGCAAGACTCACGTCATCTTCGTTGTGAGGGTTACTGGACATGGGCGCTAAATCAAAAGGTGAAAGGCGATAATTATTCCGTTTTGGAGGCGGGAGGCTTCGAGCGACCGCCCGACGGAACGGCGATAAGACCGCTTCCAGCGACACGCGCTTCCTGACGAAGCTTCTGCGCGTGCATTCGCCATTCGGATTCGGGATACAACCGGATAAATTCCGCGAAAATGCCCTCGGCGTTCTGTGGTTGTTTCATTTTGTTCAGTTGCAGTTTACCCAACCGCAACAGGCTCATTTCCGCTTCTTTCGCTCCCGGATGATCCCGACAGAGTTCCGCCAGAGCATGGACGGCAAGCGAGTATTGAAAGGATTCTTCACAAGCGGATGCAACTCGCTGTAAGAGAAATGCCGGTAGCGGAAAGGCTTCGAAACCGGCAATAGCGTCTTCATACACCCGCGCCGCCGCCAGAGAATGTCCGCCCTGCAAATGAAGCCTTAAAGCGTCCATAAAATGACGGTGTGCGGCTTCTCCCTGCCGAAGTTTAATATATACCTTCGCCAGGGCATAGTGGGTTTCTGGATCATTCGCATCGATGAGCAAGGCGTTCCGGTAGTAGACCGCCGCCGCATCGTTTTCACCCAGAGCTACCGATTTTGCGGCATCTTCTAAATCGTATTCACGACGACTCTGCTCACGCATCCGTAGTGGAACCGCCATAATAGCGCCAAAGAAAAAGCCGCCGATGTGGGCCCAGTTCGCCGAACTTTCTGTCAACCCCTGATCGGAAAACGACCAGAGCCCGGCGATAATCTGAAGTAGGACAAACACGCTGACCGCCCAGACCGCCTGTACCTGAAATATCAGAAAGACGCGCACTTTTGCTCGCCAGAAACGGACGGCGAAAAGACCCAGAATTCCGAAAATTGCGCCAGAAGCTCCCACCATGGGGATGGTAACCGCATTCGTCAGGAAGAAATGCGTAATCAGCAAATGGGTAAGCGCTGCCGCAATGCCACAACCGAAATAGAATAACCCGTACTCCCAGTGACCCACTGCTTCTTCTACATGCGGGCCGAAGAGCCATAGACCCAGCATATTTCCGCACACATGCAACAGGCTCCCGTGCAGAAACATGTGCGTAATCAGCGTGTAAACGGCAGGACTGGAAGGAAGAAGGCCGTAAGTCGTTAGAATGTCCATCCTCGGTTCGCCGTCTCTGCCGGTTGTAGCGAAGAAAATGAGAAGGTTGGACGCCAGTAGCAGTAAAGTAATAAAGGGAAAAGCGGAAAGTCCGGTAGGGCGGCGACGCATGGGAATAAGCGGCGCTACCATCGCCGCTATCAATCCTACGATCAATACTAACGCCATTGGCGTTATCGCCATGCCGGGTATGTCCCTCTTTACGCAGGTTTAAGGCGCTATATCCCTGCAAAACTCTTTAATTGGTGCGCCTGAGCTATCGGATGCTTCAATGTGCGAAAGGGTTAGCTCAAACCTTCAGCGTGTTTTTGTCCCATGTGGACAGTGTCGTGATGGCTTTATTTATTATATCAGCGGTGGTAACTCCGTCGTTTTCCGCTCCGAATTCCAGAATGATCCGGTGTCGGAGAGCGGGCAACGCCGTTTGATGGATATCGTCGTAGGAGACATTATAGCGCCCCGCCAGCAATGCCCGAATTTTCGCCCCCAGCGCCAGCGTTTGCGCTCCGCGAGGACTGGAACCGAAACGGACGAATTGCTTGACTTCCGCCGGCGCATTCGGACTATTAGGATGAGTCGCCAGCACGAGCGCCGCGATATATTCCCGTACATGGCTCGCCATGGGCACGGCTCGGGCAAGTTCGCGCATCGATAGTAAATCATCGCCACTGAGGACACTGGTCGCGGAATTGGTGTAGGTTCCGGTCGTACGATCCAGAATACTCATCAATTCGTGGAGCGTCGGCGAGGGGACGATCAGTTTAAAAAAGAAGCGGTCCAGTTGCGCTTCGGGAAGGGGATATGCGCCTTCCATGTCAATCGGGTTTTGCGTCGCCAGAACAAAAAATGGCGTCGGCAGGTTATGCGTCTCTCCGGCGACAGTGACACTGCGTTCCTGCATCGCTTCGAGCATGGCGCTCTGCGTTTTGGGCGTGGCGCGGTTGATTTCATCTGCAAGGACTATATGCGCGAAGATGGGGCCATGCTGGAACTGGAAAAACCGATTTCCCTTTTCCTCCGCCAGAATTTGCGTCCCGGTAATATCGGCGGGCATCAAATCTGGGGTGAACTGTATCCGCGAGAATGATAAGTCCAGTGTCTGGGCGAGGGTGCGCACGATGAGTGTCTTGCCTAATCCAGGAACCCCCTCGAGCAGGACATGACCTCCGGCGACCATGGCAATCAGGACATTTTCTATAATTTCTCCCTGCCCGACAATCACTTTTCCAATTTCGTTCAGCGCTTTTTGAAACGCCTCCCGGAATCTCTTCACATTTTCTTCTTCGGTTGCCATTGAGTAAGCCCTGCTAATGAATGATACACGTTCTGCCGACTCTCTGTGAATGAAGAGCGCCGAACCGGGACGCCGCTGACCGAAGCGTCGGCTACTACAGTATCATAACGATTCACATTAGAGATCATCGCGCATTCAGATCATACTTTTCCCGGATGATTCGAAATATAGAATTCGAAATATAGAATTCAAAATATAGAGATGATAGCGGAATGGTTCATTCTTCGCCGTTGTCTGGAGGTTTCGTCAAACCTCCAGACAAGGGCGGAATCCGATTTTCAGTAGACGCCATTGACTGGCTGATAAGGGAAAGTAGGCGAGTTTTCCAAAAATCACCGAGATAAATCGTTTTTCAGGCGTTTTCTGGTCAGGAAATATCTCAGACACCGAAGGTATTTATATACCTGCGGCGGCAAGGCGGGCTTTTTCCTGTGCAATCACTTCCTGCTGGCGGCGAACACGCTCTGGAATAATGCGCTCACGTGGGACGGTGGGAGCGAACGGGAAGCGGTCAACGCCGAGAGCGTTTAACACCGTTTTTTCTATCAGGGAATAATCGCCGTCAGCACGATCAAAGTTCATCGGTTCTTTGAGATGGATGGGTGGGTTGGTAATCAGGCGAGGAAGGCGTAGAGCGTTTTCGGACGACGCATGGAGAATATACGGATGCATCAGATATACATCCCCGGTTTTGCCGGTCGCTTCAACGAACTGATGACATTGTGCGATCAGGTCTTTGAATCCGAAACTGTTGGGCAATGTTCCTTCCGTCTTATCCGCCATAAAGCGAGCGACGACCGGAACGGAATCCGTCGCTACAAAGGTTGCCCCGCCACGAGGTAGAACATCTGACCAGAGAATGATGGTCAACAATCCCTGTTCAGGAGAATCCAGAAAGTGGCGGAAGAAGTCGCCATCTTTATGCCATCCGGGAGAGTTCGCAGTTGGCGGTTGCCATGTTTCTGCATGTTCAGGCGCTCCCAGATTGACGATAAAGCTATCACCCCATTGTGCTGGTTGCTGAATCCGGTCTTCGCCGCCGCAGAGTTCACAAATTGCGCCCCATGCGCGAGGCGAAAAATCCTTCACCGGGCGATGGTTAAGGGAAGGCATGTGGATGCGCGTTTGCGCCCATGTCTCCGGATCATGAGGATCATATCCCAGACGAACAAATGTATCCCGCGACCATTGTTCGCCCTGTTCGCTGGTGAAGGCGTTTCGGATACAGACCATTCCGGTAGTCAGGAACGATTCTACATCCTCGTCAGAAAGAAATTCGTATTTCTTTGCGGTCATTGATTTACTTCTCTGTAATCCCGGCGGTCTCTGAGAAAGGACTTCAGAGACCGCCGACCTTGATTATCGCATTTATCGAAATAGACTTGACAGCGTCCTTACTCGGAAAGACTGCCATCACATCTGCTACATCACTTCGTCTTGGATGCGGCTTTTGTCGGCGCTTTTGCAGGCGTTCCCGGTGGCAATTTGGCGGGAATCAGGGGTTTGGCATTAGGCACCAGAACGACCGCTCGATTGACCGTAATCGGACGCTTTGTTCGCAGATTTTCGATCAGGCGTTGTTGCGATTGCTGGTTGTTGATGATTTCGTTGATCATCCGTTGGGTATAGGCGGCTTTTTCGGCGGCGGGCGCATCTTTGCCTCGGGCGAGCAGTTTGATCAGATGGTAACCGAACTGACTCTTGACCGGGCCAACGATATCGCCGACGTTCTTGATACTGAATCCGGCTTGCTCAAACGCTGGGTCTAAGCGTCCGGGCGGAAGGAAACCGAGGTCGCCGCCTTTAGGGGCGTTCGATTTATCGTCGGAGTACTTGCCTGCGGCTTCCTCAAAAGAGATTTTGCCCGCTTTGATATCAGCGAGGACGCTTTCGATCTTCGCTTTGGCATCTTCATCCTTTTTCTTTAATTCTTCCGGCGTCAACGCTTTGGGTTGTTCGTCCACGGAGGTTGGCAATGCAATATTGGCAACGAGAATATGAGCGAGTCGCATCTGGTTGTCCATCGGCGGGATTTCTTTCGCCACCATTCGCGTCAGGACTTTGCGTCGCAACAAATCCATGTAGACGTTCCAGCGGATATATTCATCGGTAAAGCCTTCTTCCGCCGCGATTTCGTCGAAGGTGCGGGGCGTTCCGCCGCGCATCATGGCGGTCTGTACCACTCGATCACGGACTTTTTTGATTTCTTCCTGCAGTTCCGCTTCCGTGACGCTGACATTTTGCGCCTTTGCTTCCTGTTGCAGCAGGTTTGCTAGCACCACCTGATCCGTCAGCCCCCGACCACGGGTCAGGTTGACATAAGCCAGAACATCGTCGCGTGTAATATCCTGCGTGCCGACACGGGCGGCGACATTCGCGGGAAGGATAATCTTGGGCGCAGGCTTTGGAGCAGCCGGCTTTGTAGGAGGGGGAACGGGCGGTGCTGCCTTTGGCGCAGTCTGGGCGAAAGCGGCTCCGGAAATGGAAAGCCCAAACGCCACAAGAGCGGCGCGGGATGACGGCGAAAATATCATGTCGGGTAAATCCTCACTGTAAACGCCGCCGTGTCGCCGATAACTTAGAATTGGATTGGGCGAGCGGGGCGGAAAGAGGCGCGGTGAACGGGGCCTTTCCCGCGCCTATGGTATCGTAGAGCGCTCTCTACCGTCAAGATGGGCATAGTTCAAGCCAGAAGGGACGTCCCAGATGTCTGCTATTCCCGTTCTCGCCAGAGGTCGCCCAGTCGGCGCAAAGGATTGTCTGCGGCTACTCTTGCCTCTTCCGCCGCCTGCGCTTCCGCCTCTTCGACGCTGATCACTCCGGCAACCTTGCACTCGGGTTCGCAACGTGGTTGTAGTGGCGCGGCAAGTAGTAGGTTCTGACGTAAAAGGTCACCAAAATCCATGATGTTACCGGTAATGACAGCGGCGGGAGCGTCCTCGTCCACTGCTTTGATTTCTTCCTGATTGTATGCGTTCCGCTCCGCAATCAGTGGGAATTCTTCCTGAATTTCCGCTTCAACCGTCATATCGACAGGTGAAAGGCAACGGGCGCATTCCAGGCGTAATGTCGCTGACGCTCGCCCTCGCACAATCAACGCCTCACCCGCATTGGTGATTTCCACCTCACCTACAGTTGGGGTTACCGCCGGATAGTCCGTCTCATCCCAGGGTGGAATCCGAAATTTATGATGGTAGTGCATCCCAATACGGCGATTGATTTCAGAGATATCCAGCAACCGCTCTTCCGGACCGGGCTCTCCATTCTTCGAACGTGTAGACGCGACCCCGCCTTCCTCAGGCTCATCGCCATGATACGAAAAACGCGAGGTTGATTCTGTCGTCTGTTGTGACCTGTTCATGATGTTTCGTTATACCATAGCGGCCCCTGAAGTCTGAAGCGTCAGCACATGAAGACGGCTCATAAAAGATATTTCTGCCATCGAATACCCCGATTTTTCAGGCGGGCGCGGATGACCCAATGAATGCGTTCCTCGAAAGAAAAAAGTCCATCATCCCGCCTACATGACGTCAAGGGATCGTATCCCTGGAAGAAATACAGTTTGAAATTCAAAACTGAGCAAAATCTACGCCTATTAATGTGCAAATGAGGGTAATAAGATACGGCAGTGCGCTGATGGCGGAAGGAATTCTCTTTAGCGTTCTCTCAGCGGTTGTATCCGAACAGAAAGGGCTCCATCAATCGTTGAAAATTGGTAAAACGGACGCCGCATGGCTGTATCATGTAGGAGTGAAATACGCTCGATTGGGAGAATGTCAGGAAAGGCGACGATTACTTTATCGCGCGATGAACCTGAATCCGCATTTGAGCCCCTTACAAACACCAGTTACCGCCGCAATGATGCCGGAATTGGGTGTGAAGCCTCTGACCCGACGGGCGCAGGTGTCTCCATGAGTGATTTCCTTCCACGAATGCGACAAATCATGAGTGCGCTTTTCCTGATGATAGGGTGCGTTCTGACGGCGGTCGGAGCGAAAGCGCACACCGTGCCCGATAGTCATATTAATCTACACCTCGGTCCGAACGGCGCTCATGCGGAAATCACAGCGGCCTGGAGCGGCTTGACTCATGATATACCCGCTCTGGGCGGCATCGAAAACCCAGTCACTGCATCTTCTGCGACGGCTGAACAGAATCGGGAAGCAATATTTCGTCTGCTGAAAACGCAGTTCAATATCGAGATCAACGGGCAATATCTAACCGCGGAATCTGGAGCTTTCGATCTTTCCGAGGATAAGAAGAGCGTTCGGGCGGAACTGTTCTTCCCTTGGGCGGACGCCGCTGGTAAACTGATTCCACCGCCTGATTCCTGCCGGGTGCATGGCTTGCTGTTTCCAACGGCTCTGAGGCATCGAACCATCGTCAGTATCTATCGCGACGATAAACTGGTGCGGGAAGATATTCTGACGCCGGACGATAGCGAGGTGGATTATAAAGTCGGCGCGACGCAAAATCGCTGGGATGTCGTGCGCCAGTTTGTCCGCGAGGGTATCCGTCATATCTTCATCGGGCCAGATCATATATGTTTTATTGTTGGATTGTTACTGGCGGGTGGAGGCGTTTATCGTCTACTCAAAATCGTTACGGCATTTACCGTGGCGCACAGTATCACTCTGGCATTGGCGGCTCTGGGCGTCTACAACCCGTCTCCATCGTTTGTTGAACCTGCTATCGCTTTTACTATTGTTGTTGTTGGGGTGTATAGCATTGGCGCTTTGCGTCAGGAATCGTCTGAAACAGCAGGGGAATCTCAAGCCGTTTCCTTTAAGCATGAGGCGCGTGATCTGCGCGTGTGGTTCGCCTTCTCCTTCGGGCTCATCCACGGCTTTGGCTTCGCCGGAGCGCTGGCGGAACTCGAACTTCCGCGCTGGGCGTTGGGTTGGTCACTATTTTCTTTTAATGTCGGCGTAGAACTGGGGCAGGCGTGTATCGTGCTATTGATCGCGCCGGCGCTGTCGTCCATCGCACATTCCCGCCCGACTCTGGCGCGAAACATCGCATATGTGGGTTCTCTGGGCGTTGTCTTTGCAGGCGCGTACTGGTTTGTCGAACGGATATGGACATGACTCCAGAAAATAGTTACGCGCTCAACGCTTGGAAAGCATACGGGGAGGAGTCGCTAATGCGCCAGGTGAGGTTCCCCGAATCAAACGGGGAGTGATCCCTGTCCGATCCGTGTAACGCGTTGCCAGTTCGCGCACAATATCCGGTTCCGCTTCCGTTCGGCAAAGTACGCACACTGTGCCGCCACTTCCCCCCCCGGTAATTTTCGCGCCGGAAACACCGGGAAGTTCTGCAACAAGTTCCGTCAATAAATCTGTTTCGGGAGCGCCAAGCCCACAGGCGGAGTAGGATTTATGCGCTCCCGCCATGTGTATCCCGGCTTCCATAAACGCCGCATCGCTGGCTTGCCGTAAATTTTCCACAAAACGGCGGACACGATGATTCTCAAAAATCGCGTGCTCAGCGGCGGCGCGAACGCTATATGTCTCACCCGGTTCGACGGCGGTAACGGAATCATAAATGCCGCCGTGCATTGACAGGAAATCACTCCCAGCCATAGTCTCAGGAAGACCATTCGGGGAGATTTCCTGATAGACATTTGGGGTAATATTGCACAGATGGCCACCGAAACCACTTCCCGCACTGTCCGCCAGAATCTTAAACCCCATAAACGCCGCGACTCTGGTATTGGTGTAAGCGACGCCGCCGACGCTATGCTTGACGCCGGAATCGATGCCGAAGACCGACCATCCGTTCGGCAGTGTGACATTGCCCTGAATCTGATGTGGTTGGCAAAGCAATAACAATAACTTGCCGGATTCGCCAAAGGCGGATGTCACCTGATCCATAATGCCGCAGGGAGCGTCCATAACATCATTTTCGACCCTCTGGCAAAGACGCGCCAGGGAAAGGCCGTCCATCTCCACTCCGAAGGCGGCGCAAAGCGCCCGCATAGAAGCGACCTCTACCGCTGCAGATGAAGAAACGCCCGCTCCCAACGGCACGTTAGAATATAGGAAGAAGCGACCGCCAGTACTGCGCGGGATCAATCCTTCCGCTCGGAGCAAAGCGAAACACCCTGCGATATAACCTGCCCAGCGCAGGGAAGGCGCGGATTCGCGCAGGAATTTCAGCAACGACACCGGGTTGATAAACACTTCTGCAGGGAGTCGCACTTCTGAAGTCAGTCCTTCTGATTCCGCATTGCCGGAACGCACAATGACGGTATTGTCCTTGACTCCGCCTGCCTGAACCGCACAAAGCGCGGCCTGCTCAATGGGCATTTCCGCCACCAGAGAGCCGGAGTAGTCCGCAATTCCACCCATGACATCCAACCTACCTGGCGCGCGCGCGACCCAAACGGGCGTTTCTGGAAGAAAAAAATCTCCAGCTTCACGTCGGCAAAGATTTTCAAACGAATCGAAATCAGACTCAACAATAGACATAATTGGTTATTTTATCGGAAGGGAGATGGGGTTGAAATCGTTAGAATGAGTTTACGGCGGAAAACAAAGTGTCCGCCGGTAACGTTCACCCTGTCAAAAACAATTTCCTTTTGAATATGGTTCTGCATAATGCTTGCTTTTGCCGTAAAACGCCTTGACAAGACGGATGCTGGGCGGGTACACTCTCGAATACGCGAAAATGCAATTCAATACAGCGACAAACGCTCTGCGTCGCCGACTCCGTCGTCCACAGGACGCCTCGGACGCCGCCTCGCAGAAAATAACAGGAACGACGCGCTAAAATAGTGCAGTCGTAATGCGCAGGACGGGGGCCGTGGCAATACGCCGTAAATGGGTCATGATGACTCATGCGGCAAGCGGCCCGAAACCAGAATTGCGTAAAATCGCAAAAGAGTTTGAAAGAAGGGCCGCCGAAAGCGTTAAACGCTTTCTGCGGTCTTTTTGTTTGGTATTCACGGAAGCGATGGTTCGCGCCATTTCCGGAAATCCTGAATCCATGATTCTCAGCCGGGGGACTGAATAGCGAATGATAAATGTAGCGATAATAGGCGTCAGCGGATATGCCGGAGGGGAGGCGGCACGGATTCTTTCACAACATCCTGAAGTGGAAGTGACTTTCGCTTCGTCCGAATCCAACGCCGGAAAACCGCTTTCGGCGGCGTATCCGGGTTTGACAGGGACGCGTGCAGGACGTCTTATCTGCCATGGCTCCGATATGGAAAAGGCGGCGGACACGGCGGAAGTGATTTTTCTGGCGCAGGAGAGCGGCGCCGCCATGAAAGCGGCGGAATCTCTGCTGGCAAAGGGAAAGAAAATCATCGACCTGTCCGCCGATTTCCGCTTGCGCGATGCTTCGGTTTTTGAGACTTGGTACAAGATTCCGCACTCCGCGCCACATCTGCTCAATGGAAGCGGGGCTGCCACCGGTGCGGTCTACGGATTGCCGGAATGGAATTTTGAGGCATTGGAGTCCGCGCAACTAGTCGCAAACCCCGGCTGTCATGTCACAGCGGCGTTGCTGGCGTTATTGCCGCTTCTGGATCAGTCTCTCATCGAGACTCGCGGAATTATCATCGACAGTAAGACGGGAGTCTCCGGCGCGGGTAGGACGAAAAGCGAACTGATCTATCGCTTCAGCGAGATGAACGAGAGCATGCTTCCGTACAATCTGGGCGGGACGCATCGGCATATTCCGGAGATCGAACAGAACCTTTCTGATGTTGCCGGAGAGTCTGTGGTCGTCACTTTCGCGCCCCATCTTGCGCCGATGACGCGAGGCATTCTTTCGACCTGTTATGCCCGGTTGAAGGAGGATGCAGTGACGGCGCAAACGATTACCGATGCGTTACGTGATACCTACAGCGAGGAGGGCGCGCCCTTTGTGATCGTCCGTAATTCCGGTGACTGGCCCTCTACGAAGGATGTTTTCGGTTCGAACTTCTGTCATCTGTCTGCCACGGTAGATAGTAGGACTGGATCGGTCATTATCGTTTCCGCGATTGATAATCTTGTCAAAGGGGCGGCGGGACAGGCGGTGCAAAATATGAATCTGATGTGCGGTCTGCCGGAAACGGCAGGCCTGGAAGGCGGCGGACAATGGCCGTAGAGAAGGAACCGCTGAGGCGGTCGCTCATTCCGGGCGGCGTCTGTGCGGCGAAGGGTTTTCGGGTTGCTGGAGTGCGATGCGGGATTAAGCGTAAGCGAAGGGATATTGCGCTTCTGGTATGTGACGCTCCCGATGGTAAGGAAGCGACGGCGGCGGCGACTTTCACTCAGAACCGATTGCGCGCCCCCTGTGCTGATCGAGGTGAAACGATTATCCGAAACGGCGACGGGGAAATTCGGGCGATTGTCGTAAACGCGGGCAATGCGAACGCCGGAAATGGACCGCAAGGCGTTAAGGATAACGAGGCGATGGCTTTTCTCGCGGCCGCCGAGATCGGGAGCGAACCTTCGCGAGTTCTCACTGCGTCTACAGGCATTATCGGGAATCCGATGCCGATGGAACGGGTAGCTTCCGGTATCCGTGAAGCGGCGGCTGCCCTGACGCACTCGGCGGAAGCAGCATCTGAGGCGGCGGAAGCCATCCTGACCACCGATACCTTCAGCAAGGAATACGCGATAGAAGTGGAAATCGACGGCTTTCCCGTTCGTATCGGCGGAATGGCGAAGGGCTCCGGGATGATCGCACCTAATATGGCGACCATGCTGGCATTCATCACGACAGATGCCGCCGTCGCTGCGCCTGTTTTACAATTGGCGCTGAAACGGGCTGTCGATATTTCCTTCAACCGTCTGACCGTGGACGGCGACACCTCAACTAATGATTCCTGTTTTCTTCTGGCTTCCGGCGCTTCTGGCGGGGCTGATATTCAGGATGATCAATCTCCAGCATTCGAGGATTTCCTTGAGGCGTTGACCGAAGTTTGCGTCCATCTTGCGAAGGAGATCGCCCGGGATGGGGAAGGTGCGACCAAACTTGTCACTGTCACCGTCTTCGGCGCGGAGCAGGAGAAAGATGCGGACGCCATCGCCCGAACAATCGCAGAATCGCCGCTGGTCAAAACGGCTCTTTTCGGTAATGATCCGAACTGGGGGCGAATCCTCGCCGCATCGGGACGTGCCGGGGTTCCTTTCGATCCGCAGAAAGTGACAGCGACCCTTGCCGGGACGACCATTTTCAGTCAAGGCATTCCCACTGATTTCGACGCCGCCGCGCTTTCCAAAACGATGTCGGCGAAGGAAGTCACGATTACTGTTGACTTATCCTCAGGTGACGCCACCGCGACCTTTTATACCTGCGATTTCAGTTACGACTATGTCCGCATCAATGCGGAATACCATACATAGGAGTTCGGAATGAGAAGTGAGAAATTAACCGTGATGCCGAAGGGGGGCGCCGCTTGTTGCGGTTGGCATCGTTAAGAGCGGATAGTGGTTTTGGTCGCCCTTGCAACGGCGTTTTATGTTGTCGGTGTGGTTGGCATTCGAGACGCAATGACGTCTTTATTTTGGAGAAGCGGTGACAAAATTGATGAATCCTGATTTGCAGGCGGAAATACTATCACAGGCGTTGCCGTATATTCGGCGGTTCGCCGGGGCGACGCTGGTCATTAAGTATGGCGGTGCGGCGATGCTGGACGACGATCTCAAACGCGCCGTGATGCGCGACCTCGCTCTGATGCGTTTTGTCGGGATTAACCCGATTCTGGTGCATGGCGGCGGACCGGAAGTCTCCGAGGCGATGCGGAAGATGGGCAAGGAACCGGAATTCATCGGCGGCCTTCGTGTCACCGATGCGGAGACAATGGAAATCGTCGAGATGGTGCTCACCGGAAAGACAAACAAGGGCATTGTCTCCTTGCTCAATGGTGAAGGACTGAATGCTGTCGGTCTCTCGGGCAAGGATGCCAATCTACTGGTAGCAGTCAAGGAAACGGCGCGAGGGGATATCGGCTTTGTCGGACGTATCACTCAGGTGAATCCGGGGATTGTCCACACGCTGACGGCGGCGGGCTATGTCCCGGTGATTTCGTCGGTCGCTATCGGGCAGGACGGGGCTTCCTATAATGTGAATGCCGATACGGCGGCGGGCGAACTGGCGGTCGCTCTCGGTGCAAAAAAACTGATCCTGATGACCGATGTGGAAGGACTCTATCGTGACTTCAATGACAAGTCTTCCCTGATATCCGAACTGACCGCAGCGGAAGCGCGACGTATGGTCAATTCCGGCGCAATTGATGCGGGCATGATCCCCAAACTGGAAGCCTGTGTGGACTCCGTTGAGGATGGAGTCGAACGCGCCCATATCATCGATGGTCGCCGTCCCCACTCACTCCTGATAGAAATCTTCACGGATTCCGGGATCGGGACAATGATTCATGCCGCACAGGGCTATCGTCCCCGATTGGTGTGATTTTCTCAAAGCGTCTCACCCGGAATGCCGGTAGATTTGAGGGATTACTGAGGTCAGGTCAAACCCTACCCACAGGAGCAAAACATGATGGCAAACGAAGCGACGGATAACGAAATAATTCTTGCGTCGGGCGATTTGCGCGTCCGGGTCTCACCGTTCGGGGCGTCCCTGCGCGGGATGTGGCGGGAGACGGCGAACGGGATTCAGGAAATAATCACCAGTTATAGCGGCGTGAAAAATAAGGTCGGCGGACAAGGCGATGTCCTGATTCCTTTTCCGGGTCGCGTCCGCGACGGCAAATACTCCTTCAACGGCGGATCCTACGAAATGACGCGCAACGACAAAGATGGCCCTAATGCCATTCACGGTTTTGTGCGTTTGAAAACCTGGGTAACGTTTCTGAACAGCGGCGAATCAGCGACATTCACCACCAGCATTGCGTCGGAAGACGCTCCCGGTTATCCCTTTGCGCTCACTATCACGGTTTGTTATACGCTCCGTGACAGCGGGCTTCAGTGCGAGTTCACGGTGAAAAACGAAGGCGATCAACTGGCGCCGGTCGCCGCAGGGTTCCATCCCTATTTCACGGTCGGTTCGGATTTGATCGACTTGGACTTATTGACGCTTCCTTTTAACGCTTTTCTGGAATTCCAGAATTTGTTACCAACAGGAAACATCGTTCCTGTGGAGGGAACGCCCTTCGATTTCCGAACGCCGCAAATCATTGCTGGAACAGTATTCAATACCTGCTTCGTTGCGCCGCTTCCGGACGACGATGGAAAGACCCGGATTCGTCTGTCTACGATGGATGGGAAACGCGCCGTTACTGTCTGGATGGATGCGTCCTTTGGCTATGTCGTCCTGTATTCCGGCGATCCGTTGCCGGAGACTCATCGGCGTCGTTCGCTTGCCATCGAACCGATGACCTGTGGAACAGATGCTTTCAATCACCCGGAATGGGGTCTTGTGACGCTCGCTCCCGGCGAGATGTTTAAGGGGGCGTGGGGCGTCACTCCGGAATTTGGAGACAGAACGTGAATGCTGTAGAAGCAACGTTCGTGAAAGCCTTCATCACCCGTGACAGCCGGGAGAGATGGTCACAATTTCTGCCATCAGAGGAAAAAGGAATCACGGAACCTGAAATGCCAACACAATGAAAGACACGACAAACCAGCTTACCCTGCGCGTAGCGGATATTTCCGAAGCGGAAGCACTGATTGAATTGACGCACGCCGCATTTGCGGAGTACGAATTGACTTCCTATCCTTCGCGTGTGGCGGAGGAAACGGCGGAGACGATTCGCGGACAAATGGCGGCGGGAGATCGTGTTTTTGTGGTGGAACGCGGCGCGGATAAACTCGCCTGCGTGCGTTGTCGTGTCGATGGCGACGCCCTGTATTTCTACCGACTGGCGGTGCATCCGTCGGCGCGGCGGCAGGGAATCGCCCGAATGATACTCGCTTTTCTGGAGTGCGTCGCCCGGTCGGAAGGACGGCGGCGTCTGACCTGTTGCGTCCGGGAGCGGGAATCGGGAAATGTCGCTCTTTATAAGGGCGCGGGATTTCATGAGTTCGGCGAACCCAGTACCAAGATTCGGGGAGGCAATCCGGTGGTGAGTCTCAATATGGAGAAGGTATTAATGCCGTTTATGGCGAACGGACGCGCTAAGATGCCGATTTCTTCTTTCGGCTATCCCTTATCCCATCTATCGAAAGCGGGCTCAAGCCCGGAACAGGGCGCCTCCCAATGAGCGAACAACCTTTGACCCGACGTGAGCTGATCAGAAACGCCGTTGGCGTGAGTGCAGGTCTGACAGCGGTAGTGACGACAGAAACATCCGCCACGGCAAAACGCGCAGGAAACAAGACCATGCGCCGGGTTCCCTTTGAACGGCGCAATGTGGTGCGCGTCGGGTTCATCGGACTCGGCGGACGAGGGAGCTATCTCTTTGGCGACCTGCTGACGCTCGAAAACGTTCAGGTGATAGCGGTCTGTGATCTGGTCGCCAGTCGGGCGGAAGACGCCGCAAAACGCGCCGAGGCGGCGGGAAAGAAGCGACCAGAGACCTATAGCGGCTCGGAAACCAGCTACAAAAAACTCTGTGAACGGGACGATCTGGACATCATCTACATCGCGACCCCTTGGAATTGGCATGTCCCCATGGCGCTGGAGGGGATGGAACACGGAAAGCATGTCGCTGTCGAAGTTCCCGCCGCAACGACCCTTGAAGACTGCTGGAAATTGGTAGACACATCCGAACGAACCCGCCGACACTGCATGATGTTGGAGAACTGTTGCTATGGGCAAAGCGAAATGATGGTCTTGAACATGGTCAAAGCGGGCCTGTTCGGGGACATTACCCATGGCGAAGCCGCCTATATCCATAATCTGCGCGGTCTTCTTCTGGAAGACGCTGGAGAAGGTCTGTGGCGCCGTTTCCCACATATTCAGCGCAACGGTAACCTCTACCCAACCCACGGACTCGGTCCGGTGGCGAATTACATGGACATTCACCGGGGTGACCGCTTTGAATTGATCGTCTCCATGGCAAGTAAAGAAGCGAGCCTGACCGCTTATCGTGACGCCCATACTGCGCCGGATAGCACGAAGCGCAAGGAGAAATATCGGTGCGGCGATATGAATGTCAGCATGATACGAACGGCGCTCGGAAGAACGATCATGCTCCAGCATGATGTGGTGACGCCGCGACCCTATGACCGGATCAACCTGATCGCCGGGACGAAGGGAACCTTTCGGGACTATCCGGTACGCCTCTATCTGGACGGTCAGGTGGGTGGCGAAGAATGGACTAATCTGGATGCGCACCGAGAAAAGTACGAGCACACGCTCTGGAAAAGCATGGGAGATATCGCCCGCAAGCACGGCGGTCATGGCGGAATGGACTTCCTCATGAACTATCGCGTTATCCAGTGCATCCATGAAGGAACCGCGCCCGACTTGGATGTGTATGATGCCGCCGCGTTGAGCGCCTCTGGCCCTCTTTCCGAAATGTCGCTGGCGCGAAACTGCAGTTCCGTAAAATTCCCGGACTTCACGCGTGGAAACTGGGGAGCGTAAGAATCCGACTGGATCAATTGATCGGTCATAAAGAAGGGTAAGCGTATGACGCCCGAAGAAAAATTTCTCGTCGATTTGCAGGGATATCTGGTCATCAAAAATGTTCTGACGTCGGATGAGGTCGCTGAACTGAATGCGATTGCAGAAGTCAAGTTCCCGCCGGTTCCGGGTCGTCCGGACAGGCGGCAGAACAATGTTTCGCAGTGGGGCGCACCGTACCAGAAGTTGATCGATCATCCGAAAATCGTCCCGTATCTTGTGGAACTGATCGATTCTAAATTTCGCCTTGACCATGATTATTGCATCTTTATGGAACCGGGCGCCGAGGGAGGTTCGCTCCACGGCGGCGAGGGACATGAAGGTGATCACTGGTACAAATACCGCGACGGTCAGATTCGAAACGGTTTATGTGTGATTACGTTCTTTCTCTCTGATGCCGAAGTCGGCGATGGTGGTTTCGCCTGTATTCCCGGTTCCCATAAAAGCAACTTTCTGGACGCCATTCCGCGCGATGTTCTCGAATGGAAAAAGGAAGCCCCCTATGTGGTGCAACCCGCAGTTGAAGCGGGGGACGCCCTGTTCTTCACGGAAGCGTTGATTCATGGAACTATGTCCTGGAGAGCGCAACATGAGAGAAGAGCGTTACTGTACAAATACAGTCCCGGTCATTCCGCCTGGTCGCAGAAATACTATGATATGGAAGCGTATCCTGACCTGACCGACCAACAACGGCGAATTCTCGCTCCGCCTTCCGTCGGCAGTCGAACCAATGTGGTGCAACCCTGAGCGCAGGGAAGGATAGTCGTGCGCAAATGCTAAAAAACCGCGCTATAAAAAGGGCTCTGTGTTTTCTTCCTGCTCTGTCGCTTCTTACCCAGACAGGATGTCATCTCGAATCGGAGGCAGACAGCAAAAAGACAACCATCGAGGTCGCTGTCTTCGAGGGTGGGTATGGTCTCGACTGGCATAAAAACGTCGCGCGACAATACGAGGCGATGCATCCTGAAATCAAGGTGAATCTCTGGGGTGATCCCCGTGTCGATGAGAAAATCAAGCCCCGTATCCTGCGCGGTGATCCGCCGGATCTTGCCAGTTGTAATGTCCCGGTCTGGAAATTGATCGTGAGCGGAAAACTTTACCCTCTCAACGAAGCGCTGGATTCCCCGGCGTATGGTCAGAAGATTACCTTCCGGGATTCTCTGGTGCATGGTGTCCTCAACGACACGATTTACAAAGGTAAGGCGTACGCCATGCCGACGAATCTGGGCTCCTGGGTCTGCTGGTACGACAAGAAGCAATTTCGGGAGCATGGATGGACGCCACCTAAAACGTGGGGCGAATTCATGACTCTCTGCGAAAAGATCAAGGCGTCAGGAATTGCGCCTCTGGCGTTTCAGGGTAAGTACCCGTACTACGCCTGGGCGGTGCTTCTGAGTGTCTACCAGAGATTGACGCCTTTCGAAAACTGGTACGCCATGCAGGATTTGAAGCCCGGGGCGTTCACCGACCCGGACTTCATCAAGGCGGCGCGGTTGATGCAGGACATGGCGGTGAAATACTACCAGCCTGGCGCAATGGCAATGACGCACACCGAGTCCCAACTGGAATGGGTCAATGGTCGTGCTGCAATGGTGTTCTGCGGTCTGTGGCTGAAGAACGAGATGAAGAAGGCGATTCCTCCCGGCTTCGAGATGGCGTGTTTCGCCGTCCCGCCCGTGGAGGGCGGAAAAGGCGATCCCGCCGCGATCTATGCGGGCGGTGGCGAGAACTTCTTCGTCTTTTCCGAAGCCAAACACCCGAAGGAAGCGTCCGACTTCCTCAAATACATGATGAGTATGGAACCTGCCCACGCCTATATTCAGAAGCTGGACACCCTATCTCCGGTTAAGGACAGTGTCAAAGGGTTGAAGATATCACCGGAGTTGCAGAGCGCAGTCGATGTGATGGATGTAAGTACGCGCATCTATTCCGACCGACTGACTGGACTGTACCCGGAATTCGATAAAGGCCCCCTGCACGATGCCCTGGCGGACCTGCTTTCCGGGAAGTGTACGCCCGAAGAATTTGGGAAGCGGTTGGAAGCCGCGGCGGATACAATTCGAAAAGACCCGGAAATCTACAAACCGCCCGCGAACGGAGTCCCGAAATGACGAAACGGAATGAACGAAATCTCTTTCTGTGGATGTTTCTGGGGCCGTCCGTGGCGTTGTACTCACTATTTGTACTATTGCCGACTATCAACGCCTTCCGCTACAGTCTGACGCGATGGGATGGTCTGAGTCCGGCGGTCTGGGTGGGCTTGCAGAACTTCGCCCGAATACTAGACCCGAAGTCGCTTTTTTATACCGCTTTGGGGCACAATATCTTCCTGACACTGGCTCCCGGCATCTTCATCCTTGGGATGGCGTTACTTTTCGCCTACCTGATTCATCAGCGCATCAAGGGCGCGCGTCTTTTCCGGATTACATTTTTCTTTCCGAATGTCATCAGTTCCGTCGCCATCGCCATTCTCTGGGTCTTGATTTACAGCACATCGGCGGCGGGTTTGATCAACAATGTTCTGAAAAGCGTTTTCCATTTCAAGGATGCGGTGCCGTTTACCGAGAGCAGCCATCTGTTGTGGGCGTTAGTCCCGATGATTGTCTGGAGCGCCACTGGATTTTATATGGTTCTGTTTCTGGCGGCGATGGAGAATATTCCAGATTCCTTTTATGAAGCGGCGCGTCTGGATGGCGCATCGAATGGGAAGATTTTCTGGAGCATTACGCTTCCCCTGATGTGGGACGTGCTGACAACGGGCATCGTGTTCTTGATCGTCGGTGGGCTCAAATTCTTTGACGCGATCTGGGTTATGGAAAATGGACGCCCTTCGACTTCGACCCACACGCTCTCAAGCCTGATGTACGCCAAAGTTTTTGAGGAATACAATATCGGGTTCGGGACTGCTATCGCTGTCCTGCTTTTCCTGCTGGTTCTGATTGTGACGCTGGTAAGCCGACGCCTGTTACAGCGAGAAAGGCTGGAATATTGAAATCCATCGGTTCCTTTCTGAAATACGCTTTGCTCATCGTCTATCTGATAGCGGTCGTTGCGCCTATGGCATGGGTCTTTCTGACCAGCGCAAAGAGTACGCAGGAATTCTACAAGAATCCTATCGGTCTCCCGACTCTGGTCACTGCGCCGGACACAGCGACCTTCAACGCCTTCGCGGAAAACTACGAAAAAGCCTGGGTAGGCAGTAACTTCAGCCGCTATTTTGTCAATAGCGTTATTGTTGTTAGTATTAGTTTGATTTTGATACTGTTACTCGGTAGCATGACGGCGTACGCTCTGGCGCGTTTTGAGTTTCGGGGGAAAAACTTTCTCTATGCATTGTTTCTCGCCGGTCTGCTCATTCCGATGCAACTTATCCTGATCCCGTTGTTTTTCCAATTCTCGGACATGGGAGAGGCAATGACGGAGTTCTTCGCTCCGCTTGCCAGAGCGCTGGGGTTGGGTAAACTGACGATTTCCTTGCACGATTCGCACTTCGGTCTGATTTTGATTTATGTTGCGGCAAGTTTGCCTTTTACAGTCTTTACCCTGACCGCCTTCTTCCGAACCTTACCGAATGAACTGCGTGAAGCGTCCCTGATGGATGGCGCGAGTGAGTATCGCACCTTTTTTCAGGTAATGTTACCGGTTGGAAAAGCGGGTCTGGTGACAGTCGCCATCTTCAACTTCCTCGGTTTGTGGAATGAATACCTGTTCGGGCTTGTCTTTCTGAGTGATGACCGATTGAAGACATTGCCGCTGGGATTGGCGAGTATCAGTATGCAGGCGCAGTACAAGAGCGATTTCGGTCTGCTGTTTGCGGGTTTGGTGATCGCTATGTTGCCGACCTTGATCACATATATTTTCCTGCAAGAACAACTCACAAAGGGGATTACCGCAGGCGCAGTGAAAGGGTGAAAATCCCTGAGAACGGCGATTCAGAAACCGAAAATGATGTCTCATACGCTCACGAGCAGGGGCTATGTGGTTGCAATGTGTCGTCATCGTACGTGCCGCTGGAAGGTCAGGCGGGATACGAAGAGAACATGCTGGCAATGAAGTCTCTTCAGCCGAACGTAAGAAAACGGGGAAGTATCCTTCTTCTATGAAACGGAAATGTATCAGGGAAAGCTAACATCGTTACAAGCTTTTTCTGCGTGAATAGCGACTCTTAACGATAGGTACTTCAGTTAGATATTTCGGCAGGGGACACCTGTCGGGCATAGATGGGAAAAGTTCATGTTGGCGGAAGCGATAGCGGTAAATACGGACGCGCCGGTAAATAACTCTGAGGCGAAGATATGGGATAATGCCCATGTCATGCGTACGTATGCACGGCAACCGGTGGAATTTGTACGTGGCGAGGGAGTGTACCTGTACGATGCCAGTGGAAAGCCATATCTGGATCTGCTTGCGGGTATAGCGGTCTGTGCCGTCGGGCATTGTCATCCGTATCTGACCTGTGCGCTTCAGCAACAGTCGGCGACACTGTTGCATGTCTCCAATCTGTATTTGACTGAACCGCAGGCGCGATTAGCGCGTCGTCTGGTGGAACTCTCGGACTTTGAACGTGCATTTTTCTGCAACTCCGGCGCAGAAGCGAACGAAGCCGCTATCAAGATTGCGCGTAAATACGGACGGGGGATTCGGGAAAGTAAAACCAATATTGTCACTGCGCTAAAGTCCTTTCATGGGCGAACATTGGCAGCAATAACCGCCACCGGGCAACCCAAATATAGTGAGAATTTTGCACCGCTGCCCGGAGGATTCCAGTATGTCCCCTTCAATGATGTGGAAGCTCTGAAAGCCGTCGTCAATGAAGATACCTGCGCCATTCTGCTGGAACCGATTCAGGGCGAAGGCGGCATACATCCCGCCAGCATGGAGTACCTGCGAACGGCGCGGGAACTAGCGGATCACCATGGATCGTTGCTGATTTTCGATGAAGTGCAGACGGGCGTCGGACGTACGGGAAAGCTCTGGGCGTACCAGCAGTATGGCGTCATTCCCGATGTCATGACATTGGCTAAGGGGCTGGGTGGCGGCGTTCCCATCGGGGCGTGTCTGGCGCGGGGCGCGGCGGCGGAAACGTTCGTCCCTGGCGATCACGGTTCGACCTTCGCCGGAAATCCGCTGGCGACAACTGCAGCTCTCGCTGTTCTGGATATTCTGGCGGATGAAAATCTGACGGAAAACGCACGACGGGTCGGCGCTTACCTAACCTCGCGTCTGGGCGAACTCCAGCAGAAATTTCCTGCGCTGATCGGGGGAGTGCGTGGCATGGGATTGATGCTAGGAGTCGAAGTCTTTCAGTCGGCGGCGCGAAAGATCGTCGCGGGGGCACTGGATAACGGACTGATTATCAACGCGACGGGCGATGACACCATTCGTCTGGTTCCGCCGCTTACTCTGGCGGAAGCGGATGTCGATCGGGCAATCGAACTTCTGGAAAAAACGCTCGCTTCCCTCAGGATGTAAAACGCGTTTCAGTCGTTAACCAATGTATTCTTGGTACTCCGGAGAGTACATACATTGAAGTTATCCGAAGGATAGAAGGCGAAAAAACAAAAAGCGACCGCATCGCCCGAGGGGATGCCATCGCGGATATAATCGTCTGCAAATTCGATTACAGGTATATTATATCGCAAATTAGGCTTTGATCGCAAACAATATTGCGCAGTCATGATCTGACTTCGACCTGATTAGGATGAGGTGCGAGGTCGATTTTAATGGCTTGGGTATTCGATATTTGGGTTAGTCGGTTTCAATTGATACTGTAGCGTCTTGAAAATGTCTCGGATTCAGAATCTCCTGAGACTTGGCTTCGCTGATTGCTACCACCTCCTCATCAATACCGATTATAATAAGGGACGAACTCATCAGGAAAAGGCAAGGATATGGCGATTCAGTTTACTCGCAACGGGCGAAAGGCGATGCTATGGGCGCAGGTGGAGGCAATGCGCCGGGGGGATCTGTATGTGGAACCAGAACATCTGTTGCTGGGGCTATTGCATGGCGAAGATACCGGGGCGTTACGTCTGCTGGATAAAATGAATCTTGCAGGGTATCAGGTGCGCGATTGCGCACAGGCGACCCTGGGACCAGAAAGCGCCGGAACACGTGTGGAAACATCGCAACTCTCGCCCTCCGCCAAGAAAGCTGTAGAGCAAGCGCGACGAGAAACAGAAGCGACCGGAGATGACTATGTTGGGACAGAACATCTGATGCTTGCGATCCTTCGCGGTATCAGCGATGGGATCGAACCGCGCCCTGGTCTCCGGGAGAAATTGAATGCGCTTGGGCTTGTCTACGAACGCGCCGCCATCGCCATACAGGGCGTGACTCCTGAATTGCCATCTCTTAGTGACGAACCATCTCCGGTGATGACTGCCGCTCCCGTGCTCCGCCCTCGCCCTAGTTTTCTTAAGGGACGTGATTTTTTATCTGTCAGTGACCTTGCCAACGATGAAATTCGTGCGCTTTTTGAATTGACCCGAGAGTTCAAAATGGGACGCACCCCGGACGCTGGTCGTGGAAAAACGCTCGCACTATTATTCGAAAAGCCTTCCCTGCGCACTCGTGTCACCATGACCGTCGCAATGAATCGACTGGGTGGTAACGTCGTTTATCTGGGGCCGGAAGAGGTGGGCATGGGTAAACGGGAAGCGGTCGCCGATATGGCGCGATGCCTTTCCCGATGGGTGGATGCAGTAGCGATTCGTACCTTCGCCGATTCCATTATCCGTGAGTTCGCGGATGCCTCTTCCGCACCGGTCATCAACTCTCTGACTGACCGCGAGCACCCCTGTCAGGCTCTCGCCGATTATTACACCATTCTGGAAAGCCGGTCCGAGACAGCGGGAATGAAACTCGTCTTCGTCGGCGATGGTAATAATGTCGCCCATTCGCTGATGTTACTGGCGCCCCGAATGGGGACGCATTTCACGCTGGCATGCCCGAAGGGGTACGAACCGGATCCAAATATTCTGTCTGAGGCGCGGGAGCTTGCTAAACTCTACGGGACGAATTTTGATATTTCTCATGATCCTCTGGTTGCCGCCGACGATGCGGATATCCTTTATACCGATACCTGGACATCCATGGGGCAGGAAGCCGAGGCCGCGAAACGTCGCGCCGATTTCGCGGGCTTTCAGGTCAACGACGAATTGTTGCGGGAAGCGAAAGAGGATGTGCTTGTATTGCACTGCCTGCCCGCCCATCGGGGAGAGGAAATTACCGATAGCGTCGCGGATAGTCCTTATTCCGGCATCTTTGATCAGGCGGAAAACCGTCTCCATATTCAGCAGGCGCTTCTGGCGGCGATTTTATAGCCTCAATGTGCGCGAACGTTCTTCAATTTGTCGGTCGCCGAACGCTGGCGCCAAATTTGGATCAGAACCCCGACACCGACGTCGGGGAATAGCCCTTTCAGGGTGATTTCCGCCGTTTTCGGTCAGACGATGGCATATCGTTGTCCCTGTTGCCGTCACTTCTAACTTTCTTTGTGTGACATAACCCTCCGAGCGGGAATTAGCTTCGATAGAATCCGGTATTATTGAATTGTGTCCGATGTGGCGTAACCAAATCCTGGCCTGCCGCGTCAGAGATTTTATTGCAGGTCAATTTTCCGGGCGTTCGCGCCCCAAGCACAGGAAACTCATCGAACTATGGCCGAAACTGGCAACGGAACTGCGCCGACTGTTACGACAAATGGGACGACCGCCCCGGCGACCAATGGCCCCGCTTCACCGTCCGCAGATGATTTGAAACTGCGCGGCGTTTCCCGCTCTTTGTTGATTGGAGTGGGAGGGACAGGGCATAAAATGATGCTGGATGTTCGACAACGCCTGCTACAGAAGTATGGCACGTTGGACAAACTGCCGATTGTCTCCTTTTTGCTCCTGGATACCGATCAGGCGATTTTCGGAAAGAATCCAAACTACAGCGATGTCGCAAATCTGGATAACGCCGACAAGATTCACATGAGTGTCTACGGCGTCGAGAAACTGCGCCAGAATTTACGCGAGTACTCCAATCTCCGTGACTGGTTAGACCCACGAACGCTTTCAGGAGACATTCATCAGGGAGCCGGCGCAGTACGCGCCCGGGGTCGTCTGGCGTTCTTCTGGAATTACGATACCATCGCCAAGCGATTGCAGGAAGAACTGGCGGAAATTACCAAGGACGCCAGCAAAGCGCAGGCGATCAAGAATGGGTTACAGGTCTCCGAGGGTATCACGGTCTATATCCTTGGCTCGCTGTTAGGAGGAACCGGTTCAGGCATCTTCCTCGACCTGACCTATGCGGTCAAAGAACTGTTCAAATCGCAGCGTATGCTGGATGTGGTCGGAATCTTTTCCATTCCACCCAATACACAGGCGGTCGCGGTCGATAACCGGCCGAACGCCTACGCTTCTCTTCTGGAACTCAACCATTATACGGATGTTTCCACCACCTTTACGGCGCAATACAACAAAGACCAACCCGGTATCGAAAATGCGGACCCGCCTTTCCGTTACACGTATCTGGTGGATACATCTTCGCCTGCAGCCAATCTCGGAAGTATCGACCGACTGGTTGAGATGGTCGGAAACTCAGTGTTCCTTGACCTGACCTCCGAGTTTCAGCGTCAGAAGAAATCCAACCGGGACAACTTCGATCAGTTCCTGACAAACCCGGACGATCTCGGTTGCCCGCAGAATTACTTAAGTATGGGTCTTGCCGCGATCCATTTTCCCAAAGATAAGGTCATGCAGGCATGCTCGTCACGTCTGGCGCGACAAATACTGTCTCGCTGGACTGACCCACTTCAGAAGACGGCGAATGTCGGCGCATTCACCGAAGCGGAGATCAATCGACTCGGTCTCAACCCTGAGGAAATCAAGCGACAGGCAACGATTTCGTCGGCGGATTCGGGCGAATTGCTCCGTGACCTCGCGATGACGTACTGGAATGGGGTCAATAAGCAATACGAGACTGCCTATCCCGGTCATAATCGCGTAGTCGAGTTTCTCAACGCCAAACAGGCGGATCATGCGACCCGGTTCGTCGATAATGACCCCAACCCGGATCTTTTGGGCAAGATGCGCCAGAATCTGGGCGAATACCAGTTCCAGATTCGGGAAAACCTTCGTGCTCTAATTCCGGCGAAGGAGCGAGCGTTGCGGTTGTTCATTGCGGAATGTGTGAATGAACCGAACCGTCGACACGGCATTGCACGCGCCTTTCTGGATCAGGCAAGCGAACGCTTCCGCGCCTATGCGGATGCATTGGGGAAAGAACGCGACGCCGCCAAGGAGACACTCGCGCCGCTTGCGGAACAACGCGATAGCCAACTGGGTGATATCGCCCGGTATGCGGCCGACCCCATGTTATCGTTGATCCCTACTGCCAAAGGGAGGGAAATCAACGATAAAAAGGATGCCTACCTGCGGTTCGCCCGCCAGTGGGACGCCGCCTTGTTGGACAGCCGGGCAAATGACGCCGCGATTTACTTTTACAACGCAATGCTGGGCGTCCTGGAATCTCTGAAAGAGGAAATGGATGCTTATATCGAGCGCATGAAATCGCTTGAAGCCTATTTCCGCAAGGAAGAGCAACTGGCGATCGAAAACCCGGTCGATGTCAATGGTCTTGTTATCTTCGATCGTGGGAACCGGACGGAGAACGAGGATGGCTCGGCAACGTATGTAGGCGGAGATATCGATCAGCGGTACACCGCTTATGTCGGTAACGGAAACGATCCTGCTAACCCAGCGGTAGCCACTACAGCCGCCGATGCTCTCCGCGAGCTTGGTACGGAAAGCAACATCTATGGTCTCCGTGATCAGGACATGGCGAGGATTCGCACCGTTCTGATGAACCGCTCCCGCGCGATCTTCCGGGATGTCGAAAACGAATCCGTGCTGGACAAATTTTTCGAAAAGTTCGGGGTAGGGACGGACAGGGCGGTAGAAGAATTGCGCCGGGTCTTTGGATTATCGCAACCGTTCATTCATTTGCAGGAAAATGCGCCCAACTACAAGCATCACCAGAATAAGGAGCAGACCATTGTCGGGACCATGTATGGCTCCGAGGGACGAACGGAATCACAACAGCGATTCCTCGCCATGCTCAAGGACACGGTGCAGGGAATTCGGGATGGGCAAATCACGAACTCCAATGAACCGCATCAGACCCTGTTTTTAAGAGAGCGGGCGGCATTCCCGTTGCGCCTTCTGGAAGGGATGGAATCCTATCGTTTCGCTTATGCGCAGGCGAAAGCGCAGGGAGCGTCGGTCAACCCGATCCATACCCGCCGTGACGTCACGGAATGGGTACGTATCGATCCGCCGTCGTATGAGACCCAGAAGGAAGCATGGGAAACGTTCTGCGTCGGTTGGGCATCCAGCGTCATTACCGAGGAACGGGACACGCGTTACACCGCGACGGGCGCGAAAGAGACTATCAAGTTTATCGCTGCGTATCGAGACCGTTTCGGGATGCCCAAGACCGATCCGCTGGGGACGTTCATCGCTATCACCGGAGACATGGCGAAACTGATTCGCGAAGCTGAGACGGAATCAGAGCAATCGAATCGACCTCCAAAGGAAGCGCGAGAAATTATTCTGATCCTTTGCGACAATCCGACATTGCGAGAGCAACTTCAGCAGGGCATTGAGGCGAAGTTACACGAACTGGGAATCGCCGGACTCGGGGACAAACTTGTCCTGCATGTCCAGTCTCAGGAGCGTATTCTACCGTCCATGATCTATCGTCCTTATCAGAAGGCGATCTCCGATTATCTGGAGCGTATCAACTATGCCGGTTTTGGTAATTCTCCAGCGTTGACGGTCGCTTCCCCCGCTCCAATCCCTGCACCCACCGTGACGCCCGCCTTACCAGCTCCTGTAACAAATGGGAATGGTAACGGTAAGTCGGTACGTGAACGTCTGGCTGATTTGAAAGGGCTGTTGGAGGATGGTCTGATCGATCAGTCTGACTTCGACTCTCGAAAAGCTGCGATTCTTGCAGAGGTCTGAGGCAATCGGGGTCGGGTCAAAACCGGAAGGTAGAGAGGCGGGCGTTTGCCCGCCTCTTTTTCGTATCTGTTTCGAGAAAGAGTATGAAACCATAGGGGCGTCCGCCGGGGAACCGGAAACAGTCTTCTCTGTCGATCTATACAGTATGTGAGCCTCAGGGCGTTTCCTTGAGCGGAGAACACGACAAAATGGCTATATCCGAAGCGGTTCGAGAAACGGACGCCATCAATGGTGGCGCTCCGGTGGGAAGATGGGGCGTCTATTTTTCAGCAACCCGCGCCTATTCGTTTCCTGCCAGTGTGGCGTCTGTACTGCTGGGCGCCGCTCTTGCATATCGTGGGTATGGCGGGGAGGCGCGTTTCGATATCGTCATGCTGCTGCTGACCCTGGCAGGGGCGATACTGGCGCATGCGGCAGGGAATATCTTCAACGATTACTTTGATTACGTCAAAGGCATCGATACGAAGCCGGAGCACGGTTCCGGCGTCCTCCCCTCGGAGTTATTGACCGTCTCCGAAATGCGAAATTTTGGCACTGCCTGTCTTTGCGGCGCAGCGCTTTTTGGCGGAATCGCGCTTTTACGTGCGCCTTTCGCGCTGAACGTCATCGTTCCTCTGGGTATACTCGGAGCGGCTTGCGCGATTTTCTATACGTCATTTCTGAAAAAGATCGCTCTGGGCGATGTGACCATCATGACGGCGTTTGGCATGGGGCTGACCCTCGGTTCCTATGGGGTGCAAACTTCTGTAACGAACGCGCCGCAGGTCGGACTGATCCTGTGGCTCGCTTTACCGGTAACGCTTCTGGTGGATGCGATCCTGCATGCGAATAACATCCGGGACGCCGCGAACGATACCGCGTTCGGCTATCGCACTGTCGCCTCCTTACTGGGGAACGAATCGTCCCGAAATCTGCAACGAATCCTGATCTTTGGTCCGATTGCGCTGATCTCTCTTTTAGTATCCATGCGCTGGCTTCCGCTTTCGGCGCTTGCGGTTTTGCTCTCCGTGCCGTTGTTGATAAGAGCTTACAAAAGCGGTGATGTCCCCATGACGGCGCAGGCGCATCTCCTGTTCGGATTGTTGTACGCTCTTGGGGTAGCGGTGATGGCGCGTCCCATCTGATTCCTCGTTTCGGTCACTCGAAAAGGCTTAGTTGCGTCCTTTCCTCCCGTAATTGCGCCATCAGTTTCGCCTGTGGGGACGAAAGAGGGTATTGATCCGTCTCCTCCGGCGATAACCAGGCGAATGCGTCGCTCTCCGTTGAGTTTTCTGATGTGGGGGGCGCGTCATCAACGGGAATGCAGGAAAGGGCAAGAAGTGCGATTTTTCGCGTAGTCACTCCGTGACGGAGTTTAGCGACTGGCGTCTCTGACAAAATCCGTACCGATAATCCTGCTCGGTCTCTTGCGGCGCGTTCGGCTCCCTGCAAAGGAGTCTCATTATCGACTAGAGTGATACGAGGAAGTTCCCATAAGCCTCCCCACAACCCCCCTTCCGGGCGCCGTATGAATAGAATTCGACTATCGTCCGATAGGTGGGAAATAACTGCACAAACGTCGATCTGCTCGGTGAACGCCGCTTTAGGCGCGAACTGGGGCAACGATTCCGGATTTCCGGTAGCGTACGCCGCGCAGACAGACTGGATCGGGCAGGCTTCGCAACGTGGTTTTTTGATGCAAACCAGAGCGCCAAGTTCCATCATCGCCTGATTGAAATCCGCTGCCTCGCCGCCCGGAATCAACTCCCCGGCAAGTTTCCATAGCTGCTGTTGAACATCCAGAGATTTGGGATCGCCGTAGATGCCGAAGATGCGGCACAGAACCCGGATCACGTTGGCGTCAACAAGGGGGACATTCTGATCATAGGCAATAGAACAGACGGCGCCTGCGGTATATTTTCCGATGCCGGGGAGGGCAAGGACATCCTCAAATCGCGTGGGAAAGACGCCTCCATGCCGGGAGACGATGACCTGCGCCGCCTTGTGCATATTGCGGGCGCGCGCATAGTAACCCAACCGTTGCCATTGTTTGAGGACATCTTCCAATGGGGCGTTCGCAAGATCGCTGATCGTGGGGAATCGTTCCAGCCACCGATTCCAGTAGGGGATCACGGTAGCGACCTGCGTCTGCTGTAGCATCATCTCGGAGACCCAGATGGCATAAGGGTCTCTTGTTTTGCGCCAGGGCAGGTCACGTTTGACGCTACGGTACCAAACAAGAAGGCGCAGAGGGAATTCCTGGCGTCGAAGCGCGTCTGCGGATAAGGATTGGGCATCAGGCATTTTATTCAGTATACTGAGATTGTTGTCGAGCGTTTGACAGGACAGCCTTTCTTGACAAAGTGCGGCAGGGACAATACACTCGGAATTACGGTAAACGAGGAAAGCGGGAGTTATGTCATATACAGAACTGGGGTATACTCCGGGATGGTGCGGTCAATGCGGACGCCGTCTGGGGCGAGATAATCGCTGTGGTAACTGCGATCCCTGGTGGACATCTCCTGTCTTTCAGTATACCGGCGGATTCGCGGTTCTGGCTGCGTTCGTCGTTCTGGGCATAAACGCTTTTTCGCATTCCTCGTCGCCTCTGCTAACCGATGGCGGTGGTAGCAATAGCGCGGCGCCTCAGTACCTGCCCTCCACTGCGCCGGCAACAAATACATATGGAAGCGCATATAATGGATCGGCATCGACTGGGAGCGGGGAACGTGCGTTTCTCCCAGTCGCCATGGTGTCCGCATCCGGCGGATCTGTACGCGGGACTTCTACGGTGAATCCGGACGAGGTCAAGTTCGCACAACTGGTTGAGTTACGTCAAATGACGGCGTATGTGGATTCCGTCGTGAATGCCAGCCGGATTAGACGTTATGATAATGGAGACGCCAGCGGATTTGGCGCACGACAAGCGGGGAATATGGTGGTGAGCGAGGTGCAGTGATGCTTTCCCCAAGCCTTTTGGCGTCAGAGAGCGACCTCCGAGAGATATGCTACGGATGAATGAAGACATGCCGTATTTTGGGAATGTACACGAACGGGAATCGGTGACCCCGTCCAGCGCCCTGTGCCTGAAAGTGCCGGGGACTGGTGGAGAAGAATTAGTGGTTCACCGGGAAGGCAGCGAAGATTTTGTCTTCCTGTTTGAAGCGCTTGATGATGCCTGTGATTATGCAGACGCCGCCGAAGAAGCGCTCGGTTTTCGTCCGGATATCAGCCGGGTCCGCTTGATGGATTTGCATTTTCGCACCGCCCGGTTCAAACCCGCCGACGATGAGCATATCGATATTCTGCTCAAAAAGCGATAAATAAAAAAAATCCCCGGTGGTTTCACCGGGGATTTTTGTTTCCGTATTCTCGCGACATCGTGCGAGTTCATACAGGATACCGTTTGCGTAAAGAACGCAAAAGAGACTACTTGATTTCGACTTCCGCGCCTTCGCCCTTGAGCTGAGCGGCGATCTTGTCGGCTTCGTCCTTGCTGACGCCTTCCTTGACAGCCTTGGGAGCGGAGTCAACCACTTCCTTGGCTTCTTTCAGACCCAGACCGGTGATTTCGCGAACGACCTTGATAACGTTGATCTTGGAAGCGCCCGGAGCCTTGAGGATAACATCAAAGGCAGTCTTTTCTTCTTCAACCGGAGCCGCAGGAGCGCCGCCCCCCGTAGGAGCCGCCGCAACCGGAACCGCCGCCGAGACGCCGAACTCGTCCTGAAGCGCCTTAACCAGTTCGGACAGTTCGAGAACGGTCATGGACTTGACCGCGTTAATCAATTCTTCTTGCGTAAACGCCATTTTTTTCTTTCCTGTGTGACTGCGCCGAATTTCTGGCGCATCACGATTTATTGAATTTGGATCAACCGCGAAGGGTTAACCGTTCTGAGCTTGCTTCTGATCGGCAACTGCCTGAAGCGTAAAGACGAAGTTGCTGATGATACCGTTGAGCGTCCCAACAAGACTGGTAATGGGAGAATTGAAAGCTCCCAGCATCATGGCAATGAGCGTATCGCGCGGCGGAACCTTGGACAGAGCGTCCACGCCCTTCGCATCATAGAACCGACCATCGACAATCGCGCCCTTGATTTTCAGGGGTGTGTTGCGATTAGCGGCGATGTAATCGATAACCGCTTTCGATGATTCAATAGCATCTCTATTCGCGAAGGCGACCGCAGTCGGGCCGTTCAGGGAAGCATCGAATGCATCGTCGTGAGGAATAATTCCATCAGCGGCGCGGCGGAGTAGCGTGTTTTTCACGACTGCGAATGTCGTGTCGGAAGCGCGGAGTTTTTTCCGCAGATCAGAGACCTGCGAAACGGTGAGACCGCGATACTCGGTTAGAATAATGGCCTGTGATTCCTTGACCTGCGAGATCAAGTCCTCAACAATAGCCTCTTTTTGCGGCGTTGGCATAGTTTTCCTTCGGATGATCGCCCGACATACAAATTACTGCAGGCGTCAAAATTAAAAAAGGCTCCCGTTTCGACGAGTCGAAACGGGAGCCTTTTCGCGCATTAGCGTGAGCCCTCCCTGGGGGGCGAACTGTAGCGCGACGATGGCATCCCTTTCTCCTCGGCGGGCGGCCTGCTTTCTCTGTGAGGAGAAAGGGCTCTTTAAGCGTCCACGACGCGCCTGCTGTCTTCGGCAAAAGGCGAAAAAGTTGTCCGGCACAGACTGTATCCTATATTCAACGCTTTGTCAATAGGAAAATGGAAAAGCCTGAGAAGTCGTAACAGACGCAATGAAGTTCCGCGCCCGGGCGACGGAGCCCCCTCCCTACGGGGGAGGGATGGCGACGGCAAATAGCGAGGTTGCAACTATTCTGACAACGGGGACTTTTCGGAATGCGCTTGGTTCGGGTATAATGGATCGGTTTCCCAAGAGGACAATCCCTTACCTTAAGAAAGCGACGCCCCTTCCGTACCGGGAAGCGTGGGCGACGAAGGAAT
Organism: uncultured Armatimonadota bacterium; assembly: GCA_903910385.1. GTDB lineage: Bacteria > Armatimonadota > Armatimonadia > Armatimonadales > Armatimonadaceae > CAIVZM01. The sequence continues at coordinate 109,241 of CAIVZM010000022.1, forward strand.
AATAGACGTTATGGCACGAGCCGCGACCGCCGCCCCTCCTGCCTCCCACGCTACCGCCAAGAACGGTAGTGGCAAGGAGGCCGACCTCGACATTAAGAAACTGGACGCAAAAAAGTATCTGCGTTTCTATGAACAGATGGTGCATATCCGCGAGTTCGAGGAACTCTGTGACCATGCCTTCCGGCAGGGGACGCATGGCATAGGCGGTTATCTCCACCTCTATTCCGGCGAAGAAGCGATCGCTGTGGGTATCATCGGCGCGATGGATGTCGAAAATGGCGACGCTTTCATCGGACACTACCGCGACCATGCCTATGCGCTGGCGGCGGGTAGCGAACCCGGTGAGGTTATGGCGGAAATTTGCGGAAAAGCCACCGGTTGCTCTAAAGGCAAGGGCGGTTCCATGCACATCTGCGACGCCAAACTCGGTTTCTACGGCGGTTATGGCATCGTCGGCGGAAATGTTCCGATTGCCCTCGGTCTTGCCTGGGCGATCAAGTACCGTGGCGAAAACCGCGTCTGCGCCTGTTTCTTCGGTGATGGCTCCATGAACCAGGGCGGATTCCACGAAACGCTCAATATGGCGCAGCTTTACAAGGTTCCCGCCCTGTTCGTGCTGGAAAACAATGGCTATGCCATGGGTACCAGCATCGAGCGTAGCCATGCGAACCCGAATCTGGCGTCCCGAGTTGAATCGTATGCCATGGAATACCATGTCATCAACGGTCAGAATATCTTTGAGGTTCATGAGCAAGTTGCGGCGATTGTCGAATCGATGCGAACGAATCCGCGACCTGTCTTTCTGGAAATGAAGACCTACCGATATCACGGTCATGGCGCGGCGGATACTCAGGTAACGCAGTCTACGTACCGTTCCCGTGAAGAGGTCGAAGACTGGAAGACCCACCGAGACCCTATTCGTCTGGCAGAACAGGCATTAATGGAAGCCGAAATTCTGACCGAAGAGGAACGCGAACGTATTCACACGGAAGCGGTAGAAGCGGCGAAAGCGGCGCTGAAATTCTCCGATGATTCTCCGGACCCGTCTCCGGATGAGCTGTTGACGGATGTTTACGTCTGATTCGTGTCAAGAATCGGCGGAAAGCGTCCTGCTAACGCCGTCGCTGTAAGAACCGGCGACAGGATGCAACCGTTCTTTACATTCGTGAGAATAACGTTGAGAAGCAAGACCGGGAAGTTGGCGTACCGGCTTCCCAAAAATGCGCTGAGACGCATTATAACCGACTGAAATAATCAATAATATGGCTAAACATAGATACGCAGATGCTCTTGCCCTTGCTTTAGGCGAGGAGATGGACAAGGATGACAGCGTTTTCATCATCGGAGAAGAAGTCGGGCAGTACCTTGGCACGCTTCAGGTGACCAAAGGATTCCTGGCGAAGTATGGGCCTAACCGGGTGGTGGACACGCCGATTTCCGAAGTGGGTATCATCGGTCTGGGAATCGGTTCGGCTATGGCGGGTCTTCGTCCTGTATGCGAGATGATGCGTCTGGACTTCTCGCTTCCCGCCTACGACCAGATCGTGCAACATGCCGCCAAAATTCGTTACATGTTCGGCGGACAGTTCAAAGTCCCGATGGTAATTCGCGGACCAAGCGGCGTGGGACGGCAGTTGTCCGCTCAGCACTCTCAGGCGCTGGAAGTGCTGTTCGCGCACATTCCCGGTCTGAAAGTCGTGGTTCCGGCAACTCCGGCGGATGCTTACGGTCTCACCAAGGCTGCTATCCGCGATGATAACCCGGTCGTGATCATCGAAGCGTTACGGATGTACTTTGAAAAGCCGGAAGCGCTGGAAGCCATCCAACCGGGTCTGTCCGAAATTCCGGAGGGTGACGATTGGATCGCCAATATCGGTGAAGCTAAAGTTCTGCGCGAAGGCAAGGATGTCACCCTGATCGGTTACTCGACCATGACGATTTCCTGTCTCCGAGCCGCGAATTTGCTGGCGCAAGAAGGAATTTCGGCGGAAGTGATCGACTTGCGCTCCCTGCTTCCGCTGGATATGGCGACTCCTCTGGCATCCATCAAGAAGACGCATCGGGCGGTCGTGGTGCAGGAACAGTGGGGGATGTACGGTATTGCGGCGGAAATCTCCGCGCAAATCGCGGAAAGGGGCTTCTACGATCTGGACGCACCCGTTCAGCGAGTCACCGGCGCATTCGTCCCAATGCCTTATTCCAAGGCGCTGGAATCTCTTGCCTACCCGCATGAAGAAGATATCGTCGTCGCCGCGAAGCGTACGTTGGGAGGAAAGTAGGAACGAGGACTGATCTGGAAAACGGGAATTCTGGCAAGGCTATCTCCGCCGATTTTCTCTGACTTTCCGATTCAATCGTTGAACCTCTAAAAATTATGGCATCAGAAGTAATCATGCCCAAAATGGGCGATGCAATGGATTCGGGCGTAATCGTCCAGTGGCTCAAGAATGTCGGCGATAAAGTCGTCCCTGATGACGCTATCGCTGAAATCGAGACCGATAAATCCAATGTCGAAATCACGGCGGATTCCGCGGGCTTTATCCAACAGATAACCGGGAAGCCCGGAGAGACCATTCCGGTAGGTCAGGTGATTGCGATTATCGGTACGGTCGCTCCTACCGTCAATGGCGCTGGAACGGCTCCTGCGGCAGGTCTGTCGGGAACTTCGGGTAACGAAGAAAAAGATGTCCCGCTAAAATCGGCGACTATCGCTCCTGTCACTTCTCCCAGTCCCGCTTCTGCCAATGGCGTGAGCATTGCGTTGACGCCTGTCAAAGTGAAGCAGACGGGAGAGTTCAAGCCTTACAACTCCTACGTCGGCGCTCTTCCCAAAAATCTGGGAGGCTCCGCCTCTGTGATCGGCGAACCGATTGAAATCGAAACGGTACCGGGCGCAACGGAACCCGTGAAGGCGACCCCGGTAGCGCGCGCGATGGCGCAGGCGCACAATCTTGATTTGTCCAACCTGAAAGGGTCCGGGCCGGACGGCGCCGTTGGGAAGCGTGATGTGGAAGCCGCTCTGGCAGGAGGCGCGAACGGCATATCTGCACCGGTGACGGCGGCTCCATCCGCCGCTCCCGCCAAAGCCGCTCCTGCAGTCACCACGGTAACGGCGACTGAGGGGGACGATACTCAGGAATTCTCCGCTATGCGTCGTACGATTGCAAAGCGTCTGACGGAAAGCAAGTCCACGATTCCGCACTTCTATGTCAATGCCGAAATCGACATGGAAGAATTGATCGCCCTGCGCGAACAGATTAATGCCAGCGCTGGAGGGGATATTCCCAAAGTCAGCATTAACGACTGTTTGATCAAAGCGGTTGCGGCGGCGATTGCGGAAAATCCGCGCGTCAATGCTGCGTATGGCGACAACAAGCGGATTTTGCGTAAGGGAATCCATATCGGCTTTGGCGTCGCTCTGGACGATGGACTGATTGTCCCAGTTGTTCGCGAGGCGGATAAGAAATCGCTTCGTACTGTCGCTCGTGAAACCAAGCCTCTGATCGATAAAGCGCGGACGGGGAAACTCGCTCCGGCGGATTACACGGGGGGGACGTTCACCATTTCCAATCTGGGTGTACTGCCGGGTATCACGGAGTTTTCCGCCATCATCAATCCAGGTGAAGGTGCGATCCTTGCCGTCGCTTCGACTCTGGAAGTCCCGGCGGTAGTCGGTGGTCAGGTAGTTCCGCGAAAACGGATGAAGGTGACGCTTTCGGGCGACCACCGTGTCATGGACGGAGCGGACGGCGCGAAGTTCCTTGTCTCGCTGAAGCGTATCATCGAAAATCCAATGGAGATGCTCGTCTAACTTATGCATTCCTCCCTGAAAAACGTCCCGGTCTTTGACGCCCCCGATTTTCGGGGGCGTACCGCAGACTGGAAGAAAATCGTGGACACCGCATCCACAGGGCAAAAGCGAACGGTGATTGAGTGGGGCGTCGCCAAAGGGCCGCTCTGTCTGGCATATCCGGCATCGCGCCGTGACCTTGCGATCCAAATTGTGGGAAGTCGGACGCTTACCGGCAGTGATGAACGTTGGGCGGATTATCTCGAGTTCGAGTACGTGCCTCAAGTGGTCGCCGCCTTGACCGCCGACAATTTGAATCCACAGGTGATCTGCATCGATCAACGTCCGATACAGATTATGCGCGAACGCCGTCGTGAACTGGAGAGTTTTGCCCATTCCCGTGCTGGCGATGCCAATCATCACTGAGGAACTACAGATTTTAAGACTTGATGTCAGAATGAGATTTCTAACATCAAGTCTTGAATCATGAGTCCGGTCAACTGTAGACGACAGAGTCGTTTGCCAGATTCCGGATCGGAAAATCCAAGGGTTGCGAACGACCCATACAAGGTCGGCGCTAATAAACCCCAGTAAGGACAATAATGACGAGGATTGCACGCGCCTTCGGCGCGTTTTTTTGTTTCACCGTCTGGGTTTTCGTCAGCGGAATTTGCACTGGCTCCGTCCGGGCGCAAAGCTCTCCCTATGATTTACGCGCCAACTATGATAAGGCGGAGTATCAGGTTACGATGAGGGACAGTGTGAAACTGTTCGTTTCCGTTTATTCCCCCAAAGATAAATCGAAGAAATATCCGATACTCTTGCAGAGAACGCCCTATTCCGTCGGGCCGTATGGTTCGGACGCTTACCGTTCGGTGCGGGGATCTACCGAACAATTCGCCCGTGATGGCTATATCCTCGCCTTCGAGGACGTTCGCGGGCAAAATAAGTCGGAGGGAAAGTGGTCGGAGATACGGCCGCACAACCCCAAAAAAGCAGGCCCGGCGGATATTGACGAATCCACCGACACCTATGACACCGTCGATTGGCTGGTAAAAAATATTGCCAACAACAATGGGCGTGTCGGCATGATCGGTATTTCTTATCCAGGATTTTATGTCTCGTCCGGCATTGTCGATACGCATCCCGCTATAAAGGCGGCCTCGCCACAGGCTCCGGTTTCAGACTGGTTCCATGGCGACGATGACCACCATAACGGCGCTCTGTGGTTACCTCACTCGTTCCTCTTTTATTCCGGATTTGGAAGACCGGGGAAACCGCCGCTCAACTTCGGAACGAACGATGGCTATCAGTTCTTTCTGGATATGGGCTCGATCTCCAACGCCGACGCCCAGTGGCTCAAAGGCGATGTGGAATGGTGGACGGACATGCTGAAGCACCCCAACTTCGATGACTTCTGGAAAGACCGCACGATCCTTTACCACTTGAAGAACATCAAGGCGGCTACCATGACGGTAGGTGGATGGTTCGATGCTGAAGACCTGTACGGAGCCCTGGCGACATACCGCAATATCGAAACGAAGAATCCGCGTATTCCCCGCAATATGATCGTGATGGGTCCGTGGTCACATGGTCAATGGTCGAACGGACCCGGTGATCGTCTCGGCGATGGTCGCTTCGGCGCCGCGACCGGAGAGTTTTATCGAAAGAACATCGAGCTGCCTTTCTTCAATTACTACCTGAAGGACAGTGGGACGATAGATCTGCCGGAAGCGTACGTTTTTGAGACGGGCTCTAACAAATGGCGACAGTTCGCCGCCTGGCCGCCGAAAGAAGCCAAGGAACGCCGGCTTTACCTGTTGCCCGGCGGAAAAATCGGTTTCGACGCGCCCGGAAACGGCGCCGGTGCAGAGTTTACGGAATATGTCAGTGATCCGGCAAAGCCTGTCGCTTCGACAGCTCTAGCGAGGAAACAACTGGGTATGCCCCGTGACTATATGGCGGAGGATCAGCGCTTTTCCGCCAGCGATCCGAGCGTTATTACCTTCGTTTCTGAGCCGCTCAGGGAAGACTTTACCATTGCCGGACCGATATCCTCTGCACTGTACGCTTCCACCTCTGGCACAGACAGCGATTTTATTGTCAAATTGATCGATGTCTATCCGGATGATACGCCCAACGCTCTGGATGACCGGGATACGTTCAAACGAGGCGGTATGCAATTTATGGTTCGTGGCGAGCCGATGCCGGCGCGATTCCGAAAGTCCTTTGAAAAGCCTGTGGCGATGACACCGAACAAACCGGAAAAGATCGAATTTGTGATGCCGGACGCTTTGCATACCTTCGGCAAGGGGCATCGCATCATGGTGCATATCCAGTCGTCCTGGTTCCCGATGGTCGCTCGCAATCCGCAGACCTTCGTTCCTAATACGACTTTCGCCACACCTGATCAATTCGTCAAAGCGACAGAGCGGATTTACCACACCCCGAAAATGCCGTCGTCCATCAAAGTTGGAGAGATAAAGCCAGCGAACTGAACCAATCTTTCCGAGTATAAGTTTAACGAACTGAAAATGCAAAAACTCCCCGCAGGACAAAGTCCTGCGGGGAGTTTTTAGGCTTTTTAGTTCCCCGGTTCCGCCACAAAGGGCAGGAGGGCGATTTCACGGGCTCGTTTGATCGCCTGCGCCAGCGAGCGCTGGTAGCGGGCATTCGTGCCGGTGGTGCGCCGCGGAAGAATCTTTCCACGTTCGCTCACAAAGCGGCGAAGTAATGTGACATTCTTATAGTCAATGAAGTCGATTTTCTGCACGGTGAAGAAGCAGACTTTACGTTTCGGCTTGCGCCGAGGCTTCATCGGTCGATTCGGTGCGTTATTTCTCACAGTATTTTCATCCTAAAGCAGCGAAAGCGCATCCTGTCGTTTTATTCGGCGAAAGGATCACTTAGATCGCTGTCATCGTAGTCGTTGGCGGGAGCGGCGTTCCGGGCGGGTTGTCGCGCCGGAGCGGCCTGTTGCCGTGACGGAGTCTGTTGTTGTGCGGCGGGCCGTTGATACGCCTGTTGTGCTGGAGCCTGTTGCGCTGGAGCTTGTTGAGCGTATCCGCCTCCGCCGGAGTTACCGGCTGCCTCGCCACCTTCGTATCCACCTTCGCCATCTGAACGTCTTTCAAGAATCTTGAACGTATCCGCAATGATGTCGAACGCTTTGCGGTTTTGTCCATTTTGATCCACATAGGATCGAATCTGCGCTCTACCTTCTACCAGGACAAGCTTACCCTTGGTAAGGTAATTGGCGGCGGTTTCTGCAAGAGTGCGCCAGCAGGTCACATCGAAGAAGTCAGTCTCCTTCTGTGCGCCTTGCTGACGGGCTTCCGCAGACTGCGGGCGACCGACCGCCAGGCCAAACGACGTAACAGGAACCCCTGACGGCGTGTATTTGGCTTCCGGATCACGGGTCAGGCGTCCAACGAGGATAATCTTGTTATAATCCATAGTCTATTTCTCCCTGATAAAATGTTACCCCGTCGGCGGCGTTTCCGCGTAGAAAAAGCGGAGGATAAACGTTGAGGCGGGCGACGAAAATGGCGCGAGGCGCTCATTTTGCGGACGTTACTCTTCGGTTGCCGCCGGTTCGCTTTCCTGTTCCGAGGCAGCGATTTCTTCCGGGGTATCGGTAGCTTCGGACGGCGTTGCGGAAAGGTCAGTGACATTAGCAGTGTCCGCAATCGGCGCCGCTTCGGCACGTGCGGCCTCCGCTTCGGCATTTGCTGCGGCTCGTGCGGCGAATTCGCGATCCCGACGCTCTTGTTCAGCGGCGCGGGTCTGTCCGGGCGTTGCATCCGCCTTCTTGTCCTGTTTTACCACCAGGTAGCGGAGAACATCATCGCTGATTCGGAAAATACGATCCAGTTCATCTCTGGCGGGAGGTTCCGAGGTGAAGTTCATCACATAGTAAACGCCTTCGCGCTTACCTTTGATTTCGTAAGCGAGGCGACGGGGGTCCCAGCGGTCGACATCGGTCACATTACCGCCATGACCGGCGACAACGCCCCGGTATTTCTCCAGAACGCCGCTGTAAAACTCGTCGGACTGTCCGGTCTCGACGACAAAGACGGCCTCATAGGCTGTCATCATTATTCAACTATCCTTTCCCTATGGTCTATCGTCCGCTCGATGGGAAGCGAGCGGCAGGGTCGGAGGGGGAGATCACAAAACCCTTGATTTCACCCCTAAAACTCCTTGGCATCATACCATTACGGAAAGCTTGCCGCCAAAATATTTCCACAGGTTGACAGCCGATGCATTCGAGGGAGCGTTCGTTATCGTGTAATCGCCTTTTCCGGAGCGGGCTCCAACGCCATCTTCCCGTCCGCATCGACACGCCAGACATTCTGACTCTTTTGATCCTTGACGCGTGAACCGGGCGGTAATACGATCTGAAAATCACGATCCGGCAGAGGCTTGTCTGAAAGGCTCTTGAGGACGAAATGCGCCGAGCCCAGAAGCATCTCCTGTGAGGACTCCTTATAGGAAGCCACATCACTGATTTCGGGAAGGGAAATATCGCCAGTCGTTCGCAATCCCTTGCATGAGAAGACATTACGAAACTTCGTCTTGCCGTAGGCGCTTTTTTCCTCAGATGCGACGATCCGCCGAGGCTCTTTCTGGGTCAGTCGAAACATCCCATTGTAGACGACAGCGATATCAGTTCCGAAATCTGCGGTGTAGACATCTATCGCGCCATAGTCTGTGGATTGTTCCACGCTAACAGGCTTGACTCGCGAAGTTTTGATAAGATCGGCGAATGGAACTCCGCCAAACTCCAGCATGGGACGTAATGGGTTTGTCATAGACTCATAGCGCGTTTGCATGACGACATTACGCGGCGTCGTGGGGTTCGGATACGTCCCTTCGACAAAGACCTGGTTCTTTCCATCGAAAATAAACGTTCTGGTCGCCCCTTGGGGGTCTGATCGACTTTCGAGACGCTGAACTGTCCGGACTCCATCGCTGGAGATTGTCAGGGTATAATGTCGCTCCTGTATCTCCGGCGAGCCTCCCACTATACGCACCCGGTCAGTCTGGTCATAAACAGCGGTAAATGTTATTGGAAACGGTGATTTCTCTCCCGGTAGCGTCTGCGGGGGTGCCTCCCGGCAACCCTGAAGACAGAAAACGAGGATCAATGGAATACATCGTCGCGCTGTCGCTAAACCAGAAAAAGATTTCACTCAGTGAGCATATCGCCAATTCACGTTATTGCCTCGTCGACGAAGCCTACTGCGGTGTTATCGAAGGAGGGGACAGGAACGGATTCGACAATATGCGAAAAACTTGATACCATTCTATGGGCGTCTTCATAAGACGCCCATTGTCGTATTTTGACGTGTGTCACGCGACGTCGGTAACGACGTTCGGAAAGGTCAGAGGAAAAATGAAATCCCATACCATCCTCTCGCCGGGTCAAACGATCCGGCAGTACACCGGCGACGAATCTCAATCTATCAATCACGCGCCCGCTCCTGAAACTGACAGGGGCGAAATTGGCGCGACGGAGGCTCTGTAACACCCATGTCCCTGCCAGCCACGCTGAATGTCCCCCGCGCAAAGCGGCTTGACCTTATTCCCCCCTATCTGTTCGGTGAAATCGCCCGCCAGAAGAAGCAGGCGCTCGCTGAAGGACGCGATTTGATCGACCTTGGTATCGGCGATCCCGATCAACCAACCCCGCCAGAAATCATCGACGCTCTCTATGAGGCTGCCAAAGACCCGGAGACGCACCGCTACGATGAGTCCAATGCGGGAGACCCGATCTTTCTGGATGCTGCCGCTAAATGGTTCGAGGGCAGATTCGGCGTCAAACTGGACCCGAACAGCGAGTTGCTTCTTTTGATCGGTTCCAAGGAAGGGCTTGCCCACCTTTGCTGGGCTTATGTGGATGCAGGTGATTATACGCTGGTGCAGGATCCTTCCTACACTGTCCCGAAAGTCAACACGCTGATGGCAGGTGGAATCCCGCATCTGATGCCCCTCACCGCTGCTAATAACTGGCTCCCCGTTTTAAGCGACATTCCGACCGAAGTGGCGAAAGCGGCGAAGATCATGTTCCTGAACTACCCGCATAACCCGACGGGCGCGACCGCGACCAGCGCCTTTTTCGCGGAGGCGGTCGAGTTTGCCAAGAACTATGACATTCTCATCTGTCAGGATTGCGCCTATAGCGAAGTGAACTATGATGACTACCGCGCTCCCTCGATCCTGCAGACGCCTGGTGCAATAGATATCGCCATCGAAACGCATTCGCTTTCCAAAACGCTCAATATGACCGGATGGCGCGTGGGCTTCGCCGCTGGAAATCCGGATGCGATCGCCACGTTGAACAAACTCAAATCGAACATCGACAGCAAGCAGTTCGCCGCGATTGACCGCGCCGCCGCGTGGGCGTTGCTGAATGTCAATAACGATCATACGCTCGAGTTGTATCAACGGCGTCGTGACATTCTGGTGGATGGCTTGAACTCGCTCGGATGGAAGCTGGAAAAGCCGAAGGCGGCGTTCTATATCTGGGCTCCGGTACCTCCGGGCTATACATCGATGTCCTTCGTTTCTGACTTGCTCTCGAAGGCGGGCGTCCTTGCCATTCCTGGCGTTGGTTACGGCGAAAACGGTGAGGGATATGTCCGAATGTCCCTGACACTGAGCGGCGACAAAAACGGCGAGCGCATCGCGGAAGCGGTTGAGCGCATTCGCCAGAACCTGACAATCAACTGGTAACATTTACCGCCAGTTAAGGTTGAATCGGTATTCAATACATTCAATAGACCTCTTGCATAAGTCCGCATCTTGCCCCCTCATGCGCAAGCGCATGAGGGGGCAAGATACACGGTTTGCAAAATGACTGAAGAAATTGGTCTAACAGAGGAGGGGGTAACCGTAAGAACGTGGATTACCCCCTTTTGTTCCGCTCCGCTTATCGCGAATCCGATATTTTCGGAGTCAAAGGGGAGACTTCAGGAAATGATCTATTGGTATCCACTAACGGACGATGAGAACGGAACAGTGGGCAAGATGCGCTACTCGCTCGGAGACGGAACCGAGGAAAAACGCCTTCATGCCACTCAGTCCACGACTGCCGACGACCAGTAGATCGCAACCCTCTTCTTCAGCGACTCGCGCTATAGTTTCTGCGGCGTGACCTGTCTCCGTTCGGAAAACATAGGATACGGGACGGTCGCCGACTACCAGCTTTACACTGGATTTAACGCGGCTCTGTGCGGTCTTTTCCCATTCATCCATCAGGTTGGGATCGATATACTCAATGCCACCCCCCAGACTCCCTCCGCCCATCATCGGCGCCATCATCGGCATCTCGTAGACATAAAGAATCACCAGATGGGAACGGTACTTATCGGCGATTTTCACCGCCGTGTGTACCGCATTAAACGCGCCTTCGGAACCATCCGTAGCAACCAGAAGTTTTTGAAACATGGGTTTTTCCTTTCAGAACCGGCATCATTAAGAAAACTATAGCGCGTCACACAACGGGAATCGTCCTCGTTTCAGGGGATTATGATAGTGAAACGGTACGAAAAATCCTATCTGGCGAAGGTATATTGCTCTCAAAGCCTTGACATTTCGCAGTGAGAACGGCACACTGAACCATATGGACGGAGCGTATCGCAAAGAGGGGATTCCTGATGTAGCGTCGATCTGGCGTCATCGGGCGGAAGCGGCGGAGCAGGCATTAGAAGCCCTGAAAGTCAGCGCCACCTGGCGTACGCTTGCGCTGGAAACAGCGAACCGGGTCGCTCTGGATATTCTGGCGCAACGTACCGGCGTTGAGGCGTTGCGCCATATCGCTCATGCGGCAAAGACCCTGGCGTGCGCTCGTTATGCCGCCCTCGGCGTCGCCCGTCTGGACGGGAAGGGATTGGTTAACTTTGTCACAGTAGGCTTGACGCCTGAGGAGGAGGCAGCCATTGGTTCTCGTCCTCAGGGAATCGGCATCCTCGGGCTACTATTGCGCCAGACCGAACCGTTACGTATCGATTCCTTGAGCGCTTTACCGGCTTCTATAGGGTTCCCCCCCAATCATCCGCCCATGAAGACTTTTCTGGGAGTTCCTCTGCGGCGTGGAGATACCGTGGTAGGTAGCCTGTATCTGACGGAAAAAGAGGGAGGTGGATCGTTTACCGAGGAGGATGAGACCGCTGTTCAGACTCTCGGCGCTCATGCTGCGGTTGCGATCCACCATTTGCACCTCATAGAGCGTCAGCAACGGCTGGTCAGTGGTCTGATCGCCGCTCAGGAAGAGGAGCGTCGCGCTGTCGCTTATGATTTGCATGATGGTCTGACTCAGTACGTGATGGCGGCGCAAGCCCATCTGGAATCGTTTCGTCGGGCGCAGGAAGCGGGTAAGACTGACAAGGCGTCTAAAGAAATGAGGCAGGGACTGACCTATCTCAAGGATGCAGTGGTTGAGTCTCGGCGTCTGGTCAACGGGCTCAGAACTCTCGCCCTCGATGATTTGGGTCTGGCGGGAGCATTGGAACTCCTGTTGCAGGAAGAAAAGCTGCGAGCGGGATGGCAGGATGCGACTTTCCTGCACAATATCGCCGGACGTCGTTTTGACAAGACGCAAGAAACCGCCATCTACCGTGTCGCGCAGGAAGCGATGACAAACGCTCGAAAGCACGCAGAGGCGCAACGTATTCGCGTGTCACTGATCTTTCAAACAGACAGGTTGACGCTCGAAGTTGAGGATGACGGCAAGGGATTTAATCCTGATGAACTGGAGAACCGGCACGATCACGTCGGTCTTCAGAGCATGGCGGAACGTGTGCGATTGATGGATGGCGTTTCTCAACTCAACAGCGCACTCGGTCATGGAACGCGACTTCAAGCCATATTCCCGATTTCCATCGCAGTCGATAAGGAACTATGAACGAAAGAAGTACACTGTCTGACAATTCAGGAATGGTGACCGTCATTCTCGCCGATGACCATGCGATCTGGCGGGGAGGCGTCCGAAGCATGCTCGATGAGACAGAGTTTGAGATAGTGGCCGAAGCCTCCTCGGGACATGAGGCTGTGGAAATCGTGCGTCAACTTTCCCCGCAAATCGCCCTGCTCGATATCCGCATGGCGGAGGGGGACGGTTTGGAAGCGTTGCAGGTAATCAAACGGGAGCGCCCTCTCACCTCTGTCATTATGCTGACTACTTACGATAATCCGACCTACATGGCGCGCGCCGTCGCTGGCGGGGCGGCAGGCTATATACTGAAAGGAGTTGATCGGGACGAACTCGTTTCGGCGTTGCGGCGGGTCGCTCAGGGCGAATTATTGTTATCCTCGGAAGATTTGAAGCGTTCGTTGCGTGGAATCACACCGGATGCGCCCGGTGTCTCGGACCTGATTGAACCCCTCACCGATCGAGAAATCGAAGTTTTGCGCCTCCTCTCCACGGGACTGAATAATCGCGGTATCGCCTCCCTGCTTTTTGTGGCGGAAAGCACGATCAAGACCCATGTCGAGCATATTATCGGCAAGTTGGGAGTCTCGGATCGTGTGCAGGCGGCAGTCTGGGCGGCGCGACAGGGTCTTCTCCCACCTGCCTGACGACGCTTGCTTAATCCGTCGATTAGGGGATTTAATCTTAACCAAACCGCATTATACTTTCCCTGATGATAAGCCAGAACTATTGCGGAGGGGTTGCGGTGATGAGCGTAATGCAGAACGGGCGAATAATTGGCTGCGATGGGCAGGATTGCGCTCGATGCGCTCAACTCCCGGTTGCATTGAGTGGATTCAGTTCTTCACTGTCGGAAGCCGAATCACCTGATGGTTGGTTGTTCGCTACGCTGTCGAATCAGAGTTTTCACTTCTGCCCGAATTGCATCCCCCGTTATCTTCAGGATCGCTGGCAACATTCACGCGCGCCTTTGCCCGCAGAGGATTCACGAGATGGCTCCTTCGGAAATGGTCATCGTTCTTCGCGCATTTGAATATCGAAAGGATTTATTATGTACCGCCACATTCTCGCACCCATTGACTGCTCCGAAGACGCCCGCCGCCTGGTTCCCGATCTTGCCCGTTACATCTCCCGGATGCCTTCCTGCCAGATGACACTGGTGGCGACCGTAACGCCTTCGCCGATACCTCAAATCAACCATGTTCGACAGTTACATGCCCGCGAAACGCTACACGCTATGCATAAACTGTTCCTGAATTTCGGAGTGTATGCCTTCTGCCGTGTCGCCGAAGGCGATGATACTGTCACTGCAACGCTGGAAACGGCGCACGATGAAGAAGAACTCTTCGACCTAATCGTTCTGGGCTCCTATCAAACACGAACCGAAGCGGATGATTTTCCCTGTGAAGGCAGTTTCGCTGATAAAATATGTCGTAAATCGCATCTGCCCGTCTATATCCTGCCCGCCTTCAGGCCCTGAATTTTGTCAGTAGAAAAGGGTTCGCTCTGTATAATGGGAGCGAATGCGTAACAAAGGATCAGGAAAATCAACCTCTCGTCTCAATGAAGGATGATGCAGGATCAATCCCGTGCAACTTTCGGGAAGTTGCCAGAAGGAACGCCGACTCGATTCCACTTCGATTGCGTTCTTACTATCTCTGCCGACAAAGTATCTGAGATAGCATGTCGGGGTTGGGAAGGAAGAATAGCGGAGATATCGAACCCGTTAATTGCATAGTCTCAGGCGCGGCGGTACACTCATCGTCGGAGTAACCGACTGTTTAAGATGCATCGATTCCCCGTTTTTACGGCTCTCGCGCCTCATCGTTTTTTCTGCCTTTGTGTATTAGTGTCGCTTTTGCCGGTTGGAACGATGGGGCAAACACGAACTCCTTCAGGCGTTTCACCGACGTCCCCTGTAACCACACAGACTCCTCCGACGCCTCCTCCTGGTCTGGCGGAGTTCAATCGGGCGTTATCGGCGACAAAGGCGGGAAAATATGCTGAGGCGGAGACGCTCTACCGTCAACTGCTCAAGAAATACCCTGAAGCCTCTTCGGCATGGGCGAATCTGGCATTGCTCCAGGGACGGCGTGGGGCTTTCGCGGATGCTGCTATCAGTATGGGCAAGGCGGCGGACAGTTCCCCGAATACAGCGGCGTTCCGTGCGCAACAATCCTCCTTCCTGTTACGTGCAGGCAACCAGAAAGAAGCGGAACGCGCCGCACGTAAAACGCTCAGCCTGCCCGGTGAGTCCCGGAATGTGATCGCTTTGTCCAACTTGGGCGATATTCTCTTCCAGCAGAAGCGCTATGCGGAAGCAACGCCCGTTCTTCGAACCCTCGCTTCCGTCGAAGGTAAAGCGATCACAGACCGAACGGAAATCAGTCTGATTCTGTCGTTGGGTTCCTCTGGTCAACTAACGGAAGCGTTAACCCTGGCGCGAAAGCGTTCGCAACGCTTGCCCCGAGACGCCAATTCCCAACTTTTGCAGGGGGATATGGCGCGGCTGTCCGGACGCATCGATGAAGCGAAAGCCGCCTATCAGAGAGCGAGTCTCCTCGACCCAAAGAATGCCAATGCGAAAGCTGCGCTGGCGTTCCTCGCCGCGCAACAGGGAGACCGGACACAAACCATCGCTCTGGTACAGCAAAATTTGCAGAAATCGCCGGATGACCCCCGACTGCATTTTCAACTGGGATATCTGTATTATTCCGACGAACGACTCAAAGACGACGAACGATATTCGAAAGCGTATGGAGAATTCTTTCAGGCGGCGACAATCGATCCAAAGAATCCCCTATACGTCACTTATTCCGGAATCGCGCTCATGATGGGCAAACCGGATGAGGAGCGATGGAGACAGGCGAAAACCCTCCTTGAAGGTGCATTGGGACTGAATCCGAACTATTCGCTGGCGCGTATGGGACTGGCGAACATGGCAGAACAGACCGGGAAATTCGCCGAGGCGCAGACCCAGTACAATGCGATCCTGGCGTATGCTCCGAAGGATGCCGCCGCCCGGCGCGGGCTCGCAGGAACCTATTACGCCACCGGAAAAAGGGAGGACGCCTATCGGGAAATGGAGATGCTGGCGAAGCAAGACCCGAACGATGTTACCTATCTTTCCGAATTAGCCTCCTGGCAGGTCGCCGACGCTACGTTAGCAGCGAAGAAGGGTAATGTTGCGGAGGCTCAGGCGCGAACGGAAGAAGCGCATAAAACCTATGACCGGATTTTGCAACGAAAGCCGGACATGGTCGGGGCGTTGCTGGCGCAGGGCAGGCTTTATGAAAACGGCAACCAGATGGAGTCCGCGCAAAAGAAATATACCCAAGTTCTGGAACGGAATCCCAAAAACGCCGACGCTACCCTGTTGTTAGGGCAAATTCTGGAAAACGAGAAAAAACCCGAAGAAGCGATCAGCATTTACCGGAAATTGCTGGATGCGGATGCCACGAAAAATTCGGTACGCTGGCAACTTGCCCTCGCACTACGGAATGTGAACCGTTACGATGAGGCTATCGCGGAAATGCAAGCCATTGCCACCACTCAGTCTGATCCGAACCGGGAGATGTATCTTCTGGGTGCTCCTCGTCTGATGATGGAGCGAAACCTGTATTCCGAAGCGGTAGCGGAATTGACGCGATTACGGCGAGAATATCCCGATGTAAAAGAAATTTCCTACGCACTCGCCGAAGCGCAGGAGAAATACGGGCAGATGGAAGCGGCGGAAAAGACGCTTCAGGACATCGTTGTTCAGTCTGCAAAGACCACGGTGGAAAGCGGTCAGGCGACGAACGGTAATAGCGGCAAGTCAGGTGTCGATGTACGACCATTGACCGCAAAAGCCGAATTTTATGAACGTATCGGAAAGAGTGACGACGCGGCCCGTGCTTATGAGGACACTCTGCGCCTCGATCCGACCAGTAAGCTGGCGCTTCTGGGGTTGAGTCGTGTGCGAGAAAAGCAGGGGAAGCCGGATGCCGCCACTACCTTTGTAGAAAATCTGACGCTGGAAGACCCGAAGAAACCCTTTCTACCGGCATTGGGTGCGGCGCAACAACTCCACATACAGACCCGCACAACAGCGGCATTTGTCGCCTTCACCAAACGATTGCTGGAGAAATACCCGGATGTGCGCGAAGTCCAGTATGCACGGGCGCGAGCCTTGACGGAAGAGGGCTCAGATTACAAGCCCGATGCCGCCGCCCGCACGGAAGCTATTGCGTTATACGACAAAATGTTGAAGAATAATGCTTTCGATAAGGAAGCTCAATTGCAGAGGGAAGCATTACTGGCAGGACGACCCACGAAGTGAAACGCTAACCTGAATGGCAAAAATCGGAGAGCCCAGAGTTTTTCTGGACGCAAACTTCGGACTCTCCTGTTTTTATAATTTGTTCGAGAATGCCATTATCCGTGCAAACGGACACTGACAAAGGAATTAGCTTTTACCGTAACCCGAAGAACGGAACCGTCAAAACTTACCGTCCCTGTGTTCCAGGGGCGTTCCATCAAGTCCGTAATTTCCGCTACAGTAAGTCCTTCTGTCAGAAGAGTGTCTAATACCACGACCGCTTCCGTGTCTTTCCCCTGATATTCCGCCAGACGAAGGATCAGACCGTCGCCATCTTCCGCCATCTTGAGACTGGACAGTACTACATTCTCCGTCTCAATACGAGCGAATGATCGGGTGGAGGGCGTCGAACCGTCCCCGGATTGCAAATTGACCGGGAAGACCATGAAAGGATGGTTCCATCCGGCTCCCAGTCGTGTTAGTTCGGCGCAGGACGGTTCTTCATGGTGAAAGACCATCGAATACCGCACAGTCTGCTTGTTTATTTCCGGCGCATGGTCAGGGTCGAAAGATGAACGAATGATCCTCATACGCAGATCGCTTCCCTTGAGGGAATGGCCATATTTACAATCCTGTAAGAGCGTAAATCCTGCCATAGCCTCGGTGTCGTCTCCGGTACTGCCTTCGCCGATCAGGTGAGCATAGCGCAGGGTGGGGACTTCCTCGCCGTCATGCAGATCGCGACTGACCGATCCGAAGGGCGTTTCATAACGGGCAAGATCGCTTCGCTCATCGATATCGACCGGGAAACGAATGGCGAGTCCGGGTATCCCGCGCTTTGCATCGCCGATTTCACGCCAGTCTACCTCTGCGGTCACATCGATACGTGGGGACAGGGCATGAATGATCGTTGTCAACCGTACCGTACTCTGTGTGAAGGGAACCTCGAAGTTTTGCCGGAGAATCAGTGCGTGAGCGTTTCCTAAGACCGCAGAAGTGCCCTGATTTCGCGAGATACCTTCCACGTGATAGCCGGTTGCAGTCAACGGTGTGGGAATGCCCGCCTCGTCGCCCAGTACCCAGGCTGTCATGCCTCGCGGACGCTCCACTACATATTCCCATGAACCAAGGGGCTTGATCACACCGAAATCTGTTGGCCAGGCGTAATTGACACCGCTCTTTTTGTCGATCACTTCAAGGAACCCGCTACGGATACGATCCGCTTTGATCTTCAGATAAGGCGTCTCGAATTCAGTCTCGGAATGAGCGACGACAGCGGGAGTTTCCACATCGGACGTTCCCTCACAGAGGATGAAGGTACGGTAACCGAGGGCAGGGATATCCCGTGCGAAAAGCCCTACGATTATTTTCGAGTGCCCCCAGTCATTCCCTCGTCCCAGAAATAGAGTCGGGTGTGAATTGCCCTGCTCGTCGCGGGCAATAATACGGGATGGCTCCAGGTCTGTGTCATACAGGGTGATTGTCACCGCTTCGCTTCGTTCCCATGCGCAGGGATTATAGATGACGAAGGGCTTGAACCGCTTTCCCCCACCGCCAGATATTGACATGCCGGAATCCATAGCGGCGATTCCCGCACCCGCTTCAAAGGGAGTATTCGCGCCGCCAGAGGTCAGCAATGCGCGTTCCTCCTGCGCGGCATGCGTATCGGGGAGAAGACAGAGCGTATCGATCCCCGCAGCCAGCGCCGAACCGAAGGAACGCTTGATCGCCCCGGTAATCGCTCCTGTTTCCTGAAAGAGACCCAGAGCATGATCGCGTGTCTGCCGGACGCCCGAACCGGGGAGGATGTCATGAAACTGGTTGAAGAGAACATTGATCCATGCCTCTCTTAACGATTTTCGCACGCCCGCCGATGTATCGCCTGCGATGCCGGAGGATTTCCCCAGCGCCGCCATGGTTTCCGCCTCGACGCAGTAATTTTCGCCGAAACGGTTCGCCTGCTTGATCAGGCTCTGGGACGTATAGCATCCTGTAAACTCGAAGTTCAGTTCGTGGTTCAACACCGGAAGGTGGTCAAGAATGGTTGCGGACACCGTGTCGAACCAGTTTTTAGCGGTATTGAAAATGACATTAGGATAGATCGGCCAGTCGCGCATCTCGATCAGGTATTCGATCTCGGTTCGCGTAGGTCCGCCGCCATGATTTCCAATTCCGAAGACGTTGAGCCATTCCGTCAACCGCGTCTCTTTCCAGAACTCAACTGCGGGAAGGGCGATATTCTCGCCGATATTGACATAAGAGTTGTACCAGGTCGATTCCCGGTTCACGAGGACCCGGCTGCCATCCGGGCCTTGCCACCAGAACAGTTTGGGGCGGGGAAAATCGCCGATAGCCGTATGGTCGAACCCGCGTCCGAGACGGCAGGCGTAGTAATACTTGACGCCCGCCTGCGCCAGAATGGTCGGGGTCGTATTGGCATGTCCGAAGGTATCAGGCTCCCAATCCAGCGGACAATCTTCCGGGGTAAGCCCGAATTTATCGGCGAAATACTGGCGCGTGTACAGGATATGTCGGCACAGGGATTCCGCCGATGCCAGATTCTTTTCGCCTTCTACCCAGTGCGCCGCTGCCACTTCCCAGCGTCCCTCACGAACGCGCCGCTGGATTTGCTCAAACTGGGCGGGATGGTACTTTTCCGTAAGGGCATAGACCGATGCCTGCGATTGCGAGTAGGTCACCTCCGGGAATTGTTCCATCAACGCGAGGACGGAAGCGAAGGTGTCGTGTGTCGTGGCGGTGGTTTCTGGCCACGACCACATCCAGTTCATATCGATATGCCCATGCCCGACGCAGTGAATCGTATATTTTCGAGCAGCTTTACCAATCGGTTCCATCAGAGCTTCCGCTTCCTGAACAGTAGCGGAAAGTCCATATAATCCGGTATTTGTATCGAAATGATCCAGAAGCGCCTGCGCCTCGGTAATGCGCGACTCCCAACTTTCCGCAAGAGCGATATCTGGGAGCGCACCTGCGAAAGCGAGGGCAAATTGTATTTGACATTCGGCGCGGCGAAGCCAGCGAGCGGTGGTCGCGTTAGGGCGCGTCGAGAGAGCGTGAATAATACGGGACCGAGTGGACGGATTCATAACCATCTGATTCGCGTCTTGTTTGTGTAATCCCTTCCGGTTGGGTGAGAACGGCAAGGTTCGTTCGGAAAAATCAGTGTCGGTTCAGTTGACCCCGGACTCCCCGAT
Source organism: uncultured Armatimonadota bacterium (assembly GCA_903910385.1). Classification (GTDB taxonomy): domain Bacteria; phylum Armatimonadota; class Armatimonadia; order Armatimonadales; family Armatimonadaceae; genus CAIVZM01. The sequence continues at coordinate 129,481 of CAIVZM010000022.1, forward strand.
TGACAGCCCCATCTCTGGAGCGATATACTCTAATTTGTCGCACCCGTAGCTCAGTGGATAGAGCGTCTGCCTCCGGAGCAGAAGGTCCCGCGTTCGAGTCGCGGCGGGTGCATTTGTTCCTTTCTCCCCATCTCTTTCATTTTCAGCAAGACTACACAAGTTCTCCCGCAAGGTGAAAACAGAATTAGTAGATATGACAGGAAACGATTTTGTGGAATGGTGCGTTCCATCAGCGGCGTTGGACTGGGATTATACAACGCAAGGCAGGGAGAAAATCCGTCAGTTTGCTGTTTTATTTTTGCGTCTGTTCCTGCCAACGCTGGCTGTCCTCACCGGTGTCCTTTACTTTGTCTTGCCCGAACGGCTTAACGTGGAATTTTTTGGACTTTTCCTGCTTTTCTACGTCGCGATCGGAACCACAATTTCAGCCACCCCATTTCTGGGGTATCGCGAAAGCCGGTGGCTTGGTATCGCTTACCGGATAGATAAACGGGGTGTTGAACGAAAGAGGGGGCGTAATTCCGGACTGATACCGTGGAAAAATCTACGCAGATGGGAAAGACGAATAGTTCGGCATCCCGGCTTACCCAATCTGATGGCGATTGAACTTTCCCGCTCGTTTCGAGGCGATACCATTCGCCGGTATCTGGCGTTTGACCCTGACAACGTAGATGTTAGGCGAATCGCACAGTATCTTCAGCAACCAGATATTGACTGACGCTTACTCCTGCACGCACTCCGCGATCTGACAGCATTCGTATAATTCGATAATGACGGTCAAGGTGTCACCTGAACGTGAATTGTTGAAGTCGCTTCCGTGTGTGGCAGGCAGGAACTTTCGCTACAGGGTTGGTACCGCAGTTTCAAGGTGAGTTCGTATCTTCCCGGCAAGGCGTTCGGCGCAAGGATAACAGGAATTGAAAAGTGGACGACGCCCTGATAGACGTGTAATTCTTCACCGCCGCCTGACCAGAGGGTTGATTCAGGATATGTGACCGGTCCAATGGCGGCGGGAGCATCGGATGAAAATGAGGCAAGGGTCGGAATCAAATTATCCAATAATGGGTTTTGCGAGTTAATATGGTAGCCAGGCGCAATATGCAAGATGAATGTTGTAATCGCCGAATCGCCGGGGCGTAGATGAAGTAATCCCTCGTGCGCTTTAAGGGACACTGGCCCATGATTCGCATCGCCGTTGGGAAACGCTCCCTGAACGGCAAGAATGAGTGAATGCGTTCCGTTAGGGGCGCGTTGTAGTAAGCCACGGTAACCGTTCAGCAGAGCATAGGCAGCGTTTGCGTATCTTTGTCCGTGTTCCCATTTCGAAAGACGGACTAAAGAGCGGACGGCGACCCCGTTCGGAGAAGGCATCGCACCATCAAACATTTCTTTTCCACGAGCGATCAACTTCTCCTGATGGTTGCTGGTAAAGAAGAATCCGCCATCTTCCGGGTCCCAGAAGTCCGTCAGCAGAATTTCCATCAGTTCACGAGCAGCGCTTCGCCAGTGCGCTTCGTCCGTGGCGTCGGCAAGGTCTATTAAGCCATCGGCGAGATAGGCGTAATCTTCCAGAAAGCCTTCGATTCCCGCTTCGCCTTTGGCATACCGATGGTAGAGGCCGTCCGGCGTGCGCATCTCTTGCAGGAGGAACGTCGCGGCGTTGCGGGCGGCATCGATGAACCGGGGCTCTTCCAGCGTTTTACCGCAGAAGGCGAGCGCTCCGATCATCAAGCCGTTCCACGAGGTCAGGATTTTGTCGTCGAGACCCGGCCATACACGCTCTGACCGCGCCAGCAACAGTTTCTCCCGCGACTGAATAGCGTCCAGCGGTAAATCATCCGGAAGTTCCGCGCCAGATGCGCCGATACCCAGATAGGGGATGTTGGTTCCGGATGCCTTGCCTGTCGCCTCGTCGTGGAAGTTGCCGCCAGGGATGATATGGTAACTCGAAGCGAAGCGCGGCGCACCCTGTTCGCCCAGAACGGCATCGATTTCTTCAGGAGTCCAGACGTAGAACTTTCCTTCTTCGCCTTCGGAATCCGCATCCAGAGCGGAGTAGAACCCGCCGCCAGCATCCTGCAAATCCCTCAGAGCCCATTCGCAGGTTTCCCGTGCGATGCGAGCGAATGCCGGACGATGGGTGATCCGGTAGGCGTCCGCGTAAATACGCGCTAACATCGCGTTGTCATATAGCATCTTCTCGAAGTGGGGTAACAGCCAGTCCGCGTCGGTGGAATAACGATGGAATCCGCCGCCGATATGGTCGTAGATGCCGCCAAGAGCCATCTTTTCCAGCGTAATCGTCAGTAATCGCTTCGCTTCCGTCTCGCCTTCTTCGACAGCGTGACAGAGCAACCGGAGCGCATGATGCGGGGGGAACTTCGGCGCGGCGCCGAGCCCGCCACGCCTTGCGTCAAAGCGCTCCGCCAGTTCATCCACCGCAAGGCGCAAAAGAGCGTTAGCGTCCAGCGCTTCCTCGGCGGTTGGCGGTTTAGGGCGGGCGAGAGGACGAATCTGCTGTGCAATATTATCGCCTACCTCCTCAATCTCACTGCGTCGGTTGCGATACGCTTCCGAAAGCTGTGTCAGAAGCGAGGAAAAGCCGATACGCCCACCGCGATTCTCCGGCGGGAAATAGGTTCCACCAAAGAAAGGACGCCCGTCTGGAGTCATAAATACGGACATTGGCCAGCCGCCATGACCTGTCATCATCTGCACGGCGGTCATATAAATGTCATCGATGTCCGGGCGTTCCTCACGGTCTACTTTCACTGCAATGAAATGCTCGTTCAGAAGCGCCGCGACAGATTCATTCTCAAAACTTTCTCGCTCCATCACATGACACCAATGGCATGCTGAATAACCCACTGAGAGGAAGATTGGCTTATCTTCGGTGCGGGCTTTTTCCAGCGCCTCCGCGCCCCAGGGATACCAGTCCACCGGGTTGTGCGCATGCTGGAGCAGGTAAGGCGATTTTTCCTTCGCGAGACGATTGGTAAACCGTGGCGAGTCTTCATCAGATCGGGAGGGAGATAGTTTCATGTCAATTAATGCCGGTTGCAGAGGCTACTACATCTTAATACCCGCTGTTCGAGGAACGTTCCCCAATAATATCGATATGGAAACTTCCATGATTTCAAATGGTCGCCGGAGACTGCATCATTCGGACAGTTTTTGTGGCGAGATGGTCGAGGGGAATCGACGTTCCAGCAGAAACAGCGTGAAAATTCCGACAATCGCCCCTCCGACAACCTGATAGGGGAAGTGTGCGCCGGATTCTACTCGCGACCATGCGATCAATCCGGCGAAGGCATACCAGACAATAGCCAGACGGGGGTATCGGCAGGTGAGCAAATAGGACATTACCAGAGCCGCTGATGTGTGACCGGAGGGGAATCCCTGCCAACCGCCCGAGGGACGAGACAGTATCTTGAGCCAAAGACCAGTAATCACTTTGAGAAGATGGACAAATATGGTCTCCGCCAGCATCAACGCTGCTACCCGAAGAAACTCTTTACCCAGACCGGCTTTACCCTGAGACTGGTAAGCCGGAACCAGTAACGCAATCGCTCCCAGAATCAGAAAAAGGGTATTCAGAATGCCGCCTAAATAATCCGCCCCAATCCGGATCGTTCCATGACCATCCGAACGAGGAAGGTAAGATGCTGCAATACCGCCGAGTAGCAGAAGTCCGCCGGGGAAATGAGGGGGCTGAAAAAGCGTTCCCGCTAAACGTGAGGAGGCGAGGCTTTTCGTATCCGAAGAAGTGGCAGGGGGCATTATAGACGGTATTGTACCGGAGACTTAGTGACCATCGCTATCCGTCCTGCGGAAAAGCGGATAAACACCTGACGAAGAAAGTAGTCCGGATAATGATTGAATTATCCGGAATAAACCATCAATCTCAATTATGCTGTTCGAACTGAGGTGCGCGTAACGGCGGTACGTTTTCGCTTGAAGGGGGCGCGAAGGACGATGCCCTTATAATCCAGTCCCGCCGCAGCAAGGGTTTTGTCCCATGAGGGAAAGCGCCTTCTCGCTGCGGTAATCAAAGCGATGTTCTCTTTTTCCAGCGTCTTCGCGTTCAGTGGGCGACCTTCGGCATAGCGTTCACGGATACGCTGCAAGACTTCGTCATCACTCCAATCGCGGTAGCGTCGAACCGCGTCATAATCCACCCCAGCGGCATCCAATGCCGCACGCCATGAGCCAAAATGGTTCTTCTTGGTCGCCGCCGCCGCCAGCGAAGGATCAAGCGTCAGTGAAACATAACGCCAGGACAGGTCTTTCCCCTGGGCATAGAGCTCCCTGATTCGATCAATGATCCGGTCATTTGTCCATGCTTTGTAGCGTCTATATTCATCGTAGCTCAAGCCAGCATGTTCGACGGCTTCCTGCCATGACCCAAAATAACGAGTCGCCGCCCGTAACAACGGAAGGTTATCTTTCGTAACGCCGGAATACGAAAGGTCTTGCGCGGTTTCATGCCTCCGCAAAATCTCTCCGACGATGGTTTCCTGATTCCACCTGGACATATTTTCCCCCGTCTCCTTTATAGGGGACTTTCGTGTCCCTCCACTGCCTACGCCGGTCTCATTGACGTGGCAATTTTATCAATACAATCGATTCTATAAATAGACAACGCTTTCGATGCTATCGTTTCAGAGAAGATTTCCAACGTTTCGGGCGTTTTTGTGGAAACGTTATCGGTTGTCTCCCAACACTATAACGGAACTTTGGTTGAATTGCAATCATGTATTACGATCGAAATTAACCCGGTTTTTGATTTTCGTCTCTCTTAACACAAAGCATTTCTTGCCCCTCCTGTGCCGGGCAGGATATGATGAACCATCCAAAAAATGAGACGACGATCCTCCTCTGACCCTGAAAAAAATGCCGCCCCAGGCAAAACCAGTGATCCTACCTTACTGCGATCTCTCGCTTTGCTTGCGATCACCGTCTTTATCGATCTGCTGGGTTTCGGGATTATCTTGCCGAATTTACCGCAGTATATTGAAACTGCAGTCGGAAGGAACCATCAGAATGCTGCGTTCATTGGCGGAATTCTGGCGGCGTCTTACTCCCTGACTCAGTTTCTTTGCGCGCCGATGTGGGGCGGTTTTTCAGATCGTGCCGGGCGACGTCCGGTCATTCTGATTTCACTGATCGGAGTCGGACTTTCCTATATATTGTTTGCTCTGGCAGGAGAGCATCTTTGGATGTTATTCGCCGCCCGATTATTGGCAGGCGTGCTGTCCTCCGCAAGTATCGGCGTCGCCTTCGCTTATGTAGCGGATGTCACCACGCTGGAAAACCGGGCGATGGGGATGGGTCTTCTGGGAGCCTGTTTCGGACTCGGATTCGCGTTTGGTCCAGTGATCGGCGGAATTCTTGGACATTACTATTTGCCCCTCCCGGCGTTCGTCGCGGCAGGGATGGCGCTGGCGAACTTTGCTGTCTCATGGTTCCTGCTCCCGGAATCGCTGACGCAGGAAGCGAGAGCGAAACTTGCGGGGGTGAAACGTCAACCCTATTTCAATCTCATGCGTCAGGTGGTCAAGGATCCCGCCGCGCCGTTATTTCTCGTGACATTCATCATGACATTCGGCTTTGCGGCGATTGAGCAGATTTTTGGCTATTTCCTGATGGCGCGTGGTATCGCCGATCCCTCGAATCAATCTTTACGACAGGCGTATCTTCTGGGGGCGGTAGGGGTGGTTGGCATTATTTTGCAGGGAGTCGCTATCGGCCCGTTGACGAAGCGATTCGGTGAAGGGAACCTGATCCGGGCTGGTCTGTTTATCCTCTTCTGGGGCTATCTTTTACTTCTGGTTCCGCGAACCTTCGGAGTCCTGGCGTTTGCCGCGACCCTTCTGGTAGCGGGAGGCCGCTCCCTGATCGGACCTGCCGCCTCCTCTTTAATCTCCAAAAAGGCGAAGGTAGGGCAGGGTCTGATACTTTCCTCCTCACAGGGTTTCGATGCGCTTGCCCGCACAGTCGGGCCAGTAACTGCTGGCTTTCTCTTCCAAAACGTCAGCGTGACCGCCCCTTATATCTTTTCCGCCTTCCTGACTGCTGTCGCGTTAGGAGTCACCTTTCTCGTTTCTGCAACGATGGCTTCGAATCCACAAATGCAAACCGCTGTCGAGGACGGAACGGAAGGCGCCCTCTCCGGTATGGCGGGATAAACTTATCCGCCGATGCAACAAACCTGCCGTCCCAGAACTCTAAGGAACATCATGAGAACTGGTTTTGTTGCGCGTCGTATTCTCGTAGTCAGCGTAGCAGTGGGATTGTTAGGTCTGACTCCGCTGTTTACTGGCTGTAAATCGACCGTCGAAAATGAGGCGGGTAAACGGCTGAATGCGATGTTACCGGAAATACTCGGTCCGGCGCAGAAGTATTCGACCAATGTTGATGCCGATAGCGCAGGGGCGATTCTTCGGGGGAGGTTCCGTCAAGTCAGTATTGAGGGTCTGGGGGTTATTGTCAATCCCAAAATGACCATCGATCGTTTGCAACTGCGCTTCGCTGAAGTTGAAGTGGACACGAAAGCGAAGAAGCTACGGAGCATCGGTAGCGCCACTTTCTCCTGCAGTTTGTCCGGTGAGAATCTGAATCATTATGTCGTTGCACAACGTCCGGACATCAACGGTTTACGAGCGTCTCTGACACGCGATGCTATCCGGATTGACGCGGCGCCGCAGGATCCATTCAAACTCGTTGCTGTCCCGGTAGCGGTGGAAGGTAAACTGATTCCTCACGGAGCGGCGAAACTGGATTTCCGCCCGGATATGGCAAAGGTCGCCGCCTTATCGATTCCCCGATTCGCACTGGATTTCGTGGAAGCTCGCTTGAACCCTCTGGTGGAGTTATCCGGGCTGGCTGTACCGGTAAAGGTGGAGACGGCGACGGTTAAAGATGGTTATCTGACAATTACTGGAACTGTCGAACCGGACGAGATTTTGCGACTTGGAAACAACCTGGACAACGCCGCGACCCGATCCCAGTAAGCCTTTTCTTCTTTCGCAGACGGACGAGTCAAACGGAAATGCATCTCGACCGGGTAAGCGATCCCCCCGAAAGGCGCGGTTGTGAGTGAAATTCCGTTCGCGCCAGACACGCCTTCATAGAAGACGCGCCATTGAGATGCGGCGATCATCGGAGTCTGCTTCAGATTTCCATCGACGGAACCGACCAACGCGCCATGTCCGCCGCGTGGGGAGAAAGCGACACGCACTTTCCACCCTTCCGGAGCGGCAATTTTGAAACGATACATCATGCCATAGGCTCCGTCCAGATTCCGCTTGATCGCGGGCTCTGGCTGGCCGATTCGGTAGTATTCTTCGTCTCCCTCGTTCGCAAGAATGATATCGACATCGCGCCGTGGATTTTCCATCGGATTCACTTCCGAATGGGCGACATCCCAGCGGTCATGGCGGAAATAAATGCGAAGGAGAGCGTCGCTTTCACATTCAACAGTAAGAATGCCGGAAGCGATCTGGCCGGGTTGCAAAGGGTAAGCGAACTGTGCAAATCCCTTTGTTCCGACAAGCTGGTTTTCGGGAGCGCTCAGGTATCGTGCCATCGCCTGCCGTCCAGCACGAGCGGGATCGCGTTGCGCATCCGCCAATCCCTGCCGCGCAACCAACCTTAGAGGGCCGCCCTGTGCGTTTCTCAGTCCGACAACAAAGGGGCCGGATTCTCCGCTGACATTGTTGTAATGGTAAAAGATCGTATAGGATTTCCCTGCAGCCAACTTCGCCGTTGCATATGCGCCGGGGATTTTCATGCGCTCAGGCTGGTTGCAAAAGAGAAGGTAGTCCTGCGCCATCGCCGGCATGGTCGCAACACAAGCGAAGATGAGCAGCGCCAGAAAGGTCAGTGAAGGACTACGATTTTCGCGCAAAGTGAAAAGAACGAGGAGTAAGCGCGGTGCGCTTGCTCCTCTCAACACTAAATTCCGGCGTTTCGTACAAAAGGTCATCGGACAGAGAACCGGTACTCAGTCGTTTGGCGGTAGGTTTCCCCCGGCCGCAGAATCGAGTCGGGAAATGAGGGTTGATTGACTGCATCCGGGAAGGTTCCCGCTTCCAGACAGAATCCGCTGTGCTTTTTGTAAACGATGCCGTCTTTTCCGGTCAGGGTTCCATCCAGAAAATTGCCGGTATAGAACTGGACTCCGGGCTGATCAGTGTACATGGTCATGACACGCCCGGTAGAAGGTTCATACACCTCGGCGAATTTTTTTACGCCGCCCGCCCGATTCGCCACATAACAATGATCATAGCCGGTGGGTTCCGCTCCGACTTCAGCGATATGGTCGCCGATTGCGTGAGGCGTCGTGAAGTCCATTTTGGTTCCTTTGACCGTCGGCAGTTTGCCGGTCGGGATCAGGGTATCGTCCACATCTACGAAGCGGTCCGCGTCCAGCATCACAATGTGATTCGTGATATCGCCCTTGCCGGCGAGATTGAAGTAAGAGTGATTGGTCAGATTACAGGGAGTCGCTTTATCCGTCGTGGCGACATAATCGATGCGAAGGGCGTTCTCATTGGTCAGGGTATAGGTCACAGCGACGGATAAATTACCCGGATAGCCTTCTTCGTCATCTTTGCTGACATAGGTGAACTGCACAGCAGAACCTTCCGCTGTCGTCATCAGTTTGGCATTCCAGATCACCTTGTCGAATCCGACCAGACCGCCATGAAGGTGGTTGGGGCCGTTGTTGACCGCGAGTGTATATTCTCTGCCATCCAGCGTGAACTTGCCCTTCGCGACACGGTTCGCGATGCGACCTACCGTAGCGCCAAAATAGGGGTGGCCTTTTTCATAGGTCGCCAGATTATCGAAACCCAGAACGACATCACCCAACGTTCCCTTTTTATCGGGGACATGCAGTTCCGTCAGGATCGCCCCGTAGGTCATGATTTTTGCGACCATACCTCTGTTATTCGTTACCGTTATTAATTCCACTTGTTTTCCGTTCTTCTGCTTACCAAAGGACTTCGATGTCGCGCCTGCTCGCGCTTTTGGTGGGGCGGATGCCTCAACCCTGTTCGTTGTGTTCATCAGGCACAGGAGGCAAAGCGCGACGCCGAGCGCCGCATTGCGAATCGTCGTTCGATACATTTCTTTCACTTTCGCGCAATATCTAAACGCCCGGAGGCGCATTCTTCAGTTGCGACATTCGCCCCGTTTTCTCCTGCCTGTATACTATGAAGTGAACTGCCCGGAAATCGTCCGACGGAGAGCGGTCAGCGATAGGCGAAACCTTGTCATAAGGGTAAACGTAGAGGTGCAGAAAGAGAGATACAGCGAATGTGGTGGAGTATTTTCATCATCGTATTGTTTATTGCCCAGATCGGCTTACTGGGAGCCATTGCCTATATCGGTCTGCAGATTTACCGGCAACCCATCAGTAAGTCTATCGTCGCCGCGAAGACGCTGACGGTATCCATAGTGAACGCAGGGAGTGTTATCCAGAAGAACTATTCTGGTAAGGAAGCGCGTGTCGTTGCGCTTTACCAGAAATCGGTTAACACGGTTCAATTGACCGGAAAAGCGGTTACTCTCATCGATGCGCCTATCACCTACCAATCTCTGGCAGGGCACGTCGGCTCAGTGCGAACCGCGACCGGGCTTGTATCGGCAGGGAAGAGTATGCTCAAGCCTGTTGCTATTTCCGGGTCACACGATCCTCAATCCCGCTCCGCTTCTCTGTCTCTTGCTCGCAGACTGGGACTGATTCCTCCGGTAGCGGACTCCATCGGACGCGCCGCGCCTTTCCTGCGAATCGTTTACGGGACTTACCGTGAACTGAAACGTCGCGGCGTCCTGTAAGACCGTCAACAAGACCTGGGAGCGTTTGTATACTCACTCTGTATCGTTGAACGAGGGGTCTGTGATATGCTGTACCAGAAAATTTGGACGTAAGGCGGGCGGTAATGAATAAGAAAAAAGTCATCGTGCTGGGCAGTGGGCCAATTCGGATCGGGCAGGGAATCGAGTTCGATTATTGCTCGGTGCATTGCGTATGGGCGTTGCGTGAAGCGGGCTACGAAGCCATCATTATCAATAATAACCCGGAAACGGTTTCGACTGACTTTGATACATCTGACCGCCTCTATTTCGATCCTTTGACATCGGAAGATGTACTCAATGTTCTGGACAGGGAAGAACCGTATGAGGGAGTTATCGTCCAGTTCGGCGGACAAACGGCGATCAATCTGGCAAGACCGCTGTCGGATGCCGGAGTCCCAATTTTGGGATCTTCAGCGGAAAGCATCGACCTCGCCGAAGACCGTGAGCAATTTGAGTTATTACTGCGTCGCCTGGGTATTCCCAAGCCGGAAGGTCGGGCGGTCACGAATGCTGAGGCTGCCGTGCAGGTAGCGCAGGAAATCGGTTATCCGTGTCTGGTTCGACCCTCCTATGTTTTGGGTGGACGCGCCATGGAAATCGTCTACAGTGACGACGAACTACGATCCTACATGCGCTATGCGGTGGATGTCTCGCCCAAAGCTCCCATTCTGGTCGACCGTTATATCGTTGGCAAAGAACTCGAAGTGGATTGCATCTCCGATGGCGTCGATTGTCTGCTCCCGGGCGTCATGGAGCATATCGAACGCGCCGGGGTGCACTCTGGCGATTCCATGGCGGTCTATCCTCCTCAAACCGTAAAACCGGAGACCATCGCGAAGATGGCGGATTACGCTGTTCGTCTCGCCCGTGAAATGAAGGTCGTCGGCCTGATGAATATCCAGTTCGTCTGCGAAGGAGATGAACCTTATATCATCGAAGTCAACCCCCGTTCGTCGCGAACGGTGCCTTACCTCTCAAAAATAACTGGCGTACCTATGGTAAAGGTAGCGACTCGCTGTATCCTCGGCGAATCCCTGAAATCGCAGGGTTACGAGGGGGGATTGTGGCCGGAACAGAAAAACCCCGCCGTTAAGGCTCCGGTATTTTCCTTCCAGAAACTGGTAGGCGTCGATATTCCTCTGGGACCGGAAATGAAATCGACAGGGGAGATTCTGGGGCAGGCGGAAGATTATCCGGGGGCGCTTTACAAGGCGCTGGTCGCCTCCGGACTGAACATGCCGTTGAAAGGCGCTCTTCTGGCGACCATAGCGGATGCCGACAAGATGGAAGCGATGCCCATTCTTCAGGGTTTCGCTGATCTGGGCTTTCAGGTCTATGCGACGGAAGGGACGGCAAAACTGCTCAACGATCAGGGTATCGCCGCAGAAAAGGTGAACAAAATCAGCGAAGGTTCTCCCAATCTTCTGGATCTGATTCAACGGGGTGCGGTCGCTTTCATTGTGAATACCATCAGCAAAGATAAACGGATCGAGCGTGAAGGAGCGCAGATTCGTCGCGCCTCCGTCGAACGTGGCGTTCCCTGTCTGACTTCTCTGGATACAACCCGGGCGTTGTTGCTCGCTCTGAACTCCTATCAGGGCGGCGAACTTCTGACAGTGCAGACAGTCGATGAATATGTCATGAACAAATAGTTCGCCCCTCGAACCGCTAATCCAAAAAATCCGAAGAAAATTCTTCGGATTTTTTGTTCGCGGATTGCCTTTCCTGTAACGACAGAAGGAGTAAAGGCGACAGTGAAATGAGTGTGAACTCAAACCATTCACGCGAAAAATTTATCTCCACTGTAACCTGATTCCTGACGGCGTGTCATTCTTAAGCAGAGAACGATATCAAGAAGGCGGAACAGCGCCTCAAAGCAATCATCTAGATTCACCTTTCCGTTCCAACGGAAGAAGAGAGAAACAATGGAGAAAAACTCAGTCTCGGTGCGCGGCAAAATTGCGCCCATGGTCGTGTTACTTGTAACAGCTATCGTAGTGTTAGTAATTGCTCCTAACGCAATTCAGAAAGCGATTGGCGAGAGTAGAAACGTTTCAAAGTCCCAGAATTCCACGGAAGGTCAGGTTGTTTACGAAGATTATGTACGTGCCACGGCGCTGCTGAAATCGGGAGATGTAGAAGGCGCCCGGCAAATTATCGACCGTCAACAGGAAGCGTCCATCGCCATCTCTATCAACGAGGGAATGTCAGGCGCTCTGGCGAATTCCTCAGGCTCGATGCTGATTCTGCGACTCGCCAAGGCGATCTCCAGATACGCCAGTGAAAAAGCGTGGAATGGCGATACGGAAGGCGCCCTCGCCTGGGTGGAACGGTGCCGAATGCTCAGCCGTCAGTCGCTCAGTTCGACTACTATAACGCTGGAGAGCGTACAACTGGCTGGCTCTCTGGATCGATTGATTCTGGAGACGGAAGCGCGGACGCTCTTCGCCTCAGGCAACCCCTCCGCAGCCGAGCATCAGATGCGTCGTGTTCAGGAATTCGACCGATTTTGGAAAAACGATATTCTTCGAAAGATGCGCGCCGTACGGCAACAATGCGACAGCTTTCGTCTTGCTATGTTGACGGGAAAGACACCCGAAACAGAGATAATGAAGGCTCAAGAGCAAAAGTCAGCAGAGGACTTGTACAAACAATACCTTCAGGTGCGTCGGCGAATGCGGATCGTATAACCTAATCAACGAATTAACCGATTCAAATAAACGTGTATGAGACGAATCGCGAGATAACTCACCTGAAGGAAAAGGTAACGCCCACTGCACAGAGGGAAATTCATATGCAGCGGGCGTTTGGCTAACGATGAAAGAGAGGTCTTGAGCGGAACGCTCAATTCCTACGCGATTCCTGCTTTGACCGCCTCGATAATATGTTTAGCGGAAATTCCGTAAGCGTCAAGGAGTTCATCCGGTTCACCGGAGCGAGGCATTTCACGAATAGCCAGGTGAGAGTATTTAGGTTTTACCGCAACGGCATCCGCAAGCGCCGCCAGTACAGCATCGCCGATTCCACCCTCTACCCAGTGGTCTTCCACCACAACCAGATGACCGGTCTTTTCCGCCGCCGTAATAATCGCATGCGAATCTACAGGCTTGACCGAATACAGATCGATGACACGGACATGAATCCCTTCTAAAGCGAGAGCGTCCGCCGCTTTCAGGCCTTCGTGTAAGGTGATTCCAGCCCCGATGATCGTTGCACAGTCAGCTTCATGGTGGCGCAGTACTTTGGAGCCTCCGATAGGGAAGGAATCGTCAGCAGTGTAAAGGATTGGCGTCTTTTCGCGAGTGGTGCGAATGTAAGAGATGCCTGATCGATCCGCCATTTCTTTCACCAGATGAGCGGTGGAAACTCCATCCGAAGGATAGAGAACGGCGCTACCAAACACGGAGCGCATCATCGCCAGGTCTTCCAGAGCCATCTGTGAGGGACCGTCCGCCCCGATAGAAACCCCGGCGTGTGAACCTGCGAGATGCAGGGTGGCGCGGGAAACTGCCGCCATTCGAATTTGATCGAAAGCGCGAGCGAAAAATGCGGCGAACGTGGAGGCGAACGCGATCTTGCCGGAAACCGCAATTCCCTGCGCTACCGATACCATCGCCTGCTCCGCGATATACATCTCGAAGAAACGCTCTGGATAAGCTTTCTTAAAGAATTCCGCGTAGGTGGAGTTAGAAACTTCGGCATCAACGGCGAAAACGTCGCCACGAGATGCACCCAAAGCCTTGAGAGCGTCGCCATACGCCTGTCGGACCGCGATGCCATCGCCGATTTTGTAATCTGGAATCACAAACTCTGCATTAGGAGATAAGGGTGCGGGTTGCAAATCTTCGGGCAACGCCGGTTTCACGATCAGATTGTGGGCAGGGTTTCCCAGTTCCGCGAGCGCTTTTTCCGCTTCTTCAGGCTTCATCGCTTTGCCATGCCAGCCATCCTTGTTGGCGGTAAAGGAGACACCATGCCCCTTTTCCGTTTTCGCGACAATCAGCACAGGCTTATCGGCGGCGGAAGCTTCAGCGTAAGCGGCATCAATGGCGTTCAGGTCATGCCCATTAATGACGATGGCTTTCCAACCGAAGGCTTCAGCACGGGCGGCGTACTTCTGCGTATCCCAGCCGAGCGCCGTTTCCCCACGTTGTCCCAGACGGTTACAGTCCAGAATGGCGATCAAATTGTTCAATTCATAGTGCGCCGCGAGTTCAAGCGCCTCATAAATCGAACCTTCCGCCATTTCCGAGTCACCCAGAACGACCCACACCTTGTAGGGAAGCTTCTCAATGTGCTTGCCTGCGATGGCGACGCCGACGCCGATCGGAAGACCCTGACCCAACGAACCGGTGGCGGCATCCACATAAGGAATTAGCGGAGTCGGGTGACCCTCCCAGATGGAACCGAATTTTCGCAGGCTTAACAATTCTTCATCAGTCATCGCACCCGCCGCTTTATACATCGCGTACAGGACTGGACAGGCATGACCCTTTGAAAAAATCAGGTGGTCGTTATTGGGTTTCTTCGGGTTAGCGAAATCGTATTTCAGGTAGGATGCCTGTAGAACCGCCATCAGGTCAGCGGCGCTCATGCCGGAGGTCGGGTGACCGGAACCGGCGGCGGTGGTGCATCGAATTGAGTCAGCCCGCAATTGAGCGGCGAGCGGTTGCCATACATTTTCCTGGGACATCAGGGGAATTCTCCGATTTTCGGGTAACGTTGTCATTTGTACAAATGGCGCTCCGCTCAAAATTCAGAACTTCAACGGAACGCGCCAAAGCACTATTTTACCTTCTATCCAGAAGAAATTCTTTTTGACATCGCTGTCGCCGGATTTTGTTTGACGCACGGCGTACCCGACTATGTGGACTTGACGTAAGCTCCTCTGAGGAATACACTCTACAGCAAATGATGATGTTTTCGAATATGGCGTTACGGAACCTGAGAATTCCACTCTCAACATGGTCTTTGGTGGCATTGATCCTCTGTTGCCTGTCTTTTTTTGCCGCTCCTACCCGGGCTCAGGCTCCGAAAAAAGTCAAGCTGGTTGTCTGGGGACTGCAATCCGGCAAGGATACAGCGGGACTGGATGAGCAGGTGGCGGAATTCAGCCGAAGGAATCCCGATATCGAGGTGTCCCTGCTATCTCTGGGAGCAGGAAACATGAACCCGCAGAAACTGATGACCAGTATTGTCGGGCGCGTCCCCCCGGATGTGGTGGCGCAAGACCGCTTTACGATTGGAGACTGGGCAAGCCGTGACGCGTTCATGCCGCTTGATGATTTTCTGGCGAAGGAGTCTGGAGAGGACGCGATACGGCGTGAGAACTATTACCCTGCCGCCTGGGAAGAAGCAGTCTACAAGGGCAAGTCCTACGCTATTCCGACCGGAATTGATGACCGTCTCTTATTCTACAACCGTAAGGTCTTTCGGGAAGCCGGTCTCGACCCTGATAAACCGCCGCGCACCTGGGAAGAACTATTAGACTACAGTAAGAAACTCACGAAGTACAACGCGGACGGAACCTACCAGCGCATCGGATTCATTCCGAACTATGGCAACTCCTGGTTGTATCTGTACTCCTGGCAGAACGGCGGCGAGTTTATGTCCCCTGACCGAAAGACCTGTACGCTTGCCGCCCCGGAGAATGTGGGCGCTCTCAAGTACATGACTGAGGTATATGACGCTCTGGGCGGAGTGGATAAGATCAATATCTTCCAGAGCGGCTTTCAGGTCAATGAACAAGACCCGTTCTATCTTGGCAAAGTCGGTATGGTGACCACAGGTTCGTGGGTTCTCGGAAATATCGCACGATACGCACCCGGCCTGGACTTCGCTGTCGCTCCCGCGCCGGTCCCTGCGGAACGATTGGAAGGGAAGGGACAGTTCTCCGGAAAACCGCCTTTCATTACTTGGATCGGCGGATACTCCTTCGCGATCCCGTCCGGCGCGAGGCACACAGAACAGGCATGGAGATTTATTCGCTTCATGTCCAGTGTCGAAGCGGCGTTGATCGGTGCAAAGGCGGATAAACAGTACAATGAAGCCAAAGGGCGTCCCTATGTTTTCAACCTGAGCGCGAACAAAAAAGTGAATGCGGCGTTACTGGAAAACTTCCCTCCAGTAAACCAGAAATTGCTGGTAGCGCAAAAAGCGTTCGTGGATATGCTACCTAATGCCCAGTATCGCCCGGTGACGTTCGTAGGGCAGAAGTTATGGGATGCGCATGTCCGCGCTTTCGAACGTGCGGTCGCCCATGCGCAGACTCCGGAAGCTGCGTTACAGGAACAACAGACGTTAGTCCAGAAAGAGCTCGATAAGGCGTTCGCCCGGGAGAAGCTTCCACTAGCGGACTTTACCATCCCTTATATAGCCCTCGGAATACTCTGTGCGGTGGGATTTGCATACACTATCTGGTACATCCGCCGCAATGTTGGCAAGTCGCCCATGGCGCGTGAAGAGGCTTTTGCCGGGTATCTAATGATTGCGCCTTGGCTTATCGGATTCATTCTGTTGACCGCCGGGCCCATTATCGCTTCCATCTTCTTCTCGTTCTGCGATTATGATGTTCTGCATCAACCACGCTATGTCGGATTCGAGAACTTCCATACGCTCTTCACGGATGATCGTGAGCTTATAGGCAAGGCTCTGTATAACGCGGCGTATCTGTCCGTCTTTGGCATTCCTCTGGGCATGATTACAGGACTCGCTATTGCATTGCTCCTGAACATGAAAGTCAAGGGGATGAACTGGTATCGGACCGCTTTCTATATTCCGTCCATTGTGCCGGCTATCGCATCGGCGGCCTTATGGTCCTGGATTCTGGCCGGCGATCCGAATAAAGGTCTGCTGAACGCGCTCTGGAAAGGGACGTTGACGCAGTGGTTCGGATGGTTGCCGCCGGGTTGGTTCGGCGTCGCCGAATGGGCGAAACCCGGTCTGATAATTCAGGGACTCTGGGGTGCGGGCGGGGGCATGATCCTCTGGCTGGCAGGGTTACAGGGAATTCCCAAAACGCTCTATGAAGCTGCGGAAATCGATGGCGCATCAATACTGTCCCGCTTCCGGAATGTGACCCTTCCCATGCTTTCGCCCTATATATTCTTCAACCTGATTATCGGCGGAATCGGCGCGTTGCAGGAATTTGACCGGGTATATGTGCTTGCGGGAGGCGATGGCGGTTCCGGGCCGCTGGACTCGTTGCTGGTGCCGGTGCTTTATCTTTTCAACAACGCTTTCCGATACTTCAAGATGGGGTACGCATCAGCGATTGCGTGGATAATATTCCTGATTATTCTCGCTCTGACCCTGATTCAATGGGGTACTCAAAAGTACTGGGTGCATTATGAAACCGATAAATAGGGACGGTGGATTTCCCGAATGCCGAAAGCTTGAAAATTGTTGATGTTCGCCGATGCGCGTGACACTCTGTTCGCGCGAGAGGGTTTTTGATAACTCAATGTATGCACTGATGTGGCTGATTGCCATTACACTTTCACTGGTTTCGATTACCTACCTGTTGAGCGCAGTAATCGCCTCCGTTCGAGCGGGAA
This sequence comes from uncultured Armatimonadota bacterium, assembly GCA_903910385.1. Lineage (GTDB taxonomy): Bacteria > Armatimonadota > Armatimonadia > Armatimonadales > Armatimonadaceae > CAIVZM01. The sequence goes on from CAIVZM010000022.1 coordinate 146,901, forward strand.
AGCCATTTTTCGCTGGTTTGATGGCGGTGGCGGGTATTGCGCTAACGATGACGCTGTTTAGTCGGTTGCACCCCGTGGTTCCGGCGGTGGTCGCCGTCGCCTCCGGTCTGGGAGCGATGGCGATTCTCCGTCTCGTGACACGGAATGCCCAACACTCCTCAGAAAATACGCGTCTTTCCGCCGCGCATCTGACTCTGTTGGCAGGTTCGTTTATCTTTTTGATTCCCTTCGCCTGGTTGATATCCACCTCGTTGAAAACGGATGAGGAGCAGGCGATCTTTCCGCCGATATGGATTCCGACGCAACAGGTGGAGATAGGTGCGCTCGCATCCGGCCTGAAACGCCCGGATGGTAAGCCTCTGCGTCTGTCGCATCTGACGGATGGGACGCAGGTCGTCGAAGTAGAAGACTTGCCTTCGGGCGAAGTCGTAGTCCAACCTTTGCTGAATGGTCAGGCGGACGCCAGCAAGCCCTCCATGACAATCAGGCGGGATCAACTGACCAAGGAGCGAAAGGTTTCGCCCCGATGGGAAAACTACTCCGAAGCGCTGGCATACCTGCCAAAAGAGACGACTTACGGTCTGACCTTCCTGAAGAATACGCTCATTCTGACGATACTGGGCGCAATCGGCACCGTGCTATCATCTTCTCTGGTCGCATACGCTTTTGCAAGGGTGCGTTTTCCCGGTAAGGATGTCCTTTTTCTGATGGTGCTGGCGACAATGATGGTTCCGGCTGCCGTCACCATGATGCCCCAGTTCCTTATTTTCCGTGAACTGGGATGGATCGATACGCTTCGTCCTCTCTGGGTCCCGGCGTTCTTCGGGTCGGCATTCAATATCTTTCTGCTTCGGCAATTTTTCCTGAGTATCCCAACGGAGCTGGAAGATGCGGCGCGGATCGATGGGTGTGGACCATTCGGCATTTACTGGCGTGTAATGTTGCCCCTGGTAAAGCCCGCGCTGGCTGCGATCGCTATTCTTGCGGTATTGGGAGCCTGGAATAACTTTCAGGGGCCGCTCATTTACCTCTCCTCGCCAGAAAATATGCCGATGGCTTATGGTCTTCAACTCTATCAGCAACAGCATAGCGGCGAACCAGGTCTTCTGATGGCGGCATCGACTCTGGTGATCATGCCCATCATTGTCCTCTTCTTCTTCACCCAGCGGTATTTTATCGAAGGTGTATCCCTCACGGGACTGGGGGGGCGCTAACCTCATAAAGTACCGTTCTCGTTACACGTCAAAGGAGGAGAGGACATCCCTCCTTTAACGTATTTTTAATCAATCTCCGGTTTTAATGGACTTGTTTGGCGGTTTCTCGAAACTTTTCTTCCGTTTGGTTGTCATTCAGGTGACGACTTGAGAGGATGAAAGATTCCGCGAGTCAACAAAAAATCGTCTGAAAAGACTGGAGAAATCCCAAATGAAGTTCATGAAGAATGCCTTGCTGGCGGTTATCGCTGTAGCAGGCGCGGTTGTTTCTGCCAATGCGCAGTCAGCCACTGTACCGTCCGCTAAGCTGGAAAAGCCTATCACGGTAAAGTTGGGCGCTTATTTCCCCCAGAGCGGTAGCTCCAAGAATGCCGGTAGCACCTGGTTCCTCGCCAGCGTTAACTATGATGTATTAAAGACTGCCAGCGCCTCCCCTATTACTGTGGGCGCCTATCTTGATTTTTCCGCGGCGGAAAAGTCCATGGACGGCGTGAAGTATAAGCGAGGTTTCCTCGGAATTGGTCCTCAGGGCAAATACTATTTTGCCAAACCCGGCGCTACTGTTACCCCTTATGCAGGCGCTGGTCTGGGAATTTACTTCGTGAATGGTAAAGATGGCTCGGATTCCAGCACGAAAACCCACATTGGCTACAAGCTATTAGCTGGTGCGGAATTCGCGCAGGGATTCGTCGGCGAATTGTCTTATCACTTCCCGGGTAATGTCCGTGACGGTAACGTCAACGGCTTTGGCGTTCAGCTTGGTTACCGCTTCTAATTAGCGCAAAACCATAAAAAAAAGAATAAGACGTGCTGGATGAATCTCCAGCACGTCTTATTCTTTTTTCGCCTATGTAAAAATTATCGTGGGAATCAGTATCAGCTTCCTGCACGGCAAGGACCTCGGAGCAGTTTGCAGGAGCCGTATTCGCGGGAGGATTTCTGGGCGAATTGTTTTATGACTTCCCCGGAAATATGCTTGAAGTTAACCTCAAATGGAATCGGCTTTAAAGCAGTATGCCACTTTTGATACGCTCGTCACTCCCCTGAGTGGGAAGACACGGAATGATGTACGGGGCGACGAAATTGTGTCGTCACCCCGTGCTATTTTCGCTCAAAGCGCGAGAATCTTCGCCTGATTTTCCAGAATTAACTTCTGGTTGGTGATAATTGTTTCCTGATTGGAAAGCAAAGATTTCAAGGTTTCCTGATTTTCGATGATGACTTTTTGGTTTGTACGAATCGCTTCCTGATTGCTCAGAATGTCGCTCTGGTTCTCCAGAATCATTTTTTGATTGCTGACAACTTCATCCTGATTGCTTATGACGCCATTGGCCATGTCGGTTTACCTTTCCCATACGTCCAGTTCCAGCACGGACGCTAGCTTTCTAAACGTGAGGGACGCTCATGATGTTCCTTCAGTTCCCTGCATTAAAGCGTCTCACGATAAAATAACGCTGATATGACAGACCTACTTAGATTTTCTCTGGCGCAATGGCGTCTGGAATCCGAAATGCGAATAGAAGATGCCTATAAATGGTGCTATCACGCGACACAGGGAGGGGAACATGCCATCACCAGTCCGGACGGTCCACGACGATGGCTGGAACGCGAGTGGCCGACATTGTCGGCGCCGATGACCGGCGAAACTCTAATTCTACCTTTGCGTCCCGACGGGAAAATCGTTCGCCTGAATCTGCGCCCCTATCGATCGAAAGGCGGATCACCGGAACTGTTGCTGAATGCTTTCGTTTCCAGCGCAAAGTCTTTTCGGTCAGACAAAACGGCATTTCTTCTGGTCTGGAATGAACTGGGCGCTGAATTGGAGAAAGGAAATTTGGGGAAAATCGAGCGTACTGGTTGGGAGCGATTGGATAAGGAGACAGCACGGTCAAGGTATCCTGCTATTGATCATTCCACTGGCTTTGCATCGGTTAGAATCCCCGCCTATCGTGTTCTCACCGGTAGCATTGCTAAGCGGTTAACGGCGACTCTGGGCGCGGGTTAGTGCAGATCAACCTATTTTTCCGGTTGGCTATACCACTTCGGAGATTTCGTGAAAGGGACGTATTCGATACTCACTTTTGACTTGACGCATCTGGCTGAGAGTAAACGCTATTCCAAGACAATCGCCCCAGGCTTGAAAATTCGCTCCACTTCCTGATGACAAAGCTTCATAGTAGCTTCATAGTAGCTTCATAGTAGCTTCATAGTAGCTTCATAGTAGCTTCATAGTAGCTTCATAGTAGCTTCATAGTAGCTTC
>CAIVZM010000023.1 GCA_903910385.1 uncultured Armatimonadota bacterium
AAAGGCTGCAAGCGCCGTTCGTAAGATAGTGGAAGTAAACCCTGCCTATACCAGTCAAATTTGTTGCCGTTGTGGCAATATCGCCAAAAAACCATTGAAGCAACGTTGGCATTTCTGTCCAATATGTTCGTTGTCGTTAGACAGAGACACCAACGCCGCTTTGAATATTCTCGCTCTGGGACTACAGAGCGTTGTAGGCTAGCCTGCAAAGAAGCCGCCGAATTTATTCGTGCGGAGTAGTCACTGTTTATACCGCTCCCATCAGGGATGTTTTGTCCGGCGCTCTAGCGCTATAAGCCCGCCTTCCACTTTCGCTGGAACGCCGCAACCCTGACCTTCGCCGCTACCGCAAGAGCCTCCGCAACCTCCGCCCGCAGAACCGCAGTCCCCGCAAGCGCGAGCGATTTGGACTGATTGCGCCGCGACTGTGATAGTGCGGTAACCATCATCGTCCTGAACCGTCACCTGAAGCGTCTGCCGCATAACATTGACTTCTTCGATAATGGCGCGTTCCCCGTTGGCGAGGACGACACTAGAACCGAGTGGCGGCATTTTATCGCGCTCATCCATGTAAACTTCATGCTCATAGCGGAGGCAACACATGAGTTTACCGCAGACCCCGGAGAACTTGGAGGGATTGAGATAAAGACTCTGGTCTTTTGCCATTTTCATCGAGACCGGAGCGAAATCGCGCAAAAATGTGGTGCAACACAGCGGACGACCACAGGGTCCATAACCTCCAAGGGCGCGGGCATGATCACGAGCCCCAACCTGATGCAGATGGACGCGCATTTTGAGACGCCCGGCGATTTCCTTTACCAGTTGCCGGAAATCGACCCGGGAGTCCGCAACGAAGTACAGGGTAATCTGGTGACCATTGAAGGAAACCTCCGCTTCCACCGCTTTCATATCCAATCCAAGTCCATTTGCCTTTTCCTGGCAGAGCTTCAGACCTTCCGCCGACTGCACTAACCGTAGGTCGCGGATCTCTTTATCGCGTTCATTCGCGATGCGGACAATACGAAAGGGGGTATTCGCATCCTCGCGGCGACCGCTGACCGGACGCAGGATTTTGACTTCGCCGCATTCCGTTCCATCCTCGGTCTCCGCGACGACGGAATCGCCTACGGTCAGGGGCAATGCCTCAGCGGGGTAATAATGAAGCTTACCGAGTTTTCGGAAGGTAACCCCTGCCAGTTGCGTTTCTGCGTTCAAAGAGTCGGGCATTACGAAAGTGTTATCCTCCCCGCTTCAAAAAGCGATCCAGCCAGCTTCGTCGTGGTTGAGCGGCTTCCTGATACGTTCCAGCATCCGCAGGCGGTGACGAATTTGGAGTACGTCGCTCCATTTCTCGTTCCGCTCTTGCCAGTGCACGGGCAACGGCGTCCGGGTTCGGGTCCGGCAGGTGTAAGGTCAACGCCGTCAAATTCGCGGTTCGCGCCAACGAAGCGAGTTCCGCTCGTTCATCGTCGGTCAGTTCTCCCAGCGCCTCAGGCGGCGCGGACGCGCCTTCCAGCATCGCATCGAGGACGTGTTGCATCGAAGGAGAGACGGGATCGAGAGTGGGTGGATCTTGCATCGCCATAAGCCTGTTTCTATTATCCCCGGTTTTCCCGATTTCGTGCGAAATCGCCGTAGGCGCTGACTGTCCGGGTGGGTTCCGATTCCGTCGTTGTACGCCGCCAGTGTTGGAATTGCACCGCTTCCTGTTCGGTAGAAATAAGTTCGCGCCGTAAGTTGATCAATGCCCGGTGAAGAAGCGATTTGATCGCCCCCTCCGATTTATTCATCGCAGAGCCGATTTCCTTGAGGGATAGATCGCCGCCAAAGCGGAGCAAGACCGCTTCTGATTGATCTGCGCTCAAACGGGAAATCGCCGCACGCAGAAATTCTTGCATCTCCTGTCGTTCTGCCAGAACGTGGGGGTCAGGAGCGCCGCCGGGCAGGTTCTCGAGATAAGCGCGGACGCCTTCCGCCGATGCCGTATCGAGCGATAAGGTGATTGCGCCTGCATTCTTTCTGCCCAAATCCGCCACCAGATTGTTTGCAATACGGGAAAGCCAGGGATAAAGGGATTCGCCCTGAAACCGATAGCCTGGAAGATGAGCGATAGCGCGGACAAAGGTTTCGGAAGCGATATCTTCGGCGTCCGCCTGACTGCGGCAACGAAACAGAGAGAGCCGGAAAATTCGGGCGTAGTAACGCTTATGCAGGGTCGCAAACGCTTCCCTATCACCTTGCAACGTTCGTGACGCCAGGTCCCGGTCTGTTCGCTCCTCACCCGTCATAGGTCATAGTAGCACAAGCGGTCGACGATTATCAAGTGATGATTATCAAGTGATGCTTTTACAGATTCACGCCAGATTCCGGGACGATAACGTTATTTCTTACCGGAACTCGCCGCCAAGGTTTGTCAATGCCGTACGCACTTCGATGAGCGCATTTTCGACATCCGCATCCCGAAGCGTGCCTTCGCCGGAGCGGAAGGTCAGGCGCAATGTCAGAGAACGATTTCCCTCGCCGACATTCGCTCCGGTGTATACATCCATCAGGCGCAACGATTCGAGAAGGTTTCCAGCGGCGGCGCGACTGGCTTCCTCGATAGTAGCATAGGGAATGGCGGATGGAAAGACGGGCGCAAGGTCGCGCACCACTGCCGGGAACTTCGGCAGGGGAGTGTAGCGGACAGTCGTATCAGTGGAAAGTGCGAAGAGTACGTCGCCGTCCAGATCGAACAGATATGTCCGGCGCGGCAAATCCTGCGCTTCCGCCACAATTTCCGAAACTTCCGCGATCATACCGATCTCCCTGCCGGAGACGATGACCTTCGCCGTTCTTCCCGGATGCGTCACCGGATGCGTAGCCGGTAGAAACGACGGCTCGGAGATTCCCAGAGCGGCAAGCGTCTCCTCGACGGCTCCTTTGGCGAAATACAGATCGGCGGGGTAACTTTCCGGCTTCAAAGACCAGGCGGAAGGCATTGCCGAACCAAAGAGGACGCCCGTAATACGGATCGGCTCCTGATAAGCGCCTCCTTCCGCCTTACGGTAAACAGGACCCGCTTCGAAAATCGCGGCATCGCGTATACCCGAGGCGAACGCCCGCGCAATCACGGCGAACAGATTCGGAAGCAACGAAATACGAAGCGAGGCAAGTTCCGGCGATAGAGCGGATCGGATCATCACCCGGTGCGCAATCTCCTCCTCCGTAGCCAGTGAGGAAGGAGCGGTCAGCGCATGGGATTGCACTTCCTGAAAGCCCTGTCGTACCAGAGTCTCCCGCACCGTCGATAAAAACCGTCCGCGCCGTGAGTCGCCGCCCTGCGGATTTTGCAAGGGAGGCGAGGTTTCCGGCAGATTTTCATAACCGAGGGCGATACGTCCCACTTCCTCGGCGATATCGTCCTCGATGGTGAGATCGGGACGCCAGGAAGGAATGACGCAGTCCAGAGCGCCCATCACCCGTTCGGTAGCGATCCCGAGGCGTTCCAGACCGGCGATCATGTCATCCCGTTCGACATCAGCGCCCAGCAAAGCTCGGATACGATCCACTCTGGCGACAATATGATTGGGCGTCCACGGCTTTGCGATAACGTCGATCAATCCCGGTTCGCTGACACCCCCGGCGATCTCCTGAATCAACTCGGCGGCGCGTTCCGCCGCGATAGGAACCAGATTCGGGTCGACGAACCTTTCGTAGCGGTAGCTTGCCTCGGTGGCGATACCGAGTCGCCGTGCGGTGCGCCGGATAGACAGCGGATTGAAATGCGCCGATTCCAGAAGGATGTTGACCGTCCCTGACGTGATTTCCGTGGGGCCGCCGCCCATGATTCCGGCAAGCGCGACGGGTTTTTCCGGGTCGCAGATACAGAGCATACCCGGCGCCAGTTCTCGCTCCTGATCGTCGAGCGTCACCAGTTTTTCCCCTTCCCGCGCTTGCCGCACCACGATCTTCCCTTCGGCAAGGGTATCGAGGTCGAACGCATGGAGAGGTTGCCCCAGTTCGAGCATCACGAAATTCGTGATATCGACCACATTGTTGATGGTCTTATACTTCTCGCCCAGCGCCGCCGATAGCCGCTTTTGCATCCAGTAGGGGGTAGGGCCGATCTTGACGCCCCGGATGATTTTGGCGGCGTAACGCGGGCAGTTCTCGGCATCTTCTATGGTGATGCGCTCATTGTTGACCGCGCCGGAAGGGGAAGGAGCGGAAAGTGTGCGGTAGGACAGGTTCAGAGCGGCGGCGGCTTCTCGCGCCGTCCCATAGACGGACGCCCAATCGCCCCGGTTCGGCGTAATCTTCGTATAGAGAGTCGGGCCATCGGGCGTGTCCAGAATCTCTTCCACTTCAAGCCCAGCCATGGTGAGGGCGTCACAGAAGGATTGCAAGCCCGGAGTATCTTCGGGAACAGGGACGAATTCGCGCAACCACGCGACCGGAAGGCGCATATCAAACTCTCCACACACCGCAGGACGCGCAACGTCCCGCCTTAAAAATTGCGACTAATTGTACCATGCGTCCGTACCGCTCAACCGCTTCACAACATCAAGATCGGATGCCACTGCCGACAAACATCGCTAAAGCGGAAATTCCAGCGGGATGTCTGCAGGCGGTGTGTTAAGCATAGTCGCGTTCTGCGCGGCGGCAGGATCGCTCCAATAAAAAACCTCTTGCCAAAAAAGGACATGTCGGTTACAATCCCGGCATATCCCGGACAAGGGTCTGCGCAATGTTATGCGCCGGACCGTGAATTAAGAATCCGGGAGGCGGTCTCACCAGGAGAGAGTCTATGAGGAAGGTCACGCTCGCGCTGTCTGATCGCTGTTTCCCCCGCTACGCTTTGCGTCCGCGCCCTCCGCGACGCTACGATTCCTTATCGGGCTGTATCGCTCTCCTTGCCGTTTCCTTTCTGCTGAGCGCCTGGGGATGCTCCCTTCCCGTGTCCTACGATCTGGCGGCGACCCATTCCTTGCCTCCATCTTCCTTACCTGCCTCATCCGTGCGGTCTCGTCCCGTACAGGACTGCGGTCCTCGCGCTTTGCTGCTGGTCGCCCAACACATCGGTATCCCAAATCCGCTATCGCTGATTGACCTAACGCAACTTGCGGGCGTGCAGCAGGACGGGGCGAGTATGGCCGGAATGGTTGCGGCGGCGAAGGCGATGAAGCTCAAGGCCACCGGCGTGCAGATGGACGCAGAGGCGCTTGCCAATCTGCCTACGCCGGCGCTGGCGTGGGTGGACGGCAACCACTATGTCGCGGTCCTCAACGTCACCACCGATATCATCGGGGTGACCAGCGCCCGGATTCATGACCCCAACAAAGCCGACGCCGAAACGATGACGATTCCTGAACTGCTACGGCGCAGCGGCGGCGTTCTGCTCTTGCTGGAAAAAGACGATCTGAAGAAAGGAAACTAAACGCAAAACGGCCCGCTTTCCCTATCCGACCAAAGAGTATGGAAAACGGGCCATTCATCCCCCCCGAAGCGTTCGGGACAGTGGGTCATTATACACCCAATGTTCATTCCGCATAAACCCTGTGCGAAAGTTCCCGATACGCTTCCCGTTATTTTCGGGAAGGAGAAGCGCAATACGCGCAACGAATGTATTCCTACTGGCTACAAACCTCAAAGAGGGAATCCCTTTCGGATTCCCACCAAGCAATTAGACCTGCGTTAATAAGACCTACGTTAACACGACCTGCGTTTGGCTTTTCCCATCGCCTGTTACGCTCGGTAGCTACCCTTACCACCGTCGCGATGCTGTGGCTGTCCGTCTCCCCGGCGATGGCGGCGATTGTCCATCGCCCCATTCTCGCTGGACACGTCCGCGCCCTTTCCCCAACCGAGATGAACGCTATCCTCGGCGGGCAGGGAGGGCGTCCCACCGCCGCGCCCCTGGACCAGGCGCCGGGGACCACCTATGCCTGGGAGGGGGACGCCGCCACCGCGTCCGGCGTTCTCAACACCGGCAACGGCAACAAGCTTACCTCGTTGCCTCTGGTCGGCTGGAAAGTCAAGGGCGGCAGGCTCGCTGTCGATCTGGCGCTGTATCACAACAGCCAGAGCGTCTACAACAACGAACTGGGACAGAAGTGGACGCACTCGTACAATTTGTTCGTGGTCGAAGGGGTCACGGAACTGGGGGATGTCTCCTCGGTGCACTGGGGCAGCGACCTCGCCAACACCTACGCCCGTAGCGGCTCAACCTGCACGGCTCCCGCCGGTATCTACGATACGCTGGTCAAGACCGGGAGCGGGACCTCGGCGGTCTATGACCTGACGACCAAAGATCAGCTGGTCTACCACTTCACCACCAGCAACGCCGTCACCTGGTACTGTCAGACGATCAAGGACCGGAACAACAATACCATTACTCTGGGGCACAATGCCTCGGGCAATGTCACCTCCGTCAGCGATGGGACAAGGACGCTGACCCTGACCTACACCAGCGGGCGCGTCTCCTCCATCACCGATCCAACCAGCCGGGTGTGGACCATCACCTATAACGGGAGCGGGGACCTGACGCAGGTTTCGTATCCCCTGCTTGCCGGGGATGCGACCGTCTACAAGGTGCAGTACGGCTACAACACGGGCCATGACATCACCAGCCTGACGGACAAGCGCGGCAAAATATGGACGTTCGCTTATGACGCCAGCCATAGCCTGACCTCGGAGACGGACCCTCTGGGGCATGCTACGACCTACGCCTACACGTCCACCACGACCACCATTACCGATCCGCTGAGCCATGCGATGGTGCATACCTATGCGAGCGGCAGATTGGCATCGGTCAAGGATGCGGCGCTGTACACCGAGTCCTATACCTACAACGCGTCCAACCAGAAGACGCGGGTGACGGACAGGCGGGGCAAAATATGGGACTACACCTATGACAGCAAGGGCAATGTCCTCACGAAGAAGAACCCGCTGCTCAAAACGTGGACCTATACCTACAACAGCAAGAACGATATCCTGACGGCGACGACTCCTCTGAGCAAGGTGACAACGTGGGCTTATGATACGGCGGGCAATCTGACCAGCGTGACCGATCCCCTGAGCCATGCCACCACCTTCGCCTACAACACCGATGGCACGGTCTACACGAAAACGGACGCCCTCTCGCATGTAACGACCTATGCCTACAACAGCAACGGGGATCTGATCACGGTCACGGACCCCCTGAGCCATGCGACCTCCACCGGGTACGACACATTGGGGCGGGTCACCTCGGTAACGGACGCCACCAGCAGAGCGACCTCAACGGTTTATGACAACTGGGGCCGGGTGAGCAGCGTGACCGCGCCGGGAAGCCGGACCACTTCCTTTGCCTATGACGCCAACGACAACAAAACCAGCGTCACGGACCCCTTGAGCAAAGTCAACTCGTATGTCTACGATGACGCCAACCGCCTGACCAGCCATACCGACCCCAACAGCCGCGTCGTCTACTTCGGCTACGATAACGCCGACAACAAAACGTCCTTCACCGATGGCAGGGGCAAGATCACCAGCTACGGCTACACCGTGCGAAACCAGCTGTCCTCGATCTCCTACCCGGACAGCACGAGCGATGCCTACACCTACCTTGCGACCGGCGAACTGAACGTCAAGACGGATGGGCGGGCGGTGACCATTACCCACGCCTACGACGATGCGGGACGCTTGACCGGCAAGACCTACAGCGACAGTACGCCCTCGGTGACGCTTGCTTATGACAACGATGACCGCAAGACGAGCATGGTCGATGGCACGGGAACGACCACCTACGCCTGGGACGACGCGAGCAGGCTCACGACAAGGAGCGCACCGTCGGGGGCGGACTCGGTGGGCTTTTCCTACGATGCGGCGAACCGTCTCCTGACGCGCACGACAGCGGGAACGTCGGTGACGACCTTTGGCTATGATAACGCCGACAGGCTCACCAGCGTGACGTCTCCGGGGACTCTGGTAACCTCCTATACCTATGACAACGCCGGACGGACGCTGACCACGACCTATCCCAACGGTTCGGTGCAGACCAAAGCCTACAGCACGAGCGAAGCCGATCTGTCCTCGGCGGTGACGAAAACGAGCGGGGCGGTGACACTGGACAGCCATGCCTACACCTACAAAGGCGATGGGCGGAGGCTGACCGAGACGGTGACCAATGGGGATGTGATCACCTACGGGTATGACAACGCCGGGCAACTGACCAGCGAGGCGAGGACCGGGACGACGGCGTACAGCATCTCGTACACCTACGATAATGCGGGCAACCGGGCAACGAAGGTTCAGGGAGGGACGACCGACACCTACACGTACGACAACGCCGAGAAACTGACCTCGACCAGCAGTAAGACGTATGGGTATGATAACGCGGGCAATGTGACCTCGGTTGTGAGCGGCGGAGTGACCACTGCGCTGACCTGGGACGCGGAGGAGCGATTAAAGACCGTTTCGGTGGGTGGTTCGACCACGCAGACCAACACCTACAACGGGTTAGGCCAGCGCACCAAGAAAGTGGAGGGCAGCAATACCTTTACCTTCACCCTGACCGATGACGCCATTGATAGCGATGTCCTCTCGGACGGCGCGGCCTCCTATATGCAGGGAGCGGGCGGTCTGATTGGCGAGACGCGAGGAGGAACCAGCAAGTACTACCACGCCGACGCTCTGGGAACCACACGGGCGATAACGAGCAGTAGCCAGACCAAAACGGACAGCCTCGACACGGACGCCTTTGGGATGAACGTTGCGGTGACGGGGACGACCCCGACGCCCTTTGGCTTTGCGGGGCAGCACGGCTACCAGAACGAGTCCGTGACCGGACTGATGCGCCTGGGACACCGGTTTTATGACGCCAGTGTCGGTAGGTTCCTCTCCCGTGATCCGATCCGTGACGGGTACAACTGGTACGCCTATGTCAACAATGATCCCGTAAATCATGTAGACCCGGAAGGGTTGGCGATAGGCGTAGATGATGCCATAGTAATATACTGGATTGTCGGCGGCATTATAGTAGTCGGCGGGATCGTCATCAAGTTTATTCACGACCATTGGGATGATCTGCCTACCATACAATGGCCAAGTCAGGCGAGTGGCGACTTGAGCCCGGAGGAATATGACAAGCATAAGCGAGCCCAAGAGGAGGCGGAAGCGCGAATCCGCGAACTTGAGGAACGTTTGAGAAACGCAAGAAAACATAAAGATAGGAAGGATAGCCAAAACGATCTCGACAAGGAGAGAAAAAGGTGGGATGGGCATGACAAAGAAATAAAGCAAAAATGGCCTAACGGTCGCCCCTGAAAAGGGGGTGCGATCACGGGATGGCGTCCAGAACCGCAGCGTCATCCCCTCGCATCCGAAAGAAACGCTTCATGAAAAGAAAAGAAATACCCTTCCGATCAGAAACAGGATGCATCACAGAAATTCTGGGATGGAGTGTCAACGATATTCGTGTCCTGCCCTACAATCAACTTTTCGATAAGGTTCGTTTTCTGAGTGAACCGAAGCAGTCCGACTTGCTAACCTGTTGCGAGACGATGGACATCGATGAGATCACCGAAAACCTTGATCTTCGCATCCCCGTTGTCCGAATAGTCGTCGCGTTAATGCCTTTGTCTTTCCCTCTGATCGCCCGCTGGCTACAGGATAAAAGGAGGCGGGAAATACACTTCACGCTTTTTTGCTACCTAGACTGGATCAATAAATTGCCTGAGGGCGACACCTCCCGGAGCGAAACCCTACGATTGGTGGAACGCTATTTGTTGGAGACGGATTCCGAGGCCGCTAACGCCGCGTGGATGGCAGGAGACTTACTAGGAGACCATTGGCCGGTTATGGAATCCCTCCCGGTCTTGATACGCATCCTTCAACTAGGGCGCTATGTTGCAGGACGGAAAGCGGCGCTCTCTGGCATCGAAATTATGTTGAACAACCCCAACCTCGGTCTCCATGATCGGAAACGGCTTATCGCTGCCGTGAAAGAGGCGCGCTCCCACGATAGAAGCGGACAACTTCAATCTACGGCGCGTTCGATGTTAGCGAAAAGGAAATTCTCACCGGCAAAGAAGCAGGAAATAGCGGTCTCGGAGGCACAGGCATCCCAAACTGTCCCTTATAATATTAACATGGTTACGGACTGGCGTCCTTCCGACCCACGAACGCTCTGAGTGAATTAGCAGTTATCCGACAACAACGACCTCGCCAGGATTTCCCGCCAGTCTCTCGGATGGCACGGCCTCTTACATGCAGGGAGCGGGCGGTCTGATAGGAGAGACCAGAGGAGGAACGACCAAGTACTACCATGCGGACGCCTTAGGCACGACGCGGGCGATAACCAACAGCGCTCAGACCAAAACGGACAGCCTCGACACCGACGCCTTTGGAATGAACGTGGCTGTCACGGGAACCACGCCCACGCCCTTTGGGTTTGCGGGGCAGCATGGTTACCAGAACGATTCCGTTACGGGGCTGATGCGGTTAGGGCATCGCTACTACGACGCCAGTGTCGGCAGGTTCCTTTCCCGTGATCCCATCCAGGATGGATACAACTGGTACGCCTATTGCAACAATGATCCCGTAAATCATGTAGACCCGGAAGGGTTGGCGATAGGCGTAGATGATGCCATAGTAATATACTGGATTGTCGGCGGCATTATAGTAGTCGGCGGGATCGTCCTCAATTACATCCACGACCATTGGAACGATCTGCCTACCATACAATGGCCTGTCTTCTCTTCACCGCCCGGCCCACCGCCGCAACGCGATCCACAAGGTCAGCCATTGCCGCCCAATACGGATATTAATTGGGAGAAGCCCGGATTTCATGATGGTCACTATGATATCTACATACCTGCTCCCGAAGGAAAAAGCGAATGGCGCTACTATCCGGGGAACCCTTCCAATCCGTGGGAAGAAAAGGAAAAAAGTATAAAGCGGCGAGAGAGACGTGAAGAAAACGATCGGAACAAGCGGGAAAAAGAAGAGCGACGGGTACGCGATGGCGGAAAACCTAAGCCATAGAGGAGAATTTTCGCCTGAATAGGGTGCTACCACCGTGATACGTCATCAGAGACCACGCTCTCTGATGACGTTCATGATAAGTAAAGGAACAACAAATGACTGCTCTGAGCGGTGACGCCGTATATCCCGAAGATTTTAACGACCTTCCGTTTGACTACGATGAAAATGCCCAGCGGACGGAGTTGCGTTTTCGCGAGGATGCCTGCTATGCAGTTCTGAATGCGGAAGCGCTAATGGATTTATTATTCGGTTTAAAAGGGTTAGCGTTTGAGTATAAGATTCATGAGGATATTGATTTGTGGGCTACTATCGTCAATCCTGATGTCGGGGAAGATAGAGGTTTAAAACTTCTGACGATTTACTCCATTGAGGAGTCGGATAAAAGTCATCCCTTCTACCAAACTCATGGCACGTTCCGAACGGAGCAAGCCAGACCGGATGATTTGCCGCATCACCGACGGATTTTTTATGACGCTACTCGCGAGGAATTGCGCCAGATATTGCTGCCGCTGTATGACCTACTGCGTCAGAAAAGCGATAGTGTCGCGCTATTTACAAATCATCTGATCGTGCAAATGGCAAAATGACTCGGTAAGATTACTCGCCTATCTAGCGCCTCGGGCTTTTTGTGGAGTGATATCAACGCCTCTTGCACCTACCTGTGCAAGGCGAACCACACGGGCGATAACCAACTCCTCGCAGACCAAGACCGACAGCCTCGACACGGACGCCTTTGGGATGAACGTTGCGGTGACGGGGACGACCCCGACGCCCTTTGGCTTTGCGGGGCAGCACGGCTACCAGAACGATTCCGTGACCGGACTGATGCGCCTGGGACACCGGTCTTATGACGCCTCGGTGGGGCGGTTCCTCAGCCGTGACCCGATTCAGGATGGCTACAACTGGTTCACATACGTAGGCAATGATCCGGTTAATGGGGTTGACCCGGAAGGTAGGGAAGGTCATCCAGCTATCGCTTACAATGACACAGACAAAGTCCAATGGGTTATAATAACACCTGTGACAGGTAAAAAATTGCCTGTCATACCAGGGAACCCAAAAAAGAAAGAACCGCCTTTTTGGGTTTCTATCCCTAACGGTCCTAACTTGCCTGCCTACCCCGTCTATCCGATTGATGAAAAGGGAAAGAAGCAACCAGCCGACCCTAAGAAGTTTATCGTTCCTCTCCCGCCGAAGCAGTCTATAGGAGACGGTACGAACGTTGATGTGGATGGTATGTGGGGCAATGACGGTAAATGGCATCATCCACGTGGCGGCTTCTGGGGTTGGACTCCTACCTACTATTGGCCGATAGACGATTACCCTGATTTCAGACCAGGTGGCCCTGGCTCACATTATAGCGGGCCTCCATAGTAATCCTAATCAGGCGGCAATCGCGCCATA
Source organism: uncultured Armatimonadota bacterium (assembly GCA_903910385.1). Classification (GTDB taxonomy): domain Bacteria; phylum Armatimonadota; class Armatimonadia; order Armatimonadales; family Armatimonadaceae; genus CAIVZM01. The sequence goes on from CAIVZM010000023.1 coordinate 12,412, forward strand.
AGCAGTGCGATCCATAAGCAGTGCGATCCATAAGCAGTGCGATCCATAAGCAGTGCGATCCATAAGCAGTGCGATCCATAAGCAGTGCGATGTGGACGTCCGCGATTGCAGACGTCCACTGATCCTAAGAGGCGAATATGAAGACTCGAAAAACAATCCTTGCAACAATCATTCTTCTTTTTACAGCGTTGACTTTCACACGAGAGGGGCGCGGCCTCCTTTACGAGGCATTATATGGTTTCGATGACCTACGAGCCTACAGGGGGGAAATCGTGGAATGTAATGTTTGGCTTCGCCTTGCCCCGCAGGATGCGGCGACGCACTTTCGTCTTGGACAACTGCTCGCTGACCATCTTAACGATGGTTGTGACCGTGAACGCAGACGGAAGGAAGCGATTCAGGAATTTCAATTGGCGATTGATTTGGATAACCGTAGGGACGCTGCCTATTTTGAATTAGGCTCTATGGCGATGAACGAATACAAAGACCTTACGCTTGCCAATGTTCTTTACAAAAAATGCGTAGAACTAAATCCTGCCGATTTTTCCTATCAATATGCTCTGGCGCAAAGTTACGAAGCACTGGGCGACAATGTCGCTGCGGAGAAACATAGAAAGATTGGAGAAGGTCTTTTCACAATGTCCTATAAGAAACCTTTGTATAAAGAGCCGTGAAAATCCTTATCCCAATCCATTGATCTTTATCTCCTGTACTTTGTTCAAGTAGATGGCGATACGTGTATTCAGTCATTGGCGCAACACATCGAATGGGAGACAAGTCGCCGTTTTGGGCACTCCTATGGATAGACCGGTTATAGAGGCGCAATTTTCTGGTACGATTAAAGACAGTTGCGATGGGCGGAACCACTACCCAGACCAACGCCTACAACGGGATTGGACAGCGCGCCAAGAAAGTGGAGGGCGCAAACACCTTTACCTTCACGTTGCAGGACGACGCCATTGACTCTGATGTGCTCTCCGACGGTGCCGCTTCCTACATGCAGGGAGCGGGAGGACTGATAGGAGAAACCAGAGGAGGAACCAGCAAGTATTACCACGCGGACGCCTTAGGCACGACGCGGGCGATAACCAACAGCAGCCAGACCAAAACAGACAGTCTGGACACGGACGCCTTTGGGATGAGCGTTGCGGTCACGGGGACGACGCCCACGCCCTTTGGCTTTGCGGGGCAACACGGCTACCAGAACGATTCGGTTACCGGACTGATGCGCCTAGGACACCGATTCTACGATGCGAGTGTCGGCAGGTTCCTCTCCCGTGACCCGATCCACGATGGCGACAACTGGTACACCTACTCCAACAGTGACGCCGTTAACAGCATTGAACCTCCTCGTTTTTATCGATTCAAGTCAAGTGTAAGACGATGGCGTTGATAGGGGATCCGTGAGGAGCGGCGCTGTTGAGCCTGTATACGCCGTCAAGATGAGTTGTTATTGCGAAGGAGCTTCGCTAAAGGGGGAGTTCCATTTTGATGTCGGCGCGGGCATAGGGCGAGGGGGCGAGAGGTATCTCCCGAAATCCGACGCTTTCATAAAGGGAAAGGGCAGGCTTAAGACGACGGTTCGATTCTAACCAGATACGTTTTGTGCCAACGGAACGCGCCCAGTGGATCGCTTCATGGCACAATCTGCGGCCCACGCCGTATCCCTGTCGATGCTCGGCGACGCTCATTTTCGCCATCTCAAATTCGCCGGGAGCAGTCGCAATCAATGCGACGGTCCCGATAATCTCTCCGCTTTCTTCCGCCGCAAGGAAGATGCGTCCGCCGTTCTTGAGGATAAATTCCTGTGGGTCGTCGAGTTGCTCCAGATCATGCGCCTCGACAGCGAAATAGCGCTCCAGCCATGCGCGGTTCAATGCCGAAAACGCGGTCCGATGAGCCCTGTTGCCGGAATCGAAAACCAGAATCTGGATATCTTTCATAAATCGCAGTTCTGCCGCAATGTGCGAAACGCCTTAAGGAGCGACCGGATTATGGGAGCGGTCACTCCTTAAAATTGCTGAAGGAATCGCAAATCGTTGTCCAGGAAAAGACGCAGGTCATCGATTTTATGCCGGATCATCGGCATGCGGTCGATGCCAAGCCCGAAGGCGAACCCGGTGTACTTTTCCGTATCCAACCCGGCGCGGCGCAGAATATTAGGGTGGATCAATCCGGCTCCGCCCAGTTCCAGCCAGCGGTCGCCCCACTTGATCGCCACTTCGACGCCCGGTTCGACAAAAGGAAAGAAGTCCGGACGGAAGCGAACGACGACATCCGGTCCGAACATCCCCCGTGAGAACTCCGCCAGAACGCCCTTCAAATCCGCTAGAGATAGACCTTCGCCGACCGAGAAACCATCGACCTGATGGAATGTATGAGAATGGGTCGCATCCACCGCTTCATAGCGAAAGCAATGACCTACTGTGGCGATACGGTACGGCGGCTCACGATGCAGTTCGAAGAAGCGACCCTGCAAAGCGGTGGTCTGCGTTCGCAGGAGATGCGTATCATCCACGTAGAAGCTCGCCTGTTCATCGAAGGCGGGATGATCCGGCGGGAAGTTCAGCCAGTCGAAATTGTACTTGTACTCTTCGATATCCGGCCCATCGAAAAATTCAAAGCCAAGACCGGTCATCACGCGCTTGACATCGTTCATGGTGGTCGTCAGCGGATGCAGGCGACCTCGTGGGCGTGCGCGACCCGGCAGGGTGATATCCAGAGTCTCGGCTAATTCTCGCGCCGAACGTTCCGCATCCGCCAGAAGCGCTTTGCGATCCGTGAGAGCCGCTTCCACACGCGCCTTCGCTTCGTTGAGCGCCTGTCCAAAAAGCGGTTTCTGGTCGGCAGACAACGACCCGATATTACGGAGCAGTCCGGTCAATTTCCCGGCTTTGCGACCCAGATAAGCGATATCCGCTTCGTCCAGTTCTTTCAGGGAGGGGGCGTCCCCGATAGTGCGGAGCGCTTCCGCTTCAATTCGTTCCAGTTCCTCTGTCATCGGGTTATTCTATTTCGCTTAAGCCCGGTATGCAAGTAACCGCGCCCGCGATCCTATTCCTCATCGAACATTACTCGATGAGACTCTAATTAAACTATACCGGAGAATGGGTTGCGCTCATGACACCGCTAAGCGGAGCGAGCCATTCCAACGAGATATCTTCCGCTAAACGTTGTTGAATCACCGCATAAATTTCGGGAGGGTAAGGGGCTGTGCGGCGGACGCTCAGATCGGCGAACGAATTGACACACTCGAAAATAGCGGCAAGCGTCTGGTTCGTCTCATGCATCATGAAAAGAAGATAGTGGATTCGCTTCGGGGATGCGCCCACCAAACGCCCGTACAGGGTTACGGAATCTCCCACTCGCACCTCGCGCAGGTAATGGATATGATGCTCCAGATCGAAACCGCCGGTGGTATGCATCCGGTGAAACTCCGGGGTCAGTCCGAACTGCGCCACATAGATATCGCCCGCGTCATCGAAGAGATGCAGATAATACCGCATGTTCATGTGACCGTTTGCGTCCAGAAAACTCTCCGGAATGACGGCGCGATAAATCGGGGGCAAAGCGGTAATGAAATCGAGGGGAATTGCTGGCGGCTTCATGAGCGAATGTCCCGAACGGAGGAGATTGTATTCCGCGATGGCATAAACCAAACGCCCGTCGCAACCAGTGCGACAGGCGTTTTAACTTCTCGATTCTCTCGAATAAGGATTAAGCGGCGGCGAGGCCGACCTGCTTGATGAGCGCGTCGAATGCCGCTTCATCGCGAATGGCAAGATCCGAAAGAACCTTGCGATCCATCTCGATGCCCGATTGGCTCAGGGCATGGATGAATGCGGAATAGCTCGTTCCGGCATTCCGGCAAGCGGCGTTGATACGGGTAATCCACAGTTTGCGAAACTCGCGCTTGCGGTTGCGTCGGTCACGGTAGGCATAGTTGCCCGACTTCATGACCGCTTCATGGGCGACCTGGTAGACGTTCTTCTTCAGGCCATAATAACCTTTTGCCTGCTTGATAACGTTATTATGACGTTTGCGGGTCATCATCCCGCGCTTGATTCTCGGCATCTTTTCCTTACTTTCGTCTCATCGGGCGTAGCGTTGTTCGCCACTGTTCTTCCCGACAACTATTCATCCAATTGTTATCCAATAACATCAGAATGAAAGTTGAAATATTTCGCGTGTTTACCCGAACCTTACGTTCCGGTAATCACCCGGATATTTAGTAGTTGCTGCCATTGGGCAACTGGCGATGAATAACCTTGTTCTTACCGGGATGCAACGACGACTCACTGAGCAGCCGGCGCTTACGACCGGGGCTTTTGCTGACCATGGAGTGCGCCCGACTGGTATGTCGGTGCATCAGCTTTCCGGTGGAAGTTTGATGGAAGCGCTTGACAACGCTCTTCCGCGTTTTAATTTTAGGCATCGGACGAATTTCGCTCCTGATTTTTCGTGCGTCTCTACATTTCTCTCTGCAATGCTGGCGGAAAAAAGAGCGTCCGTAAACGGACGCCCCAACAAAATATCATACTTTTTACCAGAACGCGAATTCTCCTGGCCGGATTCTGTCAAAACGAACGATGCTACCTGGAAAAAGATGGGCAAAAGACGATGTTCAGGGGCAGGAGAGGTACGAACAAGGCGCTTCATGTTCCCGTGTGCAAGTCATTGCAGTGAGTTAGAAGCGCCTCTTGCCTGATTTTTCTTCCGTATTCCGCTGGCTTCTGCACTTAACCCGCTGAGGGTTAAGTGCAGAAGGTCTAACCTGCGGGAGCGGTGACTTCCGCCGGAACTACGACTTCCTCAGGAGCTGCAACGTTCACCGCCGGAGCGGATGCAGTCGCTGGAGATGACGATTCCTGAACCGGTTCCACCGGAGCAGCGGTATCCGCTTCGCCATTTGTCACCGCTTCGCCATTTGAAGCCGTAGGAGCCGCATTTGCCGGAGCTGGTCGAGAGGTCGCCGGTTTCGGCGCTGCGGGCTTCGGCGCAGGCTTTTTGGCTCCGCCAGCGCTCTGAGGAGAGAGGATCAGGATCATCTGGCGACCTTCCATGATTGGAGGTCGCTCCACGACGCCGACTGCCGCTTCCGTCATTGCTGCGGTGATTTTATTCAACGCCGCATAGGCGAATTCCGGGTGCGACATTTCGCGGGATTTGAAACGAACCGTCACCTTAACCTTATCGCCATCGGCGAGGAACTTGAGAATATTTTTTGTTTTCATCTCAAGATCGTGGTCGTCGATACGCGGCGTCAGTGTCATTTCTTTGAGGCTGGATTGCCGCTGTTTCCGCGCCGCTTCACGCTCTTTCTTGCGAAGGTCGTATTTATATTTGCCATATTCCGCAATACGGCAAACCGGCGGACGAGCCGTAGGGGCGACCTCGATCAGATCGAGCCCCTTAGAGCGAGCCAGTTCCACGCCTTCGCGTGGGGACATAGGTCCAAGCTTCTCCCCGGTTTCGGTGATAATAAGGATTTCCGGAACCCGGATGCGCTCGTTAACGCGCGGCCCCATATCTCGAAAATCCCGATTGCGGTCAAACCCGCGCGAATTGCTGTTTATTCTCGGCCTCCTGTAGCCTCTCGGCCCCGTCGCCGGTTTTCCCGTCGAATAGGGGCGCACATAACAATGATGTGACCTGACAAACAAAACGCCCCGGCAGACCGCATCCCCGAATCACTCAGGACGCACGCCGGGACGCCAGAAACGTAACGGTGTATTTTACACGGGAGGAATTTTTCTGTCAAGCCCTCTCTAAAACCCGTCTTGAATTTCCTGTTTCTCCTCTGGTATAATGAAAAACCACCATAGGCGTCAGAATGACCCGTGATAGCGCTCGAGATTCGTTTCATCGAAACCTCGATATAATTACTATTTTCTGGGGTCTTATCGCAACTAGACGAACTGTCGGTGTGTCGGATTTGGTGTGCGGAACCATAGTTTCGGTGAAACGCATTGCGTTTATAAACCGTACATTTACAGGAAGAAAGCCGTCCCCGAGCGAGCGACACATGCTGATACTGGGATGAGGGCGGAGGGAAGCGTTTTCAATGTTCAAGCGATTGTTGAATGTCATCAAGTCCTGGCTGGGCTTCGGTATTGACAAGCTGGAAAACCCGGAACTGTTGCTACAGCAGGCCCAGGAGGAGATGAAGGCGGCGGCGGCGCGAAACCGTGAGAGGGCGGTTCAAGCCATTACGCAGAAAAATAATCTGCAGCAAATGGTGGATGACCTGCAAAAGACGGTCGATAACCTTCAAGCCAAAGCCGAATTATCTTTGAAACGTGGTGATCGTGACCTTGCCCTTCAACTGCTGAAAGAAAAGCAGAATTACGATCAGTCGTTACAATCCACCCGCGCTCAACTGGAAGCTGCGATTGAAACGGCGGAACAGGTCAAACTCGCTATCAAGCGCGAGGAAGAGAAGATCCGCGAAAAGACCGCACAGGCTCTGGCTCTCAAAGCCCAGTGGAAAAACTCGCAGATCCAGATCGAGATGAACAAGGCTCTGGAAGGCATTCAGGGAATCGATGTCGATCAGACGTTCGCGCGGGCAGAGGCGAAGATCAAGAATTCCACCTCCGAAATGCAAGCGCGTAACGAACTGGCAAAGGGGCGCGTCGAAAACCGGGTGCGCGATCTCGAACTGGGGCAAAACGATGTGAACGCCGAGCGTGAACTGGCGGAACTCGAAATGAAGATGGGCATGGGCCCGACGTCCAAGGTGGAAACGACGCGCACGACCACCGTCGAGAACGCCGATGTCATGAGTGAACTTGAAAAGCTTGAAGCCAAAATCGGTGGGTCGAATAATAGCCAGTAGTTTTTGCGATGTCGCTTTGTCATCGCAAAATCAAGGAAGGTCTCTGTGAGTATACCGGAGCGACTGTTCAAAATAAGTAAGGCGTATCTGGGGCAGGTGCGCGACCGGATTGATTCAGAACTGGCTGAGCGCGAATTGGAAGCGTCGTTGCGTGAAGCGAATGCACCCGCTTCTCGTGACGACGCCAGCGCAGATGCAATGATGCGCAGGGCGGAAGAGCGAATTGCAGCGATGCGTCGCGAAATTGATGCCCGTAATACCGTGAACGGAGTTCCGCCGACTATCCCTGTGTCCCAACCTGCTTCGGCGACTCTGGTGGAAGCTGATGTAAACGAAAAAGACTTCCGCGTTCTGGGCGTTCCGGTAGGAAGCGATCTTGCGACAGTGCAGGCGGCATACGAGAAGCTCGCCCGCCGTTGCGATCCGCGTCGATTCGATAACAGCCCTGCGGAACAGCAGGAAGCGGAGCGTATTCTGGAGCGTATCAATTCGTCTTACGAAGCCCTGAAAAAGCGTCTTGATCCCATGCAAAACCGCTTTGGGAAATTAGAACTGGAATAGGATTATAATTGGCGTATAACCGTCTTCTGATTGCTACCTTGAACGACAGGAGACGGTCATACGCCATTTGAGTTTTGAACGATATCCAAATTCATGCATGAACTCTTCTTCCGATTCCGCGCCTGAAGTAATTGTTTACGGGACTGTCTGTCTGGACCGCTTCTTAAGGGTTGACGATGCCGGAGAACCTCTCTCTGCGGAAGTTCAGGAAATGCCAGGGGGCGAAGCCTTCAACACTGCCACGGCGCTGTGCGGATGGGGGGTACAGACGCTTCTGACGGGTACAGCCCTCGGTTCGGATGCGGAAAGTGACCGCTTGCGTCATCATCTGGACTTTCACCCTCTGGGGGTTTCCCGACGTTACATTCCTGATATTCCGGATGCGGTCACTCCCGTTTGCACCGTTTCCGTTTTCCCTGATGGCGAACGGAAAATGAGCGGTCGGGGTTACGCACAGGCAATCGCGCCTCCGCCTCTCCCGAAAGCGGTCTTTAGCAAACGTCCGATCTATGTCTGCGACCCAAACCTCGGTGAAGCCGCTACGGAAGCCGCTTTGCACGCGCAGCGTTTCGGATGCCTGATCATCGCCATGGACTACGCCCGAACGCAGGAGGTGGTGGCGATCAGTCGCATTCTGGTAACCTCACGAGAGATGTTGGCGAAACAGAAAATAGACGAGGAACCCACTATCGTTGCGCAACATCTGGTTCTGCAAGGAGCCCAAACCGCAATCATTACCTGCGGACCGGAAGGCTCTGTCGTCTTCGATCGTGATGAAGGTGGAAAATCATTTCCCGCTTTCGCCGTCCAAGACATTCAAGATACTACCGGAGCGGGTGACATCTTCCGCGCCGGATTGACTCTGGGATTGTTACGGAACTGGCATTTAGAGGAAACCGTTCGGTTCGCTTCCGCCGCTGCTGCATTACATTGTCGGGAGTTGGGTGGAGGTTCGCGGATCGCATTGAGAAATATTTTTGATTTTTGTCTCTGAAAGCGGCAAGTTATCATGGGTAGCGCATGTAATAGCGTCCTTACGTATGCTATACTGAACCCTACATGTTGACGGTCGCCCCCCGGCAAAGCGACGATCCGACGTCGCTGATACGAACGACGCCGTTCCTCATTCCTTTACCGTCGCCCTTCCCTGCGCCGGTTGCGGTCAATCGCTGTCTGCTCCGTGTAGCCCATTTGACTGATTATCGGTATCCAGATTCCGCCCGTGAAATCTGCACGGAAATCCGTCTCGTTCCTCCAGATCAACGCGGATGGCAACATCTCAACAAATATGATGTCCGTGTGGCGCCGCTTTCTTACTCTCGATCGATGTATCATGATCGCTTCGGAAACCGTGTCTATGAACTCCGAAATGAAAGCGTCCGTAATCATCTCACCATTGCAGTGGAGTTGATGGTAGAGAACTGGTGCGCTTATGACGCATCTGGCGCCGGGTTGCCGACTCCGATCGCCATTCGTGATGGCGAACCGACGGATGCCTATTGTGAGTTTACCCATCGCACTTTTCCTGATGAGACCATGCAATTGGCGGCTCAAGAAGTGGAAAACGCTACGGACTACCACGACAACCCTCTGCGCTTTCTGGAAACGGTCGGTTTGTTCGTCCATCATGAAATGCGTTTCTCGGTGGGCACCACCGGCGTAGAAACGACCGCTATCGAAGCGTGGAAATACCATCGGGGAGTCTGTCAGGATTACGCGCACGTCACTCTGGCATTATTGCGTCGTCTCAACATTCCTGGACGGTATGTCTCTGGCTTCGTCCCTGGCGAGGGCGTCATGCATGCTTGGATCGAAGCGCTGTTGCCGCTTCATGATGGCGACAGCGCCAGATACTGGTTCGCCTATGACCCGACATACGGTCAATGGACAAACGAAAACTATGTTACCGTCGCTGTAGGACGTGACTATGGCGATATCACGCCGACCTCAGGAACCTATTTCGGGGGGACTTCAGCGTTACGGTATCGCAATTCGGTAGAACGAAAAGAGCGGGAAGTCATCGTTCTTTAAACGACCAATTGTGGACGCTCAATTAGTATGCGCTCAATTAGTATGCGCTCAATTAGTATGCGCTCAATTAGTATGCGCTCAATGCGCGGCTTCCCGGTGCCGTCTCTCTTCTTCATACGGCTCGGTATGGATGAGGACGCTCATATTGGGCAGGGCGTCTCGCATCTGATCCTCTAACTCCTCGGTCAACTGGTGCGCATCCCGCAGCGACATATCATCATCCACCTGAATATGAACATCCATATGCCGTAGAGAACCGGACTTGCGCGTTCTCAACTGATGCCAGTCCAGCACTTCCGGGTGCGAATTCATGATACCGATAATGGAGTCGATCTCATGAGGCGGCAACCGTTCATCCAGTAACGGCGCGAAGGCGTTACGGAATATCTGTCCCCCTGTCCATAGAATGAATGCGGCGATAAACAAGGCGACCGCAGGGTCTAACCACCATAATCCGGTGATCCACGCCAGGGTGAGGCCGATTGCTACACCGACAGAAGTCCACACATCGACATTGAGGTGGTGTGCATCCGCTTCAAGGGCGAGGGAATCTGTTTTCCGTGCGACATAGAAAAGGTAACGCGTAACGAAAAAGTTGATCACCGCAGAGACAGCCATCACCGAGACGCCCCATCCCAGATTTTCCGATTGTTTACCGGTAATCAGGGCGCGGACGGCTTCAAACAAAATGTAGCATCCGGCGGCGATGATCAGGAGGGCTTCGCCAACCCCGGAAATTGATTCCACTTTGCCGTGACCATAGGGGTGTAACTCATCGGGAGGGGCATCTGAGGCACGGACAGCCACAAAGGCGATGATAGCCGCGATCAAGTCCGTTGCGGAGTGAATCGCCTCTGAAATCACCGCTACCGAACCCATATACAGACCGATAATGAGCTTGGCGATAACAAGGAAGGAATTAGAGAGTACAGAAAGCCGCGCCGCCCGGACTTTTTCGAAGCGCAGCGACGCGGCCTTCTGAACTTCGGATGGAGGTATAGTCGTTCTCAAAGGCCAGTCTCAGTGGATCGCTTGCCCATAAAGTGCGCCAGTTGATAACGTTCCCTACCTGCGAAGTCAGGAGGGGAAGAACGCTATTTCGCGATAGCGGGGGCTATTACCAGATAACGTTCCGGCTCTTCGCCTTCGGAATAGGTGCGGATATCCGCGCGGTCTTGTAATGCTTTGTGGACGATTCGGCGCTCCAGAGCGGACATGGGGTCAAGGACTGCTTCCTGTCCTCCGGAGACAACTTGATCGGCGATTTCGGTCGCCATCTTGTGCAAGGTAGCTTCCCGACGAGCGCGGTAGTTATCAGCGTCGAAGGTGATGTAAAGGCGCGAACCCGCTTGACGATTCACAATCAGTGATGCCATGGTCTGCAAAGCGTCCAAAGCCTGTCCCGCTTTGCCAATGAGCCAGCGAGAGTCCGCTCCCTGAAAACTGATCGTAACGCCTTCCGGCTCATCCCGCGTTTGTTCGGCAGTAATATCCATACCGCCAGCACGCGCCGCCTCAGCAAGTCCTTCCGCGAACTCCAATGCTCGCTGCTTCAACTCCTCATTCGCCATGAACCAGAACGCCTCCCGCCCCCGGCGAGTAGTCTCGCCGTCTGTATATTACCGCTAATCCGCATCATTTTCCTGCGCTCGCCTTTTTTGCGCCCGCTTTTTTGCGGATACTACTTCTTTTTCCGATTTTTGGGTGATACCAGCTTGGTATTCGCTTCGAGCGTCTTCACAGTGCCATTGGAACTCGTTCCCTCGCTGTTGGAGGTTGCGCCATCATTCAGGTCGGCGAAATCGCCTTTAGCGACGAAAGGCGTCACTGCCGGTAGCGTGCGGTAAATGAGTAATTGTTGCGTCAGACCGAAAACGTTCGAGAGGAACCAGTACAGAACGAATGCCGCCGCCGGTTGCCATTGGAGCATCATGACAAAGAACATGATAGGCATCGTGACTGCCATCATTTTCTGTTGCTCCTGAACCGCCGGGTCTGTTGAAGGCTGGGTGGGCTGGAACTTGGACGATAGGAACATGGAGATGGCGTATAGCACCAGCAGGGGAAGGTCGCTCTCACCCAGATGGTGCGCCAGCATATTAGTGAAAGGCGGTGGCAGACTGGCGCCGTAGGCTCCCGATGCCGGGTTTATCCACAGGAAATGCGCTTCGGTAAAGTGGAACTGGTAGTACAGAACCACATTGTACATATAGATGGTTACCGGAAGCTGTAACAGAAGTGGCAGACATCCGGAAAACTGGTTGATTCCATGCGTCTTGTAAAACTCCTGCGTCTTCTGCATGGCGACTTGCGGATCAGACTTGTACTTTTCCTGTATCTTCTTCAGCTGTGGCTGATACCGCTGCATCTCGCGGAAGCCCTTGAACTGCTTGTAGCGCAAAGGCCAGAGAACCAGGGTCACCAGCAAGGCGACCATCACAATCGCAAGAACAGGCGACCAACGGGGATTATTGCCCAGCGCACGAACCAGCGTGTCCATGACCTTATAAGCGAAAGTCTTGGAGTTCTGTTCGTCCAGACGCTTTACAAGATCATTGTTCTGCGCTTCCAACTGCGGACGGAGTTCCGGGAAGGCGGTCGCGGAATACTTGCGAAGGGCGGGTTTCAGAACCGCCTCAGCAGCTTGGAGGTTGCTCGCTCCCTTATCGAGAGCGTTTGCTTGCTCCATTGTGGCGCGAAGCGCGGTATCGGTGCCGGGAAATTTGTTGGCGACAGCCCCATAGTAGGAGGCGATCTGTGTCCATTTTTCTTTGGCAATCGTAACATCCCGCGCTTCTTCCGCCTTCTTCGCCTCAATTTTTTTGGCGTCCCCATCCTTCATCGCCTGTTCGATATTTTCTGTAACAGGAATGCCGGGGCCAAACGGATTGCATCCGGCGGTGAAAACGCCGAAAGGCAATAACAGAAGCAGGAGAAACGCGGACAAGGAAGCCCGCTTCGTGAACCTTCGCTTCAACAAAGATACATCCTTCGCTTTATCCCGCATTCGCGATGCGAACGGGGAAAGTACGTTACGCTCTGCGCCTGCTCGTATCGGACGAACAAGTCAGGGAGCGTGTGCAATCGCTCACTTCAAGGAACCGGGTCATAACCGCCCGCATGGAATGGGTGGCAACGACAAATGCGACGGACGCCCATCCAACCGCCTCGCCAGATGCCATGTTTGCTGATCGCCTGCGCGGTATATTCTGAGCAGGACGGGGCAAATCGGCACGTCGCCGGAAAAAGGCGCGAAACGCGCTGGTAATTACGAATCATCCGCAGACTGAGCCAGATCAGACTGCTATGAACCGCTGTCCTCGCATTCTCTGTCACTGACACTGCCGCCTTTCGATTTGTTGCTATCCGCCCCTGACACGGAAACTCCCCCGGCAACATCCTCACCCGGGCGAACCAATTTTCCGCGACGCATCAATTCTTCAAAAGCCTTTTCCATCTCCATATAGCTGGCGGATGCGGCAGCGGAACGAGCGACAAAAACCGCATCAAACCCCTGTTTCCACGTTTCGCCGTTCAACCGGGCGATTTCGCGGAGACGGCGTTTGACTTTATTGCGGTCATGCGCCTTACCTACTTTTTTGGATACGACAAAACCGAAGCGGCGGGTTTCCGCCGCTTCAGAAGAATATACACGCCGCACGTATAAGACCAGAAGGGAAGTCGTCCAGGATCGCTTTGCAGCGTAAACGGCTGAAAAATCTTTTCGCAGGGTCAGCCGTTCTCCGGATGGCAACATCTCCCGGACGCCAACTAATGCTTGTGGGCGAAAACGGTCAGGCGATGCCGACCGATTTGGCGCCGACGACGTAAAACGTTTCGTCCGTCGTTGGTCTGCATGCGAGAACGGAAGCCGTGTACGCGCAGACGGCGTCGGTTTTTAGGTTGGAATGTTCGTTTCATCTTTTCTTACAAAACCTCTGTTTTATTAAATACAAGCGACCGCCGGTCTACGACGGGACGCCTAAAAGTCATCAAAAATGGCGGCGACATTGTAACATGCTTGACGACGAACGGCAACATCGTCTTAAATAGATGACAGGGTACGAGAGGATTCTCTTCTCCCCGCGCCCTGAAATTTCAATTTATCAATAAGGAACGCCATGCCCGCCCCATACGGAGGACAATCTCAGCAACGCTGGGGTGATAATACGGTCAACGCCAGCGAATACCTGCGCGATCTGATGATGACAGACCTTGCCACTGGCAGACCCACCGGTACTGCGGATGCCCGTCGCAAAGGAATGGTCGTCCTCGTCTTTTTCAATGTTGGGACTCCCGATTGCATCACATTGATCCCTGCTTTGCAACGATTATCGGACGCTTATAAGGAAAGCGGCAAATTTACGGTTCTGGGGGTTTCCGAGGACGATGAACCGATGACCCGCGCTTTCATAGCAGAACACGGGCTGAAATTTCCCCTCGTTCTGGATCATGACGGTTACCATGCGATGATCTATGGTCTGGCGCGTGTCCCAACCCTGTATTTTGCGGACGCTTCCGGATCGGTTCTGAAAAAAATGGTCGGCTACAGCGGAAAAACCCTGAACGATATTTCTCATGCCGTCGCCAATTTCGCACAGGTCGATCAGGTTGTCATCGACGAAAATGCGCCAATGCTTCCCGCTATTCCCCGACCGGAACCCGTCGCCGCAGAAGCCAAATCGTAACTGGTAAGCATCGTCCTCACATTAAGAATAGACGATAAATCTTAAACACTGATATGACACACACGGAACATAAAAATGGCGATATCTGGTTGGATATCGATGGCGAACCGATACAGGTGCATGGTGGCGGCATGCTACTCCATCAAGGCGTCTACTACTGGTACGGCGAAAACAAGGATTCTGAAAATGCCGTGGGAGCGGAAGGGGCGCTTCTGGATCGGGTGGATGTTATCGGCGTTTCCTGCTATTCCTCAACAGATTTACTGAACTGGAAAAATGAAGGTGTGGTTCTACCGGCGGTCTCTGATAATCCGGAACACGACCTGCATCCATCGAAAGTGGCGGAACGCCCGAAAGTGATCTTCAACGCCAAGACCGGAAAATTCGTTCTCTGGTTGCATATTGACACCGGGGACTACAAATATGCGCGGACAGGAGTCGCCGTCAGCGATTCCCCGACCGGCATATTCACGTATCAGAGAAGCTTCCAACCACTCGGTGCGGACAGCCGGGACATGACCGTTTATCAGGATGACGATGGGGTCGCTTATCTTCTTCATTCCTCCGATTGGAATGCCACGTTACATATCGCCCGCCTCAGCGACGACTATCTCAACGTGACCGGAGTATCCGTTCTGGCATTTGAGAAGGGCTATCGGGAAGCCCCGGCTATTTTCAAGCGGAACGGCAGGTATTATCTGATATCGTCCGGGTGTACCGGATGGAATCCAAACCCCGCTCAGGTGGCTGTCGCGGAAAGCGTTCTGGGGGAATGGCATGTGCAGGGCGATCCCTGCGAGGGGGAGGGCGCCGAAACGACTTTCCATACACAGAGTACCTTCGTGATTCCCGGTAAAGACGGGAAGTTCGTTCTTATGACAGACAGATGGCGCCCTAAAGATTTGCGTCAATCCGGCTATGCATGGCTTCCCATCGATTGGGATGGCGACCGCCTGATTTTGCGATGGCGCGATACATGGTCTGGCTTATAAATAGTTCAGGTAGCGGAAAATCTATCGTTGACGGACGAATTGCATTCTGGGAAATCGCTCAGGAGCGCCAACCTGCCAGAGTCGTCACAACGCCCAGCAGAGCGGCTCCCAGAATGATCCACGCGGAGTTCACCCTGTAGCGCAATAAGAGAGTGGCGCTGATGAGTGCGAGGCAAATCGCTTGCCAGTTTATCAGCGCCATGCGGGCGAGTTGCCCCATGACTCCGGTCATCAAGGCGAGGGCGGCGACATTGACGCCATCCAGAAACGCGCCCGCCATCGGGGATTTACGTATGCGGGGGACGAGTGGGCCGCTCAGAGCCACAAAGACGAACGACGGCAGAAAGATGCCCAGAGTCGCGGTCAGGGCCGCCCAGGGGCCGCCCAGAAAGTAACCGATAAAGGTCGCTGTGGTGAAAACCGGTCCCGGAGTCACCTGCCCTACCGCCACCGCATCCAGAAGTTGCGCCCCTGTCAACCAATGCCATCGATCCACCAGACCGTCCCGCAAAAAAGCGAGCAAGACATAACCGCTTCCGTACAGGACGCTTCCTACTTTTAGAAAAAATAGGAAAAGCGGCGTCAGCCTGAAGGGAATCGGCATTCCCGCCGGAACCCCGCTCCAGCGATCCCCAGCATAAGTCAATACTGTCGGAAGCAAGACCATGAGCGCCGCTACTGCCAGCGTCGATACGAGGGATAACGCCGAGGGGCGTTTCTCACGCGGCGCATTGAACCAACGCACGATTCCGGCAATCGCTCCTGCGCCAAACAGAAGCGTCAGTTCATCAGTCCCGATAAGAGTCAAGATGAGAACTGCGCCGCCGAGGACACCCAGAAAAGGAGTCTTTACCGCAGGTTTCAGCAGTCCCCATATTGCCTGCACGATGACGGCGATAATAACCGGCTTGACCGCAAACAGGACGCCGCGAATTTCTGGAAGGGAACCGAAACGGACATAGACCCAGGCGAATGCCGATGTGATCAGGGCCGCCGGGAGAATGAAGCAGACGCCCGCCAACAACAGACCGAGCCAGCCACACCGCAAAAATCCGATATGGATCGCCAGTTCCGTCGAATTCGGTCCGGGAATGAGATTCGTCGCGCCGAGGATATCCAGAAACTCCGCTTCCGTCATCCATTGACGACGCGTGACCACTTCTTCCTTCATCATGGCGATGTGCGCGGCGGGTCCGCCAAAAGCGGTGATCCCCAACCGCAGAAATAAACGCGCCAGTTCCATCGGCGAAGTCGCTTCCGACCCGGACGGCGCAGTTATATCGGTCATTCAAACGTCTTTCTCAGACTTTTGGGGTGAATTGCTTCCGGTCGTAAATATCCAGAGCTTTTCGATAGCGGACACTCCGGCGACCGCATTTCAAATCCTTCATCGCCCAGAACCTTATGTCCATCCACCTCCATCCGCTCCCGAGCGCCTCCCCCTGTTTGGGCGTCAGTATGAGACGCAAAGCTTAAAACAAGACGGTGTCTTCTCGTGACTCATGAGGGCGTTACATACGAATGGAACTCTGGTTCGGCTTGACTCATCTCACTATTTTGCTATGGTGAGGCGCAGGTCTGTACCGCCGAGACGGGCGACAATGATATCGGCGGGGAGATGCAAGGAGGTGTCGCCGGTTTCGACTATGCGAACGGCGGAGGTCAGTGAGCTACCTTGCAAATCAAGAGTCCCCTTACCAACCACCGTCGTTCCTACCGAACCATGCAAGCGAGCTTCCCAGACAGCAGGCTGTCCATTGGGCGCAGTCACTTCCAAATCCAATTCCCAAACGTTGCATCCGCCGCGTTCCGTCACGTTGTTGAGGGCGTAAACGTCGCTGAGGCTAAGTACGGCGCCCTGAGCCTCCGCTTTCCGCCAGTTCCGTTCGCCCAGAATGCTCCATTTCCAGTGAATTTTGTCGGGGGACTGCATTATGGAGCGGCTGAGAAGGTTGATGTAACCTTCGGCGGGCAACTGTAGAGGGCCGGAACCTCGCGGCGCGGCGCGATTGCATCCCATGAGGATGGTGCAGATTGTCACGATTAAGCAAGCCAAACCGAGAGTGTAACGGGAAGAACGTAGGGACATGATTCTATAATATCGTGCAATTCTCGCAGATGAAGAAGAGCATGCGGCGTGCATTCCCGCTCTGACTTTCCTGGAATCCACAACTATGGGAAGATGCGTTGTTGCTTAGTGGCGAGACGACCGCTTATAATGAAGAAACTGCCCCGTATTTTGAGGAGTAACCCCATCGTGGCCGATGCCCGCAATGTTGATGTTGAACTCGAAACCCTGATCCGCGCCCGCTATCCGATTATCTATATCGTCTCGTGGGAAGAAAGACGGGTCGAGGAGACGATTCGTGAAATTTGCCAGAAGCGCGGTAAGAAGATGTTGCTCTGGACATACACGACGGGAGTCGCCGGCAATGTCGCTTCCCGTGACCCGTTACAGGCGCTCGAGTATGTCCTTACCGCCCCGGATCAAAGTGTATTCGTTCTGAAAGACTTTCATCCGTTTATCGCAGATGTAGGAGTCACGCGCCGCCTGCGCGACCTTGTGTATGTCTTGAAGACCTCCTACAAAACACTCATTATTCTTTCGCCCATTCTGAAACTTCCGCCGGAACTCGAAAAAGAAGTGACAGTGGTGGATTATCAGTTACCGACCATCAATGATCTGGATCGCTTGCTGGAAGGCATTATTCAGTCGGTACGCAGCAATCCGCAGGTATCGGTGGAATTGACGCCGCAGGAACGCGAACAGGTTATACAGGCGGCGTCCGGTCTGACCTCCAACGAAGCGGAAAACGTCTTTGCCAAGTCGCTGGTCGAGAAGAAAAAGTTCGATGTTACCGTCATTCTTTCCGAAAAAGAGCAGATCATCCGGAAATCTGGGATGCTGGAATACTTCCCGCCGACCACCGCTTTCGCCGATGTCGGCGGTATGGATATGCTCAAGGAATGGATGGGGCAGAGAACGGCATCCTTCAGCGAGGAAGCAAGAAAATACGGTCTGCCGGAACCGCGCGGCGTCCTGTTGCTGGGGGTTCAGGGGTGCGGAAAATCCCTGACCGCCAAAGCTATTGCGTCCCTCTGGAACCTGCCTCTGTTGCGTCTGGATGTTGGCAAGGTCTTCGCAGGTATCGTCGGCTCTTCCGAAGAGAACATGCGGAAGGCGATTGCGACAGCGGAGTCGGTGTCGCCCGCTATCCTCTGGATCGACGAACTGGAAAAAGGATTTTCCGGGACGCAAAGTTCCGGATCGACCGATGGTGGAACGACCAGCCGCGTCTTCGGCTCTTTCCTGACCTGGCTCAATGAAAAGACCGCGCCGGTGTTCGTCGTGGCGACCAGTAACGATGTTCAGCAGTTACCGCCGGAACTCATGCGGAAGGGGCGCTTCGATGAAATCTTTTTTATCGATTTGCCCGCCGCGCCGGAACGCGCCGAAATCTTTTCGATCCATCTGAAAAAACGGCATCGTGACCCGGCGAAATTCGATCTCAACCGGTTGGCGAAAGCGTCCATCGGCTTCTCCGGCGCCGAAATCGAACAGGCGGTGATCGCCGCGCTTTTCTCTGCATTCCATGAAAACGCGCGGGAAATGGTAACAGAAGACGTTCTCAAAGCCGTCGAAGAGACCGTTCCGCTCTCGGTGACTATGGCGGAAGGCGTGGATACCCTGCGTGAATGGGCGGATACGCGAGCGCGTCGTTCTTCCTCCTCCGAGGCTGAGTCCACCGATGAGATCATTCGTGCGGAAATGGCGACTCAGGTCAAGAAGGCAGTCTCCGAGCAGGGTTTGTCGGAGTCCGCTGCGATCGAAAAGGCTCGTGCGACGGTCTTCGCATTGCAGGACACTCCAGCGGCGGCGATCTACGCCATGGAAGACCCTGCCGACGAGGAATCGGAACCAGATGAGGATGCCAGTAAAGACGGTAAGTGATTCAATGCGTGAAGGAAACGGTAGGCGGTATGCCCGGTGATTTAAAAACGCTGCTGGCGGAAATCGAGGCGACTCTGGGCGAAGGTACGCTCGGAGTCGCCGCGACTTTCCTGCCGACAGGCGAAAGCGTTCATTACCGTGCGGAAGAGGTCTTTCCCACCGCCAGCGTCATAAAAATCGCGATTGTCACCGAACTGTTCGCTCAGGCAGCCGAAGGGCGCATCGATCTGAACCGCTCGGTAGAAATTACGGAAGATAATTCTATCGGCGGCTCCGGCGTTCTGGGGCGTCTGTCTCCGGGCGTATCACTATCGCTTGCCGATCTGGCGTTCCTGACAATCGCCATCTCGGACAATACGGCATCCAATCTGTGTCTGGCGGCGGTCGGCGGACCTGTCATCGTCAACGCCCGAATGCGCGAATGGGGTATGCCCCAGACTATCATTCACCGTCCGATCAAGTTCCATCTGACGCCGGATGACCCGCCGCATACCGCGACCGGGACGCCGAAAGATATGACGACGCTTCTGATCCATCTGGCGCAGGGGACGGCGTATAGTCCTGCGGTTTCGGCTCAGACACGAAACTTGATGGGGCAGGTCCGGGAAGGCGATCTACTTTCGCGTTATCTGGATTTGAATCCCTATTCGGCGGATTTGCAGTCGAATACTCCGCCCTGGCGTGTCGAGAGTAAACCTGGAGCGGTAACTGGAGTGCGGAACGATGCGGCGTTGATTTCACGAGGCGACGAAACGCTTGCAGTGACAGTTTATACGAAAGGAAGCTCGGATCCGCGTTGGGTCGTTTCCAACCGGGGCAATGAAGCGGTGGGGCAGGTAGGGCGGTTGCTGACTGAACAATTCTTTGGCAGCATCGAAATGTGAATGATCGTTTCCTGATAAAACAAAAGACCGACTCGCATTGCGGGTCGGTCTCTGATTATTATAACCGTCTATCGTCAGTTATTTGCCAGCCGGTCCCGGGGGCGGGGGCGGGGTTGGCGCACCAGCAGCCGGGGTAGCCATTGCTCCGCCAGCAACCGGGGTAGCCGCCGCATCCGGTGACGGGGAAGCTTCAGGATTAGGACTGCAACCAGCAACCAGTCCAAGCAGCAAGCAGGCGATTCCGGCGGTAAGAGCCGTCAGTCGTCGTCGCTCCATTTATGGAGTTCTCCTCTCGTTCTATCGAGGTCAGGGTGTTTTTGACCGAAGTCACCCTATCATAGCAGAAAATCAACGAATTGGAAAGGAAGACCCGAGTACGACGGTCTCCCTTCTTAAAATCCCGACAACGGAACAGGAAAACCATTGAAAGACGCATTAAATGCCTGGGTAGACGCCCACATAGAAGAAATCATTGCAGAGACGCAGGGTATTCTACGAATCCCCAGTCTGCTGGATCCATCGACTGCTGGAACTTCCGCTCCCTTTGGAAAAGCCGTGTTGGAAGCCCTGACGCATACGCTGGAAATTTGCGCTCAGAAAGGAATGCTGACGCAAAACTTCGAGGGCTTCGCCGGACATGCCGACTTCGGCGGTACGGACGATGGGGAAATAGTGGGGGTTCTGGGTCATCTGGATGTCGTCCCGCCGGGGCGCGACTGGACAGTAGACCCCTGGGGGGCGATTGTGCAAGATGGATTCATCTGGGCGCGTGGAGCCAGTGATGATAAGGGGCCAACCTATGCTGCGCTGTTCGGCACTGTCGCTGTCAAACAGGTAGCGGAGGCGCAGGGAATCGAACTGAAAAGAAAAGTTCGCCTAATTTTCGGCTGTGATGAAGAATCGGAATGGCGTTGTACCACGCACTATTTCGGCGTTGCAGGACAGCCGAAACCGACGGTCGCCTTCACGCCGGACGCTGATTTCCCGTTGGTCTATGCAGAGAAAGGGTCGTTTACGGGAGTTGCCCGAAAAGAAATTGGCGGCGTCAAGAGCGCTCCCCTGAAGGTGGCTGCCTTCCATTCCGGGCTACGTCCGAACATGGTTCCGGATGAAGCGACCGCAATTCTCACCGGGGATGCTGTGGCGCAGGAAACCGTAACGCCGCTTCTGGAAGCCTTGAACGCTACCGTCACCACAACGCCCGAAGGAATTCAGGTGTCTATTCGCGGCGTTTCCGCTCATGGCGCGACCCCGCAGGAGGGTAAAAACGCGGCGGTTCTGCTGATGAACGCGTTGACCTCCGATGGTATCGCGGAGTTTGTCCCTTTTGATGCTGACTGGATGCGCGAAATCGCCCGACGTGGCGCGACGGATGGCAGTGAAGTGGGTATCGGGGGGCGGGACGAGATCACCGGGCCGCTGACCAGTAATTTGGGAATTGTCACCAAAGAAGGCGGAGTCGTGCAGGCGACGTTCAATGTCCGATATCCGGCGACCTGGGACAGCGATGAAACGACGGGGAAGTTTATCTCCTCGCTGGCGGAAACCGGGTGGAGCGTCCCGAAACTGTCGCATACGCCGCCGCTCTATGTCCCTCAGGATGCAGAACCGGTCAAGACCCTGTTGCGCGTCTACCGTGACCACACCGGCGATATGCGTCCCCCGAATACCATGGGCGGACGCACCTATGCGACCGTAGTCGCGCCGGTTGGGGTCGCTTTTGGTCCTGCTATGCCGGGCGATCCGGAAGTGGCGCATCAAGCGGATGAACGTTTTGCCGTGGAACGCCTGATTCAGTGCGCCAAAATCTATGCGAACGCCATCTGGGAACTGGCGATGCCCGCCTGACTTACCGATGACGAAACGTTTGAAGACTTCTCCATCCAGAATGAAAAGCGGAAATGAACGACCTGTCCTGCGGGGGGAATCGCAGAGCATGGTTGCGGAGAGGGCGCAGGCGTGTTATAACGTCAAAGTTTCCGGACGGCGAAATTCGCCGTCCGTTTTGTCCGTTGATAATTTGAAAATGGCGGCGCTGATGGGATCCATCGGTAGCCGCGCCAAAGTCCGACGGGCGTTTTACCGTTTCGTCGGAACCTGGAAGGAAATAAATGGCACGAGAATCGTGGAAGCAGCGCCAATTAAAGCGCGAAAAGACGGTGGCGAAGTATGCCGCCAAGCGAAAAGAATTGAAGGAAAAGGGCGACTATGAAGGTCTTGCATTACTGCCGCGAGACGCTTCCCCTACGCGCCTGAAGAATCGTTGCTCCATCACGGGACGAGCGCATGGCTTTTACCGCCAGTTTGGCGTCAGCCGCATCGTCTTGCGTGAAATGGCTCACAAGGGCCTAATCCCCGGCGTCCGAAAGGGCTCCGGCTAATTCGATCCCGGTAAAGGAGCAACAAAACTATGGTTATTAATGACCCCATCGGGGATTTATTGACGCGCATCCGTAATGCGCAATCCGCCAATCACGACACAGTGGAAGCGCCGGATAGCAAAATCAAGCGGGAAATTCTCCGCATTCTTCAGGCGGAAGGTTTCATCGTCAAGTACGAAGTCATTCCGGATACCCCGCAGAATCGCCTGAAAGTTACCCTGCGATACGCGCAGATATCCGGTCACCGCCGTGCGCCGGTCATCCAGAATCTGAAGCGTATCTCGAAGCCGGGTCTGCGAGTCTACGCCGACGCCAGCAAGTTGCCGGTTGTCCTGCGTGGTCTGGGTGTCGCTATCCTGACAACCTCCCGTGGCGTTATGACGGGCAAGCAGGCGCGTCAACTCGGCATCGGCGGCGAAGTCCTTGCCCATATCTTCTAAAAGAGAACTCATCACGCAGGAGTAAAGCCGCTCACGGCCCTGCTGATTTCCGAGTTCCATTCTTAAGCGGTGATCGAGACCCGGCGAGAGTTCCATAGCGATCGTTGCGCCGGGGGAGTAAACCGGGAGTAATAGATAAACCATGTCACGAATTGGAAAAATGCCGATTCCCCTGCCGGCAGGCGTCACCATAACGGTTGATGCGGATGGTCGCGTAACGGCGACCGGCCCCAAGGGAACGATTACCAAAAACCTGTCCCCTGAGATGAATATCGCGGTGGAAGGCAACCAGATTGTTGTTACCCGTCCGACGGATCAAGATCGACATCGCGCTCTGCATGGTCTGACCCGCACCCTGGTCTCCAACATGGTGACCGGAGTTTCTACCGGGTTTCAGCGCATTCTGAACGTTACCGGCGTCGGTTTCCGCGCTGAAGTGACGGGTGGGAATTTGAAACTGAGCGTCGGCTACTCGCATCCCGTAGATGTAACCCCGCGACCGGGAATTACGTTCACGACAGCCCAGAACCCGCAGAACCGTATGCCGATCCTGACAATCTCCGGAATCGATAAGGAAGTGGTCGGACAGCAGGCGGCTGAAATTCGCAAGATTCGCAAGCCCGAACCGTACAAGGGCAAGGGAATCGCCTATAGCGACGAAGTGATCCGTCGCAAGGCAGGTAAGTCCGGTAAAGCCGGTAAGGGTGGCGGTAAAGGCGGCAAAAAGAAGTAAGCCATAGACTGTAGGCAGGTTCAACGTCTGTTTTGCAGTCTGTCGCTGATAAAGTGGTCGCCGGTCGGGAATCGGCGCCCCGCTGAGGAAAGAAAATGCTGATTAAACGAAATGAATCGCGGAAACGACGCCATGAGCGGGTGCGCAAGCGCCTTGCGGGTACCGAGGAACGACCTCGACTGGCAGTCTACCGCTCCAACAAGAATATTTACGCACAGGTCATCAATGATGACGCCGGCAGGACTCTTGCTTACGCCTCGACAATGGACGCCACGTTACGCACCGAAGGCAAAGGCGCCAATGTAGACGGCGCCAAGGCTGTTGGCGCGTTGGTTGCGGAGCGAGCGAAAGCCGCAGGCGTCACCAAAGTCGTTTTTGACCGGGGTGGTTATCTCTATCATGGGCGCATTCAGGCGCTCGCTGACGCCGCCCGCGAAGCGGGACTGGAGTTCTAAAAATCATGGCCCGATTAAATGTAGATAGCCTGGACTTAAAAGAGCGAATCGTCCGCACCAACAAGGTGCAGAAGACCACCAAAGGCGGACGAACGATGAGCTGGTCTACGCTAATGGTGGTCGGCGACCGCAATGGTCACGTCGGCGCTGGAATTGGTAAGGCGCGGGCGATTCCCGACGCTATTCGAAAAGGAACCGATGACGCTAAAAAGGCGTTGATTCGCGTTCCTATGGTCAATGGTACGATCCCGCATGAGATTCTTGCCCAGCATGGCGCATCACAGGTGCTTTTGAAACCTGCTGCGCCGGGTACGGGAGTTGTTGCAGGCGGCGCCGTTCGTATTCTTCTGGAAGAAGCCGGTATCCAAGACATTCTGGCGAAATCTCTGGGTTCTAACAACCCGGTCAACAATGCTTGGGCGACTATCAAGGCTCTCAAAGCATTGAAGACCGTCGAAGATGTCGCCAAAATGCGCGGCAAGACCACCGAAGAAGTGCGTCGCGGTTCGGTTCTGGGTGCGATGCCTTCGATCAATGAAGCGCCAATCGCGGCTCCGGCTGTGGTCGCTGAAATCAAGGCTGTCAATGCGGTCGAAGACGCCTTCGCGGTCAGTGCGGAGGAAACGAGCAATGGCTAATACGCTGAAAATTACTCTGGAGCGTAGCGCGATCGGTCTGGAAAAAAGCCAGGGACTGACCGCCAATGCGCTTGGTCTGACCAAGCGCGGGAAAACCGTCCATCAACCCGACAATGCGTCCATTCGCGGAATGTGCTTTAAAATCCGCCATCTGGTCTCTGTCGAGGAGATCAAGAACGGGGAGGAAGCGAAATGAATTTAGATGACCTTCGACCGGCGCCGGGCTCGGTCAAGCGACGTAAGCGAGTGGGGCGCGGTCCTGGCTCCGGTCATGGTATTCGCTCTACCCGTGGTAACAAGGGTGACAAGGCGAGAGGACAGGCGAAACTGGGCTTTGAAGGTGGGCAGACTCCTCTGCATCGCCGCTTGCCCAAGCAACGCGGTCTGGGAACCGGTCTTACTTCCCGTGGCTTTCTGACAGGGCGCTTCAAGACCTTCTATGCCATCGTCAATCTGTCACAGTTGGAGAAGTTTGACAATGACACGATTGTGACGCCGGAATTTCTTCTGGAAAAAGGCGTAATAAAAGCAGTACTTGATGGCGTAAAGATACTGGGAGACGGTGAACTGACCAAAAAGCTTACCGTTAGCGCCACCAAATTCAGCGGCGCCGCCAAAGAAGCTATTGAAGCTGCTGGCGGAACGGCGTCCATTATCGGCGAAGAGTCATCTGACGATGATTCTTCCGACACGTCTGAAGAAGCTGACGTCTGAACCCTGTAATCAATATCCGGCGCTCCGCATTCATTGCGTAGCGCCGGGATTGACCTGATGAACGTGGGATTGGGATTCGCATTTGCGAATTTCGCGTTATAGGGCGGGCGGCGGCGAAGACATATACTTCGTTCGTCGCCTTTTTCGCCTTGTAAGGCGAAAGGGCGAGGCGAAAGCGAGAGTAAAAAGCGATGCTTGAGAAGTTAGCGGCAGCGATGCGGGTTCCCGACATCCGGGGGCGTATCCAGTTCGTGGCGATGATTTTTGCTGTCTATGTGCTGGCGCTTCACGTTCCAGCGGCGGGCGTCGATCATGCAGCGGTGGAGGGACGCCTTCAAGGCGTTCTGGGCATGGTGGATGTTTTCTCCGGAGGAGCGTTGAAGAAGTTCTCCGTTATTGCAATGGGGATCATGCCGTACATCAACGCGTCGATCATTATGCAGCTTTTGACGGTCGCCATCCCTCAATTGCAAGCCAAGTCTAAAGAAGGCGAAAGCGGACGGAAAGAAATCGCCCGTTGGACACGCTATGCCAGCATCGGCTTCGCTGTCGTGCAGGCGTTCGGCGTCTATCAGATTTTCTCCCGCGCCGCTCCTGGTCTGCCGCCTGCAATCCAACCGGGATGGGCGAGCATGTTCACTATCATGATCACCCTCACGGCAGGGACGATGTTCCTGCTATGGCTGGGCGAACAGATCACGGAAAAAGGCATCGGGAACGGCGTATCGCTGATTATCTTCGTCGGTATCATGGTTTCCATTCCGACCCAGATTCAGATGACGGCGGAACTGGCGCGAAATGATCCGGGCAGAATTCCCGGTGTCATTGCCATTGTCCTCCTGTTCCTTGCCTCGATTGTCGGCGTTATCTACATGACACAGGGAGTTCGCAAGATTCCCGTCCATCATATGAAGCGCATCGTCGGCAATCGGATGACTCAGGAAAGTTCGTCTTTCCTTCCGCTCAAGGTCAATACGGCGGGCGTTATCCCTATCATTTTTGCCACTTCCATCGTCCTGCTTCCCGCGACGATCGCGACGTATGTGCCGCCGGATTACAAAATTTTCGGATGGCATTTCGGTGAGTGGGCGATCTGGGCTAAGGATGCACTACAACCGGGCAACAATATCCTGGCTTCTCTGGCGTATTTTATACTGGTAATGTTCTTTACCTACTTCTATACGGCAATCCAGTACGATACGACTGATATTGCGGACAACCTGAAAAAGTATGGCTCGTTCATTCCCGGTATCAAACCGGGACGACCGACGGCGGAATACCTGGATAAAGTGCTTACCCGTATTACCTTTGCTGGGGCGTTGTTCCTCGCCGCACTGGCGCTGGTGCAATACTGGGCGCCAGTCTGGACTGGAATCAGCACGATATCTCTGGTAGGCGGAACCTCATTGCTGATCGTTGTCGGCGTTGCGCTTGAAACCATGCAAGCGATTGAGGCGCAGATGGCGATGCGGAACTATGAAGGTTTCATCCGGACGGGCGGCGGACCTGCGACTCCGGCAACCCCGGCTCCAACGAATCGGGCGGAACGACGCGCCGCCGCCACCGGGCGGTAATTCAAGCGATATTACGAATCAGGTGCGAGATGGCGCGAAGCGATAGTTCCGCTTCTGCCATCTCGTACCTGTGTTGTCATGATCTATAATGTGAATCCCTGATGTGAGAGGGGAAGGTTTTGCCCAGAATAGTGATGATGGGGCCGCCGGGTTCGGGTAAAGGAACCCAAGGAGTGAAACTGGCGGAGCGATTCGATAATCCCCATGTATCTTCAGGAGATATATTGAGACGCATTCTCGCCTCCAATGAAAACAGTGAACTGGCTAATGCAGTTCGTATCATTGAAGAAGGGAAGATGGTCACCGACGAAATCGCCGGGGCGATCGTATTCCGGGAACTGGAGAATGTAACCGGTTTTATTCTGGATGGATACCCGCGCAATGTCCGTCAGGCGGAATTGCTGGATATCTACCTGAAGGCTCAGGGTAACAGACTCGATGCGGCGTTGTATCTGGCGGTAGACAAAGAGGAATTGATGCGCCGCCTGACCGGGCGCCTGACCTGTGAGAATTGCGGGGAAACGTATCACCTGAGTCTGGAACCGCCCCGACGCGCCGGATATTGCAATAATTGCGGCTCACCGTTGATCGTCCGTGAAGACGATCAACCCGACAGGATAACCGTTCGATTGCGGTTGTATCTGGAGAGAACCCGACCGGTACTGGATTATTATCAGGCAAGCGGGCTTTTGCGGAAAGTGGATGGCATCGGATCGCAGGAACAGGTTTTCGCTCGGTGCGAAGCTGCGCTCGTGTAATCATTGTGGCGAAGTTTCATATTTGTCTGTATAATGGTCGATTGTATGTCCCTGCCGACCTGTTGAGGACGGTAAGGGGCTAACTTTTGGTCGCAACAGTTCGCCCAGGCACGCGCTGCGTCCGCTTGGGCGCATTTGTGTGTATTTGGCGATTTTCTCGAGCCTGGAAGGAAAACCGTGTATGGCAGGAAGGCCCGGGGGGGGCTATAGGCCGGGTGGCGGCGGACGACCGGGCGGCGGTCGGCCCGGCGGGGGCGGCGGACGTCCCGGTGGCAATAGACCTGGCGGCGGTGGCGGCAGACGTCCCGGCGGCGGCGGTGGCGGACGAAGTCCGGCTCCACAGAATCCGGAAGATAACGGTCCGGTCAAAGAACAGGGCATTGAGGTTCAGGGAGTCATTTCTGAAAACCTGCCCAATGCGATGTTCCGGGTAAAGCTGGAATCGGGTCACGAAATATTGGCTCACATTTCCGGCAAAATCCGGGTGAACTATATTAGAATCCTGCCGGGCGACCGGGTCCTTGTGGAGTTATCTCCCTATGACCTGACCCGTGGGCGGATTCTATATCGGTACAAATAAGTTTTTTTTGAGGTGTTGAACCTTGAAAAATTAATGGTGGCATTATGAAAGTTCGAGCGTCGGTCAAAAAAATCTGTGACAAGTGCAAGGTTATCAAACGCGAAGGCGTCGTGCGCGTCATCTGCGCTAAAAATCCGAAGCACAAGCAGCGCCAGGGATAAGGCGTACAGGAGTAAAGTAACGTGGCACGTATTGCCGGTGTAGACCTGCCCCGCGAAAAAGCGGTCGAATATGCCCTGCCGGAAATTTACGGTATTGGGCTGGCGAGCGGTCGGCAGATTCTGGAACAGGCGGGCATTGACCCGCGAACAAAGATTTCGGCTCTCGCCGAGTCAGAAGTCGCCCGACTTCGCGACATTATTGAGCGTGAGTGGCGTGTGGAGGGAGACCTTCGACGAACCATTCAGATGAATATACGCCGACTGCAGGAAATACAGTCGTATCGGGGCATCCGTCACCGACGCGGCTTGCCTGTGCGTGGTCAGCGGACTTCGACGAACGCACGAACCCGTAAGGGACCGAAGCGCACCGTTGGCGCGAAGAAGAAGAAGAAATAAACGTTAACGAGGCGGTCGTCGACATCCGGGATAGGATCGTCGACGATAGTCTCGATGACAGGCACTGCAGGAATAAAGTATGGCAAGAAAACTTACATCGGCTCAGGCCGCGCGTAATAAACCGAAGGCGCGAAAGAATATCGCTGTCGGTATGGCGCATATCCAGAGCACGTTCAATAACACGATAGTTACGCTGACCGATACCAAGGGTGACGCCATCTCATGGGCGTCCGCAGGAACGGTCGGTTTCAAGGGAACCAAGAAGGGGACGCCGTTCGCGGCGCAATTAGCCTCGGAAAAGGCTGCCCGCGCTGCACAAGATCACGGTCTGCGCCGCGTCGATGTCTTTGTCAAGGGACCGGGTTCCGGTCGCGAAACGGCTATTCGCGCTTTGTCGGCGGTGGGATTGGAAATCAATCTGATCCGCGACGTGACGCCCCTGCCGCACAACGGATGCCGCGCTCCCAAGCGCCGCCGCGTCTGATATATCGATTTTCTCGCTTTTCTCCGCAGAGAAGCGAGGCGTGAAAGAATTTGGCTTGTAAACCGATTCGCTCCTCGGGAACGAATCGGGAGGAAGAGAAGGAATGTCGAAATCTCCCAATTCAGTCAGCGGGGATGCCCGTTGCCGCCAGTGCCGTCGCGCTGGTGAGAAACTATATTTGAAAGGCGCACGATGCTACACAAAAAAGTGTGGTGTCGAGCGTCGTAACTACGCCCCCGGTCAACACGGCGCCGGAACTGGCGGACGTCCGGCGAAAATCACGGACTACGGGATGCAGCTCCGCACCAAGCAGAAAATGCGGCAGATTTACCGCGTTCTCGAAGGGCCGTTCCGCTCCTATGTCGGCGAAGCGACCCGTCGTCGGGGCGTCACCGGCGAAAACCTCCTGCAACTACTGGAAATGCGGCTCGACAACACCGTATTTCGCCTGGGATTCGCTACATCACGCGCTCAAGCGCGGCAGATTGTCAACCATGGACACTTCCTCGTCAATGGCAAAAAGGTGGATATTCCCTCTTATCAGGTGAAGCCTGGTCATGTCATTACTGTTGCCGAAGGTTCGCGGCGTATCCCCATCATTCAGGATGCTCTTGCGAACGTTGGCACTCGCGTGCCTTCCTGGTTGTCTTTAAACGCGAACGCTTTTGAAGGAAAAGTCCTTTCGGCGCCACGCCGCGAGGAAGTGGATACGGACGTTCACGAGAACACCATCATCGAATTCTACTCGCGCTGAGCGACGCCTGTCTTGCAGAACGCCCGAAAGCGATCCTGCAGACAACCCTTTTTATTTTGGGGCGTTATGGCGCGGCGAGTCCGCGTCGCATTGTGCGAGCGTGAAAGTAGGTTGGGTAGATTATGCAAATGCAGGACGCGGTTTCGCCGCGTATTGAGACTCTGGAACAAAATGCGACCTACGGCAAGTTCGTGGTCGAACCGCTTGATCCGGGATATGGGGTTACCCTTGGTAACTCGTTGCGTCGCGTGCTGTTGACCTCTATCGAAGGGGCGGCAGTGACGCTGGTGCGTATTGAGGGAGTTCAGCATGAATTCCAGCAGATTCCAGGCTTGAAGGAAGATGCGACGGAATTGTTGCTCAACCTGAAAGAACTCTATGTCAAAGTTCATAGCAATGGGGACGGTAGAGATCATGACGGCGCCGAACCGAACGGCGATGCTCCTGCGCGAGAACGAAGCCTCCCGACCATAAGGGTAGAGGCGCGAGGCGCCGGTCGTATCACGGGAGCGGACGTTATTTGCCCGCCAGATGTGGAAATCTCTAACCCCGATGTCTACATCGCGACGCTGTCAGATGAGACCGCTAGCCTGTATATGGAATTGACTATAGGGCGAGGCCGTGGGTATGTCATGCCCGAAAAGTCGGTCAATCGTACAGAGATCATCGGTGACATTCCGGTTCCTGCCGCGTTTAGCCCGATTCGGAAGGTGTCTTATACCATTGACCCGACTCGCGTCGGAAACCGTACGGACTATGAGCGGTTGGTAATTGAAATCACGACTAATGGAACGATTCGACCGTCGGAGGCTCTTTCTCAGGCCGCTCAGACATTGTCGGATTACTTCTTGCGGTTCGTTGCGTTCCAGGGCGCGCCGGGTCGTTCCTTTCTCCCGTCGGCGCATTCGTTCGCGATTGGCGCGAACGCGCCGGATGTTCGCATCGAAGAATTGGACTTCTCTGTACGAACATATAACTGTCTGAAGAAGGCAGGGATTTTGACGGTTGGGGAACTGACCCTAATTTCCGAACTGGATTTGATGAATATCCGAAACTTTGGTCGCAAATCGTTGACCGAAGTTAAGGAAAAACTGGGAGCGATGAGTCTCCAGTTGAAGGATTCGCCTGAAGGCGTCTCCTTCGAAGGGGATGATAGCGAAGACGAGGATGAGGGCGAATAATATCGGCCCGGAGAAGATAGACTATGCGACACCGGATTGGCGGGCGGCAATTTGGACTGCCCTCTGACCAGCGACGCGCTCTCCTGAAAGGGCTGGTGCGTTCGCTCATTATTTACAAGCAAATAGAGACGACGGAAACCCGTGCGAAGGATGTACGCATCATCGCAGAGCGTCTGGTAACCAAAGCGAAAGAGGATTCTGTCCACAATCGCCGAATCGCTCGAACCTACATCGGCGGTCATAACTCGCAGGACGAAGATGTGGTGAAGGAACTCTTCACCGTTATCGCCCCGCAGTTTAAAGATCGTCCAGGTGGCTATACCCGTATGGCGCGAAAAGGCGTCCGACGTGGCGATGGCGCTCCTGTAGTGCTTCTGGCATTCGTAAACGACTGATAACAACCTGTAGATGGGTCGTGATTTCTATGACTCGTCTACAGATAAGCCGATGCGACGTTTTCGCCTGATCCTGGAATATGACGGTACAGATTATGCCGGTTTTCAATTGCAGGGCAAAGGTGAGCGCACTATTCAGGGATCGTTAGAAGCAGCGATTGAGCGACTATCTGGCGCTTTTTCGCGAACGCATGGGGCGGGACGAACGGATGCAGGAGTCCATGCCAGTGGGCAGGTGGTTCATTTCGACACAGAATGGCCGATACCTGCGGAGAATGTGGCGTCTGCGCTCAATGGCGCATTGCCCCGGGACATTGCGGTAAAAGCGGTTCGTGAAACGAATCTTTCGTTTCATGCCCGCTACAGCGCTTTGAATCGGACATATCGGTACGTGATTCTGAATCGCTCTGTCCCAAGCGCATTGTTGGGAAGGTTTGCATTGCACATCCGCAATCCGTTAGACCTTTCCGCCATGCGAGCGGTGGCGAACGAATTGATAGGAACGCATGATTTCGCGGCGTTCGGGCAACCGGATACACCCGGAAAATCAACCGTACGCCGAATCGAGAGTGTGGCAGTGCGTCCCTATCGTGATTGCGTTCTGATAACCGTCTGTGGAAATGCGTTCTTACGCTCGATGGTTCGGTCATTTGTCGGCGTATTGATTCCGGCAGGCGCAGGTAAACTCGGGCCTGCGGACGTTCGTAGAATCCGTGAGAGCGGAGATCGGGCTCAATGCCCGTCCATCGCTCCTGCGCACGGTCTTTGTCTGGTGCGCGTGAAATATGGAGAGGGCAGAAGTCAGGGATTTGAAGGCGATAGCGTTATCGATTACGCCGAATCTTAAACTCCTGATGCCCCCAAGCAATAAACAGGAATAATCTGGAATGAAAACTTTTACAGCCAAACCGGCGGAAGTGCAACGAGAATGGGTTGTGCTTGATGCCACCGGCGTACCGGTAGGACGATTATGCGTGGAAGCCGCCAAGATTCTTCGCGGTAAGCATAAACCCACTTTTACCCCGCATGTCGACACCGGTGACCATGTCATTATTATCAATGCGGAACGCGCCCTTTATACCGGCGCTAACAAGCCTAAAGAACCGATCTGGCGTCACTCCATGTATCCGGGTGGAATCAAGTCCGTACCCAAAGGCGAGTTTCTGGAAAAACGGGCGGATGATGCTATTATGCGCACCGTGAAGGGAATGCTACCGCACAACTCGCTGGGCGCTGCAATGTTGCGTAAATTGCGAGTTTACAAGGGCGATTCCCACAAGCATGAAGCTCAGATCAAGGGAACGCCGAACGCGGAAAAAGCGCAGTCCGTCGCCGCACTGGCTCAGGGACGTTTGCGACGCTTAGAGACGGAAGGATAAGGAAAGTATTATGGCGGAACAGACCCGTTTCTATGCCACCGGCAAGCGCAAGAATGCGATTGCCAAGGTGTGGCTTACTGCCGGTGAGGCGAATATCACGGTCAATAAGAAGTCGGTGGCGGATTACTTCCATCGTCGGACTCTCGAAGCCCTGATCAATCAGCCGTTCGAGATCACCAATACAGCGGGACGTTATACTGTCGTCGCTCAGGCTCTGGGCGGCGGCGTCTCCGGACAGGCCGGAGCGCTTCGACATGGCATCTCCAAAGCTCTGGTAGAGGCTGATCCCGAGTTGCGACCGGTTCTGCGCCGTAATGGTTATCTGACCCGCGACCCTCGCGTTAAGGAATCCAAGAAATACGGACATAAGCGCGCTCGTCGCGGTTTCCAGTTCTCCAAGCGTTAATGTCGGGTTTCTTGCAAAAGATCCTGAATTAAACAGGGATTGTCGGGAAGGCGCTGCAGTGGTAATCCCACCCGACCATGAACGGAAATAGCGTCGTCGCTAAAATATTTTGACCGCCGTGCAGGAGTACGGCGGTCTTTTGTTTAAAAAAACGGCATGAAGTTCCGCAGCACTGATATTCGATGTTACTCGCCAACATCATCTCTGATGATTTTTTCGCTGTCGGCAGTAGCGACGCTATGGATAGTGACGACTGCTACCCCGGCTTTCGCGCAGAGTAAGACCAATATCAAACGAGGATCCGTCACGAACCGGGGGGGCTTCAACCGTGCGGCGCAACCCCCCGGCGCGGATAAAACGCTAGCGCAAGTAGGACAGGTCATCGTCGGTGAGACGATTATTCGTTCCCGCCCTGCCGACAACGCCTCCACGAAATTTCGCGTACCACGTAATACGCAGGTAGCGGTTGTGGACGGGGTGGGCATGTACTGGGGCGTTCTCATGGCGGATCGCACTATCGCCTGGATTCGCAAAGACGCTATCGAACTTCTGGACTATAACGTAGAAATGCTCGCTCCCATCGGCGATGGAACGGCCCTACCCACCGATAATCCTCCCCCGATAAGCTCTAGTGACCCCACCGGTTCCGGCGATAGCGGGGAGACCATGACGCGCTTTTCGTCAGATGCAAGCGGCGCCGTTCGCGCTATTTTGCAGGAAGCGGCGACTTATCTGGGCGTTCCCTACCGATGGGCGTGGAACAGCCGAGCGGGAACGGACTGTTCCGGTTTCACGATGAATGTTTACCGAACGGCGGGAGTTCGGCTTCCGCGAGTCAGTTCAGAGCAAGCGAATGTCGGGCAACCGGTTGCCTTTGAGGAACTGCAGGCAGGTGATCGGCTATACTTTGACTGCTCCGACAAGCGTCCCGGCGTCGATCATACCGGCATATGCATAGGAAGTGGTTATCTTATCCATGCCTCTGGTGGGCGTGGGAAGGTGGTTATCGAGAAGCTCGATACCGCGTACTGGCGCAGTCATTTCGTTACCGGGCGCCGCGATTTTTAAGCGTCGCCAATTACCCGGTAAGGGTTAAGAAGCGGTTAGAACTCCGTCCGTCGCCTTTCCGCGAACCAGCATCGCAGCGACTGCCCAATCATAAGCGAAATCCGGCTCCGCCGCATTACTGTAAGTGCTGATAAGCGCGATACGGTCTTCTCCGCTAATATTGGGAAAGGATGCATGCAATGTCAGGTCATGGAAAAGGACAGCGTCTCCTACATTACACTCCGCGATAAACGCTTCGTTCTCATCGACGGCATCGGGGTTTAAACGATGACCGAAGCCCTCACCTTCCGGCGCTGAGCCATCATGGACGGCGATAGACTTATGACTTCCGGGCAACAGTTTGAGGCAACCGTTCTCGGTGGATGTCGGATCGAGGGCGATCCAGACCGAAAGCTTGTGCGCCCCCTTCCAATAGTGCCAGTCCTGATGCCAGGGAGATGCGAAACGTACATCAGAAGACTTGAAAACGACCTTGTCGCTCAAAAAGAGAATATCTGATCCGATGACGGATTCAATTGCGTCGAGCAACTTTGGATGATGCGCCGCCGCTTGAAAGACAGCGCTGGTCGCCGCCAACCCGACGAGTACCCCGCCGTAATCCTTTTTCTCTTGGAGAATTCGCTGGATTTCACGTTTCATTTCCGTGCATTCTTCCGGCGTCAGCAAGTTACGAACAATGAGGAAACCGTTTTGTTGATATTCTTCTTTCGGAGTCATGTCATGAGCATACTTCGACAAGCGATCGCTTCGCTCCTTCTCTAATAAATCCCTCACAGGGTGCGACTTTTCTGATAGTGTGTTCGTTTTGTATGACTTCGAACCGGAGTTCAGGAAGGAAATCTATGCTCCTCTGTGGTACATTGGAAGTAATCTCAACGGCGATTAAACGCCTTCCGTTTACGTAGCAGAAGACCCCTTCTGTGGGCGGCGGCATAAGGGTAACGTGAATCCACGACGCATAGTTCTGATTCTTCTTGCTTTGTCCGTCGTTTACGGCATTGGCAGTTTTGTCTGGAACCGAGTCCAGACCAGTTCCCAGCTCGCGCTTGTGGGCGGGAAGGAAGCGACGCAACAGGAACAGGGCGTAAAAAGCCTGATGGATCGTGGCGTACTATTTGACGCTCTTCAGGGTGGCGCTCCGAAAGATACGCGTCTGACGGCTGTTGCAACGTTGCAGAAACTCGCTGAAGGCGGTAAGAACCCTGCAGCATTCAAAGAACTGTTGCAGATGCTCAAAGACCCGGATACCGAATCCGTCGAGACCAAAACCCACCCGGTTCGTGACGCCGCCAAGGAGGCGATCACGAAAGTCGGGGCACAGTATATTGACCTGATTTTCGCCGCCGCCAAAGACCCCGATGGAAATATCAAAGACCAGACCCGCAACGCTCTTAAGGCGATAGGGCGCCCGCTCAAGGATGAAATGGCGAAGCGTCTGGGCGATCCCGATTTGCGCTCTGCGATGGGCGATATGCTGGCATCGATCGGGCCGGATACGATTCCGCTGATCGTTCCTTATCTTCAACAGGATGCGTTAAGCAAGTTCACGAAGCCGGACGATCTGGCAAAAGCGAAAATACAGCTTCTCGATATTCTCGGTAAGTTTTCCGTTCCCGAAGCGGCGACTCCCGCCTTGCCCTTCATCCGGGATGCTGATCCGAATGTACGCCGTGCGGCGGTCACATCACTGGCAAATATCAGCGCTCCTGAAGGCGCTCCCGCGTTGATCGCGGCGCTCTCTGATCCGAATGCCGATCCGGCAGCGAGAACGGCGGCGGCGGTCGCTCTGGGAGGCATAGCGACCCCGGAAGCGAATACGACGCTCACCAAAGCGCTGGGCGATTCGACCTTACGGTCGCCACCGCCGCCACCGCTGGTTTGCGCCGCGCCGCTGAAAAAGCGTCCGCCAATGTCGCTCAGGCGCTCAAGAGTCCTGATGAAGCTATCCGTGCGCGCGCCGCAGAAGCCGCAGGAGGCATGCGCTCACCGACTCTTGCCGCCTCTGCGATAGCGGATCCTTCCGCCGCCGTTCGCTCCATCGCGATCAACTCTCTGAGCGATATTCTGGCGAAAGCGACGGTCATCCGAAGCGATATAGCGGTTCTGGCGACTGCAACCGATAAGACGGAGCAGGAGAAGGCCTTCGATTCTCTACAGACAAGAGGGGCGCTTCTGGATACCCTGTCGAACCCTGCCGCTCAGACGAATGCACTTGCCGTCATTTCCGCACGATCCGCCGCCGCTAAGGACGATGACGCTCGGAAACCATTTGCGGTACTGACAAAGAAACTGACCGATCCGGCGACCCGAATCGCGCAGAGCGCACTGCCGCCCCTCGCTGATCCCTCTGCGCCGAACGCCCTCGCCCCCCTCCTGAAAGCTCTGGGAGATACCGAAGGAGCGGTCGCTGAGAATGCCGTCACGGCACTGGGGCGAGTAGGAGCGCCTGCTGTAGCTCCGTTAGTATCTTTACTCGGAGGCGCAAATGACACGGTCGCTTATTACGCTTCGCAAGCGTTGAGCGCCATACAACGACCTGCTGTGGACGCATTGGTCGCTGTCGCCGTGCCTGCCAACCCCGCCGCTCGCTGGGCGGCGATCACTCTGGGGGAAATTGGCGATGCTCGCGCCCGTCCTGCTCTGGAAGCCTTGGCTAAATCTCCCGATGCCGACACTGCATACGCCGCGACCGCCGCGCTTGCCCGTGTTAAGGGATAGTGTGATTTAGCGAATAATCGTTCAAAAACAGCGGATAAACAGGCTACGGTGAAGCGAAGCGATTCCTAACCGTCTCCTATTTTTTTGTAGACTGCTTTGCTTTTCCTCACCTGGTGCAAAGAATAGCCCTCCAATGAGCAGTAGCGGCGAAACGATTCGGCAACCGTCTCTTATTCAGCCATCTCTCATTATCGTAACGGGTCGCCCCGGTTCCAGATTTCAGCATAAACTATGGGCTCCGAGGCTGGAGCTATTACAATCCATCGCTCGTATACGGATCATTATTTGTACGCTCGACCCGCAGACTGCGAGTTTGAGGCGGATAGAACGAGGAATGACCCGGCACGGGAGAGTTTCCATGAGGATAAAGTGAGCGAGGCGACGCGCAAAAGACTCATGCTGCCGTTTGAGGATTATGATCCTCCGCATCTGGGCGTTCCCACGCTGATAGTGGATATATCGAGAGAGTATTCCCCCGATTTTGATTCGATTGTTTCCTTCGCTAATGGGTAAAAAAAATACTCCCGTTCCGGGTTAACCCGGAACGAGAGTATTCCTGAGCGGAGAGGGTGGGATTCGAACCCACGGAGCTCATCACTCACTCGCTTTCGAGGCGAGCGCACTAGACCACTATGCGACCTCTCCCTGACAGTGAACATGAAGCGCACTGACAAGTCCCGCCGGAGGGATTCGAACCCCCGACCTCGCCCTTAGGACGGGCTCGCTCTATCCGGGCTGAGCTACAGCGGGTAATCGAACGGGCTATGGTCGGAAGTCACGGGATGCGTCAACAAAAGTCCGCCTCCGTAAATCCAGCGACGTTAAAAAGTATAGCATGCACAGGCACGTTGCGCCAACGTCCGAACATCCGTTACCGCTCATCAATCCCGTCAACCAAATCATCCGAAAGCCTTGTTGCTGTCGACCATTTTGCCCGCTTTGGAGGTACGATGGAAATATGAACGTTCATGCGTTGATTATCGACCCACAGCAGGACTTTTGCGACCCTGTATCCGGTGCGCTTTATGTGCCGGGCGCGGAAAACGATATGAGGGGATTGGCGGCATTGCTGGGGCGCTACGGCGCGGAATGGGGTGCGATTCATGTCACTCTCGATTCCCATCACTTCCTGCATATCGCCCATTCCATCTGGTGGCAGGATCGTGAAGGAAACCCACCCGCACCTTTTACCATTATCTCCGAGGATGATGTCACATCAGGAAAGTGGCGTACTCGGCGATATGAGGAGGAGGCGTATTCGAGGGAATATGTCGCGGCTCTTGCCAGAAACGGGCGTTATCCTCTGTGTATCTGGCCGTACCATTGCCTGATCGGAACGCCGGGGCATTCCATCTCCGCGCTACTCTTTCCTGCGTTGACCCAATGGGAAGCGATGACCGGTAAAACCGTGGATTTTGTCCGTAAGGGGGAAAACCCCCGGACGGAACACTATTCCGCCCTCCGTGCCGATGTAGTAGACCCGAACGATACGACAACCGGAACAAATAGCGTTCTGGTAAAATCTCTCGAACATGCAGACCGGATTTTGGTGGCGGGAGAAGCCCTCAGCCATTGCATTGCAAACACTGTGCGCGATCTGATCGAAATTACGGATGGTTCCGTGACCGAAAAACTGGTCTTGATCACGGATGCTTGCTCGCCTGTGACCGGTTTTGAAGGCTACGCGGAGGATTTTCTCCGTGAAATGACCGTTAAAGGCGTTCGCACGATGACGACTGCTGAAATTCAGTCGGACAATCTAAAGGCGCTCTGATAGAAGTTAAAAAGAAATAAATCGGAATTTATGATCATAGATTCTCTTCTGGATACAGACCTCTATAAACTGACAATGATGCAGGTGGTATGGAGTCGTTTTCCGCATACTCAGGTCGAATACGCCTTTAAGAACCGCACGGCAGATGTAGACTTGCGACCTTATGCGGACGAAATCCGGTCTGAAATCAGCCATCTGGGAGAACTGCGCCTCAGTGCGGAAGAAGAAGCATATCTACGCTCTATCCGGTTTATCAAAGGTGGGTTTGTCGATTCGCTCCGTGGCTTTTCC
This sequence comes from uncultured Armatimonadota bacterium, assembly GCA_903910385.1. Lineage (GTDB taxonomy): Bacteria > Armatimonadota > Armatimonadia > Armatimonadales > Armatimonadaceae > CAIVZM01. The sequence continues at coordinate 51,638 of CAIVZM010000023.1, forward strand.
CTGAACCCGGATGCTGTGGAAATGAGAGCGGACAGTGACCAGTTAAGGATTCATATCAAGGGTAATTGGTATCAGACTATCTTGTTCGAAGTGCCGATACTCGCTATTGTGAACGAAGTCTATTTCCGAAATACACAACCGGATGCGCCGATTCGCAGTGAGGAAGGCCGTCTTCGTCTTGAGGAGAAATGCCGTCAAATCAATATCGCTGGGGTTGATCTGGGCATCATCGAATTCGGAACGCGGCGGCGCTACTCTCGCGAGTGGCAGATGTTCGTTCTGCGGACATTAAAAGACCAGATCGGTGATCATCTTATCGGGACCAGCAATGTGCATCTTGCTCAAACGATGGGATTGAAGCCTATTGGTACGATGGCGCATGAGTTTCTGCAGGCGGGGCAGGCGTTCACTTCCCTGGCGGATTCACAAAAGTACGCATTCGAAGAGTGGATGCAGGAGTATCGCGGCGACCTTGGCATCGCTCTTTCTGATGTGGTGGGAATGGATGCCTTCTTCCGCGATTTCGATCTGTTATTCAGTAAGGCGTATGATGGTGCAAGGCATGATTCCGGCGATCCTTATGTCTGGTGCGAACGGCTCATCGCTCATTATGAGGCATTCCGTATCGATCCGAAATCGAAGACCGCTGTCTTTAGCGATGGGTTGGACATCCAAAAGAGTATCGCCCTCGCCCGGCATTTTCAGGGGCGTATTCGAACGCAATATGGTATCGGTACGAATTTGACCAATGATCTTGGTTTCAATGCCCTGGCAATCGTTTTGAAAATGACACGGTGTAATAATCGCCCGGTCGCTAAAATCAGCGATACTCCCGGCAAGACGATGTCCGAAGACTTCGATTATATCGAAAGTTTGCGTCGTGCGTTCGAATTGGGCTAAAAGCGTTGGGCAGGAACCCCAGACTCTTCAGGTTCGGGCATCCCGAATGGCGAGCGCCTGTAAGACGCCGCCCAGCATCATAATTCCGAATCCCATTACAAAGACCGGTTTATATCCGAACGTATGAATCAGGGGAATGCCCAGCAGGGGAGCCAGCACGCCCCGGACTCCCAGCAATAGCGCGTGTAACGATTGGTATTGTGCGGTCTTGTGCCGTTCGGCGTAGAGCAGGATACTGGCAAGATATGACAGATCAATGCCGGAAAAACCGAAGCCGGAAAGCGCTCCTGCGAACAGAAGCGCCTCAGGAGTAGGAGCAAAGAAATACACGATGGGCATTGCGGCAATCAGGCAGATTCCACAGAGAACGGTAAATGCCGGGCCATTCTTATCCATAAACCGTCCCCAGAAGAAGGAACCGACAATCGCGCTCAACGCGGCGACATTGGCGATATTGGCGATTTGAGTGCCCGAAATCTTCAACACATCCACCTGATACAACCCGTAGAGCGGAATCAGCATCAGGTTGGCGAACCCGTACACAAATACCGAAAGAGCGAACCATCGGTACGGTCGATTGTAGAGAAGTATCGAAAACGTCTGCCGAAGGAACGGTAGCATCGCTTCTTTTTCAACGCCAGCTAAAGGAACTGGGGAGGAACTGAGGGGACGAACATTTCGGAACGTCATCGCTGCTGTAATTCCGAAAATCCCTGCAATAGGAAACAAGATCGTATACGAAACGCCATGGTCGAGCAGGCGCCCCACCAGCAGAGTCGAAATAAACGCCATCGACTGCACCGCGACACGTGCGTAACCCATGAGGCGACCGCGAGATTCATCAGGATAGATATCGCGCATAATCGATGTGTACGCCGGGGCGGATACGGTTCCGATAATCTGCAGTAACGCAATCAGAAGGACAAACGAATTTCCCGTCAAGGCGAAGGGCATTATCAGCAATAGTATTCGCGCCATCGCCCACGAACCGACGCAAAACGGAAGTTTCTCACGACCCTCCATTTGACGCGCCCAGAACGGTGAGAACAGATTTCCAATGAACGGTGCGGCGAACATCAGAGAAATAGCGGTAGGCGAAGCGTGTAACATATCCCGCCCGATTTTAATAAAGAAGGGAGCGGTCATTCCCATGTATAATCCGGTAAGAGCGCCGGTCAAGGAATCCCATTTCAGTGACTGACGCACCTGCCGTGTGATGCCAAAATTGACCCGCGCCGCGATACGCGCCCGTCGTTGCAGACGATGTAAGGATCGTGTCGCCGGGATCGAAGGAGATTCGGGAGGAAGAGGAACAGGGGAAGAGTCCATCGCTCCTATCATACCGCAAGCATGTAATGATAACGATAAAATGACGGACGAAGAATTCTTGTACGCCTTTGAAGGCGCAACGTTGCCACGGACGGAATGGACGCATGAAGCCCATGTGCGAATGGGCTATCTGTCTCTGTGTCGGATGCCATTACCCGAAGCTATAGGGTATGCACGAGAACGGATACTCGCGTATAACCGGGCGCAGGGCAATTTTACTGGCTATCACGAAACGATCACCATTGCGTTTCTACATCATATTGCGAAACGGATGCGTGACAACGATGAGGGTAAGTGGGAATCATTCCGCGTAGCGCATGCGGAGTTGATCGCCCGTGGCATGGAAATCCTTTTGCAGAATTACACCAGAGATGCGCTCTTTTCACATGAGGCGAGGAGCGCTTTCCTGGCGCCTGATATTGCGCCGTTACCGGAAGCGTCCTGAGGTGTCAGTGATGAGATGAAAAAGGCGTCCCGATTGATTCTAATCGGGACGCCTTTCGCGTTGTATCGAATACCGTCGGCGCTCAGGGCAATTTGAGAGTCGCGATGAGCGTGAAGTCCGTCGCGCCGGGTTGGAAACAGGAACCTTTGTAGGTCACCGTGACCGTATCGCCAGAATTAGCGACGGAGGCAGGGAATGAAAATGCCCGGTTGATGTAAAACGGTTTTCCGTTAGTATTTCCGGGTATGGAACCGATATTCAACGGAAGGGGAGCGCCTTTCACCTTGTTGTTTCTAAAAGTGACTTCGATATCCTTGATCTGTACGCCGCTGGCGGTAATGTTTCGGTCATTATAGATGGAGACGATTGCATTAACCATGCCATTCGAAATGGTTGGCGTACTGATGGAGGCTCGCAGGGGAATCTGTACCTGGAAAGTCAGCGCATTACTATCGCCGCCGCCGGGGAAGGGATTCGTCACCACAACATTTACCGGTCCAACAGTCTGTAGGAGACTCGACGGTATGGTCGTCGTCAATTTCGTCGGCGATACATAGACAGTATCCAGAATTGTCGTTCCAAATCGTGCCGTCGCGCCATAGATAAAGCCCGAACCATTGACGGTCAAAGGGGTGTCCCCACTTCCGGCGATAGCCTGAGAGGGTTCCAGTGAAGATAAAACTGGTAACGGATTCGGCGCAAGGCTTATCCGCCAGATGCCCCGTCCGAAGGTGGCGGCATTCAGGTAGCCCGTTCCGGGAACGACTTTCAGATCATTTACCTGAACTGGAGGAAGTCCCAGTGGTTGCGTCGCATTCGCCCACGTCAGACCGCCGTTCGAAGTCGTGAAGACGCCGACATCTGTACCGACATAGTAGGCTTTGACCGGATCGATAATTCCCAGAGCGACCGAATTCAGGGAGATATCAGGAAGACCGTTCGAGCCTGAACCGCTTACATTAGTCCAGGCGCGGGTCGCTCCTGCCAGTGTGTTGTCACATCGCCAGAGGTGTCCTGTCCCGCTCCCGGAAACGCCAACGAGTATCTGATCGGGGTTATCGGGTTGAACAGCGATACTCATAATCGCCCGATTCGGAAGCGATGTCGTTCCACTGTTGATTCGACTCCATGTCGCGCCTCTATCGGCGGTCATCCATACTTCGCCATCGGAAGAACCAGTATATATCCGCTTTTTATCGCTCGGGGCGACAGCGATTGACCTGATGGCGCCGTTAGCGGAGAGTTTCTGGTTGCCGAGTCGATTTTCCCAGCTTCCAGAGCTTTTCGTCCATCGATACAGATAGCTGGTTCCTGCATAAAGGACTCCCTGGTCTGCGGGGTCGAGAATGAAGGGGGCTATAAAAGCGACATTATCGTTACCATAGCCGGGGGTGATGTAATTCCAACCGGCGCTATCATAGTAATAGATGTTCAGGAACTGTGAGGACGTGAAAAATTGGGTTGGGTCGGATTGATTGATGGCGCAATACCCGCCGTCTCCTCCTGTGAGTCCGTACCAGTTGCCGGGATCGCCCCCAATTCCTGCTGTCCCATTGTCCTGCGCTCCCGCCATCATGGTCAGAGAGTCGGAGGGATGGTAAGCGGCGCTGTAAAATTGCGTCATTCCGAGGGAGCGGTTCATGCTCTTTGGCGTCCAGTTCGAACCATCGTAATCCATCTGGTAGACTCCGCCATCGTTACCGACAACAACATTATTCGGGTTGTTCGGGTTCACGTTCAAGCGGTGTTGATCGACGTGAACGAGATCAACGCCCGTATACGCCCGATTGATGGACACCCATTTGTCTGATGTATTACCGGTATAGACATACTCCAGAATATCGATAAGACCGACATATACCATGTCACGAGTGACGCCGTTCACCACACGAGACGAAGCGGTCACATAGAAGTCATACCAGGACTGACCCCAGCTTGCCGATAGCAGGTCGCCGGAAGCGGGACCGGTAATATCCGTCCAGGTAGCACCTCGGTCACCGCTCCGAAATACTTTTCCGGTCGAGGCTCCGCTAGCATTGGAGTAGGCGACTCCAACATAGACCACATTCGCGGAGGTAGGGCTTGCCGATACCGAAACCCGGCTAATTCCGGATGAAGTGATCGCCGGAAGCGTTAATTTAGTCCATGTCGCGCCCTGATCCTGAGAGCGATAGGCGTTCGCCGAGACTGTCCCGTTATTGGTCACACCGACAGCATAATAGCTACGTTTCCCTGTCGCGCTGTCTATAGATCCATAACTGAGATCGAACCACCAGTTTGTGGCTCCTGCTGGGGCGGGTATCACTCCCACCCAGCTTACGCCTCCGTTGGTGGAGCGGTACACCGTCTTGCCCCTATCGAACGGGGAGACAGTGATGATCTGGGGATTTTCCGGGTCCACCAGCGCTCTAGTGATGACGCTGGTTCCAAAGACAGACGCTCCCAGTTGTTTCCAGGTAGCGCCCGCATCGCTGGATGCCATCAGACCAAAACCCCTTTTATACCAGAGGTCGCCCGTTCCTGCATAAAGCCGGTTGCTATTGGTCGGGTCTACCGTAATACTGTAAGACTGTGTCGCAGGCCAGCCGGCGCTCAGAGATTTCCAGTCCTTGCCGTTATTCGTGCTCTTCCAGATACCGCCTCCGGCAGAGGCAAGGTAAAAGGTGGAAGTGTTTTTGGGATCAAAGACAACATCATTGACTCGACCATTCATGGCGCCTATGCCAAAACCCCATTGATAGGGTGGCTGGTAGTTGGTAGGGCCGACAAATTCCCAACCGCCACCTGCTTGCATTGTGACTGGAACGGACTGCAATGCATTAAATCCGGGAGGCGATCCGATAAAGGCAGGCGCCATTCTATCCCGGTGTTGCGCCGCTTTGATTGCAGTATTCGGGTCTACTGTGTCTCCGGGATAAGCGCGTACGCTCAAATAGTGATAAAGAGCCCCGAGAGCGTCCGCGCCATTTTCTTCCTTTTCCTCAAGAATAACGGCGGAAAGAGAACCCCGACGGGTAGGTCGGGTTACTTTCAGCGATTCTCTTTCGGCGTCTCTGTCGTGGTCTTTCGCCTTTTCCTGAGCATTGAGTTGATCCAGCGCTAGTTTTAGAGAACGCGCGGAAAATGGGTCGAACCCGGTGTGAATCGGGGATGGCTTGCCTTTAACGGACGATTTTGTTCTGGCGGTTTTTACCCCGGACGGCCGCGTAGCCTGTTTTGTTTGCGCGAATGCCGGTGATGAAAGCAGGGAAAAGCAAAGCGTGACAACGCTTAGACCCTGACCGAGAGAAAATGTAGACGATGACATACCTCTGTCTTGATCAGGCAAACTGCCCTTGTCGGGGGACAACCGGAGTCTACGCAGGATACCGAGAATCACTGAACGCATATAATTTTCTCTATAATCCGCGAGGGAACTTCACCAACAGCGCAACGCTGCGTCTGAAGGTCGGTATCCTGCGGCATCTAACTCAACAAGAAGTCAGGTGACGAACCATGCCGCCAACGACGCAAGTTTATACGTGAGTCGATCATTTTGTCAAGCCTCCTTGACTCCCACATTGAAGGATGTTAATGACGAAAGCAGAGTGATACCTGAATGCAAGCGCAAGCATCCTATGAGGGGAGGGTAGCTCCTGAAAATCTTCCCAAGAAAAAGCGTCTCGGTGGGTATACCCACCGAGACGCTTTTTCTTGCTCAATCAGAACCCGATCAGGGAAGCGCCAGAGTCGCTGTCAGGGTGAAATCATGGGGTCCCGCCTGGAAGTAGGAACCCTTGAAGGTTACCGTGACCACATCACCCGATCCCGCTACCGAAGTGGGGAAAGAGAATGTCCGATTGATATAGGCAGGTCTGCCACCGCTTTTACCCGGTATCGAACCGATATTGAGCGGAATCGGCGAGCCCTTGACGGAATTCGCGCCAAACGTCACCTGAATGTCCTTGAATTGGATGCCACTCGCGGTAACTGTCCCGTTGTTGTAAACGGAGACGATGGCATTCAATTGACCATTGACGATTGTCGGTTTGCTAACCGTGACGCTCAGTTTGACAGGGTCATTGATCGGCACGACCGGAGGCATATCCAGAGCAAGACGCCACATACCACGGCCGTAGGTCACCGCATTCAGATAGCCCGTACCAGGTACAGTCTTCAGTCCATTGATCCGAACGTTTGGCAGACCCAGTGGCGCTGTTGCATTGCCCCAATTTTTACCGCCATCCGCCGAGTAGAACACTCCGATATCAGTACCGACAAAGATGTCGTTGTCCGGGTCGGACAAATCACGCGCCACCGCATTTGTGGGGATATCCGGCAGTTTCGTCGCATCGAAACCGTCGATTTTCACGAACTTCGTCGGTGGGCGGGACATCGTTTTACAACGGAAGACATGGGAACTGCCCGTGCCGCTGTACGTGACGATGAGGTCGTCCGGGTTCGTCGGGTGAACGCTCAAGGAGGTGATAGTGCGATAAGGCAATTCATTCGACGCTATCTGAACCCACGTTTTCCCACGGTCTTTGGACATCCAGAGGAAGCCTTCACCCGTTCCGACATAAAGCCGGTTGCTGTCTGAGGGAGCCACGGCGAACGCTGTACAGTAGTAATAGGGCGAAAGGTATGCATTACCCACATGCCCTTCCCACTTATGTTGCGCTTCATCCCAGCGCCAGAGGTAGTCTGTCAGCAGATAGACAGAACCGGTATTATCGTCGGAGAACAGTGGGCCGACAAACGGCCGGTAGTCGAAGAACCAGTTCGGCGTAATGTATTCGCCGGGCATACCATTGAGTAGTGTGTCCCAGGGTGCGCCATTAAACCATCTGGTCTGCCAGTTATCACCGGTGCGGAGAACGAATGAGTAGCTCTGATTGGTGCTGAACTGGGCGTAGCCTGTATTGGTCTTGACGATGGCGCTCCCGCCGCCGTCTCCAACGCCGACGTTCGTCCAGTTGTTCAAATCACCGGTCGAATTTGGCGTCGAGTTGTCCTGCGCCCCTCCCAGCATGATATTGGGGTCTGTGGGGTGGAAATCGCCATAATAGAATTCGGTAATACCCAGATTGGCGTTTAGACTCGTTATCTTCCATGCCTTGTAATTTTCCGCTGGGGTGGCAGGATTATACTTGGTAGGATCGAACTCCATGTAGTAGACCCCGCCATCACTGCCGACGATTGCGCCATTAGGATTAAACGGGTCAAAAGCCATACAGTGTTGATCCGTATGGAAAGTGTCGTTCACATTTATCCATTCGCCGAAATCGTCGGTTTCGACATCGTACGTCCGAGAAATATCGACCCAGGTGTCATTTGCGCCGACGGAACCGCCGAATCCAAGCGTCCCGCCGTAAAGGACATCCTTACCGCCCTGCACCCCGGCGCGCAGATGCATATCGTAGAATGCCTGTCCGAAATTCTGGAAACGTTCATCATAATTGCCGGAGATATCTGTCCAGGAGTAGCTATCATCCGCTGGGTTGACGACGCCTTTGTAAATAAATCCGAACCCGAACGCGGTGTCGCCTTCCAGAAGATAAACGGTATAGGGATCAGAAGCCGATGGTGCGACCGTCACCTGATAGTAGGGAAGGTAAAACGGCGTCATTAATGGCGCGTTCAACTTCTTCCATGTGACTCCCCTGTCGGCGGAACGCCATAATGCACCTGTCTTGGAATTGTTGGGGTTCGAACAGGTCGCGTAATAGTAACGCTTGCCGGTAGCATCGGGAACGCTGTACTTCAGATCGTTCCAATCCCCCTGAGCGCTGGTTCCGGAGATAGTGGCGCGTTGGAAAGTATCGCCGCCGTTGGTAGAGCGGAAAACGAAAGATTTCAGATTGTCGCCGCGACCGGTTGTCGCCATGACAATATTCGGATTTTCCGGGTCTGCGACAATAGCGCTGATGGACATTCCCGTCATTAGGTTCGCGCCAATATTCTGCCAGGTTGCTCCGCCATCGCGGGATCGCATGATACCCTTGCTGTAGACGCTGCCGCCGAATGATCCCGGATAGGCGTAATCGCCCATGCCAACATAGACGGTTCCATCCGGTCCAACCGCCAGGGCGGTGGTCTTCAATGTCGGGAATTTGTCTCCCAGAGCAGTCCAGTTCTTACCTTTATCAGTAGATTTCCAGACGCCTCCGCTGGGCGATGCAATGTAGACAACACCCTCCTTAGTCGGGTCAAATGCGACGGAGTTGACGCGCCCGATCATCTTCGCTTCCTGTGAGCCTGCGCCAAAAGGCCAGGGGGGAGTCATGTTTTTCGGACCCGCGAATTCCCACTTTGGACCGGGACTGCCTACTGCTGCGCCGCGCACAACAGAAGAGGTGGAGAATCCTTTAGAACTGCTGAGGTTCGCCGCAGGTAACCTGTCGCGTTGAACAAGCGCACGGCGGAAAGCGGCGGCATCCAGAGTATCATTAGGGAAGGCGCGTGGTTTGAGATAATAGAGCATCGAGTCGATGATATCCAGACGCTCATCCTCTTTGGTTTCTATCTCGGGCGTTCCGATATTGCTTTTCTTCCTCATCGCCGCACGAGCGGCATCCGGACGAACGGCAAGCGTCTTGCCCTTCTCATCTTCACGCTGTTCGGCTTTCCCCCCGCTTTTTTCCGCTAATTCACGTTCGCGCTTTTCTTCTTTCTCCTTATTTTGCGCTTTGATCGCTTCGGAGAGTCGTGTAAGAAAGGATACGGAATTACGGTCAGGAACGCCAAGATCAACATTGCCGATTTTCAGGGTCTTGGCGCCTTTGGGAGCCGGTTTCGGCTTTTCGTGACCATACTTTACCGGTCGTGTCGTCGTTGACTTAACTTTGTCAGGCGACGGAGTAGTATCCGCTTTTTGCGCAAATACTGCAGAAGACAGGCAAAGGGTCGCCCCCAGCAAAACAGACAACCGTGTGGTGACTACTGCACGAGCATACCAAAATTTTGGTAACATGAAAATGCTCTCTCCCTCTAAAACGGAAAGAAAACGATGACGAACCGCAATCTATCGCCCCAATGGGATAGTTTGCACATATGCTCCGGCGACAGGAAAAGCGGCGGAGAATTAATATCGCGAAAACGACGACGATATAGTGTAGCCACAAGAAAAAGTTTTTGTCAAGCCCACACTAACAAACACAGGCATCTTCTCCAGAATGAGTAGACGCCTGTAGAATGCTGATATTTCGACTCAGGTATCGATTCGGATGCCCTATGGCGCGGTGGGCGCCGGAGGAGTGGTCAAAATTGCGGCATTCACCCGGTGGATAATGCCATTGTTTGCCTGGAGATCCGTAGGTTCGACAACGGCGTCATTCACGCGAAGGACGTTATCGATAAAGGTAACTTTGATCGTGCCGCCATTCAGGGTTGGGTAGACGGAACCATCTGTACCCAGGGGTGCTGCCAAGTCCTTCAACTGATCATACGTGTAGCGACCCAGAATGATATGTCCCTTCAGGAAATTCGCCAGGGCGATCTTGTCTGAACCAGTCAAAGTTTTGGTAGGCGTTTTGCCGGAAACTGTATTCGAAGGCACATACCCACCTGGCAAGGCGGAGGCGCTGGCGAAAACTGAATCCGTCGGGACAAAAGCGGTAAACTGCCCCGCCTTTTGTAGATCCGCTTTCAAGCCTGCTTTGTCGGCAGCCGCCGCAAACTGCTTCATATCCTGTGAACCGGCGGTAACGTCCCAGATAGGACTTTTGGAGATATCGGCAATAGGAGGAATAACAGCGCCACCGCCGCCCGCTCCTGTTGCGACCGCTCCGCCACCAACGCCGGAAGTCGCTGTGGCGAAAATGCCATAGCCCACGAGACCTGCAACGGCTACCTGAATAGCGACGCTACCGGACGTATTACCGCGTCCGCCATAAGCGTCCCGGGCAAGGGCGATACCGCTATTCATCGGGATTTGCGAGGCGATTAGTCCCGTCAGGGTCAGGGCCGCCGCGAGGCGAACGCCCCGGCGCTTGAAATTCATGTCTTACTCCTCGTTTGGGCTTCCATAACTATCATCGGACAGGCGTGACAGTGATTGATCATGTCATGAGTACCGGTCAATTGCTTCCTACTCCCGTTAGTATACCCAATTCTAACAGAAATGAAAACACTTTTGGTCGTCAGACGGAGTAAATTTCGTCAGGTTCCCGGAGTCTCGACAGCAGGTGACCCGGTTTAGTATATTTTAACAGCTATTTTCCGGGTGTATACTCCACAAGGTCTTTTTCAATTACTGATTCACCGGCTACCGTTCGCTGGCGAACCAGACCCACACCGGGAGATAGCCACCGGATAATTCGAAAGACGGCATTGCCACCATTAACCGTGGTACGGATGACGGTATCGACACGATACACGTCAAATTTTCGGATTTTATCGATTCCACTGATACGACTGGCTCCCGTGCCGGGGGCGTTTGATCCTTTGAATCTTAAGACGCCGCTCCAGGATAGGGTATCGCCCACCTTCGCCGGGTTTCGGAACAGAGGAAAAGGAGGTTCAAGAGTGACCTTGTCGGCAAAGCCGGCCGATGTCATCTGAGTGACGGCATCGTTCCATCGATAGAATTCTTGCCGTATTGCCCTACCATTCGATCGCGTCTCTACAACCGTTTCTGTAAATCCGTCCACCAAGCGTGAGGATGTCACCAGAACTTCCTCTTCGCCCTTCTCATTTTCCTTCCTGGCTTGTAACTTCCATCGGCTTCCTTTAGTGAGAGGAAAGAGGGAGGCTTGATTCAACATCGTGGGCTGATCGGTCGGAAGACGGAGCAGGTCGTCATCTGTCGCGAGATTTTCTACGGAATCTTTGCATCCTGTGAGAGAAATCTGGAAAGTGACAACGATCAGTGAAAGGAATAAACGAACTGTATTTTCCCTGCTCCGCGCTAAGTTCATAGACCCGCCCCATCCTTTTTCATCGCCCGATAAATCGCCTGCGATATCTCAGCGACATTCCGTTGTGTTTGCTCCGCCTTTTTATCATCCTGATCAACTGGAGCGTAGACCCGGACAAGGCAAGTTTGCTTGCCTAGAGCAACGGCTCCAAATCCCGTCCGTAGCCGCGCCGCCACATCGCGGTAGTTGCCCATTCGGGCTTCGGTATCGGTATTGCCATCCCGATTCTGTTGCCAGTAGTACATGATCATACGCAGATAGCCGTCGCCGGTGGTAATGCGTTCGCTCTTCTGTTGCGATCGAAATACCATGGCGCGTACCGGACCTGAATTTGATCCGTCTATGGGGAATACTTTTTTCGATGTCAATACAAATCCGCCGCCGGTGACACAGACCGTGGGATCGTGATAATTTTCAAACGCGCCCGCCGCGATGACGGATACCCAAACCGGTTCGCTAAACGGACTGATATAAGTTCTGCCCATGGCGAGAGGGTTGCCAAGTTGCCGGATCACTTCACGGTTGGGTGGGTAGTCTATCGCTTCCCATGCTCCGATCTGAGCGGGAATCGTCGGGAGCCATGCCCCGGCGTTCTTGAATCGGAATGAGGCAAACGTCCCCAGAACCGCTGTCACCGTTATCAGCGTTCCTAGTTTTATAAATGGCGTCACGTTCATAGCATTGACCTCATGGCGATAGATGCCTCAAATAGATAGCTCAAAGCGGCTTGCGATGCCCTAACGTCTTCGGCTGCGCTTTTTAGGGAAAAGGCGCTTCAGACCCTTTTCGATCAATTGTTCCGAACGACCGAAAAGCGTAAAAAGGTAACCGATGCCACGAAACAGATAATCGAAGGGAACCACGATCAGATTTATCACACTTCCCGCTCGTCGTGTTTGTTTAGAAAGATAACCGATTCCCTGAAAGAGATAATCGAACGGTATGGTAATCGCATTGAATGCCTTGCCGGCACGGGAGAATAACGCTCCAGAATTGCGAAGCGCCTTCGCGCCCCGCTTCTTTTTGCTCCATGCTACGAGTGCGCTCAGCGCCTTGCTCGCCAGAAACACTAATACAAGAGTGATGGCGACAAGAATCCAGCTATTTAGTTGTAACAGTATTTCCGTTATTTTGGGCGAACGCACGGCGAAAAATCCCGCCGCAGTTACACGCAGGATATTGAGAATGAGGGCGATAACGCCAGACAAAACAGGGAGAACCAGGCAGGTGATCGCTTTTTGTCGCCATAATAAAGTCCACCAGAGGGTCAGAATAATCGACGGGACGATGACGCCAAGTCCGCCAGCGGGAATCGGATATTCCAGAACGTCGCCGGACGGGGAGAACGTCATCGTCCATCCCGTCGTCTTGTTCCCGGTGTGGAGGGTGTTTAAAATGACGCCAGCCACTTTCACGGATATTGTACGGAATTTCAACAATACCCAGTCGACTGCGCTGTCCGGGGGAGGAATTATCAGTAAGGAAAAAACGATGGGAATCCACAAACTCTTTATCATCCGTCCGCCAAAAAGCGCGTGGACGGCTCCAACGGCAATCAGCAGTAACGCAATGACAGCGATCCCCTTGATCTGCACCAGATGCGCGAACAGATAAAGAAGACAACCAAGGATCAGCAACGCCGAGTTGCCTCGTTCCAGCCACGTTTTAGGCGGAATTTTCTCGACCGCCCGCAGTAAAGCATGCAGGTGTTTGCGGCGAGAAGCGATCAGAATGAACGCGAGAACCGGAATCCAGGGTTGGATCACCTGAGGGTGGTTCGAGTCCGCCCATTGCGGTAAACACCAGACGAAGGGAACTGCCCACGCCAGCAAGTAGGGCAGGATCAACCACAGGTATGGCAGGTTCAACCATAGATAGAGCAAAACCAACCAAAGAAAAGCGCCTGTCTGTCGCGCCAGGGAAGCAAGATTCAGTTGTCTTTTCGCACCACTGACGTCTTTCGCCCTCGCAGTGGAGGACGGCGTTTCCGCAATAGGAGAAGTAGGCGTCGGGGTGTCAGTTGCAGGTATCATCGTACATTGAATTTCGTCACTTCGGCATAGGAGGGTTTTCCCTGATCGGCGAAGCCTCGCCGTACGAAGCCGATGCCGGGTGAGAGCCACCGTATGGCGGGAAACCGAATCGGGCCGCCCGGTTGAGTTACAAAAAGAATGGTGTCGATACGAATGGCGCTGAAGATACCGGCGGGCGTTTTAATCTTTTCTCTACCGCTCAACCGACTGTATCCATACGCCGGAAAGTTCACTTTGTCCATGACGAAGCGCCCTGTCCACGATGTATAATCGCCGTCATTCGCGGGATACTTCAGAATCGGGAGCGGTGGCTCAAATTGCATGAGACCAGATGTTTCATCCTGCGCGGCAAGCAGTTGCAGTTCCGTTTCCGTTTCGCGATAGATTTCACGACGCCAGAGCTTTCCCTCCCGTAAATGGTGAATCATCATTCCGGTAACGCCGTCGACTGTCGTCGGGCCGATAACAATCAGACGGTCATTCGATTTTTTTCCGACGCAATAGGAAGTAATTTCCCATACGTTTCCTGGCGTCAACGGTAGAATACGATCGGACGGCTTCAAGGAATCGCCGCCTTGAAGTGGGGAGGTTAAGTAAGTGAGATCGCTACCCATCGTCGGTGTGTCATTTCCGCATCCTGAAGTTAACAGGGTCATAAACAAGACGGCAATCGTAGGAAAGAAACGACGGAATGTCATTATGGCTTCTTCCCCTTTATCCAGAAATCATGGAGCCCGATGCATACTTCGTTCAGATTGCGTCTCGCTTGCGCCCCATTGATATCAGCCGGGCTTAGAGGTGTGAATACGCGAACAATGCAGTTTTGCGTGCCGGAGAATGTCGCTCCGAGACCAAGTAACAACCGGGGGGCGAAATCCCGGTCGCGTTTCAGGGTATCCCGAATATTGGTCGATCCATCCTGATTCTGAATCCAGTAGTACATCAAATAGCGGCGTTGATCCTTACCGCTTTTGAAGATCAGGGCGCGAACGGGCGAATTCGTTCCGAATATCGGAAGAGCTTTTTCCGCTGTCACCGTGTATTCATAGGCTCCCATCGTAAACTGTGGGTCAAGGTACGACTGGTAGTCTGTGGTGCTGATAACATGGACATCCACCTTTTCCTCAAACGGGTTTTCATAGGTGCGACCACGGGCGTCAGGATTACCCAACTGCTGCAACGCTTGACGCGTCAACGGTTTTTCCGTCATCTGCCAGACGCCTAATCTCTCGGGCGTATCCGGTAACCAGTTCCCTCGTTGAGACAGGCGAAACCCGATAAAAAACACGAGCGTTGCGGTTACTCCCAGGATACCGCCCAGTATCAGGAAGGGGCGTAACGGTGAGGGGGCAGGAAGAGTGACTTCTGGTTCAAGGATACCCATCGCCATCGCGTTATCCTTCCTCCTCGCCGAAAGCGACCGCTGGTTTTGTCGTTAAAAATCGGGCGATGAAAATGATTGCCAGAAAACTCGGTAGCACCAGCGCCCAGGAGGGAATGTACGCCAGCATCCGCGCCATATCCGGTGACCTGTTGAGCATCAGACAGACCGCGAATACACGTATTCCATTAATAAATAAAGAGATTACCAGTGAGAGGAATAACAAAAGCAGGGTTTGCGGCAGTTGCAATCTTTTTCGAAACACCCACCAGAGAGTCAATGCGAGGGTTGGTAAAACGACGCTCACGCCGCCCAGAGACCCACCAATGGGAAATTGCGCCGACGGCAACAAGATAAAACTTCCTATCGAATGGGTTTCGCCGAGAAAAGGACGTAACGTTGCACTCACGGTTTTGGCGGTAATAGTCTGAAGAAAAGAGGAAAGGAAGGCAAGCTGGTTACCGGGCGGCGGAATTGTCAGAAGCAGTAGCAGGATGGGTTGCCAGAGAGCCTTGACGATTTCCATGCCATACAGATAGTAAATGATTCCAACAACGATACCGACGAAGGAAAGCATCGCCAGCGGTGTCACCATTGCCAGAGCCGCAATTATCAGCGCGATGCAAGAAAGTGATACCAGCCATAGACTTCCTCTCATTCTGGCGCTATTCGCGGAATAGAGAAAGGTCATCTCGTTGTTTATCCCTAGCAAATCGTATCGACGCTCCCATACCAGAATGCCTGCCAGCAAGAGCAAAAACGGCTGAAACAGCAACGGGGAATCGTACGAAAACCAAATCCCCCAGCTCCATCGCAAGGGGCGAATCAGAATCAAAATAAGAGGGATCAGAACAAGCAACCAGTGACCCTGCATCCGATAAAGCCTGTAGAGGCGGTCGGAAAGTTTGGGGATGGGTTGATTGCCTTCAGCGGCATTGGTGATCACGTCAATTCAAATTCTTCGGAAAGGCGCAGTTTTTCCGACGATCCGGTAGATCGCCAGTCAAGGATATTGTACCGGATAACGATAAGTTCGTCATCTTTACAGTAAGAGAATGCGGTTTTACTGGAAAACTTTAACATCATTCCCGTTATAAATTTAATCCTGAGTTCAGCAATCGAAACGCCATATTGCATCAAATCCTATTTTGCAAGGAAATCATGTGCGTTTTTCAGGAAGGCGTCCGGCGTTTCATCGTGCGGAAGATTTCCGCTCTGCTCGATGATAGCAAGTTTCGCCGAGGGATTCGCTTCGAGAAAAGCGCGAGAGCGGGTAATCGGCGTCTGTACGGCATCTCTTCCCCAGACAAGCAAGATAGGCAAGTCAAGAGCGGCGAACGCCTCCCGAATATTGCAATTCAACTGACCGCCGACGAAGTAGGGAAGGACATTCTCCCCGCCGGGTTGGTGGGCGGAAGTATGGTAGTAGTCGATGACCGCTTCGGTCGCCTTTTCCGGGTCGGCATATACTCGTTCTCGGAGATACTGCCGGATATAACGCTTGCTGGCGATGGCGTTGAATATTCCGGTCCCGAGAATGGGCGTTTTCAATCCGGTCTGTACGGCGGCGCCAGTAGGGGAGACCGGATCGCTCAAGTCCTCTATACCTGTGGGACTGATAAGAACGAGATGATCGAACAACGAGGCGTCCTGATGAGCGAGCGCGATGATATAAGCGGCAGGCAGGGAGGAGGCGATCACGCTCACGCTTCCCTGCTGGTTTCCTACTCCGATAACATTGCGACAGAAATCGCCGAGGAGGGAGATATACAGTTGCGCTGTGTACTCCACATCGGGCTTATCGGATTTACCGAACCCGAGCAAATCCAGCGCATAGACCGTGTACGTCTCGCTCAATTTCTCCCAGACATGACGATATTCAAACGAGGATGCCCCGGCTCCGATGCTGTGCACCAGCAAAAGCGGCGGACCGGAACCGCGCTTTTTGTAAAAGACATCGCCGTTTGTTGTCGGGAAATAGCGAATCTCGCCGCCGTCCAGTTTCGATACCAGCGGAGGCGTTTTGTAAAAAATATAGGCGTTTGTCAGAGCGATTCCCACCAGCGCCGCTCCTGTCCAGAGCAGGACAGGCAGTAGGGATAATTTGCTACTTTCGCTACTGCCTTGCGTACTGGGTTCCGTTTCAGTGGGCCTGGTCATCTTCGCTTACCTGCCAGTGGCGGAGGTTTCCGCCGATGATGTGCGCTTCTTCCAGATATTGGGTCAGAAGATAAATGGCGTTGTCGAGGTCCGCGACTGAGATCGTTTCGTTGACCGTGTGTACATAACGACAGGGGATCGACAGGGTGAATGAGCGAACGCCCGCACGGGAACGCTGAAATCCGCCGGCGTCCGTTCCGACTCCGGCAGCAATTTCTAACTGGTAGGGAATGCTGTGACGGTCGGCGACTTCGCGGAACTGTTTTACAATCTGCGGGTCCGAGATAGCGCTACTGTCCATGATTTTCAGCGCTGGGCCGCGTCCCAGGTAAGAGATGTAGTCGCGTTCTTCCTGCCCCGGAATATCATTGGCGAGGGTGACATCGATAGCGATGCCGATTTCCGGCTCTACCTGAAAGGCTGAGGTCACAGCGCCACGAACGCCGATTTCTTCCTGAACGGTGGCGACAGCATAAATTTCGCAGGCATGCGCATTGATGGTGCGCAACGCTTCCAGCATCACATAAAGCGCAATGCGGTTATCGAGAGCTTTGCTCACAATATTCCCGCCCAGAACCATCATGGAGCGCTCGAGTGTCACCGGGTCACCGATTTCGATACGCGCCTTTGCCTGCTCGCTCGTCATGCCGACATCGACGAAAAGGTCTGTTACCTTGGGGGCTTTACTGCGCTCTTCCTCAGTGGAGAGATGTGGCGGTCGCGCCGCGATTTGCAAGAGACCCGGAAATCGGTCGCCGCTTGCGCCATGAACGGTCACCCGTTGCGCCCCCAGAACACGCGGATCAAACCCGCCGAGTGGTTGCAACCGCAAGAAGCCTTTATCGTCAATGTGCTTGACCAGAAAGCCGATTTCGTCCATGTGGGCTGCCATCATCACGCGTGGACCGCCCAGTCCCTTTTTGTAGCCGATGACATTGCCCATCGCATCCACAGCGATATCATCTACCAGCGGGCGCATCTTTTCGATAACGAATTCGCGCACGGCTTCTTCCCGCGACGGAACTCCCGGCGCTTCGACCAACCGTTGCAGCAGTTCAAAATCCATAATGCTGGTTGTTTCGCCGAAGAATGGAAGGAATCCTTTTTTGAAGTAGGGCAGGGATGTTTATACCGCGCTAAGGTACAATATCGGTTATGAGCGGTTTTCAGAGTATTCGCTGGGAAGAAACGACGGGTGGTGGGAGCTTGGTGTTGCTGGATCAACGCCGTCTGCCGTTCGAGACCCTTTATCTCTCGTTTGAGACGCCGGAATCTGTGGCGCAGGCTATTCGGGATATGGTTGTCCGTGGCGCTCCAGCGATTGGCGTCACCGCTGCCTATGGTCTGTGTTTGCCATCGCTACGTTGGAGCGAACCGGGATTACGCCAGCGACTCGATGCGGCGTTCGCCGTTCTTGCGGCGTCTCGCCCGACCGCTGTCAACCTCTTCTGGGCGCTGGAACGGATGCGTGGCGTCCTGTATGCGGCGGAAAGCGCCGGCTCCGATAACCTTTCGGTGCGACAGCGATTGCTGGACGCCGCACATGCGCTCTTTGAGGAGGATCGAAACGTCAATATAGCGCTTTCTGATTACGGCGTTGATCTGCTTCCAGATAAGGCGAATCTGCTACATCATTGTAATACGGGCAGCCTCGCAACGGTGGAATACGGCACTGCGCTGGGAATCATCCGACGGGCGCATGAACGCGGCAAGCAAATACACGCCTATCTCAGTGAGACACGCCCGCGATTGCAGGGGGCATCCCTGTCCGCCTATGAGATGGCGACCCTGAGAATCCCTTATACGGTGCTGGTGGATGGCGCCGCCGCCTACCTGATGCAAAAAGGAAATGTGGATGCCGTCGTCGTGGGCTGTGACCGGGTTGCGGCGAACGGCGATACCGCCAACAAGATCGGGACTTATATGCACGCCCTCTGCGCAAAGGCGCACGGCATTCCTTTTTATGTAGCGATGCCGACCAGTACCCTGGATATCTCGTTGAGTTCCGGCGCGGATATCCCTGTAGAGGAACGTCCGTCGGAAGAAGTTACCGAAATCCGTGGCGTGCGTATCGCTCCTGAGGGAACGAAGGTCTGGAATCCCGCCTTCGATATCACGCCAGGCGGTCTTGTGACCGGATTTATTACCGAACGTGGGGTTTTACACCCCCCTTTCACAGTGGAGTCTATCCAAAAATAGAGGTCGGGACGATGTCGCTATTCTGGAACCTGTAACTCGCCTTCGAGCCAGAGAACTCCCGGTAGGCAGCGCAGTCGCACCGGCTTCAGAAGCGGGAGAAGGTTCGCATGGCCCTTCGCGCTTGCAAGTTTGCCAAGGTCAATGAAGACGACGCCGCTTGCCACACGAACAAAATCTGGCCCGATGCCCAGCGCTCCGATAACGCCCCCGATCAGTCGTCCCATAAATCCCTGTGGGGTGAGGCGCAGTATCGGGTCGTTCGGGAAATCGATCCGCTCGGGAATCGTAAAAACAAGCGAACCGATCAGAGGGAGGTTCCCTGCCTCAAAAGAGCCGTCTCGTAGCGAAAGACGGATATCCGGAATGTTCTTCCCTTTTGCCAATTGCGATGCCCGCTCCTCGGAGAGAATGGCGTTGAGGACATTTTCGCGAAGCGGAATCGAGTAGTACAGGGACGATCCTGCTAGAGCGGAAAATGCGTTCCGGCGTTGCTCCTGAAGAATGCTCTTTAGAGGGTTTGTATCCATAGGGAATAATTCAGGGCTCGTCCGGGTTTAGCACGGCGTCGCCGGGTAACAGATACCCCTGTACATAGTCACGGATGGTGTCTTCAAGGTCGTGGAAGTTTACCGGGCATCCGGCGCTCTGAAGTCGCTCCATGCTCGCTTCCGTCTTATACTGGTATTGACCGATCAGGTTGTCCGGCATCGGAATGTATTCAATATTTTCCGGCTTGCCCACTGCTGCAAAGACCGCTTTCGCAAGAGCGTTCCAGGAACGCGCCTGTCCTGTACCCAGATTGTAGAGGCCATTGATGGCCGGGTTTGCCAGAAGCCATGCCATGGTCGCCGTCACATCCTTGACATAGATAAAATCACGCACTTGCTCGCCGTCCTGATAATCCTCCCGGTAGGACTTGAAAAGGCGGATCACACCCTCGGTCTGCACGGTGTGAAAGGCGTTATGAGGGACGCTGGTCATGCTTCCCTTATGGTATTCGTTCGGTCCGAAAACATTGAAGAACTTCAACCCGACGATTTTTTGGAGTAGTCCCGTCCGTTCGGCATACAGATCGAACAATTGCTTGGAATAGCCATACATATTGAGCGGGGCAAGTTTCTTTCTCATCTCTGGGTCATCATCGAAGCCGTGTTCGCCCGCCCCGTAGGTAGCGGCGCTACTAGCGTAAATGAAGCGGATATCTTTGCCTACAGCATATTCGGCGAGCGTTTTTGTATAGCGGTAGTTATTTTCGAGGAGGTAGCTGGCATCCCGCTCCGTTGTCGCCGAGCAGGCTCCCATGTGTACGATTGCATCGGCGTCAAAGGCGGCGGGGTCTTTTAGGAGCGTTTCCGGCGTGATGATATCGCTAAAGCGCAGGGGGACTAAATTTTTCCATTTGGCGTCGGTTCCCAGAAGATCGGTGACAATGACATCTTCGACGCCAAGTCGGTTCAACTGCCATACCATCGCGCTCCCGATAAAGCCGGCTCCGCCAGTGACAATCACTCTCATACTCATAGCGTCAGTATAGCAGATTTATTACTGCTGTTTGCGCGAGTGGGCACAGAAAGAGTTGGGAAATACGAAGTGAAGGTAGCATAATACGAAGTGAAGGTAGCATAGAGGTAAGGGCGTCCATAGTGACGAATGGAGAAATGTTGTGGCGTATTGGCGATTCAATAGTAGATTGATTTGGGAAATCCTGTGAAAATTACGACATGGTTGTCACTCGCAGTGTTTACACTTTCCTCTCTGCTTGCCGGGTGTGGCGGCGGTGGGTCTTCGTCCGCCTCGGATAACCGACGTTCGGCGACGATCAACATCTTTCATGCGTTGGTTACGAACGGTGGCGAGACCGGAGCGATTGATATTGAAATCAATCGTAAAGCGCAGGGCGAGGGTATACGTTATCTGAGCGCCGCGCAGGATCAGGTGTTGCGCTGGAACCTGTCTTCCGGTGATCAGTACACACGAGTCACCCGAAGCGGCGACCCGACAGCGATTCTGTTGCAAACGGCTTTACTATTCGACCCAAATGTGACCTATTCCATATTTCTGGTAGGTGAAGCGAATCCCGTCAATGCCATCCACCGCTCAAGTTTTATCGTCCTCCCTCGTGACACGATGGGACTGGCGAATACGGATTTTCGCCTCCGTATTGTCCATGCCGTCGCAGATGCCGGTGCGGTGGATGTGTATCTAGGAGATCCCGGAACGGAATTCAAACTGGTATCGAATCTTTCCTATCGAAGCAACACTTCTTACGGTGATATTCCCGTCAGTTCACTGCCCTTTAGAATCACTGTCACGCCCGCAGGAACTCCACCCAATCCTGCGACTGATCTTCTGAGCTTCGTCTACACCGCCGCAGATTTTCAGAAGGGGAAAACCTATACGGATGCGCTGGTGCATAGCCGTAGTGACTCCGCCAGCGCTCTTACCTTCCTGAAGGTGGGCGAGTAAGATAAACATCCTTCGACAACCTGCGGTCACCTGAACGAAAGCGAAATGATGAGACTGCCGGTGACGACCAAAGCCTGAACAATAAATTAGCGGTAAAATAGGGCGATTATGATGGATTTGCCTTATCGTCAGGCAGGGACTGAGCTTTGCGAGGCGGTCACCTTTCTCCATTCCCGTGGCTGGTGCTCCGGGACAGGGGGAAACTTCTCCGTGCGCGTCGAGACCGAACCCTTACGTTTTCTCATTTCGCCCAGCGGAGCCGACAAAGGAACGTTAGTTCCGGAAGGTCTGGTTCTGTCCGATAAAGACGGCGTCAAACTGGACGATGGTCTCGGTAAGCCTTCGGCGGAGACTTTGCTTCATGCGGTCATTTACGAAGTGCGAGGCGCGGGGAGCGTTTTGCATACCCACTCTGTCTGGAATACTGTTCTGTCTTCGGAAGTGGCGGCGGGTAATATGGAACTGACTGGCTGGGAAATGATCAAAGGCTTGGAAGGCGTCCGAACGCACGAACACACGGAAATCGTTCCGACGTTGACCAATTCGCAGGACATGCCGACTCTCGCTCGTCGCGTTCGCGCTATTTTAGGCGTTCATCCGGAAGCGCATGGCTTTCTGCTGGCAGGGCACGGACTTTATACTTGGGGCGCAACCATTGCGGAAGCGCGTCGGCACGTAGAAATCTTTGAATTTTTGTTTGAAGTGGAAGGAACCCGGAGGCTTCTTCATGGCAACCGTTAAAGTGTACTCAAAGGATATCGAACTTACCGATCAGGTCACAAACACGACGGAAACGCAGGATGTAGAGTTGATTTACAGCGATCCTGAAAAGGTGAAAGAAGTTCTGGCTTCCATCGGGATCGGGTATGAACGCTGGGATACGGAGCGTGGTCTGAATGACGCCGCCGAAGGTCAGGAAGTGCTGGACGCCTTCGCCGAAGAAATCGTTCGCCTGAAAGAAAGCGGCGGTTATGTCACCGCTGATGTAATCAATATCATTCCGGAAACGCCGAATCTGGAAACCATGCTCGCACGATTCTCGCGTGAACACTGGCATGATGAGGATGAGGTGCGATTCATCGTCGAAGGGCGTGGGCTGTTTCATATCCGTCCCCGAAATGCGGAAGGCGAACCCGGTTCGGTACACGCTATCGAAGTCGTCAAAGGCGATCTGATCCGTGTGCCACAGGGAACCTGGCATTGGTTCGATCTGTGCGAAGACCGTCGCATTCGAGCGATTCGGCTATTTCAGGATGTCTCCGGATGGACGCCGCAATACACGGATTCCGATGCCGACAAGGGCTATATGCCGGTCTGTTTCGGTTTCAAATTCATCCCCGCTCAGTTCGCCAAACTTTGAACGGCAGGTTCATTGAACCCTCTGTGAGCGTCTCGCACCCATGACGAAGCCTGTAATCATTCTCGATATCGAAGGTACGACCACTCCGGTCGCTTTCGTGACAGACATTCTGTTCCCCTATGCGGTACAGCATGCGCCCGCCTACCTGAGGCGCGAAGAGGCAGACTCCGCTTCTATCGATCTTCTGTGGGAAGAATTTCAGCAGGAAGCGATCCTGAAGACGCAGTGGGAGAGTCGAGATGACCGAAAGGGTCTGATCGCTTACGTGGAAGCCCTGATCCGGGCGGATGTGAAAAGCGTCGGGCTTAAGCGATTGCAGGGAATCCTCTGGGAAGCTGGTTACCGGGACGGAACTATCAAAGGAGACATCTATCCAGATGTTCCTCCCGCTCTGGATCGGTGGAACAAGGCGGGATACCGGGTGGTGATCTACTCGTCCGGCAGCGTTCAGGCGCAAAAACTGCTCTTCGGGCATACCGCCTACGGAGACCTGACCCCGTATCTGTACGCTCATTTCGATGCCACCATTGGGGGTAAGAAGGAGGCGGAGAGCTATCGCAAGATCGCCGCTGCGCTCTCCGTGTCCCCCGAACACTGCATTTTCTTCACCGATGCGCTGGCGGAAGCGGACGCCGCTCACGAGGCGGGGATGCAGACCCGCTTTATGGTACGACCGGGCAACCCCGCAATGGATCAGGGGTCCCACTTAAAACTGACAACGTTTGATTCTGTGAACTTCTCCTGAGAGGTCTCTCTGGTCGCGAGTGGTTTCGTTCGCGACGGTACAAAAATGGAAAAACCAGCTGATAATCACCACCCGATTGAAGAAACGATTCGACGGCGCTGGTCGCCGCGCGCATTTGCAGAGACGCCTGTCCATAACGCAGACCTATGCTCTCTCTTTGAGGCGGCTCGCTGGGCGGCATCCTCGATGAACGAGCAACCATGGGTCTATATTGCGGCGACTCGGGAAGATGTGGAAACATTCGAAATGCTGGCTGGCGTTCTGGTTCCCGCGAACTACTCTTGGGCGAAAAATGCGTCTGCGCTTGCGCTTTCCATCGCTAAAAAGACTTTCTCCCGTGATGGTTCGGAAAACCCCGTGGCGCGACATGATGTTGGAGCGGCATCCGCTCAATTGACGTTACAGGCAATGACACTGGGGCTGTTTGTGCATCAAATGGGGGGATTCGATAAGGAAAAAGCTCGCGACATTTTCCAGATTCCGGATGACTACGAACCGGTCACTGTTCTGGCTATCGGTTATCCAGGGATATCGGAAACGTTGCCGGAGAATCTGCGGGAAAGAGAGCATGCGCCGCGAGTTCGTAAATCTCTTCCGGAGTTTGTTTTCCGTGGCGAATGGGCTAAATCAGCATCCTTTCTGGAAGATTGATTTAAATCGTATACTGGGGACGGCGATCAACAGGGATCTTAAGGGGATGTAATGGACGAAGTGATACGGCAGTTGCTGGCGCGTGATTTGGCGGATCTCGAAGGATTGGAAGTTCGTGGAAGCGTTCCCATACGCACCGATCTTGTCAATCAACTGATCACGGCATTCCTGAACGACGAGACGGAAACGGCCGAAGTCAGCGCTACTTCGACAGGTGATTCAGGAGATAAAAGCGCGAGCAAAGCTTCTAAGCCCTCTTTGCCCCTACCCGTTTTGAAAAAGATGGTGCGCCGCGCCGCTGTTCGGGCTGAAGAGGGAAAAATCATTTTCGATTTCGAAATTCGACGCTGAGTTAATCCTCTGCCACAGAATGGCGCATCTGGCTTTCAAGTCGTGGTATCGTTCACCAGAGGGCGGGGACGCAAAACGATCAGCAGTATCGCGGCGCATAATGCTGTCGTGGCGCTGATATAAAAGGGAAGCGACGGAGAGACTCTGGCATAGATCCATCCGGCGATAATGCTTGCCGGGAGCGCGGACACGCCCACCACCATATGAAACGCGCCAATTTCCGCCCCCCGCCGTTCGGGATTGGCAAGGTCAGCGGCGTAAGCGCGTTGGGTTCCCTGAGTCAGGGTGTAGTACAGCCCGTACAGCAGGAATAACGGCCATACCGCCCCGGCTGAGGGAAGCGCTGCGAACCCGAGATACACTGCCGCAAAGATGATATACCCCGTCGCGATGAGCGGGCGGCGTCCCACACGGTCGCTCAACCCGCCCGCAAAATACCCCAGAGCGGCTTCCACCACATTGAAGGCGGCATACAACAGCAAAAGATTCGCCGCCGTCATACCCCTGTCGCCCGCCCGCAAGAGCAGGAAAGCGTCGGAAGAATTTCCCAGTCCGAAAAGCGCGACGACTCCCAGATAACGCCTGTACTCCGGGGACAGGCTACGAAAAGAAAAAGCGGGTAGGGGAGCGGAGGCTCCCGATTTCAGCCCCTTTTCATTGCCCTTCGCCGCCGGGTCTTTCCCGCTCTCCCGCACGAAAAACCACAGGGCGAAAACGGACAGCATTCCCGGAATAAAGGCAAGGAAATAGAGTTGGCGCAGGGCATCGGGAAAGAAGCGGAGGAAGACGTAACCGATCAGGGGACCGAGGACAGCTCCCGTTGTGTCCAGACTGCGATGCAGGCCAAAGGCGCGACCGCGTTGCGAGGGAAGGGAGTTTTCCGTGATTAGCGCATCACGTGGCGCTGTCCGAATGCCCTTTCCTGTACGATCCAGCGCACGGGCGAAGAACATCATGGGCCAAACGGTCGAAAGACCGATCAACGGTTTGGAGATTGCGCCCAGACTGTACCCGACCAGCGTCAATGGTTTACGGCGGCCCATGCGATCAGAAAGGCGACCGGAATAAAGTTTGAGGACACTGGCAAGCATTTCCGCCGTGCCTTCGATCAAGCCGACCGCCCACGCAGGCGCACCCAGCGCACGAGTCAGGAAAGCCGGATTGATCGGATAAACCATCTCGCTGGAAATATCCGTGAGAAGGCTAACTGCGCCCAGCGCCTTGATCGTCGGTGACAGGGGTTCAGCCAGTTGTGAGGCTGTACTTTCCGTTTCTGAAGAAGGCGCAGAGGGAGTCGTCATTTTCGCGCCGTTTCCAGAATGCGGGAAGATATGCGGTCGGCGGGAAGTCGTTGTCCCTGATTGACCAGACCGAGAAAAACGTCTTTTTTGTTTGTCCCATGAAAGTCCGAACCGCCACTGACCAGCAGATCATACTTCTGTGCGAGACGGAGTAATCTCTCCGTTTCCGCCACCGTATGACTGTGGTAATAGGCTTCGATTCCATCCATGCCCATTTCTTTGAGTGCGGCGATGCGTTGCTCGATCTTTTCCTGTTGTGATAATCGCACCAGCACCGGGTGGGCGAGCAGACAAACTCCGCCCGCCTCATGGATCAACCGGATAGACGCTTCCGGAGTCACGGTCTCCCGTTCGATATAGGCTTTGCCATCATCGGCGAGATAACGGTTGAAAGCGTCCTGAATACTGCTGACATGACCTTGCTCGACCAACCACTGTGCGAAATGTGGCCTTCCTACATTCGCGCCTACAGGAGCAAGCGCAGTGACTGCCTCAAGCGTAATCGGGATTCCCAGTTCACGAAGGCGTGCGGCGATTTTCTCATTGCGCTGACGGCGAAACTCCGATATCTGCGCCAGAGTCTCGTTCATGGGTTCAAACAAGGGATCAACTCCCAGACCCAGAAGGTGCGCTTTGCCCGGAGGACCCTCCGCCGAGAGTTCGACGCCCGGAATCAGGAAGATTCCCGCTTGTTTCGCCGCCTCTAACGCTTCGGGGACGCCCGCCATGGTGTCATGATCCGTGACGGCAAGATAAGTCAACCCGGCACGTTTGGCTTCTTCCACCAGTTCCGTTGGCGTTGACGTTCCGTCCGAAGCGGTGGTATGGGCATGTAAATCGGCATAGATCATCAAGGAAATGAACCTTTCGTTCCGATCCCATAGTAGCGCTATACGGGTATCTTATCACTGTAGGAAAAATGAAATGAGAAAAGTGATTATCCCGTGGTTCATCATAATCAGCGCGACGGTAATGGAAAATAATCTTCATGCTGGTATGGATGAATCGACTCGACACGAAGGCGAATTTTATGCGCGGCTGATCGGCTAAGAATGGCCAGGCAGGGTCATCGATACCTCGGAGACGGGAAAGGATACGGGCAATTGACAGGACTATCGATTATTATTCCGGCGCTGAACGAAGCGGATGCGTTGCCCGAAACGCTTGCCGCCGCTCGGGTGGGGTGTCCCGGCGCTGAGATTATCGTCGTTGACGGCGGATCGTCCGATACGACGACGACAGTCGCCAGAGTCGCTGGAGCGCTGGTTCTGAACAGCGAACGAGGACGCGGTAAACAGCAGAATGCCGGAGCGTTCGTCGCTACGGGCGATATCCTGTTATTCCTCCATGCCGATACTCTACTGCCACCCGGCGCAGGAACGGCGATTGAAACGGCGTTGCAGGATTCAACCAACATCGGCGGGAATTTCCGTCTTGCATTTCGCCCAGCATCGTTCCTGAATACGGTTTTCGCTGCGGTCTACAATTACCGTTCGCGGACGGCGCGTCATTTCTACGGAGACTCCACGCTTTTTATCCGTCGCGGGGTCTTCCGTGAAATGGAGGGGTTTCGGGAAGGAATGCTGATGGAAGACTGGGAGTTCGTTCTCCGACTCCAATCGCGTTTTCGTGAACGCCAGGAGCGAACGATCTGTCTTCCGATGACCGTAGCGACATCTGCCCGGCGATTCTCTGGGCATCGACGCTGGCGTTACGTGGCGCTCTGGGGATATTTGCATTACCTGTACTGGCGCGGCGTCCCCGGGGATAAGTTAGCGAAGTTGTACCCGGATGTGCGGTAAGTTCAGCAGGAGCTTGCTCAGGAACGTACCAGGGCTTCCAGAGCGGCGACATACGCTTCAAAGGCGCGATGTCCGAGGGGCGTTGGGGAGTAAGTCGTACGCGGTTTGCGACCGACGAACTCTTTGCGGATATGGATGTAGCCGTTTTCTTCCAGCACCGTCAGGTGCGTGGAAAGGTTGCCATCAGAGACACCCAGAGCGGCCTTTAGAAAGTTAAAATCCGCTTCTCCGGAAGCCATCAGGCATGACATGACTCCGAGACGCACCTTCTGGTGAATCACATCATCTAAAGCGTCCAGATTTCGAACAGTCGCCACGGGGTGCGCTCTTTCGGTATTCACTATCGTTCTGCGATTTTCTTTACCAACCGTACTTGTAGCCCATCCAGACGCCATAAACGATATGGAATCCGCCAAAGGTCAGCGCCATCACGGCGCGAGGCCCGATTCCCAGCGTCGGCGGGAGTAATAAGGTGACCATGCCTGCCGCCATAAAAGCCCATCCGAGGATAGAGACTTCCCGTACCGAGTATTGTGCTACTGCCAGGACGGAAGCGGCATAACAAAGCATCCAGAAACCGTAGATATAAGGACCGATAAAAGAGGGGTTCAGAACATAGAAAATGGTGATCGCCAGCGCCGCGAGAAAACCCGGTGCGGCGGCGCGAATTAGATGACGTGCATAAGGTGACCGAACTCCCTTACCGACCTGTCGGGCGCGACGCTTGGTTAGAAGATAATCCGCTACCAGAGCAGAACCCAGTACTGCTGTCCAGAGACCGAAGAACAGATAACGCCAGAGAGGGTCAGGAGCGGAGCGAAGGATCAGATTGGTCAACAAACAACCCGCCAGCGCCAGCAGACCGACTGCGATACCGGAAAGACCGGAAAAGGTGGAATGCCGGGTCGAGCGTTCCATCGCCTGCCGGATGACGCGTAAATGTTCCTCCGCCTCCCCAGCGGAAGTAACAATACGAAAAACGGGCTGTTCCGGTTGATACATAAGCGTATAAGGCGATCGACAGGGTTTCGCTTTGTCTGGCAAAGCGTTCAGGTATTACGTTATCGTCAAATGGGGGGTCTGTCAAACCCTGGAGGACTCGTGCAGTAGACGATAGCTATTATGGCATACATATACAGAAAACAATACTTGACAGTAAGAGACAGTTGGGGTTATACTTACCGAGTAAACGGGGGGTGTCACCGCCCGGTAGCAAGCAATCGTCGTCATAAATCTTCGGCAGTGAGTGTAGTGAATAGGCATCGATCATGTTGATGGGAATTCACTTTTTCTCAGCGAGACTGCTACATAACGGCGAAGAGGAGCCAACTGCGTATCTATGGAAGCCGAAAATCGTGACCTGCTGACGGTAGAGCAGGCGGCCAGCTATCTGCAACTGTCTCAATCCAGCATCCGTTCTTATATTCGGCAGGGGCGTCTAAAGGCGTTCCGGGTCGCGGGCAAGCGTAAGGTGTTGATTCCTCGTGAGGAACTCCTGAAACTGCTTGAACCGGCACGGGGCGATGATGACGATTCGACGAACGGCAGTAAGTTCAGCGGAAACAAGTAGTTGTTTGCGGACGTATCTTTTTGCATATGAATCTGGTCGCATGGGTGCGCGATCTGGGAAGCGAAGCGCAGGAAGCATGGCGCTATCGCGAGCTTCTGGGCAATCTGGTTGAACGCGAACTGCAAGTCCGTTACAAGAATTCATATTTTGGAGTCGCCTGGTCTCTGGCGAATCCGATTGCCCGCGCCTTTATTCTCTGGATCGTCTTCGATAATATCGTCCCGCTCGGAGTCCCAAACTATTCCGCCTATCTTATGGCGGCGTTTTTCCCCTGGACGTTTTTTCTGACGGGAGTTCTGGACGCCTGCGATTCCGTTTCGCGTCAGATGGCTCTGGTACGAAAAGTTTATTTTCCCCGCGAACTCCTGCCACTCGCCACAACAATCGCCAACCTTCGGCACTTTATGCTGTCGCTGGGAATACTTGCGATCTACCTGATCTATCTCTACGGAACCAAGACCTACGCGACAGGGCAACTGGCTTTGCCCCCGACGCAGTTCTTACTTTTGCCCGTGTTGATCCTGATGCAAACCCTGTTGATTGGCGGTCTGGCGTTTTATCTTTCCGCTATCAACGTTTTTTTCGAAGACGCCAAATTTCTGGCGGCAGTGGTTCTAGACCTGCTATTTTACGGCGTCCCGATCATTTACTTCATCGAACAGGTAAGAGTGATGCCCGGTCTTCCCACGGCGCTTCGCGAAGTCATTTACACACTATTCTTATTGAATCCGATGACGGTGATACTGGTGTCTTACCGGAATTGCCTTCTGGAACCCCGTATTATGCCTGCGGGCAGGTTCGGGCAGGCGAATCCGCTGCCGATCAATCTGGGCGTTCCCTGGCCTTTTTTCCTGTTGTCGGTCGTCCTGTGTATTTTTATCTTCCTTGGCGGATACTCCTATTTCAATCGCCGTAAATGGCGTTTTGTGGAGCAGTTGTAATGTCGGCGCCTGATTCTCCTCCGGCTATGGCGGCGCGGAATGTTGTCAAGAAGTTCACCGTCGGCGGAAGCGGTTACGCCGGTCTGAAAGGACGCATCGGCGCGGCGCTAAAACGTGCAACGCAAGAAAAAAAGATCGTCGTTGCTCTGGACAACCTGTCGCTGACAATCGAACCCGGTGAGACAGTGGCTTTACTGGGGCGCAACGGCTCCGGTAAATCGACCCTGCTTTCCTTATTCGCTAATGTCATGAAGCCTGACTCCGGAGAAATCGCTTTTCCTGCCTCCATCGATCCTTTACACCCGCGTCTGTCGCCACTTCTTGAAGTCGGCGCCGGATTCCACCCCGATCTAACCGGCATACAGAACGTCTATTTCAATGGGGCGATTCTCGGAATCACACGCAAAGAGATGGAAGCTCGCGAGGAATCGATACTCGAATTCGCGGATTTTGAGCGTCCGGAGTACCTGAACGCCCCGGTAAGAACGTATTCGTCCGGTATGTTTATTCGTCTGGGGTTCGCTGTTGCGATCCATACCGACCCGGAAATCATACTGGTGGACGAAAGCATGGCGGTCGGCGACGAAGCTTTTCAACAAAAGTGTTTCGCCAAGATGGATGAATTTCATGCGGAGGGACGCACCATCGTTTTTGTCTCACACGATATGAATATCGTCCGCCGGCTTGCCACTCGCGCCATCTGGCTCTCTGATGCGCAAATCGCCGCCGATGGCGAACCCGATCAGGTGATCCGGGATTACCATAAGGCGTTCGGCATTCCGGACTGAGCGCCAATATCATATGTGAAACCGTCAGTGCTCCATCGTCAAACCGGCGCTGGCGAGATGTAATGGTCTGGTATTCAGTGGTACACTATTTTCGGCGAAAAACCTGTCACCGTTTGCCAGGTTCGGGAGTCTATGGATTGACAGTGACAAGTTGCGATAGGGCGGAGGGCGCACACTTTAGGGGAGGAGAATAGTCCCATGAAGACAGTCCATGATTTCTTCGTGTCGGATGAGCCAGATGAGGCTGTCCGAAAGATAAAAGTGACGTTGAACAAGGTCGGCGAACTGAACCGCGTCGAACCGCTGCAATTTATCGAGGGAAAGATCGCTTTTGGCGTTTTGCCTGTCCAGTTGCATATTACCTGGGCGGTGGAAGACGCTACCACCCGGTTAGATAAAGAAATCCGTGGCGGCGCTGCAGTCTTGCCTGCCATAGGAACGCGTATCATCGTGACGGCTACCGCAGACGACAACACTCAGGCGGCGCAACAAAATGCGATTGAGCGTTTCGAGGACGCTTACCGCCATTTTGATCGTGACGACTATAGACCGGATCGCATGGGATTGATGCCCATTACGATCATCGGTATCCTGGTGACATTGATACTGCTGGCAATTCTTCTCTGGCGTATTCCCTCCTTCCGGAAATCCTTGCCACAGATTACTCCCGCTGTGCTGAAAGACAAAGATCAGAGTAAACCTGCTGACGCTACCGACAATAAAGACGATAAGACGGACGCCAGTTCGACAAGCGGAAGATAGGGGAAAGAAGCGGTGGGAACGCGAGCGTCAGCGCAGGCGTTCCCATAGCGATGCCTACACTGACCTTTACCGCTGATTTCGCGGCGCCGCTGGAGCGTGTCTGGGAGTTGTACGATAACCTCGATACGCTGATTGCAGTGACGCCCCCGACGACAAAAGTCCGCATAGAAAACCCGCCTGCAAAGATAACGGCGGGTAGTCGTTTCACGCTTGTCGTGTCACAACCGCCCATTTATGTACCGTTAAAGTGGGAGACGGTCATCGTTGACCACGAACCTCCCCGACGCTTTGTTGATGAGCAGGGGCGGTTCGGCCCATTCGCGCACTGGCATCACGAACATCGCTTCGACCCCCTGTCGGTGGAACTGGGCGGCGGGACTCGCCTGACCGACATCGTGACCTATGTTCCTCCGTTTGGCATTCTGGGCAAAATCGCGGATGCGTTGTTTATTCGACGCCAGCTTGTAGAAATGTTCGCTTTTCGCCACAAAAAAACGCGAGAATTGCTGGGCGAAACAGCGCCAACGAAAACTTGACCCGTGAGTATTTGATCATTCCTGATCTATTCAGAAGGGATGATTCTCCCCTCCGATGGAATCGTTCGATACGGAGGGGCGAATAATGCGTTACGCTTGCATCGTCACGGTCTGGAACGGTGATTCGTCCGGCGGCCCGTCCGTTAGATAAAGGACTTTATCGGTCAAGTCCATAACGACAGCGGTCACTGTGGTGTAGTGTTCTTCCTGACCCACATTCAAATCCCGATGACGGCAGATACCGAAGGGATCATCACGCGTATCGCGCAGCGTTTCCTGAACCGCTTCGATTGTCAATGGCGCATGAGCGGTCAGCAGTTCGCGTAACCGGTTCTGACGACGGCGGGAGTAAATCCTTCGTTCGGACGGCGCCTCCACAATGCCTAGCCCTTTCGGATCGACGAAATGATTGGCATGGGTCAGGCAACCATCCTCACAGGAAAGCACGTTGATGTTGTCCGGGGCGGCTTCCACATCGGCGACGCGGTCCGGGGATTGTGCAATCAGGAAGTTCCCGGCGCAGGCTCTGCCTTCGCCCTCCAGCACGTTGATCGCTTCCTCCAGCGAGCGGGAGCGCATAATTTTATAACAGCGAACATGAAAGGGAGTGACGGCACGCGCCCAGTCATCGTCTATGGTCGTCATTCCGTTGATACAGAGGGATACGCCTTCGCTGTTGAAGCCGATTTTCGCCCCTACAATCCCGCACTCCGTGTAGGCGAGCGTTTGCAGTCCATCCGGTTCGGTCGTATGCAAGACCGCTCCCTGCACTTCCGGAATCCAGTCCCAGTTCTGACCGACCAGAAGATGCCCGTTCGCGGTCATGGCGGGCAAAACGGCGAAGGAAGTGCACCCGTCCGGCGTTGGTTCTCTCAAGGAATGATCGAAGACTTCATCAGCGTCCTCGTCTTTCGGACCATCCCATTCGACCCACCCTTGATCGATTGCGATACGTCCGAATTGATAATACAGAATTTCATAACGGGCGTTTATTGCCGCAATATCGAGTAAGTCGAAGCCGCTTCCTTCCGCGATTCCCTGCATTCCCACGTAGTAATCGGGGCTCGCTTTTTGCGCCAGTTCGACGAATCGCTGCGCGGGCTCTCGAATGGCGGCGCGATCCATATGGATTTCCCGCTCAAATCGGTCGAAATAGATCGCCAGATTATGGGCGATACGATCACGCAGTTCTCTGCCGTGTATCAGACCCATTTCGTAAGGCGAACCGGAGAGACGAAGGACAGGAAGGCTCATACTATTTCTTTCCAGTGGCGATTACGCCGACAGTTGCTTCACAAAGTTGATTTCGGCGGGCTGTTTGACGAAGCCCAGCCGTTCGTTGATAGCGAGCATCGCCCAATTATTGGATTCATTGCTGGTATGAATTTCCAGAGCGTCGTTCGATTGCGCGTAGTCGATTGCGCGAAGTTTCAGAGCGGTCGCGATTCCCCGACCCCGATGCTCGCATAGGACGCCGGTCAATCCAGTATTCAGATGATTCCCGGCGTCCGAACCGAACAGATTGGAGAACCCGACAAATGCGCCGGTCGCCCGGTCTATAGCGACAAAGACGGCATCCGGGAGAAACTGGGGACCTTTTAAAAAGTAAAGCCATTTCTCATAGGGAATGGGTTGCGGTGGGTCCAGACTCGGAACATCGCTGACAACGGCTGTCGTCAGGTCATATAATCTCGCAAGAACATCGGGCTCGTCTTTTAGTTCTGTAAAGGTTTTGATTGTTATCCCTGAGTCCCTCACTTTTTTCGTCACTCCCTCGAAGGAGGAGGCATCGAAGCGAGTAACGTCCAGATGCGATTTCCAGTGACGCATCCTTTCCTCGAATCCCCGCTTTTGCAGGAATTTTACGCTTACCGCCCGGTTTTCCCTGGCGTTTGCGCGGAGCGATTGCGCTCCCAGAACGATCACTTCCCGTTCCAACTTTGCGTAAAGAACTGAACCTACCCCCTGACCTTGTTTCTCCGGGAGGACAAACGCGGTTAGGAAGAAGACCAGAGGGTCGAAGTTTACCAGTGATTGCCCGTATTCGCCGACGCCGATCGCCTCGCCGTCACTTTCGACGGTAAACCTTCCCGCCCGATGAATCGTCGGACGTTGCGCATCATTATGCCGCAACGATGCTTCCGAGACCGGATTTTCCGGTAAAGCTGCATTTTGAATGGCTGCAAATGTGGCGTAGTCCGTATCGGTGAAGGGGCGGATATTCATGACGTTATTTTTTCGCTTCCCCTGTCGGGTCTTCCTTTATAGTCTTTCGCAGGGAAATCCATACCGGTTGTTTTTGATAGCCAAGCGCTTCATTGATAGAAAGCATAGGGCGGTTCGTCGTTGCGTTATCGGTGCGAATCACCGGGCTGCCAACCGATTTGGCATACGCGATGACACGGAGTTTTAGCGCCATTGCGATTCCCATACGTCGGTACTTCGGATGGACTCCGGTAAACCCGGTATCCAGATGGTCGTCCGATTCCCGTTTCCAGAGCGCAGACAGACCGGCGTATTCTCCGTCCGCTTCATTGACAGCTATTAGAAAAGCGTCTTCCAGTAAACTCGGGTTCTCCATTACCATCCTATGATAGTTTTCAAAGGAAAATGGCGTCATCGGTTCCGGAGTTGGCACGTCCAGCGAGGCTGTGTTATCCATCTCCCATAACTTCCGGGCGAACCCCGGGTCTTCCGCTTTCAACTGGCGGTACGTCTTGATGACAATGCCATGGGTTAGAGGTTTGTCGCGCAACTCGGTGAACGGCGCAGGATCGAAAGCGTTTACATCCAGACGCGATTCCCACGTACGGAAGTCTTCGATAAATCCACGATCCTGAACGAACCGGGCGGAACGTGTCCAGTCTTCGCGAATCTCCGTCCGAACAGAGATAGGATCAAGTGGGGTCATCGCTTCCAGCAAATGGTCATAAAGAACTTTGCCGAACCCTTCGCCCTGTCGCTCCGGCAACACGCCGACATGGATATGGAATTTCTGAGGATGGTACGCCCACATCATCTGCGAATACGATGCCGACCCGATCGTTTCGCCATCCGCTATGCCGATCCATTTGCACTTCTTGATCTTGGCGTCTATGCGGGAATCCCAATCCTTGATTTCCTCCGGAGTTGCCTGATTATCAGGATTGATTTTGTTTCGTAACTGGCTCAGTATTTCATAATCTGCATCGCTTCCGTCAAACAGGCGGATATCCAATTTATTCATAATTCTCCTCATTCCATTGATGTTCATTTGATCGTCAGGCGGAACCGTCGAGATACCGACGTTTATTCTGCAAGCGTTTTCACGAACCCGATCCAGGCGGGTTGTTTGACAAAGCCCAGAGCTTCGTTAATCAACAGCATGGCGCGATTGGTCTGGTCATTGAAGGTTTTGATTTCGGGAGCGCCGACGGATTGCGCATAGGCGACGCCGCGCAATTTCATCGCCAGCGCAATTCCTTTTCGGCGGTATTCACGACGTACTCCCGTGCCTCCCTGCATCAGTTTGTTGTCCGCTTGATTTTTCCAGAGGGCGCTTTCCCCAACCCAGTAATCGCCGTCGAGGGCGATTTGGATTGCTTCTGGCGCGAAATTTGGATTGTTGAGGGTGGAAAGAAGGAAGTTTTCGTAAGAAAACTGGGTCAAAGTATCCGGCGCTGGCATATCCTGAACAATGGCCCACTCGATATCGTAGTAACGCTCTTTCCAGTCCGGCGTAGATATCATTAACTCCGATAGGGGCTTGATCGTTATACCCGCATCCGCAACGCGCTTTTCCGCCTCGGCGAAGGGAGCGAAATCGAAGGCAGGAACCGCAAGACGCGATTCCCAATCTCGAAATTCTTCCGTGAAGCCACGTTTGGTCAGGAAACGAAGACCTTCCGGTTTGCATTCTTGGGCATGGGCTCGTAACTGGATCGGATTATATTCTTTCAGGGCGGAAATCACCGTTTCATGAAGAGCGGAACCGACGCCTCTGCCACGATGGCTTTCGAGAACATCCGCATTCACCGAAAACTTTTGCGGATGCCACATATCCGATTGTTGACCGTATCCGCCATAGCCGACGATCTCTCCGGTAGGGGTATCTTCCGCCAGAAAACGCGCCCAGCGGATTTTAGGATCGCGCGTGGAATCGCGGAACTTCCATTCTTCTACCGTCGTGGCGAAATCTGGCTGGACAGCATTATGAACCGCCACAACCGAAGGGTAATCGTCCGTGGTAAAGGGGCGAATTTTAAAGGGGAATGCAGTCAATTCTTTTTCTCCTGTCGAAAAGCCTAATGTCATCACGAGCGCCTCTGCCGTATCGCAGGAGAAGGGTTGAATGTTAAATGATTTCTCTAACTTTGAGTAGGATCGTCGGTTACGACGGTCACCCTTTCATTCCCAGTACAGTCACCTGAAACCAGTCGTGTATCAGGAAGAACATACGACCAATTAACAGTGACATACGCGCCATGATCGTCGAACCAAAAATAGCGCCGAAGGCGAACATCAGAGTGTAACGCCCGAACCGTGATGTCATTCGAATTGCAGGATGACGCTGTTCAAAAGAAAAGAAGAAGTAGACCATGACCGAAATGACAATGGCGAGAAACAGCAGGTTGTTTAAGATTGCTGATGTTCCGGTAAGCCAGTATGCGCCGGGCATGGAAGCTTCCGGAGGATTCATCAGCGGGATATTGACCGCCGATTTGACCAGCGGAAAGTAGGTGGCGGCGAACGCCTGAAAGGTGCGACCTGCCGCCGCGCCAAAGAAAAAGCCGAAGATCAGTCGGCTCATCCAGGCATGGCGCGGGAAGAACACCATATAAAAGAGAAGCCCGGCTGGCAACGCCAGCGCCCACCACCACTGACCATCATTGGTCATCGGTTCCCACCATTGCGGTTTCAGGATTGTTGTCCAGGTCTGTGAAATCGTATAACCTGTCGCTAAACCGAGAAAAAGATGTTCCAGAAAACGATAGACCTTATTTTCCTTATAAAGAATCGAATAGATGCCCAGAGTGCAAAGCGCAGCGCACCAGATGTAGATCACACGGACAGTGGCGTCATTGCTGAGAAAATCGAACATCGCTCTTACGCCCTCCCTTGTTGACGTCGTAAACGTCGTTCGGCGAACATTCCGAGATTTCCGAGCAAGATCAGGAGAATAATCAGCAGGTGCGAGAGGGAAAGCGATGCGCCGCCGCGATGTCCGAAACCATCCACTCCCAGAAGCGTCTCGTACTCGGATGCGCCGCGCAGACCGAGCATCATTCCCTGCAGTTGTCCTGACTTCAGCAACGGATATTTTTCCGGCCCCATGACGGCGGTGGGGCAATAAACGGTAGGAATGGGCTTTTCTCCCGCGCGCTGAAAGAACTGGAGCCACGGGGGCAATGTTTCGCTCGGAGTCACTTCTACAATCAGGTTGATATCGTTTACCGTTTTCACCTGCGCCATGATGGGCAGGGAAGTGAGGGCGGCGCCTGCGGAATCTTTCTCAAATGCGCCCGGAAGGTCATCGACAGCGGCTTTGAGGCGAACTTCGATGGCATCCGGGGGACAAAAACCCAGATCGACATAGTCTGAGCCGTACACATACTTGTATTCCTCTGCCAGCTTGTCCGCCACGGCCCTTCCCAGTTCGCGTCCCTGTGGAGTGGCGAAGGCGAATACGGCGAATTTTAGCTTGAGCCGCATCAAGTGACGGACGATGGCTTCGTTCTGGGTTTGATTTTCCGCCAGAGTCCCGCCGCTGTAGTTAGTGCAGACGATCGCCAGTTTTTTACTTTCGACAGGGTCTTTGGCGATACTCTCGATTGTATTGTACAGAGACTGCGTCTCTGGCATGACCACAGGGCGCGGTTGAGGAACGTCCACCGCTATCGGAACGGCAATGCAGAGCGCAAGCAAAAGATACAGGATACGGCGGTCGATTCGCTGGGCGCGAACAATCAATCGGAGGAAATTATCCATTAAAATGCACCGTTCTCCGGGTCTGAATGCCTCATCTCAGAATGTACCCTCACAGTTCCTCATCAAAGAACGCGCCGCGTTCCAGAGAAAGCCATAGCCGCAAGGCGGTCGCCAGTGTGCCGACGCCGATCCCCAGAGAGATCGCCAGTTGCGCTGGCGAGTTGACGCGAGTCAAAATCCAGTTGGAAAGATTCTCCACGCGAAAATTCGACGAAAAGTTTTCATTTGGAATCCAGGCGGTCAGAAGTTGCCCGAGGGTCACCTGCCCGATCATGATAATGACGGCGGACATCAGAAGTATCCCTGCTTCCACCGTGCGGATTCGGAACGCCCGATACGCGGCGGAAACAATATAAAAAGCGACAATCGAAAACATGGTTGCATTCAGAGGATTGAAGCCCCCGTCATACATGATCCGGTAAAATCCTGCGATCTGCGGCGATTTATCGTACTCTTTCCAGATCGCGGGAATCGCCATTGCCAGAATAGCTCCCAGCAGGACAGCGGAAAAGCCCCAGTTTTCCCGACGTTTGGCTACTGCTCTCCCATGAATACTGACCATAGAGTACAGGCCAAGACCAAGCGCGAATGCGCCTAAAATCGTCGTGACCGAGGAAACGGGCTTGATGTAGGCGGTGAGAAAGTTCTTTCCTGCCATGGGACCGGCGGTATCGACCGGCCAGAAAAACTCCAACGCGAAAAACAGTCCGCCCAGAAAAGTGATTCCGGCGATTAACGTCTTGCGCAGGCTTTTTGGCGTCAACGAGAGGGCGTAGAGGATACCAAGCCCGACCACGAACGCGCCGATGATATACGCCCACAGTTCCGCGCCCTGTTTGGGTACAAAGAAACCGCCCATCTTACTTTCCTCCTGTTGCGGCGCGGAAGTAAGCGGCGAAGGTTTCCAGGTCTTTATCGCCAAAGATGTTGGCGATAAAAGGACTGCCAAAGGTCACCAACACAACTCCCAGAATAATCATTCCGAGAAGTAGCATCTTACCGATATCCTGCCCGATCAACGAACCTAACAGCGTCGGTTGCCGGGTGATATAGGCGGTGGCAGCATAATACTCATCCCCGATGAGGACATAATCGCAGGCGGCGATAAAGAAGGGCACCTGAGTTGTCGATGGCGTCCCCGCTATCTGGATCGCGCCCACCTGATTGGCGTTCTCCGCGATAATGAGCGCTTCGGCATAGAAGGTGCCAAAAAGGAAGGTCGCTGCCGGACGCTCTCGCTGAATAATTCCGGCGACCCCTGCCGCATAAGCGAATTGCTCGCCAGAAAGAAAGGGCAGATCTTGCTCATTGAACACATCCGGGCGACCCCCGGCGGTATAGGCGGCGCGCAGGGCTTCTTCGGCAATGGGAACCTGTGCTGCGTTTCGCAAGGGCAGAACGATACGGTGGGCAAATCTGGCGGCGGTTGTCGCAACGCTGGAGATAATCGCCAGCGCCTGGAGCGTGATGACATCGACATCGCCGAGTCCGATGGAACCCAGAATGGGGCGTCCCATCTCGACCGCTCGGCCTACCGCTTCCTCAATGGCGTTCAAGCCGGGTATACGGCGAAGATAGAGTTTCTTTCCGCGCCGCGCTGAAAGAATCGCATAGAGAATAATGCCGGAAAGGACAAGCAAAATGATCCGGGCTGGCCAGGTGGCATGTTTCACTGCGTAGCGTCTCCTTTATCAGAATGGGAGGATTCGTGACGCATTGAGGCGCAAAGCGAGGGCGGATCGCTGTCGTTCCTCTTGACTTCCTGCCTGTCAGTATCACTGTCGGCATCGAAGGAAAGGTTTTGCAGTAAAGCGTCCAGCGCCACCGGATCTCCCAGCAGGCGCACCGCTTTTTCCATTCGTTCCAGACCGAGGAGGGGAGCAAGCATCGGCGTCAACGCCACTACCGACTGCGACAGGATGAACCCCAGCGGGCGATGCGTTTCCAGAAGAAAATAAACCGGAGTTTCCATACCGCGTTTCCGAATCGCCACCGATAACTCGGAGACCAGTTCCGTGCGTTCCTGTGGTGTTAGCGGTGTATCGAAACGGGCAAGCGAAGCGGGAATCATTCCGCGTCTCCTTTCCAGCATCTCTTGACGATCATTCGTAATTCGTCCGGCGACTCCTTGCCATATAAAAGGCGAACGCCCCGGAAATGATCCAGACGCGAGGGTCGGGGAAGCGGCGAAAGGAAGATGCCATCTTGCCCGTAGCTTGCGCGTTTCACTTCCTTCCATTCCAGAAAAAACCGGGTCAGAATTCCATCCGCATGCGCTCCCTGCGTTGTGAGGCGGTAGGTGATGGGAAAAAGATAGTCGGACAGACTCGCCGTCAGGATCAGCAGGGACGAGACCAGCAACAGGGGATGCGGTAACGAGAGACGCCAGAACAGCGTCGTTACCACGTAACCGAGAACGACTAAAACCAAGCGTTCGGGATGGTCTCGTAAACGATGGACGCGCCACAATAAGAGCGTCTCGTCGGACGCTGTGGCGGCGGGATGGCGAACCGCAAGCGACATGACAGGGTTCCTCAGGATGCGGGATTATAGACCGATATATACGTTAGTGTCAAGAAAGCGGACATACAGGCGATATTTCTGTCGGTTCGAGGGAATTCCGGGAGCGTGGGGAAAGCGTGTCGCAGCGTCCTGGTAGGGTTCTTCCCTCCGCTCTCGTCATCGGAGGCGTTCTTGTGTTATAATGCGGATAACCGTGATTAGAGGTAGCGCATGACTTCTGGCCCAGTAGCCGCATTTCTGGCTCGACCAGGCGCACGACAATTTCTGAAATTCTGCCTTGTTGGCGCTTCCTCGTTCGTGATTGATTTTGGTCTGCTGAATCTGTTGCATTACAGAGGGGGTCTTTCCGTTGCGCTTGCCGCGACGATTTCCTTTTTCTGCGCTATCTGTAATGGCTTCTACTGGAATCGCCGCTGGACTTTCAAAGGTCAGGCGGGTGATATACACAAGCAATTTTCGCTGTTTGTCGGCACAAATCTGGTCGGTTGGATACTGAATCTGACGATCATGACCCTTGTTCTGATGATTGGCGGATCTCTCGGGTGGATGAAGATCAATCGTAGCGCGTGGGACATCGCACGGATGATCGCTTTCCGCGAAGGCAATGATCATATCAATCCGCTGGCTTTGAACGGAGCGAAAATGATCGCTACCGCCATTGTGCTGGTATGGAATTTCACGGCGGCGCGTTTATGGACATTCCGAGCGCAGCCCGAGGAACCGCGTTCTACGTCGGTTGCCCCGGTCGAATCCCGCGCCCGTTGAGTGTCCCCTTTCCGCGTTCCTGAACTGGAACGCACAACAGAATAGGATTCTATGGCGAAAGAGATTATCGTCAACGCCGATGTGCGGGAATCGCGCATCGCTGTCCGTGAGGACAATCAGTTAGTGGAACTGCATATCGAACGCGAAGAACGCGTCGTTGGCAGTATTTATAAAGCGCGAGTGGAAAGCGTCCATCAAGGCATGGATGCGTCCTTCGTGGATATCGGACTGGAACGGAACGCTTTCCTGTACGCCGGGGACATTCTCGGCAATGACGAAAGCGAAGACCGCAATGGCGCCGCCAACGGCGCTTCTGGCGGAGGATTGGATCGCCGTGGACGGCGCACACGTCCCCATCAGACCATCAATCAACTGGTCAAGAAGAATCAGGAAATTCTGGTTCAGGTGGTCAAAGGGCCTCGTGGCAGCAAGGGCGCCCGTGTCTCTACCCGCATCTCTCTGCCGGGGCGCTATCTGGTATTCATGCCGGATGAAGCGTCTCTGGGCGTTTCCCGTAAAATCGAAGACCCCAAAGAGCGCGACCGCCTGAAGCGGATTGTGGAAAACATTCGCAAGCCGGGATACGGTCTGATCGTGCGTACCGAAGCGGAAGAAAAATCCGAGCGTGAACTGCGTCAGGACCTGGAGTTTCTGGAGCGCACCTGGTCTGATATCGAGCGCAAGGCGGCGGTCACTCCGGCTCCGAACCTTGTCTATGCTGACCTGACATTGTTATTCCGGATCCTCAGGGATGCCTTCGGACAGGATGTCGATAAGCTGATTCTGGATTCGGCGGAAGATTACCGACGCGCCCATGAACTTCTGGACTTCTTCGGTCCGAATCTCAAAGATCGAGTCGATCTCTATGATGGTGAAAAGCCGATTTTTGAGTTTTACAACATCGAACAGGATATGCAACGCCTGTTGGAGCGGCGCGTATGGCTGAAGTCCGGGGGGTATCTTGTGATCGACCAGGCGGAAGCTCTGGTCGCAATCGATGTCAACTCCGGACGCTTTACTGGTTCCGGAACCGGGTTGAACGACACTATCCTTCAGACCAACCTCGAAGCGGTAGCGGAAATCGGGCGGCAACTGCGTCTGCGCGACCTCGGCGGAATTCTGGTTCTTGACCTGATCGATATGAGTAACGTCAACGACCGGAAACGAGTCGAGACCGCTCTGGAATCAGCCCTCAAAAAAGACAAGTCCCGTTGTAAGTACAGCCATATCTCTCCGCTGGGCCTGGTCGAAATGACCCGGAAACGAACCGGAGAGACGGTCAACGAGCAGATGAATGAACCGTGCCCGTACTGCAACGGGAACGGTAAACTGGCTTCGCCGGAATCGGTGGCGATTCAAATCGCCCGTGACCTGCGTCGTCTGACGCGAGTGCAAACTTCGGCGGAAGCGTTCCATGTTCGTTGTCATCCGCTGGTGGCGACCTTCCTCGTCGGAGAGGATGGAACCGAACTGGAGCAATTGGAGCATTCCCTTCAACGCGGCGTATTTGTCCGTGTCGCGCATGAATTACATCAGGAAAAATACGAGATCCAACCCGGTAAAATGGACGAACTGGATCGACGCTTCAATCTCTACCGACGCGGACAGATTGTCGAAGTCAAGGTTTTGCGTGGCGGGTTGTTGCAAGCTCCCGCCGCATCCGCCTGTACGGAAAGTGGTCTTCTGGTCGAACTGCCGGAAGGCGCTCGACTTGCCGGACAATCCACCCGTGTCCGTCTGGTTTCTGTCGGACGTTCCTCCGCCAATGGCGAAGCGATGAGCAAAGGGCCGGATAACGCCCGCCCGCAAAACGCGCCGCCGTCCGGCGGGGTTTCGCGCCCGGTTCGTCATGAGCCGCGTGAGCCACGGGAGCGTCCCACGGCGCTGGTCGTCGTCAAGGAAGCGGAAGAGGCTAACGGGGCAAATAAACGCCGACGGCGGAAGAAGAATCGGGATACGCAGTCGGCATAACAAAGAGAAGCTGAGGGAGAAAATCTCCGGCAGAATATCGACACAAGAACGCGACGCCCATCAGGACGTCGCGTTCTCTCGTTGATAGCGTGAGGGTAACGCATTGAGAATTTTAGTGTCCTCCGAATCCGTGGAGGTATTTGACTTTGTGGAAGTTGCGGTCGAACTGGGGGTTCCTGTCTTCGATCCGTTTCGTACTGTAATTCTGTCCGGCGTTCTGATGACGCCGGATGGAAACGCTTTGAATATCAGCGGTTTTTGTGACTCGCGGGATGGGAGCGTCCATAGAATTCGCTTCATGCCTATGGTCGAAGGGGAATATTCCTACCGCATTTTGCTGGCGTCAGGCGAAATCAACGGAGATTACGAAGGGAGATTTAACGCCATAGACGGCGGGCGCAAGGGCATACTCCAAACGGACGGATGGTTTTTCCGCTGGTCTGGTACGGGCGAACCATTCTTCTGGAATGCAACCACTGGCTATTTGATGGCG
Organism: uncultured Armatimonadota bacterium; assembly: GCA_903910385.1. Lineage (GTDB taxonomy): Bacteria > Armatimonadota > Armatimonadia > Armatimonadales > Armatimonadaceae > CAIVZM01. The sequence continues at coordinate 95,974 of CAIVZM010000023.1, forward strand.
GGGCTTCGTGACGATGTGATGTTCGAGGCGCTGGAGCGATTGAGTAATCTTGGCGTGAATCGGATTCGGGTCGCTCTGTGTCCTTCACGACAAAAGGATGGCGGCAGGTGGCATGAACCACAGGTCAAAAACCGTGAGGATTTTACCTTCTTCTACAGTCCCTGGCCCGAACATCAACCCGACTCTCTGACGGAACCGCAACGCGACCTGACACGTTTTGAGATCGCCTACTGGCAAAAATTTGAAACATTGCTGATTGAGGCGCGGGAACGTAACATCATCATACAGGTGATTTTCTTCGTGGATGCTCAGGAAGACCAGAATTACCCGTTTCCGAGAACGGAAATCGGGACAAATAGCGATGAACAGCGCTATTATGCCTATGCCGCCGCGCGTCTCGCTGCATTCTCCAATGTCGAATGGTGCCTGACCAATGAATGGAAGCTTTTTCGACCGGATGCGTGGGCGGATATCGTGGGCGAATTTTTGTCTTCGCAGGATCCTTACCATCATATTTCCAGCGTTCATGGGCATGGCGTTTTTCCGTTCCGTGAAAGCTCATGGGTTACCCATGCCCTGTTCCAGGTCTGGGACGAACATGGCGGATATGATTGGGCGTTACAACAACGCGCCGAGCAGGCGGCGACCGGACGTATTATCCCGCAGGTGAACGAGGAATATGGTTACGAGGATCACTATCCCGGTCCCTGGGGCGAAGGACGTGTCGCGCCAGCACGTTCGGCGGACAACCGGCGACGTCTGGCATGGGAAATGACGATGGCGGGTATCTGGCAGACTACCGGCGAATCGGCGGCGAGTGGCTCCGGCGGATGGATAAATGCGCTTGGCGATAACGACGAACTGCTGAGGCGTCATTCACACCTGAAAAACTTTTTTGACGCTTTCGATTGGACAAAACTGACACCCGAAGGTTCGAGGGACAATATGACGCTGTCCGAACCGGGAGTCCGGTATATCCGGTATTTACCGGACGGCGGTTCTGTGGATATGGATACCGATGGAGCGCCTTATCGCGCCCGCTGGTATGACCCCCGAACGGGAAAGTACATTTCCGCTAATCGAACTCCCGCCTTTCAGTCTCCTACTATCGGAGAAGACTGGGTTTTGTTACTCGAACGAGTCCCGGATTAAGTCTCCCCCTACGAGTCGAGAACTCCGGGGAGATTCCCCGATTGCGTTGTGCTTGGTACTATTGTAGAGAGGAAGCAGCGCGAATGTACTGGTATTATCCAACGGACGATGCCCTGACCGTAGTGACAGGGCAGTCCTTAGATTCCCGTTACTAACTGTGGCAGGCAATGCAAGAGAGAAATCTTGCGGTGGAGTATAACTGAATGATGTTTAGTCTTGAAGGTAAAACGGCGCTGATCACCGGCGCATCGGGCGGGATCGGGTCTGCGCTGGCGGAAGCGTTTGCGTCGGCGGGTGCATCGGTCGCATTGAACGGCACACGGCGCGAGGTGCTTGAGGAAGTGGCCGCAAGGATAACGGCGGACGGTGGGAAATGTGTTGTTTTGCCTGCATCACTGGATTCGGTCGGGGCGTGCCAAAAACTGGTCGCCGACACGGTCGAGTCTCTGGGCGGTCTGGATATCCTGATTCCCTGCGCGGGAATCAACCGCCGCAAGCGTATCGAGAATGTCACCGAAGATGACTTCGATACGATTATGCTGGTCAATCTGAAAAGCGTTTACTTTCTCTGTCAGGCGGCGCATACAATCATGAAAGCGGCGGGCGGCGGCAAAATCCTGACGATTGGCTCCATGACCAACTTTCGCGGGATGGGGATGCTCTCCGTCTACGGCATGACCAAAGCCGCCACCGGTCTGGTGACGCAGACGATGGCGGTGGAATGGGCGCGAGACAATGTTCAGGTTAACTGCCTCGCCCCGGGTTTCATTGAAACTCCGCTGACCGCCGCCGGAATCTTCGGCGATCCTGTGCGACGGGAGTGGGTGCTTTCCCGTGTGCCTGCCCGTCGACCCGGATACCCGGGCGATTTGACAGGCGCAGCATTGTTCCTTTGCTCGGATGGCGCGAATTTCGTTACCGGTCAGACTCTCGCCGTCGACGGCGGATTCCTCACCGGCGGTTCCTGGGAACAGGATTAATCCAAGTCGCCGCACGCGGACGTTTCCGATTTCACCGGCGAATAGCCGTTTTTGGAAATGCCCGCGTGCGGTTTTTACCGTGAAATTTCGATCAGAAGCATCATAATCTATAAGGGGTTAGAGGGGATGAGCGACAAAAAAGACTTGCGGTTCGCTGTCTTTGGCGCGGGCTTCTGGACTCGTTTTCAATTAGCGGCATGGCGCGAAATTGGTGGGGCGGTTCCTGTCGCTATCTATAACCGGACGATAGCGAAAGCTGAAGCCTACGCCCGTGAGTTCAATATCCCGAATGTTTACGATGACCCGGAAGCGCTTCTTGTCGCGGAAAAAAGCGATCTGGACTTCGTGGACAATATCACGGAAATCGGCGGTCATAAACCGCTGACATTACTCTGCGCCAAACACGGCATCGCCACTATCTGTCAGAAACCGATGGCTCCTTCCCTGGCGGATGTCGAAGAAATGATGCAAGCCTGCTCGGACGCCGGAATACCGTTTTTCATCCATGAAAACTGGCGGTGGCAGACCCCGATTCGGGAAACAAAGCGTATCCTGGATTCGGGCGTCCTCGGGGAGGTTTTCCGTTGCCGGATCGACATGATTTCCGGTTTCGATGTCTGGGCTAATCAACCTGCATTGGCGGAACTCGAAAACTTCATTCTCACCGACCTCGGGACGCATATTCTGGATGTTGCTCGATTCTACTTCGGAGAAGCGGAAAGCGTCTATTGCCAGACCCGTAATACTCTGCCCGGCAAAATCAAGGGGGAGAATGTCGCTACTGTTGCATTGCGTATGAATCAGGGCAAGACCGATGTCGTTTGCGCACTGGCGTATGCGAAGACCCCACTCGAAAGGGAACGCTTTCCCGAAACGTTTCTGTTTATCGAGGGAAGCGAGGGATCTCTCGAACTCGGTCCGGATTACATCGTGCGCCTGACGACAAAGGAGGGGACAAGCCTCCGCCGCGTCAAACCTCCGCGCTATTTCTGGGCAGACCCCGCCTATGACATTGTCCACGCCAGCATCGCCGCTTGCAATGCCGACCTCCTCAGCGCTCTGAAAGGCGAAAGCATCGCCGAAACGACAGGGGAGGACAATTTGAAAACCATTCGTCTGGTCTACGCCGCCTACGAATCGGCGGCGACGGGAAATTCTGTGCCGTGTTAATTTTGGGACGGCGCGGAACGCCGCCCCAAACGGGAAGAATGTACCGGGACTGATCTATGTTAGTGATCTATGTTAGTGATCTATACCTGAGACGAACCTGCAATACGATCTCGGCAGTAAACATAGAGCGCGCCGCTTCCGAGGGCGACGAAGATGCCTTCTGCAAGGCCGCCGACATAGGGAACCGAGGCAATCAAAGCGACTAACAACGCTCCGATGGTGAAACGCGCCCATCGGGAAGCCATCGGACGGTTGAGGACTTTCGTTATCTCATCGCCAAGGAACGCGGCCATGACGGCGTTAGCCGCCAATAGCGCGACCATATACAACGCTGTCACTGTCACCGCCAGTGGAAACCCGATGAGAGTCACGGTCATCAGCACAGCGGCGACGGGGACGCCGATGAGCGCGAGCGAACCGACCAGAAACGCCGGGCCGGGCCGTTGCCGGATGACTTCGGTTATCCGTGCCAAAGGAGCAGAGAACAACGCCAGCAGAGCAAACCCCAGAATCAATGTCGCGCCGAAATGGTACATCCAACCCGCCATCCACGAGCGGAACCGTTGCATCGGAGTCGGCGGGGGAGCATTAGTGGTTGGATAATAGTTGATTTTACCCTTCACGATCGCGCCCGGCTCCAGCGTCGGCTGATTGGGGGCATAGACGGTCAAATCCCCCTCAACGACCGCCTTTGGGCCGAGGGTTACTAAATTAGCGTGCGCCTCCACATTACCCCCGACCGGGGCGTTCAGCGTCGCCGTCCCCGCATAGAGGGATAGATTCCGCCCAATCGCGCCCTGTACAGAGGCGGCGCTTCCCGCCACGGAAGCATCCCGTCCGACGGTCGCTTCCGGTTCCAGCGTGACGGTCGAACCTGCGAGACCGACATTATGCGCTATCTTGCTCTTGACCTTGACCGTTCCCCCGACAGCCCATAAATCATCGCCTATCGGTCCAGTCAGCGTCAACTCCGAACCGACGGCGTGGACAGTTAAAGTAACCGCACCGGGAACAGCGATATTTTGACCTGCCGCGAACAGACTGCCCTCGATGCGGCCTGCGATGTGAATCTCGGTTCCTGCGGCGGCGAAGTCGTCCGCAATCACCTTCTCCGCCGGTACGGAAATCTTTTCGTCCGACGCTGTCTCAATCGCTCGCACAGGATTCGGCGCTATGCTCCATCCCCAGAGAATCGCGCCCAAAAGGGCGGCGTAAACCCGAATTTTCATGATTCTGTCCTCGCAATCCGGTGGGTGATTGGGTAATGGGATGTTTGGTCAATTCCCAATTCGCCTTATTGCTTGCATACCAGACAGACCCACGTACGCTTCATCAGTTGCAGGATGTCGATTACTTTTTACAAGGATTTTCCGGCAACGTCGGCAACCACGATAAATTATGCGAAGTCGTTGTTCAATTTAGCAATCCTTGACAGGGACGAGGTGTCGCACCAGAGATGGGGTCTGAGAGGTACTATAAAACTATGACTGCATTATCTCAAAACCTGCCGCCAATTAAAATCGCGGACAAAGAAGATATGATACGGGCTTTTGACCAGATTCTGGCGGCATCCGGGGTTGAGTACAACCCGGATATAACGCCGGAAAAACTTCGGCAGATGATGCTTGATGAAGGAATTCGCTCGGAAGACGATTTTCTTTCCAGCGAACTGATGTGGATGCGATACCCGGAAGACTATCACGGCGAGTACGACAGGAATACTATTTCAGTGAGTACGAGCGGCGCATGTAAAATGAAGCCATGATGACACTACCAAAAGATTTGCCGCCTGTAAAACCAATAGACAAGACGAAACTTGCCCGCGCTTTCGCGGATTGGGCGGCGAAAGCGGGAATTCCGCTTGACATGGATGTGACTCCAGAACAAGCGCAGGAGCAGATGCGGACTGATGGTGTCCGCCCAGAGGATAATATACTTTCCAGCGAACTTCTACGGATGCGCTACCCCGAAGATTACTCCGATAAAGACGACGAAAAGTGACAATTATCTTCTGGGATTCGAGCGTGTTGGCGAAACGCTACGCCCTTGAAGTAGGGACGCTGGAGGTAAACGAGGTGTTCAACGCCTGTTACGCACAGACGGCGGGCATGGTATCGGTTTCAGTTGTCTACGCCGAAAACCTTTTCGCTACTTGTGCGGAAGCGGAACCGTGGCGATATTACGGCGGACGCATTTCAAAAAGCGTTTATCGCTCTACATGGTGAACTGTTACAAAATCCTTCGTTTACCGTACTGGAAGTGGACAATGCGGCTGTGTTCACTGCCATACCCCTTATAGAATTGCACAACATCAATACCAGCGATGCTCTGATGCTCGTGCAGTATATACGTCATCTCAGCGGCCAGACTGATGCACGGGGCGTATTGGTCGCGTCTGATGCGCGTTTATTGCGGGCGGCGGCGCAGGAAGGTCTGGGGACGCTTGACCCAGAAAAGATTTCCGTCGCTGACCTGACGACATTTCTGGCGTCGCTGTAATTACCCTTGCTTTGTTTGCGAAAAAGATTTCGTCGGGTATGATTAGGGCGAAAACGTAAGGCGACGGGGCGGAAACAAGGGGATGGTGGTGACGCTGAAATATCTGACGGATTTATGGAACGATGTTGCGACCGAGGGAATGGACGAGGCGGGATTATTGCAATACCGCTCTAACCTTCTGGGAAGCGACAAGCGCCTGACCAACTACGGTGGGGGAAATACTTCCGCGAAAATTGTGGAGACGGATCCCCTTACCGGGGAGTCTGCACTGGTTCTCTGGGTAAAGGGTAGCGGAGGCGACCTGGGAACGATCAAGCGGGATGGGTTTGCGACGCTGTACCAGGACAAACTGGAATCGCTGAAGCAACGGTATCGCGGCGTTGAATTTGAGGATGAGATCGTTGATCTCTACCCATTATGTACTTTTGGTAATAATCCTCGCGCCGCCTCGATCGATACGCCCCTTCATGCTTTCCTTCCGTATAAACATGTCGATCATCTTCACCCTGACTGGGCGATAGCGTTGGCGGCGTGCGCAAACGGTCCGGCACAACTGGAGCGCCTGCGGGAAGAAACGGGTATCCATCTTCTATGGTTGTTGTGGAAGCGCCCCGGTTTTGAACTCGGTCTCTGGCTGGAAAAAGCCGCAATGGAGAATCCGCAGGCGGACGGTATCATTCTGGGTTCGCATGGTTTGTTCACCTGGGGGGAGACCGCTCGTCAGAGTTACGAGAACACGTTGCGGGTTCTCGATGGGATTGGCTCGTATGTGTTGCCACGTATCGAGGCAAAAGGCGAGAAGCTGTTTGGCGGCGCCATGGTAGACACTCGCTCCGACGCTGAAGATGTCGCCGCTGACGTTCTTCCCGCCCTGCGTGGCCTGGTGACCAAGGACAGCCCCGGCGTCCTCGGTCATTACTCTCGCGATCCCGATGTTCTCCGCTTCGTCAACAGCCAACGAGCGCCGGCGCTGGCGTATCAGGGAACGTCCTGCCCGGATCATTTTGTTCGCACGAAAGTCCGGCCGCTCTATGTCGAATGGGATACTGCCACAGGAGCGACATCAGACCTGATCGCCGCTGTAAAAGAGGCATTGCCTGCCTACCGGGACGATTACGCTCGCTACTATAACGAAAATAAACTGCCGGATTCGCCCGCTATGCGCCCGGCGAACCCTACCGTCATACTGGTTCCGGGTATCGGTTTGTTTTCTTTCGGGAAGACAAAAGACGAAGCGCGTATTACTGGCGAGTTTTATACAAACGCGATTCATGTCATGGAAGGCGCAACCGCTTTAGGCGCCGAAGACAACTCCTCCTCCATTGTGAAGGGAAGCGAAGGGCCAGCTTACGCATCCGCTGTGACTGTTGTCGATAACTATGTCGCATTGCCGCCGCGTGAGGCGTTCAATATCGAATACTGGTTGTTAGAGGAAGCGAAAGTCAAGCGGATGCCGCCTGAAAAAGAGCTTTCGCGTAAAGTCGCTGTCATCGCCGGAGGGGGCGGGCCGGGAATCGGCAGGGCGATAGCCTTGCGATTGGCGGCGGAAGGCGCGAATATCGTCGTCGCTGATCTGAAGCCGGAATTGGCGCACGAAACAGCGGCGGTTGTCAATGAAACGCACGGAAAAGAGACGGCAATCGGGCTGGAAGTGGATTGTACGGATCGGGAATCGACAAAAGCCATGCTTCGTAAGGCATCGCTGGCGTTTGGCGGAATCGATATCATCGTTTGTGTCGCAGCGGTCTTCTTTGCGCCCGATGAGCAGGGACGAATCCCTGAAAGCCTCTGGCGCAAGACGATGGATGTCAACCTGTTAGGCTCCTATATTCCCGCCGACGAGGGGATCGCTCTGCTACGCGAACAGAATACCGGCGGCTCCGTCGTTCTCATTTCCTCCGCGAACGCCGTGGTTTCAAAACGTGGGTCGTTCGCTTATGACCTGAGTAAGGCGGGAGTCAATCATCTTGTGAGGGAACTTGCCGTTGAAGGCGGTGGGGCAGGCGTTCGCGTCAACGGCGTCGCTCCGGCGAGCGTCGTAGAAGGAAGTCAGCAATTTCCGCGTGACCGTGTGGAAACGTCGCTGGCGAAGTACAATATCGCCTTTTCTTCCGGAGAGTCGGACGAGGAACTGCGTCGGAAACTGTCAGACTTTTACGCCGCACGGACTTTACTCAAACGCCGCGTCAATCCCGCAGGCGTCGCCGAGGCAGTTTTTCTCCTCGCTTCGGAAAAGCGAACGGGACTGATGACCGGGCAGGTTCTGGCAGTCGATGCCGGATTGACTGAAGCGTTTCTGCGATAGTCTCTAAGAGAATCATCGGCTGATCCAAAGCGGTTTCGTTCCATCTCAGGGGAACGCCGGGTACAATAGCGCGAGGAGAATTGAACGTTATGGCATCGCCCTTGACAATTGACGCCGCTTATCTTGCCCCGGATGTAACGCCCGAAATGGTTTCCGCATGGAGGCGACGTACCGAATATGCGAAGGAAACTCTCGTCTCTGGCAGTGGAGCGGGTAACGACTTTCGTGGCTGGCTTGACCCGGCTTCCATGGTAACGGATGCGGAACTGACCGAAATAGAGAGTGTCGCCAGCGATTTACGGGCGAAATCCGATACGCTGATCGCGATTGGCATCGGCGGCTCCTATCTGGGAGCGCGGGCGGTCATCGAAGCGTTAAGCCCTGCGGCGCCGGTCGTTTTCGCCGGGAACAGCATCTCGGCGCGTTACCATTCGGATGTGCTGGCGTCGCTTGCGGGAAAGCGCGTTGCGGTCAATGTCATTTCAAAGAGCGGTACAACTACCGAACCGGCAGTCGCCTTCCGACTTTTTCGGGAATATGTGGAGAAAACGGCGGGAACCGATGCCGCAAAAGACCTGATCGTCGCTACTACCGACCGTAAGAAGGGGGCGCTACGGAAAGTCGCCAATGAAGTCGGCTACCGCACTTTCCCGATTGGCGACGATATAGGAGGGCGCTACTCCGTTCTTTCCGCCGTTGGTCTCTTGCCAATCGCTTATGCGGGAGTGGATATCAAAGCCTTGCGGCAGGGAGCGATTGACACCGCATCGCTCGTGTCTGAAAGCGACCCGCTGAAAAATCCCGCCCTGTTCTATGCCGCCGCACGGAATCTTCTTTACAATCAAGGCTACGCCGTCGAAGTTTTCGCATCGTTCGAACCGCGTCTCCACTTTATAGCGGAGTGGTGGAAGCAACTTTTCGGTGAATCGGAAGGCAAAGATCAGTCGGCGCTTTTCCCGGCATCCATTGATCTGACCGCCGATTTGCATTCCATGGGGCAATATATGCAACAGGGAAGGCGACAATTGATCGAGACCTTCGTCGTGATCGAGGAAGGCGAACCGAACCTTCTCCTCCCGACCGGCGATGATGCCGACGAATTGGGATATCTGGCGGGTCAACCGTTGACCGCCATCAACAAAGCGGCGTATCAGGCGACCGCTCTGGCGCATCGGGATGGCGGCGTGCCCAATATGACGGTCACAATACCGCGCCTGGATGCCTACTACCTCGGGGCGTTGCTGTATTTCTTCGAGTATGCCTGTGGCGTCTCCGGTTATCTGCTGGGAGTCAACCCGTTCGACCAACCGGGCGTCGAAGCGTATAAGAAGAATATGTTCGCCCTTCTGGGAAAGCCCGGCTACGAAGCGCAGACCGAGAAACTCAAAGCGTCCGTCGCCAACCAACCCGAAGGCAGCATCATTCGTTTCGCCTGAATTACAGTAAGTCAATCGGAGTACGTCGGGCGCGAAGCCGCGCCCGACGGGGAATTTCTGGCTTATGGATATTTATAACCGAGTCCCGGCAATTTTAGTCACTGCTCTGGCCATCGCCAGCTGGCAGGCAGTTTTCACCCCGGCGCTTTTCGGGATGACCAAAGCGTGCCCGGGGTGGCTCGCCACAATGATGACGCTTGTTGCTCTAACCCTCTGGTTTTCCATTCTGGATAAAGCGACCAGAGAATACGTGAATCTCACGGATGCCGAGAAGAAGCGCGTCGGTAAACCAACATCGTTCGGCTACCGTTTCGGCGTCGTGTGTACCAGTCTATGTATTGCTGAAATAATTGGTATTTCCATCGCAAGGTTTTTCGGGGCGATTAAGTGGCTATGATGCTTTTCGCCGAGGCTATCGCTGAATTGAATCTCAAAGACAGTGTTCACCATTCAGCTTTAATATTCCGACAATAATAACATTCCAAAATCATTGTAAGGAGTCATAAGGATTTGAGACCAATACTGCGCAAAAAGCCAGGACAAGCGAAAAATGAGACGTTTTCTCTTACACCAGAGGAAATTCTTTCTCTTACACCAGAGGAAATTCGCCGCCGTCGCTGGGTCGGCGTCGTCGTCGCACGGCAGGAAAGCGACCCGGCAAACTCCGTTTTATGTATCGCAATTTCCTGCCTACGACGGGGAAAAACGCGAAAACATCACCCCTCCCGACGAGCGGGAATTCCTTCCGCTCTGGCAAGCCCCCCCGCCCGCCGCACAGGAAGGAACCTTCTGGGAATTCGCCGTCGCCCCCGTTCTCCTCCCGACTCCCGAACAGGCGGAATCCGACGCAACGGAAAGCGCGGAGGAGGCAAAATCCGTCTACCGTTACCCCGTCGTGACCACGGACGCCGAGGCTCCGCGCCGCGTCCTTGTCGTCGAAGACGCCCTAACGGAACAAACCGCCGCTCCGACGCGCACTGGCCCCGTCATGCGAAGCCTGAACGGCGCCGCGCCCAACGGCCCGACGCTGGAGGAGAAAATCGAGGAGGCCCGCCGCCGTTGGACGGAGGCGGGCCGCGCCAAAGCCTGTCCGGGCGAACTGCTGTTACGTTTCGGTGATAAAGGTTGTGTCGGCCCCCTGCCGCTGATAAAAGGCGACGACGACCGCTGGCGCGTCCCTCCCGGCTGTTACCCCCTGCGCTCCGCTCCGCCCGCCGATTCTCTTTCCATCGTCAAGGTCGGTAGCGGCAAATATAGCCTTCTTTCGTCCGCGAAACCTCTGCCCGCCGTTATCGCCCTGTTGGATTTCCGCCCGGACGCCGCCCTGCTCTCTGAATTCACCGAAAACGAGGAAACGGCGACCGCTTCTCTGCCCACGTCTGACGCGCTTCACGAACCGTATCTCGCGTTCCGTCAAAAGAAAATCGCCGAACGTCTCGCCTCCGAAAAAGCCTTACGCCACCAGTTGCGGGAGTCCTTCGCTGTCGACCCAAAATTCCTCCAAGAGCGGGACGCCGCCATTGCTGAGGCCGTCGAAAAAGCGGTCGCCGACTCGCAAGACCGCCTTCGCGCCGCCGAAACCACTGCACAGGAAATGGAAGCCAAGCTGGTTTACAAACGCGAACGTCTTGCGGAAATCGAATCCCGACTTGCTTCCGCCGACGCGCAGGAATCTGCTCTCACCGCCGAGCGCATCGCCGAAATTTCCGCCCAAATCGCTGGACAGACCGCCGCAACCGTCGCCGGACAAATCATAGAAAAAACGCTGGTCCTGCAGCGCGAGGCCGTGAATTCCCTGACCGCCGAAATCTCCGCTGTTCTCACGAAGCTCACACCGACGCCTGCCGTCCCGGAAATCCGCCCGACGTCAGCCTTTATCGCCAGACTGCGCGAAAGAAACGACGGGCTGGAAATCGTCACCACCGCAAATGAAACCGCGCACGAACTGTCCCGCCAACTGCAATGGACGGGTTCCGGGGACGAAAAAACCGCCAAACTCCTTGTGGCGACGTGGCTTTCCGGCCTGACGCCGCTTCTCATTGGACCGGAGGCGCTGCGTCTGCTGCGCGTCGCCGACGAGAGCATCTGTGGTGGCGGAAAGTTGTCGCCCCTACTTTGCGCGACGCTGAATCCGGTCATGGGCGACGTGTCGGAGATTTTCGGGCGTGTTGGACCGAACGGACGCTACCGTCCGCACCCCGCCGGATTCGCCGACTTGCTCGCCGCCCCGCGCCCCGACCGTATCGTTTTGCGAATTGCCGCCCTCGCCGATGCCAACCTTTGCGATATTCCCGCCGTCCTGTCGCCTCTGTTAGAAGCGTGGGCGGACGCGCCGGAAAACGACGAAGACCCAATATTACCACCACTTCTGCACCCCGCCGCCGTTCCCGCCGATGACCCGTATTTGCCGCTGGCGCAAAGTCGCTGGCCCCGTAGCGTCCTGCCCGCCTTAATCTGGCGCGACAATCCTGCCGCGCTCCCGCCCCCGCCCGCCTTCTGGGATTCCCTCGTCATCATTTACGCCCAATCCACGGCCCACAGCGGCCCGCAACGCCGCCCCGCGTTCCGCGCCCTTGCGCCCGACGATTGGCGCACAATACGGCAAGGCGTCCTTAGCGCCGCAACAAAAGAGGCGTTTGACCATCCGACGTCCCAGAGTCTGTACGCCGCCTTGCGGCAATGCGGCACGGATGCCGCCGACGCCCTGCAAATGACTCGACTTTATCACCTGCTGCCGCGGCGCCTCGCCGCCGGAAGCGACTTGCCTGATTTGCCACAGGAGGACGAAAACGCCGCCCGTGTCCGCGCCCTATTCCCGCGCCCCTTCGCCTTCGGTCCCGCCCTTTCAGGAGGGAAATAATGCGTCCCGCGCTTTCCCTCTCCGACGAATACTTATTATGGAACGCCCGCCTTCTTGAATTCTCCCTGATCGAAGGCGTGGACGAGGACGGGCGTTTCTTTCTCTCCGTACAGGAATTCCTTGACGCCGAACCCGACGGATTCGACGCCGCCAAAGAGCGTTTTCTGCGCCCCGTCCAAAGCGTCTACGAAGATTTGCGGACGCACACTACCAACCCCGTCCGTGAACTCTACGAAACGACGGACGCAAAAGGCCAGCCCGCCTGCGTCGCCTTTCTGGGTGCATCCGTTCTCGCCTCGGAAGCGGCGGAGGGTAATTCGTACTACCAATACCTTGCCGAAATATTGAAACAGCCGCAAGACGGAAGCGGCGTCTGGGGCTTTGTTCATGAATCCTTCGCCGCTGCATGGCAATGGTTAGACCGCTATCTTCAGCGAACGCAGGACTGTGAAATCGCGCCGCCGGAGGAAAACGGGAAAAAATACGTTCGCTGGCCCCGCATGCACTGCCTTTTGCGGGCGGGCGATGTCGCGGACTTGCCCTACTTCTTCATAGACTACGGCATCAAGCCACTGCGGGGAATTTCCGAAGAAGCCTTAAAGGAGCGCTTCCAGCGCTGGCTCACGGGGAACGGAAAATATAAAATCGCGCCGCGCGCCCAACGCGCCTGGCGGGACAGCGTTCGGCAACCGGGCATTGTGCGCCAAATCGCCCGTGTCCTGTCGCAGTGGGACGGTCTTCCTCCAGTGGTCAACGGTGGCGCGGGTACGGCCCGACTGCGCCGGACAAACCGCATTTTCGCCTCGCTTGCCTTAGAAATGAACGACGGCGAACTCAGCAAACTCCTGCTCCGCGTCAAGCGACCGGAAAACCGCCCTGATTTCCCGGAGCGTGTGCCGATAGGCGGCTCAATGGGCATCGAAAAAGTCGAATTGACCTTCGCCCGAAACCGAATCCTCTGTGACCGAATTATTCCGCCATCATGGAGCGGGGCCTTGCATGATGGAATCGAGAGCGGCGTCGCGGGGCGCGTTGCTTTGGTTGGGAAAAAAGCATTCGCCTTCGTTGCAACTGAGTTCGGCGACTACGAAAACGCTCCTGCCCTGCGCCTCAATCAGACGGGAATTGTCCTCTGCCGGACGGAATGCGCCGCGACGCTGCTTTTCCGCCTTAACTCCTGCACCAACCCGCCGCCCAAACGCCGCGACCTCCGTGAAAAATTGCCGGGATGGACGCTGCTATCCGGCTTTATTCCGGTGCGAGCGGGCTTTGACGAATGTTTCGGCGTCCGTTTCTCGGAGGAAGTCTTGATTCGTCCGCTCGGCGGTCTACGCTTCGGCAAATCCCGAGACTGGATGCAAGGCGCGCCGCCCGCCGAAATCGAGTTCCTCGGCGCAACCATAACCGAGGCGCTTGTCAACGGTCAGTCGGTTCCCGTCGTCCATCGCCTCGCTGACGTGCGCGGCCTGTTGGACGCGCCGGAAAACTACCTCATTCATGCGGGCGACAGCCGCTACGCCCTGCGAATCGTCCCACCGGAAATAGAATTCCGCCCGTTAGACGCCACTTACAGAGACGCCCTCTTTCTCACAGAGGACGCCCCGGAACGGTACGACGCTGCGATGGAGGAGATTACCGCGCCCATCCCGACGGAATTATCCCCGGATTCGCCGCTCGAAACCAATCTTTCCCAATGCCTCCTTCTCGGCCCCACACCCGACACCGCGCCAGAATGGGCGTTCGGCGGCGTTGACGGCGTAATTTCCGTCGTCGCCCTGACGGAAAACCCTGTCGCCCCGCCCCTTCACGCCCTCCATTCTTCGCCCACCGCCGACCTCTGGGCGAGAAGGGTTCTTTCCCTCGTCCCCGTCCGAATCGGACTCTATACGACAACCGCAATGCCCCCTTCCCCTGACGTATCGCGCCGTATCGCCGAAACGTGGGAAGCCTACCGACGCAAGGCCCAGATTCTTCGGCAAGCCGCACAAAATCGCCGCCGGACAATCATTGGCTCCCGCAAAGAGGAGGAATTTTGGTAAACGCACAGACGTCACCGTATTATTCCGAGCAGGCGGAACGGTTGCTTTCGTGGATGACGCACCCATCCTATCAGGGCGAAATTAGCGACGCGCAACTACGCTCCGCCGTTGAGAACGTTATCGCCGCGCCGGAAGAGAGAGACCGTTTCCGCCGAACCTTTTTACGTCGTCTCCGGTTGCTCGGCTTTGTTCTGGAAACCCAGCGCGGTTGGCGCGTCTGTCCGCCCCGGTTGCTGTTACTGCCCCAGAGCGCGAGTGGAAAACAGGAGGAATTGGCGGCGACCCTGAGTGGGGCGCGGACGCCGCAACTGTTGGCGCAGATTCAGTGCGAAGCGGAACGCCGCCGCCTTCGTCTTGAGACCATGCCGCTGTATCAGGCGCCCGCCCGCGTCATCGTCCGGGCGATGCGGGACGATTTGCAGACGTTGGCGCAAGAAATAAAGATTCCCCTGATTCGGGATGCGCCGCAGCAGGCCATAAAGTTCATCCCGCCCATTTCCCGCTTGCTGGCGACGACGGAACCCGTTCTCCTGCCTACAAGTCAGCGTTTCGATGTATTTGACTTCGATACCCTACTCTGGCGACCGCCGACCGACGCAGACGACAAAAACGCCGATTTGCCCCCTGTAGGACAGGCGCGGCGTCACGGCGCGGAAGAAAACCGCCCGACGCTTTACTATGTCGGGACGCAACGCGGCGCTCTGGCGGCAACGCATTGGGGCGAGGCGGTCTTTATGGCGGCGTTTCTGTTGAGGCGTTCTCTCTGCCGCTACGACGCCGAAAGCGGCGAACTGTGGACGCCCGCCTATCCGCCCGAAGCGGCGGCGCGGACGCTCTGTCTTTGCTCCGGTCGCCCGCCCCAGGGGGCGGACAATCAAACGCGGGAGCGCTTTCTCCGCGTCCCGCCGCATATCGCCGAGGCCGTTCTCAAGCGATTGGGGCAGGATTATCCCATTCCGAGCGTCGCGCCGCCTTCCGCCGGACGGATTTTTTGGCTAAATGGCAGGTAAATTTCACCGATTCACCTAAATTTAGATTCAATCGCTATGCAAAACCCTTTCGATGTCTTTGACGCCGTGCGCGGCGCGTATCTGCGCTATCTGCGAAGCCCGTTCCGTCTGCGTTACAACGACGTGATGAAAGAACGGGAAGATTTGCTAGACCGCGACGGCGAGATGTACCGCGAACCGCTGTTCGAACCGCTCCCGTACTATATCTCCTCCGGAAAAACCGTCGCGGCGGCGTGCGCCGCCCTCGGAGAGGACTCCCGAATCGCCGAATTCCTGAATGCTGGACTGTTTCCCGCGACGCAGACGCTTTATGAGCATCAATGGGAAGCATGGGACAACTCGCGGCAGGGCAAGCCCGTCGTCATCACTTCTGGCACGGGTTCCGGTAAAACGGAATGTTTTCTGCTGCCGTTGTTCGCTTCGCTGGCGGCGGAGGCGTCGCGCCAGTGGGCGAAAACGCGCTGTCCCGCTGGGCCGAAAGCGCCCTACTGGTGGGATAAATCCAATAAACGCCTTCCGCAGCGCGAGTCCGAACCGCCAAGCCATCGGCCCGCCGTCCGCGCCCTGATGCTGTATCCCCTGAACGCTCTGGCGGAAGACCAATTAGGTCGCATCCGGGAGGCCTGCGACTCCGAAAAGGCCCGTCTCTGGCGGCAAACATACTGTGATGGCCACCGTCTCTGGTTCGGTCGCTACACCGGAGCGACACCGATTCCCGGTGAGCGGCAGGAAGCGTCGCCGGAGAAACAGACGCGGTTGCAGACTGAAATGCGAAAAATGGCGCGGGACTGGGACAAAGCGGTCGCCTCCGCCGAAAAAGCCCGCAGCGACGCAGAGGTGTTGCGCCGCGAAGGGAAAAACGCCGAGGCGGAACGATTGGAAAAAAGCGCCGAAGAAACTCTCAAATTCTTTCAAGACCCCGCCGGAGCGCAGATGTGGTCGCGCTGGGATATGCAGGAAACGCCGCCTGATATCCTCATCACCAACTACTCGATGCTCAACATTATGCTGATGCGCTCGGTAGAAAACGATATTTTTGACCAGACCAGAGACTATCTCAGAGCCAACCCGCAAAACGTCTTCCATCTCATAGTCGACGAACTTCACACCTATCGGGGAACCCCTGGAACAGAAGTCGCCTATCTGCTCCGCACTTTTCTTGATCGCATCGGTCTGACCCCAGATTCCCCCCAACTCCGTATCCTAGCCACCTCTGCCTCGCTGGAAGGTAACGATGCCCAAAGCCGCCAGTACCTTCAAGATTTCTTTGGGCGAGATAAAGCCGATTTCGTCATTCTGCCGGGGAAGCGTGAGACATTCCCGCCGCCGCACGGCGATTTCACCCGATTCGCCGAAGCGTTGGCGGATTTCGAGGAGAAAAACGGCGACTTAACTCTTCAAGCCGCGCTTGACCGTAAGGCGTCCTCGCTCACGGACGCGCTGCGCGTCTCCGGGGCACTGGCGAAAATCACCGAAGCCGCCGCGCTCGGCCCTTTTACCGACGCCCGACTGGCTCGGGAAGTCTTCGGCGGCGAAGGCGGCCCCGAACTTGCGGCGGCGCGCGGTTTGATTCGCGCCGTCACAGGCGCGGCGGACGCCAAAGGCCGCGCTCCCCTGCCCGTGCGCTGTCACCTGTTTTTCCGTGGCGGCGGACGCCTGTGGGCCTGCGCCAACCGGGACTGCAGGGGGGCGAAGCGCGGACGCGGACCCTTGCGGCGTCCTATCGGACGCCTTTTCACCGAACCTCAGCCGCGCTGCTCGGACTGCGGTTCCTGCGTCCTCGAACTGCTCTTCTGTCAAACGTGCGGCGAAACCTTCCTCGGCGGCTATCGGGACGACGCCCCCGACAACGGTGGCGACCGCCTTTCCCCAGATTACCCCTTTCTGGAAAAACTTCCCGACTCTGGCCCTTCCTTCAAGCGCAAGCAAAGCGAATTCGCCCTGTTTTGGCCCGCACATGAAACGGAGATTTATCACAAAACGCCCAGGCAAGGAGACGCATGGGCATTCCCGCAAGATAACATTCCCTGCTCTTGGTCGCCCGCGACCCTCGAACTTTCTAACGCTTCGCTCCGCAAACGGCGCGAGGTAATGGAAACGACGGCGACGACATCGGCGGGTTATACCTTCACCTCCGAGAAACCCGAATCATCGGACGCTCTGCCCTGGCATTGCCCGCACTGTGGCGAATATTGGGGCCGACGGACGCGGGGGCCGAAGTCGCCCATTCGCCCGATGAACGCCAGTGTACACCGCGTCACGCAATTGATGTTTGACGCCCTTTTGCGTCAAATGGAGGACGCCGGGACGCGCAAAATGGCCCTATTCTCCGATAGCCGACAGGACGCCGCCAAACTTTCCACGGGCGTCAAAATGGCTCATTACCGCGACACCTTGCGTCAATCTGCCCTTTCCGCTGTTGGTCACGCCGCCGATAGACAAACAGCGCAAACCGAATCCGCGTACCAGCGCTGGCGCGATTGCCTCGAACTCAAATCCCTACTCGAAATCTCACCAGACACACGCAGCGTCGAACAAAAGGCGCGTTTCACCTTCCTCAAAGGACAGTATCCCCCTGAGCGGAATGCTATAGAGGATTACCTCGCCAACCCGGAAACGGAAACTGAACCGGAATGTATTCACGAGCCGACGAGCGGCGCAGCGTTCACCGTTCTTCCCTACCGCGAACTTCGGGTCTTCGCTCGCGAACGGCTGCTGCGGGTAGGCATTAACCCCGGCGGGCCAACCCGCCTTACCAATGCCTACGCCGACCCGGAGACAAAGGAAGTGCGCTTCGCATGGACGACGCTTTTCGACTGGCGACAACACGAATACCGCACAAGCCTGACTCATCGGGAAAAGGATTTGCAAAATCGCATTGAGGACGCTTTGGATGAATCTCTGTTCCAGCGCGTTCTTTTCGCCACAGCAGGTCGCGACTTCGAATCCCTGCGCCTCGGCTATCTCACCGCCGCCGAGACGCCGCCCGATAGTCTGGTCGCCGAGGCGAGCGCGAGCGTAATTCGCCTTCTTGCGCAGAAATGGGATGTGGTTCGCCGGAGCGAAGGAACCGCGCCCCCGCACAATCCCCCGGCTTTTGTCAAAAAATTCCTCGACGAAGCGGCGCGAATCAACACCTGCGACTACGCATCCCTGCTGAATCAGGTCAAAAGCGCTTTGGGCGACGCCATCACGCACGACTGGCTGCTCGAACCAGAAAAACTCTTCATCATCGCCCCGACGCCCACCCGAAAAGGGGAAGAGAATCCGCCGACCTTGCCTGTGTGGCGGTGTTCCCGGTGCGGGCGGGCGCATCTGCACGCCTCGGCGAACGTCTGCTCCGGGTGTCGTCAGGAAATGGACGCCCAGCCCGAACCCGAAACCTTAGAGGCAAAAGACGCTGATTACTATGAATTCCTCGCCCGCTACGCGGGCGAATCGCCCTTCCGCCTCAACTGCGCCGAACTCACCGGGCAGACTGACGCCGACGACCGACGCGCCCGCCAGCGGCAATTTCAGGAAGCCCTGCTCGACACGGAACAGCGCGAGACCGATGGCATTGACCTCCTCTCCGTCACGACCACGATGGAGGCAGGGGTGGACATCGGTTCTTTGCTTGCCGTCGGAATGGCGAATATGCCGCCAATTCGTTTCAACTATCAGCAGCGCGTCGGGCGGGCGGGGCGGCGCGGGCGCGGGCTTTCAGTCGCCCTGACTTTCTGCCGCGCCCGCACCCACGACGAATACTACTTCCTCCGCCCGGAGCGCATCACCGCCGAACCCGCACCCAACCCGTCGCTGGATATGGGACGCCCCGAAATCGCTTGCCGCGTTCTCAATAAGGAATTGCTGCGTTGCGCCTTCGCCGGAATCCCTCGCGAGGGGGAGGAAAAAGGAAAACAGCCAGATGTTCATGGCGAATTCGGGACGCTGGGCGACTGGGACGCCGCTTATACCGCCGTCTCCGACTGGTTCGCCCGTAACCCTGTGGAAATCGAACGGATAACCGCCGCCCTGCTGACACGAACGCGCCTGAATCCCACACAACTCTCTGCTCAGGCGAGGGACTTGCCGCAATTCGTGGATGCCGCCGTGAAAAAGGCACTCTCGAACGGGGGAATTGCTACCGACGCACTGGGGAAACGGCTGGCAGGAGCGGGTCTGCTGCCTATGTTCGGCTTCCCCACTCGCGCCCGCAACCTATACCACCGGGAGCCGCATTCTGACCGCGAGGGCGGCGTGATTGATCGGGAATTGGACATCGCTATCAGCCAGTTTGCCCCCGGAGCGCAGACGGTCAAGGACGATGCCCTTTTCACCGCGATTGGTGTCGCCCGCTTCGCCCCCGAAAATCATCACGGTCGCACCTACATCAATGCACAGCGCGGGCCGCTTGACCGCACCGTTCGCGTCGGCGTTTGCCGCCGCTGTCAGGCTCTGGACACCGCCCCCACCGGAAACATCTGCCCGGTCTGTGGAGCGGAGGAGGGGGCGGACGCTTATCGTCAGGTGGACTTGGTAGAGCCGGACGGATTCGTTTCCCACTGGCGCGCCGAAGCGGATTTTGACGGCAACTTCGAGTATGCCCCGCAGTCCCTGCGGGTGCGTATGGGTGCAGAGAAGGTTAATCCCAAACACCAACGTAATTTTACCGCCGACCAACTGCCACAGGCGCAAACGCACCTGATTAACGATAACGGCGGCGCTGACTTCACCTTCGTCCGCTGGGACAAACTGTTCAACGACATCTGGGTCGTGCGGAATGCTATCACAACCGCCGTGGAAACTCTACCTCAGACCCGACGCGAGGAGGTATCTCCGCTGCCGATTGATGAAGTCGCGGGGGAAAAGAAAGTTGCGCTGGCCTCTATCTCCACCACCGACGCCGCAACGCTACAACTGCACACTATTCCGCCTTCCTATGACCTTTCCCCGGCTCGGACGGCGGGTCGTGCGGCATGGCACTCCCTCGGCTTTCTGCTGCGCCGTGCTATCTCCACCCGTCTGGACATCGCTGAGAGCGAGATACAGGTCGGCCTCCAACCCTACCGTGACGCCTACAACCTTCCACAAGGTCGTCTTTTCCTTTCCGATACGCTGGAGAACGGTGCGGGTTACAGCCTCCAGTTCGGCGACCCACAGCAAATGGAGGAACTCCTAAAATGGCTCAGCGACCCGAACGAAACCTTTCTGCATCCGTTGTTGGAGGCCCGCCACGCACGGGAATGTCTCTCCTCGTGTCATCATTGCCTACGCGATTTCGCCAACATGATTTACCATCCGCTTCTGGACTGGCGTCTGGGTCTCGATATGGCTCGCCTTGCGCTGGACGAAAAAGCGACGATAGATTTATCGCACGGTCACTGGAGGCAAGTAACGGAATTCGTGCAGAAAAGTTACTTCAAGGCATTTGATTTGACAGAGCAGGAATTTGGAGGTCTCATAGGTGGCATCCGTGACGGGAACGCTTACCTTCTGGCGCATCCCCTCTGGCGTGTTGAACCGACTAACGAAGCCCACCCAGCTCTCATTACAGCAGCACAGGAAGCGAAGTCACAAGGCCACATTCCCCAATTCCTGCTGCTTTTCGACATCATTCGCATCCCCTATACTCTACACTCAAAAGCTTACATAGAGTGAGAAGTAGGCTGTCGCCTTGGCATCGGTGGGGAAAGGCAACGAACCTTAAAAAACTCAAAAAAGAAGATGTGGGTCTCGCTGACGTCTGGACATATGAACCAATTTCCCTGAATCGGATGGTGAGCGCTGTGGAGAAGGTAAGAGAGCGACTTTTGCGGGCGACGGCGGCGTTGGAAAGCGCCGGTGTACGGTATGCCGTCGCCGGGGGGAATGCCGTCGCCGGGGGGAATGCCGTCGCGGCATGGGTAACGACAACGGATGAGGCGGCGGTACGAAACACGCAAAAGATCGATACGCCGGAAGATTAACGCTCTGATTCCGTAATGGTCGGAAACAAGGCAAGATGGGGCGGGCGCAAAGCGCCCGCCCCATTTGTTTTTAGATTTCGCCGACGGCGCGAGAAGCGAGGCTTCGGCCCAGCGATTGCGTCCCGGTATGCTCCATATAGTTGGTGGACATATCGAGGAAACCGCCGAGGTACTGGAGTTTGTCCTCGTGAACTTCGATGTACTGGGAAAGGTTGGAAAGGACGTTCGGCAAGCTCAGTCCGACGCTCGGCATGAAACCGCCCATCCACTGGGAAACGGAACCAAACATGGAACTCAGGTAGCTTGCCTGACCGTTCGGATTGCCGCCGGGGATTGCCTGAGAAATGGCATTGAACGTCGAGTTCGACGTCAGGTCGGAACCCGTGAAAGAACTGGCATACGAACTGACGCGTTGCAGGAAGTCCGGACCCAGTGGAATCAGGCCGTCGAACGCGATAATCGCCGACATACGGATCAGGTTGTCGCCTTCGTAGGCGCTAAGCGCCTGAATAAAGTCGCCGACGCTATCGCCAGGAATGCCATTGACATAGCAGAACGCCGCGCACTCGGCGGCGATCTTCATAACCAGATCGATGGTCTGGGTCTTTTCCGCATCGGGAGTGATGCGATTGAGGAATCCTAACCAGGAAATCTGTTGCCCTGCCGTGCTCGCCATAGCCGCCGCGCCGAGCGCTTTGTCGGTGGAATCGACTGTCTGGTATAACCAGAGCGCTCGCTGATAGCCCTGATTGCTGTCATTGAACAGGTCATTCATGCGATTGGCGATCTTGTAGAGGGTGTCCTGATCGTTTTCCCCCGTCGCCAGTTGAATGGTAGGGTAGAAGCCGACAGTATTGTTCCAGGTTCCCGGAGAAACGAAGTCCAGCGCCTTGAGTGAGCGAACCGTTACACCGTCCTTCGGCAGATTATCCAGAAGTTGATAGATGGGAGTCATGAATTTCTTCTCCTATTTAAGCGCGGCAAGGCCGCTTAGATTAAACTTGCCGAGCCACGCTTCGCGGTCTTCAGCGGTAAACGAAGGATCGAACGTGCGTACCTGAACCTGATAGCGATTGGCGATCAGAATTGCGGAGCCATTGGAGCCAACGGGAGCGGCGGGATGACCGGCGATTTGCTTTCCGCTGGATTGGTACTTGGAAATCGCAGCAGGGTTTGCAGCAATGTCGGAAATCGAGAGGACAGCGACTTTTTTGCCGCCCTTGGTGAGGATCGCTTCCGCGAATCCTTTCTTTTCCTGAGTGAAGACGCGGTTATACCCTCCCTGGTCGTTGGGGAACATCTTGTTAAACGAACCGCCGCCGACAACTTTCGCGCCGGAAGGCGGGCCGGTAACATTGGTATTCAGACCGGGGCCAAGAACTCCTCCCATATTGCCGCCGGGACGGGGGACACCACCGGGGGCGGCAGGCATTCCGGCAGGACCGCCTGGCATGGCTCCCGGTCCGCCAGGCATCGGCATAGCGCCGGGACCGGCAGGCATACCCGGACGAGGGACGCCCGCAGGCGCTCCGCCCATCTGGTTGTTCGGAGCGGAAGGCAGGTTCGGCGGCGGAGTCGGCACTGTGGGGGGAGTAGAACGGAAACACGCCGTCAGAGACAGTCCTGCCAGAAGAGCGACTGCAACGACACGAATATTTCGAATTCTCATTGAGAGTAATAGACCTTTCCAGGGGACGCACAATGCCCCCCGAAAAAGATTATACTCTAACAGAATCGTATTTTAGGTCGCCGCATCTTTTCTTGGTAGCAGTTCTGTCAAAACGGAGATTCTCTAAAATACGGGTGTTCCCGTTTCGGCAGTGAGACGCCGGAACGCTTCATTGAGACGCCGGGTGATTGGACCGGGCTTACCCGAACCGAGGAGACGTTTATCCAGTTCGACACCCGGAATGATTTCCGCCGCCGTGCCGGTAAGGAAGCACTCGTCCGCCGTATACAGGTCATAGAGCGTCAGGTTCGTCTCGCGAACGGGAATTCCCATACCCTCCGCCAACTCAATCGCCGCCTGACGGGTGATTCCCTTGAGGCAACCTGCGGAAGGAGGGGGCGTATGCAGAATGTTGTCTTTGACAATAAAGACATTATCCCCGGTCGCTTCCGCCACACATCCCTGTGCGTTGAGCATGATGCCTTCGCCCGCCCCGACACGGTTCGCTTCCATCTTCGCCAGAATATTATTGATGTACTTGCCCATGCATTTGATACGAGGGTCAATCGTGTCCGGCGAAAGAACTCGGGTGGAGCAGGTTACCATCGTCAGACCGTTATCATAATATTCCTGCGGATAGAGGGCTAACTGCCGCGTCGCAATCGTCAGGAGTGGTCTGTTTTCGATATGCGCCGGGTCTAATCCCAGACCAGTCCCACGCGTCAGGTTGACACGAATATAACCATTGCTGTGATCATTGCGGCGGCACGTCTCCAGGATTGCATCCCGCACAAAATCGAAGGTCATCTTCTCCAGATTGAATGCCAGCGCCCGGGCGGAAAAGAGGAGACGATCTACATGGGGTTCCAGTCGAAAAACGCGGCCGTTATAGACCCGGACGCCCTCAAAAACGCCGTCGCCATATAAATAGCCGTGATCGAAGAAGGGGATTGTCGCCTGCTCCTTCGGCACGAACTCGCCATCGATATAGACCAGTTCCGCCATGCCAATAACATCCTCTCATTTGCGCCAACCAGAGATTCCGGGGCGTATCCGAAAGTATAGCGCTTCAGTTCGCGTACAGCAAAGGAAAGTCGGGCGCTTTTCGGGAATATAATCTTATTCCTGACTCTAGAGAGGATAAGGCGCTTGAGAGCTGAGCAGGCAATGACCTGAAGCACAAGCGCTATAGAGAGATAAAGACAATGGTTGTAAAAAAGATTCATGAAGCAGGGGTAACATCCGATGTAGCGTATACCGCTGCATTCGGCTCGATTCTGCTGAGTATTGGAATCTGGCTCACCTATAAAAGTGATGAACCGGGACATGCAGAGCGCTTGGGTATTTTTGTTGGTCTCTGGGCTCCGACCCTGGCGGTTGGCGGTCTGGCGTTAGAGCGGTATGAGGACTCGTTGGACGGTCATATTACCAGTGCGACAAAAAGCGTTGAACGCGTAGAAAACGCAGTGAAAAAGGCGCTGGAAGATTGATCGTTCCGGTCTTTTCTTGCAAATAGGTAACCTCTTGCGGTACAATATCCGTATCTGTAACGATACGGAGACACTGTGCGGGAGTAGTTCAGTGGTAGAGCGTCAGCTTCCCAAGCTGAATGTCGCGAGTTCGAATCTCGTCTCCCGCTCTCAGAATGCTAATGTTGGCGTCCCGGAGGCTCAGGCTTTCGGGGCGCTTTTTCATGTCCGCTATGGCGAGTATCGTTATAGATGCAACGACGCTGGCGCTCCCGGCTGCGCCATGCATCGTGTGACTGAACAGGATTATGGATAGATGATTATCACGCAAACGCCCCTGCGTCTGTCTTTCGCTGGCGGCGGGACGGATTTTCGGGATTACTATCAGATAAATGGCGGCGGAGTCCTCTCCACAGCAATAGATAAATATATCTATGTCATTATCAAAGAGCGTTTCGACGAAAAAATTCGTATCGGTTATTCGCGCACTGAGATGGCCGACTCCGTAGATGAAATCGAGCACGAATTAGCGCGAGAATCGTTGCGTAAGGTTGGCATCCGGGGTGGGGTCGAAATTGCGACGATGGCGGACATCCCTTCAGAAGGGTCCGGTCTTGGCTCTTCTTCCTCTGTGACGGTTGGTCTGCTCCATGCGCTCTATGCCTACAAAGGTTATCTCGTAACGCCGGAACGGCTGGCGCGAGAAGCGTGCGAAATAGAAATCGACGTTCTGGGGAAGCCCATCGGGAAGCAAGATCAGTATATCGCCGCCTATGGCGGTCTACGGCGTATTGTGTTCAATCCTGATGAGAGCGTTACCGTCACCTCGATCGAATTGCCTGATGAACAGAAACGGCGATTTTCAGAGAGCCTGTTACTGTTTTATACGGGCGTGACGCGAAAAGCGGATGTCATTCTTTCGGAACAGAAGCGGAATATCATCTCTAAATCGCAGACGCTGGATCGAATGAAAGCCCAGGTCGATGAGATTTTGTCCTGCCTGGTGGAAGGCAAGCCGGAGAAAGTCGGTGACATACTTGACGAAGGCTGGAGAAATAAGCGACAATTAGCGGAGCGTATTAGCAACACGGAAATCGATGCGATGTATGAAAAAGCGCTGGCGGTGGGAGCTATCGGCGGTAAGATTGCCGGGGCTGGCGGCGGAGGCTTTCTTCTTCTCTATTGCCCGGTCGCTTACCAGAGCGCAGTTCGCGCCACGCTTGCTAACCTGAAGGAATTACCTTTCGCTCTGGAACGCGATGGAACCAAAGTTATTTTCAATGCCCGACGTGGTTGACGAGAAACGATAGCGGCAGTTGCGAAAAAATTCGTGATTTCAGGTTTCAAAGAGGGAAAGTTAGGGAAATATATAACAGGATTTGTATGCGTTCGCAAAAACGGAACGCGATTGAGAAACGGCAGTTGCTACGCTGCGACGGAAAAACACACAAAATATCAACGTCAGCTTCTGTTCTCGCATAACTGGAAATTCGTCGCCTTGTGGAACGAATCTGACAAAAATTATAAAGGCATGAGCAGGAGGAACGTCGTGGCATGAAAATCGAAAGACAACGAGAATTCACTCCCTCTGGAAGCAATGTGCACAGTGACATGCCCGGTTCGCTATCCTTAGATTCGGTGGTTCGAGGCGCAACGCGACAGGTCAGCGCCGGCAAGTACACGCTCACCCTGACCTATCCCTCCGCACTCGAATCCGGCCCCCTCTACGAAATGACCAAGAGAAGTGCCGATATACTCATCGCTTCCCTCCTGCTCATCGCCCTTTTTCCCATTTTTGCTCTGGTAGCCCTTGCTGTCTTCCTCGAAGACCGTGGACCCATTCTCTACTATCAGGTACGCGTAGGCAAAAACGGCAAAGGCTTCCGCTTCTACAAGTTCCGCAGCATGGTGACAAACGCCGACGCCATCAAAGCAAAACTCGCCGCTCAGAACGAAGCGGATGGCCCCATCTTCAAGATGAGCAACGATCCACGCATCACGCGCATCGGTCGGGTCTTGCGCCGTTACTCCATTGATGAGTTGCCGCAACTGATGAATGTATTGCGGGGCGAGATGAGTCTGGTGGGTCCTCGTCCTCACCTTCCGAGTGAGGCGGCTCTTTACACGGAGCGTCAGCAATTGCGTACTCAGGTTCAACCGGGTCTGTTGTGTTTCCGTGAGGTGTTCGGTCGGTCTAAGATGACGTTCGAGGAGTGGGTGGAGTTGGACTTGCTGTACATCGAGCATCGGTCGATGCGGACGGATTTGCTGATCCTGATGCGCACCATTCCGGCGGTACTTTCCGCTGAAGGAGCATACTGAGCGGTAAAATATTCTGTTAACGAATGTAGAAATTTACCGTGCGAATAACTTTTCAACAGGTGGTAACTTCTTCATGCTTGCGGGGATATGTTGCAGAAGTTGGATTTCGCCCGTATAAATGAAGTGGTGAACCACTGCCACCCGGTGAGATGGTCGCCATAAATTTTCCCGACGATGCGAGGCGCTGTGCGGCGCAATCACACGGCGCACGGTTGTCTCGGTGGAGACGCCCACTTCCGTGTGTCCGCCGCACCCGCCTCACGAACGATTAGGGTAGTTCATGCAAGAATCACTCGGCTCCGCAAGCGATGGTCCCGTCAACATTTCGTTGCGGGAATATCTCGATATCCTCCGCCGCCGCCGCGCTATAATCCTCCAGACCTTTTTTGTTGTTCTGGTTGTCGGCATTCTGATCAGTATCTATACGTTAGATGTATACAGATCAAGTGGGCGTCTTTTGCTTGCCCCCAACTCTTACGCGATCAATACAATTAACACATCCGACCCTCTCGCCGATATTTTCCAGAGCAATCAGCAGTATTCCGTACTGACTCAGGTCGAAATGTTGCAGTCTGCGGAACTGCGGAAGAAGCTGCAAGAAAATCTCAAGAATAAGGCGCTTCCCCAGATCACGGTCACTCCGGTAGAGGGAACCCAGATCATCAACATCACGGCGGAAGGCGAAGATTCACTCGTCGTTGGGGATACTCCCAATCAGTTGATGGACTTGTATATCGCAGATCAAAAAGACAATGGTGAAGCTCGTTTAAAGGCTGCTCTGAAAAATGCAGACACGAATGTCAATAAGTTCACTAAGAAAATGGACGACATTGACAAAGAGATTCGTAAATTCAAGCAGAAATACCAGATTTCCGAATTGGAAAAGAATCGTGATGAACTTTTGGAGCAATCCCGGAATGCTTCTCAGGCGCTTTTCAATGCGGAAAGTACCGTCCGTACCATTGCGGGGCGATTAGAAGCTACGAAAAGGGCGATGGCGCAGGTGGGAGCGACGACTAATACCGTCGTTAGCATAGAATCAGACCCGGAATTACGCGCCCTTGATACCCAGTTGGCAAGTCTGGAAGCCGAACGGTTGCGCTCCGCCAAAGATTTCCCTGAAGGAAGTTTGCCACTGAGCCGTATCGATGCGCAGTTGAACCGATTACGCGAACAGCAGACAAAACTGGTTAAGAACTGGACTGCCCGAAACCAGATTCAGAACCCGGTTTATTTGAAGTTGGCAGGTGATATGGTCTCGATGAATATCGAGGCGACCGCCGCATCGCTATCCCGTGCCGATATCGCCCGGCAGTATCAGCAGATTCAGGGGAAGTTGGCGCAATATCCCGCCTGGGAAAATAAGTGGGCGGAGTTACAGTCCGATAAGACCCGTACACAAAATTTGCTCAATGCCTTTCTAACCAGTCAGACAAACCTGGGACTTCGTAATTCAGCAAAGGAGCAAAAACCCGGCCCTATTTCTCTGAGCAGATCTACAACTCCGACCGTGGCAGTTCGCCCGGATCGGGTGCGAAATATCCTGTTCTCAGGAATTCTGGGGGTCTTTCTCGGTCTGTGTCTGGCGCTCTTGCAAGAACTCTTCGATGACCGGATCAATAGCCCGGAAGAAGCCGAGCGCACTCTGCGGATTCCGAATCTTGGAGTTATCCCGCTTATAGAAGAATCCGGTCTGCGTCTGATCAAGGATGCATCTGCCTTCTCGCCTTTGATGGAATCTTATCGAACCTTACGTACGAACATCAACTTCGCCGCTGTTGGTCGCCCGGTTCGGTCGCTGGTGGTAACCTCGGCGATTCCAGCAGAAGGGAAATCGACTACTGTCGCTAACCTCGCAATGGCGATGGCGATGGATCAAAAGCGGGTCATTATTGTCGATGCTGACCTTCGTCGTCCCAGTATGCATAAGTTGTTCAAGGTGGATTCTTCGCCGGGATTGACGAATGTACTGGTTGGGACTCATCAACTGGAGCAGGTCATCCGACCGACTCCGTCGGAGAACATTTTCCTGGTTACGGCAGGATCGCCGCCGCCAAACCCTGCGGAACTTCTCGGTTCCGCTCGTATGGGACAACTGATGGCGGAACTGGAATCCCATGCCGATATCATTCTATTCGACTCGCCCCCGGTTACGTTCGTTACCGATGGCGTTGTGCTCGCGTCACGCGCCAACGGCGTCCTCGTGGTAATCGCCTTTGGCGAGACCCGAAAAACAAGCACCCGAAAAGCGCTGGACATGCTCAGCCGTGCAAATGCCAATGTTCTTGGTACGGTTCTTAACCGTCTGGATGGTCCGGGATCTAACTACTACTACTATGGTAAGTATTATGCTCCCCAGGTAGCGGACAAGATCGCGACCGTTAATAATCGCGTTGCAGGGCGCGACTCCGATACTGAAAGCGCAGTAAGCGGGGCGGAACGACCATCACTGACACAGGGTTCGGTGGATGAGGATAAGAAGGACGCATAATGAGAGAGACGCACCAGATATTTTCTAACGCTTCAATCCGTAAAAGCCCTCTTTCTTTCAGGGGCTGGTCTTATGGGAGAGGTATTTCCGCGCTTCCCTGTATGGTCGCCATATCTCTGGGATTAGGTCTTCTGGTGATGCCCTCCGCCTCCGCCCAAAACCTTCCTCCGGCGGATACGAGTGTCAGTAAGCCGATTACATCGCCAACCTATCGGATCGCTATCGAAGATACGCTGGATATTTCGGTTGTAGGGCAAAATGGCGCCGGTTTCCCCGGTCCTACTCGCACGGTGACGGTTCTGGCGGATGGCACGGCGGATTTGCCTTATCTGGGCGAATCCAAAATCGCCGGTTTGACTCTGGCGCAACTGCGTAAGAAGTTGCAACCTCTGGCGGCTAAGGAATTGATCAATCCCGCCATTACCATTGCGGTACGGGGACGCTATGTCAAGCAGGTAAACGTCTTCGGCGTACTGCCCAATCGGGGTAAAATCGCTCTGCGTGATAACTGGCGGGTTCGGGATGTCATTTCGGCGGCGGGAAGTTTTCCCTCCGATCGATATGAGTTTTACCGGACTACCTTCCTGAAGACACGAACGGGCGAACAAATTGAAATCAACCTCAAGAAATTGCTCGAAGAAGGGGATCAGACCCAGAACTTTCTGGTAGAAGATAATGATGTCCTGATGGTGCAACCGCTCGCGGAAGTGGAAACGCAGGTACAGGTTATCGGTCAGGTCGCAAAATCGGGGCCAATTCCTCTGCCGCGTTCTCAATCGGTCCTCGAAGTTTTGCAATTGGCGGGTGGCCCAACGCCGCGAGCGTCTCTGGCGAACGTCGTCATACGGCGTGGCGGAAAAATTATCACGCTGGATTTGCGGGATTATGATAAGACGGGCTTTACGCCCGGAGAAAAGCTTCAGGCAGGCGATACGCTGGTCGTACCGGAAAATGACAAGGTGTACTACATCACCGGCGCAGCCAGCCGAAGCGGCCCTTTTCCTTATCCGGAAGATGAACCGATGACGGTGTTCAAGGCGATTTCTATCGCGGGCGGACAAAACCCCACTGCTGATTTGCGTGAGGTGCGACTGACGCGAAGGAATGCCGACGGCACAACGACAACGAAAACGCTCGATGTCGATAAAATGGTACGCACCGGCAATTTGAAAGGGGACCTTGCGGTCGCCGCCAACGATTATATTTATGTTCCCCCGTACAAGAAAAAAGGATTCACTGCAACAGAAGCGCTCACGGCGATTTCTGCGGCGGGCGGAGCTTTCTACTTGCTCGGACGAATGTTCAAGTTCTGATGCCTTCCCGTAAGACGGAAACGTGGAACGATGTTTCGCACGCAAGAACGGTGGCCTGAACATGCCAAAAGTCAGTATTCTGACTCCCTGTTACCGTTGTGAAAATTATATCGGCGCGACCCTTGCCAGCGTCCGTGATCAGGAACTGCCGGATTGGGAGCATATTGTCGTCGATGATGGTAGTCCTGATGACGGCGCGATGATCATTGAGACGGCGGCGAAAATCGATCCGCGCATTCGCTTGATCCGTCAGCAAAATGGCGGAGTAGCGAAAGCGCGGAATGTCGCCTTCGCACAGGCGGCGCCTGATAGTGAGTATCTCCTGTTTTTGGATGCCGATGATTGTCTGGAACCTTCCATGCTCGCGGAGATGACCGCTTATCTGGAGAAGCGACCTGAGGTCGGCATGGTGTATTGCGCTCCTTCGCTGATTGATGAAGCTGGAAACGCTCTTGACCGGGAACCGGCAACAATCGGGTGGTCAGCTCGTTATATACCCTGTGGTTGGACGGTTTGTCGAATTCCAGATGAAAAGCCGGAAACGCCTTTCTGCTCCCTTTACGCCGCAACGACCGTAGTGCCGTCCATCTCGCTGATTCGTCGTTCAATTTATGAGCGGACACGTCTCTGGGATGAAGATTTCGGTCATCTTTACGAAGACCTGGACGTTTTTCTGCAAATCGCGTTGCTCAGTAAAGTACATTTTCTGAAACGGAAACTGGTACGTTATCGCTATCACCCCGAGCAATCAACGGCAAATCGTGAAAAGCTCCACCTTCAGGAAGAAAAACTCTATCAGAAATGGGATCGCCTTCAG
The DNA here is from genome assembly GCA_903910385.1 of uncultured Armatimonadota bacterium. Taxonomy (GTDB): domain Bacteria; phylum Armatimonadota; class Armatimonadia; order Armatimonadales; family Armatimonadaceae; genus CAIVZM01. The sequence goes on from CAIVZM010000023.1 coordinate 127,454, forward strand.
CCTTCATTGCCGTTGGAACAACAGCGTGTGGTTGAAGCCGCAAAGCGATTCCGTGAACATCGTATGATTCCGATTTCCGGTTGGAGGGGGGGCATCCGCTCCTGGCAAGTAGGAAAGCGTATGCAGGCGATTCGATTCTGGATTGGCGCCGGGCGGCGCTACTTAGCCTCTCTGTTTACTCCGATGCGAGTTGAAGGAGGCGCCTGATGAATATACTTCTCGTCACTCAGAACTACCTGCCTTTTATCGGTGGAGTGGAGATGCACGCCCGGCAAGTGGCGCATAAACTGATCGAAGGCGGGAATCAGGTATCGGTGATTGCCAGCAATTTCGCGCCGAACAAACTGCCCAAACGTTCCGCAATGCTTCATGGCAGTCTCCTCGCACCGTCATTTGATGACTATACCGATGGTCCTGTTCCTGTCTATGCATTGACGCCACGATCGATGGATCGATTGAAAATGTTGCCCATCGCACTTCGTGCAACGCCTAAATTACAACGATACGCCTACCATCCGCTTCATAAAATGGGATATCGGTCATACCGCTCGGTGTATCTGCCCCGGCTCCGAACAATGGCGGCGAAAGCGGATATTATTCATGTCCTTGCTCATGATTACATTGGATGGACAGCGCAACAGGCGGCGCGTGAAAATGGCATCCCCTGTGTCGTGACCCCCTTCGTACACCCCAACCAGTGGGGTGACGGGCCAAACGATGTCGCGTACTACAAACGGGCGGACGCCGTCATCGGACTTGTGGAGACGGATACAGAGTATCTTCATTCGCTAGGCGTTCCCGCCGAAAAGACGCACACCATTGGAGTCTCGCCCGACACGCTTCCGACGGTTGACCCGCAGGGATTCCGTAAGAAATATGAACTTGAGGGCGTTCCATTCGTGTTGTATGTGGGGCGTATGATGGCGCAGAAGGGAGCTTCCGCTCTCGTCGCCGCAACCGCCCGCCTCTGGGAGACGCGCCCGGATGTGCAGGTAATCTTTATCGGGCCGGGCAGTGACGAAGAAACGGCGATTTTTCGTAACGCCGATCCCCGTCTGAAGTATCTGGGCAAAGTTAGCGCTCAAGAAAAAGCGGACGCACTGGCGGCATGTGATGTCTTCTGTATGCCCTCTATGAGCGAGATCCTTCCGACCGTCTATCTGGAGGCATGGACTTATGGACGACCTGTCGTGGGTGGGCGGGCGCATGGGCTTCCGGAGTTAGTGGAAGGGAATAAAGCGGGTTTTGCCGTATCTCAGGATGGCAATGACGTCGCCGCGGCTTTGCTACGCTTACTCAATGATTCTGAGTTGCGTGAAAGGCTGGGCGCTGCCGGTAAGAATCTGGTTGCCGAAAAGTATGCCGTGGATGCGGTGACCGGGCAACTGGAGGCACTCTATAAAAATCTGGTTGCGGTGCGGCATCCGAACAAAAGGACAGCATTAAGTGGATAAAGCGACCTCGACAGAGAAGATAGCGGCAAAGGATTGGGCGAAAGAATACTCCGGCGTTTCCGTGCTGATAACAGGCGCCGCCGGTTTCATTGGTTCTCATTTGACGGAGGCGCTGGCAGACGGCGGAGCGATAATCACGACTCTGGATAATTTCAAGGCGGGCTACCGACGAAATCTGGACGACGTCCGGGAAAGGATCACGGAACGCGAAGGCGATGTGAGGAACCCGGAGTTCGTGCAAGCCCTGCTTGCCGAGATCGCTCCTCAGGTCATCTTTCATCTTGCAGCGAATGCTTCCGTTCCCGGCTCCGTGCAGGAACCCGCTTACGATTATGAAGCGAACGCTGCGGGAACCTTCGTCATCCTTGAAGCGGCGCGAAAAGTCCTGGGCAAAAACGTAGCGAAAATCATCACCACGTCTTCCGGGGCTGTCTACGGCGAACCAACGTCCTTCCCCATTAAAGAGCAGGATACGCTCCAACCAATTTCCCCCTATGGTGCGTCCAAGCTGTGCGCGGAAGTCAGTTCCCGGATGTTTCATCGGGTGTACCAATCTCCCGTGACTATTGCCCGACTGTTCAATACCTACGGGCCCCGGATGGCGCGTTTTGTCGTTCTGGATTTCTTGCGCAAGTTGAAGGCAGACCCCGGTCGTCTGGAAATACTGGGCACCGGTCGTCAGGTACGCGATTTTACCTACGTGGCGGACACCGTACAGGGATTTCTGGTATTGGGGATGTTGGGAGCAGAGGGCGAAGCATACAATGTCTCGTCCGGAACCTCCTGCTCGGTGACGGAACTCGCCCATGCGCTTATAGCGGCGCGTGGTCTGACCGGAAAGACGGAAATTTCTTACACCGGCTCTTCCTGGGTGGGGGATGCGCAACGGTGGGAAGTGGACGTGCAGAAGATCGCAGGACTGGGGTATGTTCCGCGCTATGAATTGGTCGAAGGGTTGAGACAAACAGCGGAATGGTTCGACAGAACCGGAGGCGAGAGCGATGGCTGATCGGCGACCTGTCATTAGTGTTGTCCTGCCGACGTACCATCGCAATGATTTGTTGTCATTGTGCCTCGACCGACTTGCCCCCGTGGTTCAGAGCTACCCCATAGAAAAGTATGAGGTCATTGTGACGGACGATGGCAAAGAGACGACCGCCGAGAAACTGATTGCAGAGCGTTACCCCTGGGCAATTTGGGTTCCCGGACCGCAACGAGGGCCGGGAGCGAACCGTAACCAGGGCGTTCGTAAAGCGCAGGGAAAATGGATCGCTTTCGTGGACGATGACTGCCTGCCGGAACCGGAATGGCTAGCCCGTTACGATAACGGCCTTGAGCCCATGGTGAAAGTGTACGAAGGTTGCACCACCTGCATCGCCCCAATACGTCCGTTGATCGAAGAAGCTCCGGTGAACCTGACCGGGGGGAATCTCTGGTCGTGCAACATGATGATCGACCGGGAGACGTTTCTGGAAACGGGCGGTTTTGATGAAGCGTTCCCTTATCCCTTTCAGGAAGATGCGGACTTCCGTGAGCGCATTCGGGCGCGTGATCTAATAATAAAGTTCGTCTCCGACGCTGTTGTGGATCATCCGCCGCGTCCGCGTAAATCGGGTCTTGTTATGGGACGCCTCCGTGAATGCGAGGCGTTGATGTGGTACAAGGCGGGGAATGTCACTCCAGTAAAAAGTCGTCTCCTCGCCGCCATTTTCAAGCAACGTCTGAAAAGCGTTATGATGAACCCGCTATCGCCCGGCGGCGCCTGGGCGTTACGGAACATGATGGACGAATATGTTTATGTCGCCCGACATGCGGACGACTGGGATGCAAAATATCGCCAGCGTTACGCAAATGTCGAACCGGAATATCGAACCTGCTATCTTTGATGTCACGACCAGAAGAGATACAACAAAAAGCGATGACGGGAAGTCAAGAGAATACTGCTATCCGAACGACCGCAGGAAACGTTCCAGCGACGTTCTTACAACGATTTGTTTTTCGTCTGCGGATTCGCTTCGCTTTTCGCGCTTTATTGCGGAAGTGGGGATGGCAAATCCTCGGCGCTCAGATTGGAAAGGGAACAGGAGTTCCCCGCATCAAGATGAACTGGCCGCATCAAGTTCGTATCGGATGTAATTGCGTGCTGGAAGAAGGTAGCGTCTTTAACTTTGCCCGGATGGATCAATCGGGTCCGTCCATTCTTATTGGTGACAATGTGTTCATTGGCTATTATTGCGAATTTAATATCAGTGAGAGTATTGTTATTGGAAATGACGCTTTGATCGCCTCGGGTTGTAAGTTTATCGATCATAATCACAGCATCGAATCGGGGACGCTGATTCATCAACAACCCAATACCGGCGAAAAAATCGTCATCGAAGAGGATGTCTGGCTGGGATCGAATGTGATTGTCCTTCAAGGAGTGACCATCGGACGCGGAGCCGTCATCGGGGCGGGAGCGGTTGTAACACGTTCCGTTCCTGCCGGAGAAATCTGGGCGGGAATTCCCGCGCGTAAAGTTCGGGAGCGTAACTAAGGGAAATGGTGATGCGTTTTACCATCCTGATACCGACCTATCGCCGATCCGCGAGTCTGCTTCGGTGTCTGAATGCTCTCAAAGGGCAGGAACGACTGCCCGATGAGGTCGTTGTCACGGTGCGAGATACAGACGAAGAAACGCAAACCACACTCGCCACTTTCGATGCCGCCCCCCTTCGCATCCGAAGCGTTATCGTGACGGAACCGGGCGTCGTCAGCGCCATGAACCGGGGACTGGAAAGCATTGCCGATGCGGATATTATCGCCTTGACCGATGATGATACCGAACCGTGGTCTGACTGGTTGCTCCGAATGGAGAAGTTCTTTTCGGAAGATCCCCATATTGGCGGCGTCGGCGGGCGTGACTGGCAACCTTACGAGCGTAGCGACAAAGAGGTGGTTGGAATAGTCCAGTGGTTTGGGCGTATTATCGGTAACCAGCATCTCGGGGTTGGTCCCGCCCGTCCGGTCGATATTCTGAAGGGCGCAAACTGCGCTTTTCGTGCGTCGCTTCTGAAATCGGTTGGGTTCGATTCCCGTGTGACGGGCAGTGGGGCGCAGGTGAACTGGGAAATCGGATTATGCCTGAAGATACGCCGTGGGGGGTGGAAACTGATTTATGATCCCGCAATCGGGGTTGAACACCATGTTGAGAAGCGGCATGATGATAACCAGATCCACCGGGGGCTATGGAATGCGCAGGCTTACCGGGACATGGTGCATAATGAGACGTTGTATCTCTGGGAGCATCTCTCGCCACTACGCCGTGCGGCTTTCATCCTGTGGTCGGTAAGCGTAGGGACTCAGGGAAATCCGGGACTGGCGCAGATTGCACGACTGATGGCGCGTCGTGATCCTCATACCTGGCAAAAATTCACGGGGACGTTGCAGGGGCGCTATGCGGGAGTTCAAACCTCACGACGGACGCAGGATATAGCGCGTCAACAAACGACGTTGGAAATTTCAAAAGTCAGTTGATTTTTTGAGGGAATAATCGCTTCGTTCTTTATTTCTGAAGCGATTAACAGATAATTTATGCCGGAAAACCCCCTTAATCGCCCTTCGGAAAGCCTGTCAGATATTCAGGACGCGAACCAGGATAAAAACCCATTGCGAATTGCTGTTATTATGCCGTTGGCGGAGCAACGGGGCGGCGGCGAGTTGATGTTCTGGCAATTAATGGAATACGGGCGTCACTCCAGCATCGAATGGGTTGCCGTGTTCTTGCAGGACGGTCCGATGGTGCAGGCTGTTCGTGGTCTGGGCGTCACTGTTGAAGTCGTAGAGGCGGGGCGCATGCGTGAGGGACTGCGTTTTCTGAAGGCGGTACAGCGCATTGCGGAGATCATCAGGCAACATCGCATCGATTTTGTTCTTGGGTGGATGGGCACCGGACATCTGTACGGGGGACTCGCCGCACTGAAGGTGGGCGTTCCCGCAATGTGGTATCAGCTGGGGATTCCCGCGCCGCCGGACAAGCTGGATCGAATCGCCGTGCGTATCCCCGCCTTTGGCGTCCTAGCCTGCTCGGAAGCGGGAGCGAAGGCGCAACGTGATTTAGCGCCGAAAATTCCCGTTCGTGTGGTGTATCCCGGCGTCGAACTGGATCGATTTATCGGGGGCAATCTGGAATCTCCTGCCGTTTTACGCCGAAAATTAGGATTGCCTCTCAACGGTCTTCTGATCGGCATCGTAGGCCGATTACAGCGCTGGAAGGGAATGCATGTACTGGCGGAAGCCATGCCGGAAATCCTCAAGACGCGACCGGATGCGCACTGCGTTATTGTTGGGGGAGAACACGCTTTCGAACCGGACTACCCCGCCTTCCTGAACAGCAGGATTCAGGAACTTGGCGTTGCGGAGCATATAACGCTTACGGGACTCCAGCGAAATATTCCTGAATGGATGCAAGCGATGGACATCATTGTGCACGCTTCCGATCGCGAACCGTTCGGGATTGTCATTATCGAAGGTATGGCTCTGGGCAAGCCTGTTATCGCGGGAGACGCCGCCGGACCGACCGAAATCATCACGCACGGAGTGAACGGTCTGCTTTCGCCTTATGGAGACGCACAATCTCTTGCTCGTAACGTTTTACGCCTTCTGGCGGAACCGGAATTTGCGGCAAAACTGGGCAACGCCGCCGCAGAACGGGCTCCTTTTTTTTCTGTGCAACAATATTCCCGGAACATTATGAGCGCTTTGCGAGAATTATACTCGGCAAGAAAGCGTAAGCTATAAGGCAGGCGCCTGTCATCAAAGTTTAATACGTCATCTTCGACATCCCTTCGCTTTCAAGCCGAAACGACATACGAATCGTGAACGGCGGCAATTGTCGCAAGGTGATGTTTTATTGACGCCTGATAAACCAATCTCCGATCAAAAAACTCCTCAACGCTATCTCTTTCTGGATGGAATCCGAGGTTTCGCTGCGCTCTATGTCACCTTTTATCATTTCCTGGGCTGGAATGTATCGGGCGTCCCATCTTTTTTGAGTCAACCCTTACGAGTATTTGGATTTGGTCATACGGCGGTCGCTCTATTTATCGTTCTGTCCGGAGTGAGTTTGATGTTGCCGGTAGCGCGTTCCTCTGACAGACAACTACGCGGCGGTATGAGTGAATACCTGCGACGACGGGCGCGTCGCATTTTGCCCCCGTATTATGCGGCTTTCGCTCTTTCCCTGATCGCGCCGTTTGCGTTTGCCGCCCTGCTTGGCGTCTCTCGACCTCTGCCTGAATCAGGGGATATTCTCACTCACCTTTCGCTAACGCATAATCTATTCCCGCAGTGGTCTTCCAGCATCAATATCACCCTCTGGAGTGTGGCGACGGAGTGGCAGATTTATTTCCTGTTTCCGCTTGTTTTCCTGCCGGTATGGCGGCGATTTGGTCTGGTATCCGTAATCCTTTGTGGATTCCTGCTGGGGTTAGCGCCTATCGTTTGCGCGGAGACGACCAGCGCCGCCTGCCCCTGGTATATCGGTCTCTTCACACTGGGAATGGCGACCACAATACTGGCGACTCGCATTACTGCGGAAACATCGTCCTCGGCGTATATCAAACGTCTGTATCTTTCTCTGCTTGCGATCATTACTTTATATATCGTCGCGGTGTTGCTACAAAAGCGGTTTATCAATTGGTTTGGTGAAGTTCAGGGTATTTATCTGGCACAAACTCTTAAAGATGGACTGATGGGGGCGGGGGTTGTCTGTCTGATTCTCTATGGATTCCTGATGTCTCGTCCCGGCAGTGCGCCTTCGCTCTTTTTACAGATGCTCGAATCGCAACCGGGGCGATTTCTCGCCTCATTTTCCTACAGTCTGTATTTGATTCATGCCGTCGCGTTGACGATGATTCTGATCGCTGCTCAGGCGTATCGCTGGAATGATAGTCAGTTGTTTATCGGGCGACTCATGGGAATCCCACTTGCGTTGTGCGGAGCATATGGGTTTTACCTGATTTTCGAGCGTCCTTTCACTACGTCCGGTAAACCGAAATCGGTACGGAACGGGAATTCCGGCAAGCCGAATTCTCCTCCGGCAGAGGGTGCGGTATAATGACACCGTCTTTAAATTTTCTGGAAGGGTTCCCCGGTAGCCTTCCGGAGAAGAACTTTGACTCCATGCGGGATTCCATGCTTTCTGCAAAGACTATTCACGTCGGTTCGTGTAATGCGCCGTTTGTTTCTGTTAGAGGCGTTGTGGGAAATGGCGGGAAGTTTATGACAATCCGAAAAACGGCATCGGAGCGGATGGATCAGCGTCGTTCTTGTCAACCGAGGAGCGCCCCATGAGTATGGGCGAAATGCGCGCGAGTTCCAGTAGTGGCGGTTCGGCGGGAACCAGTGTCGCTCTGGTAGTCATTATGTCCGTCGTGGCGATATTCGCGGGCGGTGATGCGCAACGTGTCCTTCTGACCGCTGTGTTGACTATGTTCCTGTACGCCGCCATTACATTTTCCCCGGCAGTTGGAATACCTTTGATGGTCACGTATCTGGCGAGCGTCGGTATTCTGCGCCGATACGCGATACCGATTTTTGGATATACCGCTTTCGATCCGTTGCTTCTGGTCGGTCCTGCTGTCATCGGGATACTTTTTTTTAATAAACTGGTTGCCCGAACAATCTCCAACGATACGCCCCTTTCCAAATGGGTGACCGCCGTAATGATCGTTATGGTGCTTGCCGCTGCGAATCCGTTTCAGGGGGGCATTGCGGTTGGGCTATCGGGTTTCCTGTTTTATCTCGCTCCTGTCCTCTGGTACTATTGCGCCCGGGATATCGCAACGCCAAAAGTCGTTGATGCAACAATCCGCTCGATCCTCTTTGTCGCTTTGATCGGGACCGCTTACGGACTGTACCAGACATTTTTCGGATTGAGCGATGTTGAGAAGAACTGGATTTCCCTCACCAACAACGACCAGGGGCAGTATCTTGCCAATGGTGTCATGAGGGTCTTTTCCATTTTTAGTTCGTTTGCCGAATATGTCCGGTTTCTTTGTATGGGTGCGTTGATCGCGTTCGCCTGGATGTTGCGTCGGAACAAATTCGCCATCGTTTTCTGTTTGCTATTCTTTATTGCTCTCGCGTTATCGTCGAGCCGTGGCGGTCTGCTGACCGGCGTTTTCGGGTGCGTCGTTATCTGGGCGGTGATGGGGAAAACCTATGCGACCTGGATTCCGCGTATTGCGGTGGCGTTGATCGTCGGGGGGTTGGCAATGTATTTCGGTCTCTCACAGATCAAGGAGGCCAATACTGTGGTGGAGAACGATACTGTCGAGACACTTCTCAAGCATCAGGCGAAAGGACTGCTCAATCCTTTCGACAATAAACAGTCCACTGGCGCGGATCACATTAAACTTTTCTTCATGGGAGTCGTTACCGGGTTTGAGAACCCGCTCGGAATGGGATTAGGCGTCACCACCATTGCGGGAAGTAAATTTGGCGGGGTTGCGGTCGGTGTCGAATCCGATATTGGCAATATGTTTATCAGCGCCGGGTTCATCGGGGGATTCATATACTTCGGGTGCGTCGGCTATGCAATTTGGCGTTCCGCCTATTCCTGGTATCGGAGACGCGACTTTCTGTCCCTCTGTGCCCTCGGCATTCTGGTCAGTTCAGTTGGAATGTGGTCCGGGGTGGCTCAGTATGCAACGACCATGCTTTGCTGGTTTCTCATCGGCGCCGTCGATCGTATGGATGCTGAAGAACTGGCGGCAAAAAAGAGAGAGCTGGGACTACGTAGCGCCTCTGCAACGCCGGTTCCTGTGTTACGCACTTCGCCGCCGGGGAGGGGAATTACTGTTTGATGAACGCTTCTTTACCCTCAGAGGAACGTGGAACGCCTCTACGGCTTCTGGTGGTCACACACAATGTTATAAAAGGGGATGGTCAGGGACGCGCAAATTTTGAAATCGCACGTTACGCCCGCAAACAGGGTATCGAAGTGACCCTGATCGCTGACCGGGTCGATCCAGAGATGGAAGAGGCGGGCGTCCGCTGGATACGTCTGCAACCGAAATGGCGTAGCAACTGGTTAATACATGGGCTGGAATTTACCCTCCGCGCCAATCGACTGGTGGAATCGCTTCGTAACGATTACGATCTGATTCATGGCTATGGCTATACGCTCGACCGCCCGCATCACATCAATACATCACAGTACGTGCATTCGGCTTGGCGCAAGTCCCCGGTTCATGTTTCCCGTCAAAACAGGAACCTCTACGGCGCTTATCAGTGGCTTTATTCTTATATCAACGCCGTGGGGGAAAAACGCGCCTATGCGAACGCACGGGTGCTGGTTCCCGCTTCCAACACGGTGCGACAGGAATTGATGGATATAGGATTCCCACCGGATCGCATGAGAGTGATTTTGAACGGCGCTGACCCTGCGGAATTCCATCCCGGCAAGGAAGATCGTGCGGCGCTGGGATTACCTGAGAACGTTCCGCTGGCGCTTTTTGCCGGAGATATCCGCACCGGACGGAAAAATCTCGATACCACTCTGGCGGCGCTGGCGAAGTCGCCGAATTTGCATCTGGCGGTAGTGGGTAAGAGGGAAGGTAGTCCCTTTCCGGCGCTCGCTGAGAAACTGGGAGTGGTAGAACGGACTCATTTTCTGGACTTCCGTCGCGATATCGCTCGAATCATGCGGGCGTGCGACTTCTTTGTCTTCCCCTCCCGATACGAAGCGTGCGCTCTAGTGCTGGTGGAAGCGATCTCTTCCGGTCTTCCTGTAATCACCGCAAAAACCACGGGTGGCTCTGAAGTAATATCGGATGCATCCGGTATTCTGCTGAACGATCCGAATGATGCCGAAGCGCTTGCAACTGCAATGAACCGCCTCGTTGGCGACCGCGATATGAGACAGGCGATGTCCATGGCGGCGGCGGAATCGTCCTCACGCTATACCTGGGATAAAATCGCCGGCGCTTACTATGGGCTATACCGGGAAACCGCTTCCGGGAAGGAATCCTGACTCGTTGCAACGGTCGATGCTGGCATTCAATACGGGTGGATCGGGCTCTCTGGATTCGTTACGGATGCATCGTCTGATCGCATGGTTGGATGACCGGGACATTACCTGCTTCGATTTGGATAAAAGCGATAAGCGAGGATCAGCGAAGGAACTTTCCCGCCTCTTGAACTCACGGAAGTGGGATCTGGTATACCAGGAAGGAACCGGGATCGCCGGGGGAATGCCCCTCATTCGTGCGGCCCGATCTCGCGGCGTTCGTTACATCTATTCTATCGGCGATCCGGTCGGCGGATTTTTTCGCGTGACCCGTGGCGTGTTGTATGGCGCGGCGATGGAACGTTACGAGCGGGAACTGGCTCGGCATAGCGCAGGGGTCATCGGATGGACTCCCTACCTGGCAGGGCGTGCGCTGACAATGGGCGCTCCTCGCGCAGCGACTGTCGAGGGAGCGGTTGCACTGGATATTTTTCGCCCGTTACCGCCACAGGAAAAAGTTCAGGCGAAGGAGAGATACAATCTACCGCAGGATCATATCGTCTGCGGCGTGGTTGGTAGCCTGACCTGGACGTCGCGTCAGCAATATTGCTATGGCCTGGAACTGATCGAGACCCTGAAATGCCTCAAACGCTCCGATATATCCGTCCTGATTGTCGGGGATGGGGACGGGCGCAGAATTCT
>CAIVZM010000024.1 GCA_903910385.1 uncultured Armatimonadota bacterium
CGATAGGCTCAAAACAATATCTCAAGCTCTGCAATTCAACCAGAATGATGGGCATTATCGTCATCTCACGAATGTGTCCAACTCTATTTCAAGAGAGTATATTTCATGCGCTCTCTTCCGTAGAATTCTGCATTTTTCGAAACGCATTCGCAGCGACCAGCAAACATAGGCCGCCGGCGAGGGAAGCGATTGTCAGGAGGGTCAGGAATCCTACATAAAATAGGACAAAATAAAAGGTATCCGGTATGATCGAACCCATCGTCAGAAGATAATAGATCAGGGCGATCAGTAGCGCTCCCGACTGCACGAGAGAAATAATTGCAACTGGGACAATCGATTTGTCCCACCATGTCGGTAGCAGAGCTTCCTGATAAAGACGCGTCTCCGTCTCGACAGGACTTTCATCAATCGAGAGGAATGCGGATGCCATTCGCGCATAACCATTCATGGCGGCAAGTAAACAGACGGTTCCGCCGTAGAGCGTTACCACGAGCGCATAACCCGCAAGGAGCCAGAGGTCGTTCTCCGCATCTCTCTCAGTCACCCGCGTTGCCGTAAAAAAAGTCCCAACGATGGTCGTTACCAGTAACAATACCCCGGAGACGATCCATACCGTCAGGGCAAAGGAACCAACCGGAGTGAACCATGCCGGCCAACCGTATTTCTCGAGGTAGCTTTTGTTTTCTTCTTTCGCCTTTGTCGATGACATTGCGGGATCTATTCCTTGCATGATGTGCGCTTATTCTACCCGTGTAATGACTCGGCGGATTGTCCTTATTTTATTAGTGAATTCTCGCGTTTTTCGCTAATCCAGATTTGGCTGAGATTTTTGGGGAAAAGTGACGCCCGAATGCCGTTCCTTAAAGTGAAACGGCATTCGGGCGTTCTGTGTGGAATAAAGCGAAAGCGGACGGTTCAGGGTTTGGCGTCAGCAATGCGACGCATATCTATATCGGCTGATTTGATATCTTTAGGGATGAAGGAGCGATCAACAATGTCCGCCGCCAGAATGCGTTTACTCAGGATACCTGTCTCCACTCCCATGTCCGCGATTTTCTGAATTTCTTCATCCGAAGGCGTCAGCATCCGGTAACTGACACGATCCGGCGGGCTGGTGAGGACATACTTGATCAAATCTTCCTTTTGCTTGAAGTAGCCTGTGGCGACCTTCGCCGCTTCTGCGCGATGGGTTTCCGCCCATTCGCCGCTTTGAGCGATTCCTCTCACCAGTTCGCGCACTTCTTCGGGATGATCTTTGATCAGGTCTTCTGTCACTACCAGAACGCAGGAGATAAAATGTGGCCAGATGTCCTTAGCGTGATACAGAACGCGACCGGTGCCGTCCAATTCCGCACGTGCGGCATGCGGCTCACCCACGAAATAAGCGTCGATCGCTTTAGAAGCCAGCGCTCCCGGCATATCCGGGGGTGGCAATTCAACGAATTTGATGTCGGCTGGATTGACTCCCTGATCACGCATCAATTTATTGATGACCAGATATTGATTACTGTACTTGCTGGGAATAGCAAATGTCTTGCCTTTCAGATCACTCAAATTTTTGGCAGGATCTTCTTTGCGGATCATTACCGTTGAGCCATCGCGATGCCCCAGATAGCAAATCTTGACCGGGATTCCCTGTTCACGTAGTTTCATCGCCAGTGGCGCGATCATGAAAGTCGCTTTCAAGCGTCCCGCTTTGATGGATTCGGAGACGGTGGGGAAGTCGGTAAACCGTTGCGATGCGAAATGCATCGTCGAACTGGTCTTCGAGGCGAAATCCGTGACCGGACAGGTCAGGTGACAGGTAACCGGCAAAAATCCGACGCTTAGCGTCTTTTTCTCGCCGGAAGCGACATTCCCGGAAGGCGAATTTCCGCCTGCCGAAGTTCCTCGGTCACCGACTCCATATCGTAAAAAAAACAAAATCCCCAGAACAGCGACCGCACCCAGAGCGATACGGACGGGAAGTGAACGCAACATAGCGACCCGACTTTCCAAAAACGATTTGATATGAGTATATCTTGAATCCCAGAATTCAAAACCCTGCGCTCAAACGTCCGGCATTTTCGTTTCTCGTTGCCTATTGAATCGGGTGAAGCGGCATGAACAAAATCGTCAAGATAAAGTATGCAAGTGACAAGATCAATATTCTCCTTTAACTTGAACAACTTAAACCCGGTTCTTTTCGTTGTGTTTTTTCTGTTTGTCAGTCTGATACCCTCTCGTGTGAACGCGCAGGGTGTGGTGACGCCTCCTGCCTTTCTGGATTCCTGGTCTGAGATCAAGGTATGGCTGGAAAGTCCGCTTCCTCAGGAGCGGATGGCAGATAAGTTCTCGGTTCGGATCGATGGGAGAATAACGCCTATCGCCTCAGTGACCGGTTCGGGCGAACCGGAACGCGATCGTGTCTTGCCGCAGACTCCGGGGCGGATCATTCTCGCCGGAACCATACAATCCGCACTCGGCGGTAAAGACTGGGATCCCGATGGCGAGGTCACCCAGATGAAAGAGGAAAAACGGGGCGTCTTCACGCTGACCGTTCTCCTGCCCGGTGGTCGTTACGAGTACAAAATCACTCGCGGCGGTTCCTGGGACGAAAATTACGGTCAGGACTTTGTTCGCAACGGCAAAAACCTTGCTCTCACTGTTCCCGTCGGAGGAAAGATCGTCAAATTCTGGATGGATTTTGAGCGGCGTCAAGTTCTGAATTCGCTCGAAAACCCGGAAGAAGTCATTGCGCCAACGACACTCCCGCCACGACCTGCCGCTCCAAAGATCAACAAATATCGGGTCGCTTCCCTGACACTGGCGGTTCCGTTGACCCCGGAGCAAATCACTTCCTCTGTGATCGTAATGGACAATCAGGGGAAGACTCGGACAGTCGTCGCTCGTGAAGTGCTGAGTCAATCTGCGTTTTACTATCCCGGCGCCGATCTCGGCTCCCGCTGGAGTAAAGGGCAGACTTCGTTCAAAGTCTGGTCTCCGGTTTCCACTTCCGCCCGGTTGCTCTTGTTCACCACCGCAACCGGAGGCAAGCCTCGTGAAGTTCCGATGCGACGTCAATCCGCAGGAGTCTGGTCTGCACTGGTTCCCGGCGATTTGAACGGGGTGTACTATCAATACGCCTTCGAATCTTACGGCAAACGGCGCATTGCGGCGGACATCAATTGTTATTCCGCCAGCCCGGATTCGCGCCGCTCACGGGTGATCGATCTGAAAAGTACAAACCCGCCGGGTTGGTCGCCGCCCGTAGGCAACCGCCCGTATGTAACCGATGCCATCATTTATGAACTCCATGTACGCGATTTCACCATTCGCCCGTCGAGCGGAGTCCCGGCGGACAAGCGGGGGAAATATGCCGGTCTTGCGTTCAGGGGCGCCCGCGTTCCCGGAACCAATTTCCGTACCGGGCTGGACTATCTGACAGGTCTGGGAGTCACAGATATTCATCTGCTGCCGGTGCAGAACTTCCTGACTTCAAGCGCGACGGAGTACACCTGGGGATATGCGACCAATCTGTTCAATATGCCGGAAGAGTCGTACAGCATGACTCCCAACGACCCGACCGGGGTCATTCGGGAATTCAAGGGAATGGTGAACGGTTTTCATGAGGCAGGACTTCGTGTCGTCCTCGATGTCGTTTACAACCATACCTGGCCGCCGAGTGGGGAAGGGTCGGCGTTCTGGCAGACCGTTCCCTATTACTATTTCCGAACCAATGATCGGGGTGACCTGCTCAATGAGTCTGGAGTCGGTAACGCTCTCAATGATGACCGTCCGATGGTGCGGAAGTTCGTCCGCGATAGTCTGCTCTACTGGCTGACCGAATATAAAGTGGACGGTTTCCGATTCGATTTGATGGGGATGTTTCAGCGGGAAAGCGTTCTGGACTGGGCGAAGGCATTACGTGCGCAACGACCTGATGTGCTTTTGTACGGAGAACCCTGGACGGGAGGTGGACCGATCCGTTTCGGCAAGGGCGATCAACGCGGCGCCGGAGTCGCTGTTTTCAACGATTACTTTCGGACCGCTTTCCGAGGCGATGCGGATGGCTCACTCCCCGGTTTCGCGATGGGCGGCAAAGTGGACGAAAATGCGCTCCAGAAAGCAATCACCGGATGGATAGACAGCCCCGGCAAGAAGGATGGATTTACCGATAGCCCGCAGGAAACCATCAATTATGTTTCCGCACATGACAACCTGACGCTCTGGGACAAAGTGGTGAAATCTTTGCCGGGCGCATCGTTACAGATTCGAGGTTCCGCCGTTCGTCTTGCCGCCGCCGCAACTCTGCTATCTCAGGGCATTCCCTTTATTGAAGGAGGAACGCCTATCGGGCGTACGAAGGGCGGAAACCCGAATTCGTATAATGCGGGAGATATTGTCAACGGTTACGATTGGGCGATTGCGCCGCAATTCGCCGCGATTCGCGACTACTATCAAGGATTGATTCGCCTTCGGAAAGCGCACCCTGTTTTTCGACTGTCCTCAGCGGAGGAGGTGAGACGGACGCTCCGGTTCTTACCGGCGCGTTCGCTGCCAAAAAATACCATTGCATTCACTCTCACCGGAGTCGCCGATCGTTCGCGAAAGACGTATCGGGAATATCTGGTGATTTTGCACGGCGGTAATGAATGGCAGGCGTTATCTCTACCTGCCGGGACATGGTCGGTACTGGCGGACTCAATGATTGCGGATGCGACACCGCACGATACGGTGACCAATTTATTGCGATTACAACCGCTAACCGCTTATGTTTTTGCGCGATAATCTATGAAGGGACACGATTCGGGTAGTATACAATTATGCCAGGTTCGTCCTTTTCTTTACCGCTGTATTTTGACTACGGAGCGACGTTTCTGTGGGCATTGAGCGGTGGATTATACGGGGCGAAGCGAGGATACGATGTCGCGGGCATCGCCGCAATCGCTCTGGTATCTTCGCTGGGCGGCGGATTATTGCGTGATGGCGTCTTTTTGCAAAACGGACCACCGGCGATGATTATGACGCCAGCCTACCTGATAATCGTATCGTTCGCGACGATTCTGGTGGTAGGATTCGGGAGACGCGTCGATAACTGGATATGGTTAGACTCTGCGGTGCAAATGGCGGATGCGCTGGGGATCGGTGGGTATGCGGTTGTCGGCGTTTCCAAGGCGTTGGCGCTGAACATTCCGCCCTACGGGGCTGCCCTGATAGGAATCGTCAATGCGGTCGGCGGAGGAATGCTTCGCGATACCCTCACCGGTGAGGAGCCGCAAATCTTCAAACCGGGAACTCTAATGGCCCTCGCCGCGCTTGCGGGATGCGTCGCCTACCTCGCCTTAACGCTACTGGCGCGAATGGATGGGCAGTTCGCTGCCTGGATTACCATTGCACTATGTTTTGTTCTACGCGCCGCTTCGGTCCGATACAAACTGATCACACACGCCGTCCGCGGAGTCTATGAACCGTCCGAATGATACAATGTGACGGTAGTTCAGGGCGCCGCTCGATAGCCATTAATCTGATAAAAATGAAAAAACACGTCAAAAACGCCGCTATTGTCGTTCTCTTTCTGGCGGTTCTGGGTTATTTCCTCCCCTATGTCTGTGCGGCGTTCATCTTACTGGGTCTTTACGATGTTCTGCGAAACACACGCCGGGATTCGTCCGTCCTGTTGCAGTATTTTACTGGGAACGGCGTTCTTACATGGGCGCTTTCTCCCTTCAATACGGTGATGGATATCCTGACCCTGCCTTACCTGAACAAAGGAATCTATACCCTCAGCGATTTGCCCAAGGCATATCAGGATGAAATCCGGTCTTTGATCGATACGGCATATCAGCAAAAACTGGTTGAGCGATTGGAGCCGCACACAAAAGATAAACCCCGGACGATGATATTCTTCAAATGGTACGGTTCGAATATCAACACTCCGGTAGATGTGCCGGAATACCACTGCCCTTACAAATATATCCGCACGATTGGCGTGTCCGTCTTCAATCGGCGCGAATCCACTTCTCGACATTTCGGACCGATGCGAGCGACTCTGCGAGTCCTTTACAATCTGAACGATATGGAGGATAATTCCGCCTATATCGAGGTCGGTAAGGTAAAACAGTACTGGCGCGAGGAAAAGCTCTTCATCTTCGATGATACCTTGCTACATCAGTCGTTCAATGAATCGGACAAGGCGCGTTATTGTCTCTTTGTGGATATTCTTCGACCATCGCTGATTCCCCCGCTGATGTCGGGCATCGTGACAGTGATTCGCACGTTCCTGAAGAGCGTCAACTTCATTTTCTATAAAAACTGGGAAGTCATCAAGAGTTAGGTCTTGATTTTCAACGATTAATTATGGGTATCGAAATACGTAGCCTGAGCGCGGAAGACAGTCATGCGCACAATATCCTGATGAATCATGCGTTCGGCAAGGGGCGTGTGGTCGAAGCGCCTGCGGCAGATGCCACACCTGAGGCGAAAAAGGATACATACGGAGTCTTCGACAACGGCAAAATTCAGGCTGCCTTGAGCGTCGCCCCTTTTATCGCTCACTGGGGATCGAACCGGACATTGTCCATGGGCGGCATTGCAGGCGTCGCCACCTTCGCTTCGGCGCGAGGACGCGGATATGCGGAAGCGCTTCTTAAAAAGTCGCTGGAAGTTCAGCGGGATTCCGGTCAGACCATCAGCGCATTAAATCCTTTCTCCTGGAAATTTTACGCACGACATGGTTGGGAATGGGTTGGGAAGCGTTATCATGTCAAACTCCCGCTCAGGGAGCTTCCCACATTCCCCGGTGGAAAAGATGTCGTTCCGGTAACTCAAGACAACGTCAAAGAATTACTGGAACCGGTCTGCACGCGATTCGCCCGCAACTATCGGGGCGTCTTTACGTCGGAAACGCGACGGTGGGACTCTACGCTTGATCATAGCGACGGGCGAACGACGCATGTTTACCAATATCCTGGTGATGGTTCCTATCTGCTATGGCGTTATAACGATAATGATGGCAACGGGGAAGTGAGAGAATTCATCGCGAATTCTCCGGAAGGGTTTCGGGCGCTACTTGGTCTGCTGCATTACTTCGCGCCGCAATGCGAATATGCGACCCTGACGCTACCCGCCGATACCCCACTATGGAATCTGTTCTATCACTGGAATGTGGATACAAACGCCCGCCCTGTCTTCATGGGACGCGTTGTGGACTTCGCCGCCGCATTACGTGAGATCGATGTTCCGCCTTCGGTGGGAGAAGGAAATGTCACTGTCTCCGTCTGGGATGAGCAGGCAGTCTGGAACTCCGGAGTCTGGCGTGTGACTGTTGCGGATGGAAAGGCGACTGCTTCTCTGATCGTTGGTGAGGCAAGCCCGGATGTTCAGTTAGATATTCGAGCGCTTTCACAGGCTTTCTGGGGGACGCCATCCCTTGCCGAGATCCGAACCGCTGGTCAGATTACAGTCAGCGATGAGAACGCATACGCGCTTTTATCGCGTCTTCTGCCCGCTTTCCCGGTCTTTACTCTGGACTTCTTTTAAGCGGAAAACAGCAGGGATTGTCATGAAGACCGTAGAATACCGACTGAGTATTACACGATACGAGATAGAGGGGATACCTCTCTATGTCTACGCCCCGCTTGGGAATGACTCTTCTCAGGAGACCATTTCCGAAGTGCTCCCTCTTGTCGTCGTTCTGCACGGACTCAATTCGCGTAAGGAGAACCAGTTGGCGTTCTCTCTGCGTCTGGTAAATGCAGGGTATCGCGTCTGCACGCTGGATTTACGGGGTCACGGCGAAAGACGTAATGAAGATACTGACTTCTTGCGCTTGCACTGGAGCGAACCGCAATTCGCGCCTGCAATCGGTCGGACAATCATCGGAAGCGTTCTCGATATCGTCTCTGTGGTTTCAGAATTGGGAGTAGACCGTTATTATATCGCTGGACACTCGCTGGGCGGGCACATCGCATTGTTGACAGCGCTCGAAGACCCACGAGCGTCCGCCGTCTGTTGTATCGGAGGCAGCCTGGATCTTTCCGCGTTGCCGACTGATCCTGATCGTCCTTCCGATGTCGTGGCGCGGTACGACCCGGTTCGACGGGCGGATGCGCTCGCCCGAAAAAAAGTCCTGCTTCTTCATGGCGTCGATGACGCTACAGTGCCGATTACCGGGGCTTGGCGCCTCTGGAATGCCATGGAAACGTCCGGTAATCTGTCTCTCCACAGCTTTTTCCGCACGTATCCGGGCATCGGGCATGAACTTGCTCCCGTCCTTATGCAGGACTGTATCGAGTGGCTGCTGGCGCTGAACTCCGATTCGACGCCGAACTTCGAGACGTTATAAAAAATCGATGAGATAACGTCCTGATCTTGTTGTCATCCTGTTTGTCGACCCTTTAAGAAAAATTACCGCCAGAAACGACCTGAGACCATGAATCCAACATTACAGAGTTTTCTTCACGAGCAACTGGATACCCTCAAGGCGCAACATCTTTACAAGCCGCTTCTGACCGTCACTTCCGCGCCGGGCGCTCGGGTGACTGTGGATGGTCGTGAGATGATCAATCTCGCCAGCAATAACTACCTGGGGCTTGCTGGAGATGAACGCCTTCGTGAGTCGGCCGCAAACGCCGCCCGGCAATTCGGGGCGGGAGCCGGCGCAGTACGCCCGATTATCGGAAATCTGAAATTACACGATGATCTCGAGGATACGCTGGCGAAGTTCAAAGGGGTCGAAGCGGTGATGGTCTTTCAATCCGGCTTCACCGCAAATGCCGGTACGATACCCACAATCACCGATGCCGACGATGCGATCCTCTCGGATGAACTCAACCATGCCTCTATCATCGATGGTTGCCGCCTTTCCAAAGCGAAACGAATGGCGTACAAGCATTGCGACATGGACTCACTGGAAGACGCTCTGAAAGCGACTCAGGAAGCGAAGAAACGCCTTATTATCACCGATGGGGTGTTTTCGATGGATGGCGATATCGCCCCGCTGGATAAAATCTGCGAACTCGCGGACCGATACAATGCCGCTGTCATGGTGGATGATGCGCATGGCTCTGGCGTAATGGGAAAGAATGGAAGGGGCACTGCCTACCACTTCGGAGTCAAAGACCGTGTCGATATTCAACTGGGAACGCTTTCCAAAGCGGTAGGTGTGGTCGGGGGCTATATCGCTGGCTCCGCCGCCCTGAAAGATTTCCTGACACAGCGGGCGCGTCCGTTTCTGTTCAGCACCGGGGTTCCGCCTGCAGTCGCAGCCGCCTGTATCACGGCGATCGAAATCATGGAACGCGACGACTCACTGACCGAACGATTATGGGACAATACCCGTTACTGGCAGAATGGCCTGAAATCGCTCGGCTTCGATACCGGTGTCACCCAGACACCGATCACGCCGGTGATCGTCGGCGATGAAGCCAAAGCGCAGGAATTCCAGAAGGAACTCCGTGCGCGTGATATCCTCGCCCTCGCCATCGTCTTTCCCACCGTCGCACGGGGAAAAGCCCGAATCCGATCGATGCCCAACGCCTCGCATAGCAAAGCGGACCTCGACGAAGCCTTGACTGCTTTCGCCGCCGCCGGGAAACAACTGGGACTGATTTAGTGTGAAGCGGTATAATCCGCTCGGAGGCGCGGGTATGTCAACGGTAGTGGAGTTCGCTCAGGAAATTACGGCCCCGATGAGCGTCATCGGGAATTGGCTCGACAACGCCGAGACGAAAAACCGGGTGGAACGCCTGACGGCGGATTCTCTGACCGACCTCGAAGCCTTCATCTCCAATGATACAGACATTCTCCCGCCGCGTCAGGCGTGGGAGCGGGCCGATGGCTTCGCGGCGTGGCGGCAGAACTACGCGATTCGCCGCCTGAATCCGCATCTGCGCGAGAACCGCCGCCGCATCGTGGAGGAGTTGACAGCCGCCTTCCGCGCCTGGTACGACGACAAGACTCTGGATAGGGCGGTTCACAATCTCATTGAGCGTCTGGTCTGGTCGCCGCTGGAAGTCCGCCTACGCCAACGCGCTGAGGTGCTATTACTCGCCTACGCCGTTCGCTGCCTTGCCCTGATGTGGATAAGCGGGCATTTCGGCGAAGGGTTGGGCGTCGGGCAGCCGAAGCGGACGGAATCAGGTTGGCTCGTCCCCCTCGTGCGCCGCAAAACGGGCGAACCCGCCGGGACGCTCCCGCTGGACGAACAGGGCGAAATTCTCGTATCCCCCGCCGCGTTCCGGGAATCGTTGAAGTAACGCCCATGATTGACGATTTCCCCCTCATTCGTCAGTCATCAGGTGAGAACGACTGTCTGCCCGCCGCCGTCGAAGCGATTTTGCTCTGGAACGGCGTTGCCGAATACTCCCGGACGGAAATCGCGCGAATCTGCCGCATGACCGAGGAAGGCTGCGCGTGGTATGACGCGGTGGAGGGGTTGCGTGAACATTTCGACGTAGAAGAATTCCCCGCCTCGGACGCTGATACGCTCATGGATACCCTGTATGACGCGGTGGAAAACGACGAGGAACCCGTCGCCGTCCGCATCGCTGTCGCGGATTTTGCGGGCGATATCTACGGTCATGCTGTCGTCGTGGTCGGCTTCGTCAATGAGGAGGAGATTCGCTATATGGATCCGCTCCCCGGTCAATGGAGAACCCTCCCCCGCGCCGCCTTCCGTCAACGCTGGCTCCAGGGCGGCGGCTTCGCCCTGATCGTCCGACCGTAACTTCAGATGCAGGGAGTCTTCGCCACCCCTATTACGCCCTAATTCGTGATGGGCATACAGATTCCTCCGTTAGGTGTACTAATCTGGAGGTTGGGAGCGTTAATCCGGCAGTTGGGTTGTCTAACCTCGCCATTTGGTCAACTAATCTCTCCTGTGGCTTGCCTAATCTGTCTGTCGGGCCTCCTGCCCTCACAGGCGAACGTCCTAATCTCCCTGCTGGATACTCTAATCTTGCCGCATGCTCCTCTTACATCACGGTTGAGGCAAATGAATTCCCGGATGGCTAAACTATTTTGTTGTTTAACGTTCGTATTCACGTCATTGGGCGAAATCCGCCGAAACCGGACACGGGAAGGCTACGCCTATAAGAGTATAGTTCGAGAATATCCCATTTTTTCCATTCATCGAATGTTACATCCATAAGTGCGTATTCGTCCCATTTCTCCACAGGAAGTTTAGGATTCAAATCATGGTGAGCGTAGTGAAAACAAAGAAAGACGCCCCAATCTTCCTTCTGCAAAGGTAACGACACGGGATGGCGAATATGCCCGTTCATGCTTCGTGCCAACGCAAGGGGAAGTGAGGCAATACTATTATCAGCGGGAACCCTAAAACCGTCAGACCATTCAAACACAGCCCAACTGTGCGGTGCTTTGTCAGGCCATCGGTCTTTGAAAGCGGAACCCCAACGTTGATATCCGCTTGTATTAAAGCATTTGATACCGAGTGCCGTTGCCAATTCCACAGTTGAATTGGTAAAGCCAGCGCATACACATTTTGCAACGTCCATCTTCAATATTCCCGTTGCTCTATAGTGTCTTTCACGTTCCTCAAGCGGAAGTTGCATATATTGAGGTGTGCCGTGAAACTTTGCCCAATCGTCATCGAAGGAAAAGTGTGTCCTGAGCCAATCGGAAATCGCCTGTGCTGTAAGTCGCTGTGCGAGAATTACGTTTGGTTTGAAGTCAAGATTTGTGATGACTTCATCCGCCGTAGCCTTGATACGTCGCGCTAAATCTCGAACCGCTTGCCCCGGCACATGGTCGAGGTCTGATTGAATCATTCTCCACGATATTTTATTCGTCGCATCTATCAGGACGGCGTTGGAAACGCCGTATCCCTCATAAGTGTCATTTCTCACGCGGCTGTCCTTCGCGTTTTTCACCGCGAAATCTAGAAGGCGGCACTGATTCGCAGTAATTGGCGGCATGAAGCCATCTCTGTTATAGACAGGAGGCATTTTAGCAACGAACGCCATGTCGTCCACCATGATGTATCCTCGGTCGGCAGAGGCAGTGGCGTCCACGATTTCTATGTGCGCTTTCTTGCCCACAAACTCCGATACATCGAAGGAGGCGTCAGTCAGGTTAGGGGTTCCTTTGCCCGTTGCGGTACGGACTATCTTGCCGTCGACGATCAGGTTCATACACGCCTGATTCGGTGTGGTTGCCCCCGCCTATCTTGAAAATAAGAAAGGGTTTTTCGATAGTGAACTCTTTGGAGGTTGCCTTGCCGATGGCGGCTGTGCCTTTCCGGGGATGCAGAGAGCAGAGGAAGCTGCGTCCGGTGAAACCCTTGATTTTGCCGGGGAACAGGGCATCGGTGGCGGGAGCGGTTCAGAAGGCGTCGCCTTCGATGGTCCAACCGTCGTAGTTGCCCCCTTCAAAGTCGGCGAAGACTTCGGTTGTCGAGGCGGCGGTGGGCTTTAGTGCGTCCTGCGTGAAGGCTTTTCCCGTCGTCAGGGCGGTGGGCAGGAGTAGCGCGTTCTGTACAAATTGGCGGCGCGTGGGCATTGTGATATGTCTTTTTCTCGTTAGTCGCTTTTCGTGAATTATACTGCAAATCTTTTCCTTTTCGTGTGGAGGGTGTCAGAGAGGGGGGATATCAATCACGATTTCGCTCGTTGTGACAAGGTCGAATTCCGATATAAGCCGTCGCCGTGTCTCCGTCGCAAGCATGACATGAGCGACATTTTAATCTTGGAGCAGGAAACGCGCGAGTCTAACGCCAAACCTTAACGGCGGAGGCAAGAAGAGAACCATGCCGAAGTTTCGGTTTGCGATTGTTGGGTGCGGCGTTATTCATGGCACGCACATTGATGCGATCAAGGCCCTGCCAGAGGAGGCGGAACTGGTCGCGGTCTGTGACGAAGATGCATCGCGGGCGACGTCCGCAGGGACCAAAAATGGCGTTCCCGCATTCACGGATTTAGCGACGATGCTGAAGGAAACGGATTTCGATATCCTTTGTGTCTGCGTCCCTTCCGGGCTTCATGCTAAAGTCGGAGTTATGGGCGCCAACGCCGGGAAGCATATCATCTGCGAAAAGCCGATTGATGTCTCTCTGGAAGCGGCGGATGCCCTGATAGACGCCTGCGCGAAAAACAGTGTTAAACTGGTCGTTATTTCCCAATCGCGTTATTCGACCGGGATGCGGAAACTCAAGCAGTATCTCGCCGAAGGTAAAATGGGAAATCTGTGTTACGCCGAATCGGTAACAAAGTGGTACCGGTCGCAGGAGTATTACGATTCGGGTGGCTGGCGCGGAACGTGGGAGCTGGATGGCGGTGGCGCATTGATGAATCAGGGCGTCCATTATGTCGACCAGTTACTGTACGCCATGGGTCCGGTAAAATCCGTCGCCGCGACCATGGCGACTCGTGCCCATGAACGTATTGAAGTGGAAGATATCGTCTCCGCGACCATCGAATTCGAAAGCGGCGCTGTAGGAACCCTCCTTGCCGCAACCTGCATGTATCCGGGCTACCGTCAAGGGTTGGAAGTATATGGTACAGGAGGGACGGCGCTTATCGAGAACAACCGTATGCGTCATGCCCAATTCACCGATGGTACGGAAAAGCGCGGGATGTTCGGGGTAGAAGCGAAAGAGCCAGAAATCAAGGATTTCAAGGCGCAGGGTGCAGAAACCGAGGAGAATTCCGGCGGGACGCACGGCGCCAGTGACCCGACCGCAATCGAACTCAACGGTCATGTCGAGCATTTCAAAGACCTGATCGGAGCGATCGCCGAGAATCGGGATACCTTTATGAACGGCAAAGAAGCGCGGAACGCTCTGGAATTGATTCTGGCGGTCTATCAGTCCGCTCGTTCCGGTCAAAGAGTTTACCTTCCACTGTCTGAATAAACTGCTGGGTCAGGTTATGTCACATCAGATGGTTGATCATGTTTATGGTAACAATTATTTATAGTTTTGTGATCGGTTCCTATTACCGCTGAAACTTTATGACTAAATCATTGTCGTAAACAATGAGGCGAAAGGCAGGGCAATGTCACGCAACCTTAAGAATCTTACCAGAAAATATATGAGCCATTTTGTGCAAAAACTCTTGGGGGGACTTTCAATAGCCTCCTTGATGGTTGTCGGGTTGTCTTCCAACCCGGCTATGGCGCAAACGATATACGCG
Organism: uncultured Armatimonadota bacterium; assembly: GCA_903910385.1. Lineage (GTDB taxonomy): Bacteria > Armatimonadota > Armatimonadia > Armatimonadales > Armatimonadaceae > CAIVZM01. The sequence goes on from CAIVZM010000024.1 coordinate 14,133, forward strand.
AGCAATCTTCGCGGGCAATACGATATTTTTTCCGGAAAGAACAATAAAGGTCCCTACGTTCTTTCGTGGAATCAGGTGGTCGTTGACCGTGATAATCCCGTGGAAGTGGTCATCGATAGTCGCACGTTGAAACCGGAAGAGTTCAATGTCGATAAAGGAAAAGGGATTCTCAATTTTACCGCCAGCGTTACGGATAAGAACGTTGTGCGTATCCACTACTCCTATGACCCACAAAAATCGCGACGGAATGCGGGAATCGCATCGTCGCCGATTACGTTGCCGCTGGCGAATCTGGGTGTCACCGAAGTGAGCGTTATCGCATTGCCGAACAATGGTTCTGCGCGTACCGCTGCGGAGACGCCGCTGGTCTTCAATCTGGGAAGTTCACGAAAACTGCTGGGCGGCAATTTTTCGACGAAATTCAATTTCGCCGGGGCGAACAGTTACGGTCAGCAAACGGATTATTCCTTTGGCAATGATCGTAACGGTTTCAATGCGTCGTACTACAAGACGGCGAAACATTTTGCCAGCACGGTTGGAAAAGGCGTAGGCATGGGGGACGCCGCATCGCGTCTGGCTCTTGGCGCCCGGTTAGCTCCGGCGAAGTGGCTCGGTATGAATTATTCCTTCTCTGACACGGAGGATGTTGTCAGTAAGGCGGATCGCAAACAACAGGTCTACGCCATTCGCGCTGGAGGCGTTCAGGGCGGTCCTTTGCTGAATTATTTGCGTACGGAGGACGATATCACGGATGCAAATAAGCGAACTACGGAAGTCAATACGGACAAGCTGGACCTGAGTGCACGTTTGACAAAAACGACCAATATCACCGCTTCGGGAGTTCAGACCATCACCGATGCCCCCACTTCAAAGGGTGACACTACCGTGCGTGATGCCACCGTTACAGTTGCGTCCGCCAGCGCTAAAGGCTCGTCGGGGACTCTCACGTTAAATGTGGGAGGTAAAGAATCGTACACCTCGCAAGAAGCGAAGCAGAATGTCGCTATCCGCCTGCAACCCGTTCCCGCCATCAGCGTTACCGCCGAGAAGAATGAAGGTAAAGTAACTACTTCGGCGGCGGATGGACTGAAGGCGAGCGAAACTACCGTAGTTACGGAAAAGCAAAATCTCTCTGTGCGTGTGTCACCTGCTCCTGTCTTTTCTGTCGCTGCGGAGCAGAATGAAGGAAAAGTCACTACTGTTAAGGGAGATGGTAAGAAGACAAGCGAATCTACCGTTGTTACCCAAAAGGCGACGGCGGAGTTGCTACCGCTTCCTTTGACCAAAGTGACTACCTCTTTGACATCCGTTTCTGTCAATGATGTCAAAGTTTCATCGACCGCTTTTGACGCCTCAATCGGTCAGGGCAAACGTATCGAGATCGCTACGGGTATGACCAACCGTTCGACCGAAATTTCCGGCGCTTCTGCGCTGGACACGACCCGTGCACGTTTCGCCCTTCGACCCATGAATAATTTCACGGTGACAGGCGGTGTCATCTGGAACCCGGAAGAAAATAATGTCGTGCGTCAGGCGGTAAAGCAGGAAGTGGGCGTTCAAACGCGCCTCGGCGCACTGGAACTGGGTACCGCTTATGCCATGACGGTGCTCAACGGTTCCGCATCCGCCATCGGCGATTCTGCGCCGCAGTATGGCGAAGTGAATGTCAATGTTGGTCTACGTCTGGATAAGACCCTGCGCCTGGACGGGAACTATAAAGATTCTCTGCGCTATAGCGGCGCCAATTCCTCCGCTCAAGCGCCACGTTATCTGCGTGTCTACGGACTCGGTCTTTCTCGCAATGTCGGTCCGAACTTCAACTGGTCGCTTATGGGACAGGTTTCTGATGATCGTAACCGCCCGATCAATCTGAATACGGACTATAAAGCGGAAGCGAAGATGGGCGTCAAATTTTAGACGTGAGGCGAAGGACGCCGCTTTTCGTTGTGATTGCAAGTCTATGGTTCTCCTCGTGACAGGATACAATTAGCCATGCGAATTGTATCCCTGTCGCCATCCGCTACTGAAATTCTTTGCGCTCTGGGTCTTGAGTCCTCGCTGGTCGGCGTATCCCATGAATGCGATTGGCCGATCTCCGTTCGTGATCTGCCTCGATTAACCCGAAGTCTGCTTCCAGAAACGCAAATCGATGAAGACGGGGAAATCCTTGAACTGTCTGCACTGGAAATAGACAATGCTGTCCGGGAGGCGGTCGCTTCAGGCGAGTCACTGTTTACGATCGACATCGAGTTGTTACGTGAGTTAAAACCCGACCTGCTGGTGACACAGGGATTATGCAATGTTTGCGCTGTTCATCACAAGACAGCTCTCATTGCTTCTGAAGCGCTGGATAAAGCGGCGGGAGCGATGGTTCTGGACCTCTCTCCGACGACGCTTGCTGAGGTACTGGAAACGTTTCGTCAGATAGGAACTGCGACTCAGCGTGATGCGGAAGCTGAATCGCTGATCGCAAAGACACAGAATCGGTGGGATGCCGTCCGCGAAAAAACGCAGACAATCGGCGAATTACCTCGGACGTTGCTTCTGGAATGGCCGGAACCCTCATTCAGCGCTGGACACTGGAATCCGGAATTGTTACAGATTGCGGGTGGGATGCTGGCTCCCTGGGATATTGTGGGTAAGCCTTCTCGAGTACTGGATTGGACTGAGGTTCTGGAGTTCAATCCTGAGTATATTGTGCTGATCGCCTGTGGCTTCGATGCCTACCGTTCCCTCGATGAAGCATGGCCGCTGTCCGAGTTGCCCGGTTGGTACGATTTGCCTGCGGTTCGCAATGGGGACTGTTACGCGGCGGACGGGAACGCTTTCTTCAATCGTCCCGGTCCGAGATTGGCGGACTCGGCGGAGATTCTGGCTACCATTCTACGTCCCGAAGTCTTCATGGATATGTTGCCGCCGTACTCGGTGCAGCGTTTTCCGGACGAAATGCTGGTAAGAATAGAAGACACGACATAAGGATCGCATTCGGAATACTACTATGGTTATTGTAGATGATCTTGGGCGCAAGGTAGAGTTACCTCAACCCGTTCGAAGTATCGTTTCGCTCGCTCCTGCGATCTCCGAGAACTTATTCGCTATGGGAGCCAGTAGCGTACTGGTAGGCGTTTCTACAGCGGATGATTACCCGCTCTCGGTGCAAGAATTGCCCCCCGTAGGCGATTTTGGTAAGCCTTCTTATGAACGCATTCGCTCACTGAAACCTGATCTCGTTATGGTCGAGATAGCCGATATCGATCTTGCAACGATCCAGAATGCAGAGAGACGTCTGGATATCCCGGTTTTCGTGCAGAGTTCAAAGAAATACGACGATGTCACCCGGCATCTGAACCAACTGGGCGACATCACCGGGATTCGCGGAAAAGCGTTGGGGACTTCAATTCAGAAAATGGAATCCGCGAAGAAGGAGGCCGCGCGTATTGCTGCTGGCAGGAAACAGCTCCCTTCAGTATTTATCGAGGTGAGCAGGTCTCCCCTCTGGACTGCTGGTCCCGGATCGTTTCTGGAAGATCTCATACGACTTGCCGGGGGAGTCAATATCGTCAAAAGCGGTCGCCCCTTTTTGCCCTATTCCCGTGAGGCGTTACTGAGCGCCCAACCTGACATTTATATTGTAGCATCAAATGATCCTGTTCGGGCGAATGTGAAACTGACGCCGCCGCTTGATCGCATTCCGGCAGCGCGGAGTGGCAAAGTGATTGCATTGCCCGCAGATTATCTGTTTCGCCCTACCCCCCGTCTCGCGGAGGGGTTGGTTCTTTTGGCCCGAGCGCTAAGGTAAAAGGCGGTGTTATCCTCTTCTATCCGGTACCGAGAGCATGAGACGATTTCGGGCAGGCACTGGACAAAGTGTTCCGGGTTCCCTCTCATGGTACTATAATCACGCCCGTATAGGTCGTTTATGATTCGATTCCGCGAAGATATAGAGAATGTATTCCGCAAAGATCCGGCGGCGCGGAGCGTCTTTGAGGCTCTGACCTATGCTGGGGTGTGGGCGATCTGGTCGCATCGCGTTTCTCACTGTTTGTGGAATCACCGGATGAAATATCTCGCGCGTGCGCTATCGCAGTGGACACGCTTTACCACCGGGATCGAAATTCATCCTGGAGCGCAGATTGGGCGCCGTTTCTTCATAGACCATGGGATGGGGGTTGTCATCGGGGAAACCGCCGAAATTGGCGACGATGTTCTGATGTACCATCAGGTAACCCTCGGTGGAACATCGCTGGAGAAAACAAAACGCCATCCGACCATTGGCAACAATGTTTTGATCGGCATGGGCGCAAAAGTGATCGGGCCGATCATACTGGGGGATAACGTTCGTGTGGGGGCAAATGCCGTCGTCACCAAAGATGTCCCCGCTAATTCCACGGTGGTCGGCGTTCCCGCGAAGGTGGTGAAGCGTGACGGCAAATATGTCAATGTAAGTCCAAGCGCGCCGACCAAAGCGGCCCCGGCAGTGATGGACTCGGCGTTGAATGCCAGTGACCCACAGGAGGAAACGCTTCGACGCCTCCTGGAAGAACTGGAAGCATTGCGTCGTAGAATCGCCACACTGGAATCGGAAAATGGAAACGCTTTGGGGTCTACATCCCCGGCGACCAATGGCGCAAGCGGCGAATGGGACATCCATGATATTGATGCCGTCGCCTGATTTCGGATGTTTTTGTGATCATGAGCCAGAAATGCTCACAATTTGGTAATAATAAAGCCATAACGCTCAAGTGAGGAATCCTTCCCTGTGTTGAGATCGTCCTTTATGAGTAACCATTTGTATTTTGCAATCCTGGAAAGTTTTATATTCATCCGTGTCACTTACTGAATCTTCCCAAACCATATCGGAACAGATAAAACAACGACGGTTGAGGGGCGCCGGAATCTGGCGTCTGGCGCTCCTCTGTGGAGCTACTCTCATCATATTGCTGTCGGCATTCGCGGCGATGCGGGTCTCGGCTGCGCGTAGCCTTCCGGAGGGAGAAAAAATTGTTCCCGGAGTCAAGGTCGCGGACATCTCTGTCGGCGGTTTGAGCGAGTCGGAAGCGATGGAGAAAGTGCGCACCTGGGCAAAAGGGCGGATGCAGAAGCCGGTAACTCTTATTGCGCCTGTATCCAACCGCAAGTGGAATCTGACACTGGGGGAGTGTGGCGGTCGTTTCGATTCCGCAGCGGCGGTTCAGGAAGCATTGACTGTCGGACGCGGGGAGACCATCTGGGAGCAGCTGACGCTGGCGGATAGTCCTCGAAATAAAGTGATAACTCCCAAATTCGCACTGGATGAGAATCAGTTGGAGAAGCGGCTTCGGGAAATAGACCGCAAGGTACGGGTTCCTGCGCGGAATGTCCGGATTCGGTTGAGTGGGGGAGTAGTAAAGATTCTGGCCTCCGAACGAAATGGAATTCGAGTGGATATCCCGTCAACAAAATCGGCTTTGTTGAACGGCGACCCGCAAAATCTGCGCGATGGCGGAACAGCAAAACTGGTTATCAGTGAAGAGAAGCCACAGATTACAACCACTGATGTAAGGAAAATCGACACGTTGCTGGCATCGTACCGCACGGACTATAGTTCTTCTATTCCCGGACGAAAACATAATGTCGAAATGGCAATCGATCGTCTGAATGCCGCACTTATAGCCGATGGAGATGTATTTTCCTACAATGACCAAATCGGTGAGCGCACGGAAAGCGAGGGGTGGCAGAACGCCAAAATGTACAAGGACGGAACCGTAGTCGATGGCATGGGCGCGGGAATCTGTCAAGTATCTTCGACACTTTATAATGTGGCGCTCCGCGCCGATTTGCCCATAGTGGAACGCGCTCCCCATTCGTTACCAGTACATTATGTTCCTCCGGGTCGCGATGCGACCGTCGTCTATGGCGCGACGGATTTTCGCTTTCGCAATACTACCGGCGGTCCGATCTATATATCTTCTTCTCGGGATAGCGGCGATGTCGTTATCGGAATCTGGGGCAAGAAACCCACAAATCCCCGGCGCGTTCGCCTGATCACCGCTTCTCTGGAAAACTTGCCGGACGGCGGGTATCGGTCAAAGACTTATAAAGAAGTTACGGATAGTCAGGGGCGCGTCCGTCGGGAATTCCTTTCCACTGATACGTATCATGCGCCAAAGCCCACACCGGAAAGCGACGGAAAGCCCATGATACGCCGGTAAATCCGGTATGCGCGTATTTAAAGCAATCTCAAGCCCAGCTGGTAAAAGACATTTCTGAAGATTCGGTGCAATGCTCGCTTGCGCGTTTTCCAGTACAAAGCGGTAAAATAGACTTATGAGTACGCTGACCCTTACGAGGAATACGCATTTGACGGTTTTACCAAGCGAGAAGCAGGATTTTTCCCGTCGAGTCTCCACAATCCCTTCAGACCTGGATTTAGAGGCCGAGATTAAACGACTAAAGGCGGAGAAAAACGCCGTCCTGCTGGCGCATTACTACCAGGACAGTGAGATACAAGACCTTGCTGACTATGTCGGCGATTCACTGGCTCTCTCGCAGGCTGCGGCGAAGACGGAAGCGGAAATCATCGTTTTCTGCGGCGTTCACTTCATGGCGGAAACTGCAAAAATTCTCAATCCAGATAAGCCCGTCCTGCTTCCTGATCTGGATGCCGGTTGTTCTCTTGCGGATCGTTGTCCCGCCGACCTGTACGCGGAATGGCTGAAGCAGTACCCCGGTCACACGGTGATCAATTACATAAACTCCTCGGCGGAAGTGAAGGCGCTCTCAGATATTATTGTCACTTCTTCTAATGCGGCGGATATCGTGGGGCAGTTACCCAAAGACGAACCCATCGTCTTTGGCCCCGACCGTCATCTGGGGAAGTGGGTAGAAAAGCAAACGGGACGCCCGATGGTTCTCTGGCCGGGATTCTGTATCGTCCATGAGCAGTTCAATGCTCGGCAGTTGCAGAAACTCATCGATGCCAATCCTGATGCCACTATTATCGCCCACCCGGAGTGTGAGGAAGCCGTCCTTGACCGTGCGAATTTTATTGGCTCGACGCTGGCGTTGCTAAAATTTGTTCAGACGAATCCTGATAAAAAGCGGTTCATCGTCGCCACCGAAGTCGGCATTCTACATCAAATGCGAAAGTCTCGGCCCGATGCTGAGTTTATCTGCTCCCCGCCGAACTCCGGTTGCACCTGCGCCTCCTGCCCCTATATGCGCCTGAACACGATGGAAAAACTCTATCTGTGCCTTCGGGATGGGTATCCAGAAATCACATTGGACGCCGAAATCCAGAAATTAGCGCTGAAGCCCGTACAAAGAATGCTGGAGATGAGCAAAAATCTTGGCACAATCAAGCAAAAAGGGGATTAGCATCCCGCCTTTTGCTCTTGCTGAATCCGTTGTATTGCGTCATCGGGTGGAATTAAGGGGCGACTTGAGCTATCGTTTGTGGTTTCACTCGTCGGGCGGGATTGGCAGGGTCTCGCATGACGATATAGCCGGATTTCCGATATTCCCATTCCGCGCCTTTGTAAGTCTCGGTCAGTGAGTCCAGCGCTTCTCCCAGAGTGATGTTCCGTAAATCGACATTCGCTCGTTCAGAAGTAGATAGGGCGACATCGGCGACGAAAGGGAATTTATACTGTTGATGGAGCAACCGCATAACCCGGGAAAGGGTGACTCCCCGCGCTTGAAGATTCACTTTGATCTGCAACTGCGGCTTTTGACGCGCCTGTTTGAGCGGGATTTCTTCTTTGACCGGCGCATACGCCAGCCGTTGGTTTTCCGCTCCTACTCCAGATTTACTGTCCGATTTCCCCTTCTGGTAGTCATTGAAAGACCATGCCATGGTTCCCCAGTCCGGTAAATAGAGTGTAACGAAAAACTCGGCGAACTTTCCCGGATGATATATTTTTAACTGAAATTTGCTTTGATTCAGTTGGCTCAGAGGGAATGGGTTATCATCCCCCTTTTGCAAATCCGCCTGATTGACAGTATCGGCCATTTTTCGCACGGCATCATACATTGATGCTGGCAGAGCTGTAATGGGAAATGACTGCCCTTGCGAAAGGCTTTGTTGCATTTCTTGTGGAAGGTCGTCGTACCCCTTGATGAAGGGCATGCCGGATTGAAAGCGCTTTTCTTCGAATTCATTTCTGGGTAAATAGATGCTAAATTCATGAAGCGAAGTCAAGAGGGCATAGGCGCCCTTTTCGTCCTTTTCCCAACGCAATAGCCATAAGGCGGCGACGGCGTCCATTGCGGCGGCTACAGTGCTGGCTCCACCTATAACAATTCCGGTTCTGTTGAACTCCGTTGCTGAAGAATAGAGACGAACCCTGGACGCTTGATAGACAATGGGAAATAGTCGAGTAAGGTACATTTGCCTGTCGGGTTGAGTCAACAAAGCCGATAAGCGTTTATCTGAGGTAAGTAGTGAGCGTGCGCTTTCCGCTTGCGCTGAGGCGGGTTTTACAGGAATTAAGGTGAGTACAACTTCGATGACAATAGCCAGAAAGACGGCAAGAGGATATTTCATGGTTAATCTCTAAGCAACTATGCTTGTTCAATAAAGAAAGAATGATTTCACAATAGAATTCGATTATATGGGACGGCAGTCAACCGTCCCAAATTAAAACATTGTCAAATCGGGTTCGTGATTGATGTCTTAGGGTCGTAGACGATAGGTTCACGAGAACCACCTCCCGGATCAGCAACATAAATGTCCAGACGGTAAGCAGGACTGGGATTAAACTGCTTACTACTGGCATCACTGGCAGGGGAAACACTATAGAAACGAGGGGGGAATACGTCACTTCCGTAAGTTTGGCTACTGGAGTACCATACGGCACATTTGGCAACACCTTGGAATCCTGATGTAGACCAGGTCATGTTGTAGTCCCAGGTGACCGTATCACCCATGTAATACCCGTTTATCGGACTATACTTTTTTGTCGCCTTGAAAGTAGTGATAGTACACTGTGCGGCGTAGGATGTAGACCACATCACCAAAAATGCATAAATGGTTCCTATGCAAGGTAAAGCAAAACGCATCATTTTCCCAACACTATTGTGGGGGGGGGGAGAAAACATTGATTAAACTCCTTTACGAGGTTATAGATGGCATTATCTCAAGACCAACAGGTTGTAGACAATCTGTGTCCAACCTATGTCTATAACATAAAGCACCTTTTGATGTTTGTCAAGCGGTGTTCATAAATTAATGTTTGAAAATGATTTTGTAGATAATCAGTATGTAGGCTCTATCGTTCTAACAACATAATGGAACAATTCCGGGCACATAAAAATGCGCCCGAAAGAGTTTTAAAGGTAAAGCGGAATCAACGGAAGGAGTTGCGCACATCCGGGCGGGTGATGTAGTAGAAGATCAGACCGGGGATGATCAGACCGAAGATCGCCCAGAAATTGCCGTTGAGCAATCCCATAACCGGGTTGATCAGCGAAAAAGCGGCGCTTATCGCCGCTAGGAGCCACGCCCATTTCTGACGACCGAACAAACCAAAACCGACGATAATCTGGACGACTCCGGTAATCATGCCCAGTAACCCGCCTCCGAACGCGCTGCCGCCCCAAGCGCGGATCGTGGACTCCATAGACAGAAGTCCGCCTAACCAACCGACTCCGCCGACCCCTGCCATGATCATTCCCCAAAGAATGCCCCAGAGACCCGATAAAATCGATAGTATCGCTAACACGATCATGCCAATTGGTAATGCCATAGTTATGCCTTTCTATTGGGCGCAATCGCGCCTGCTACACCACCAATTCCACATGGAATTTGGCAAATCCTTTAAAAGCAAACCTACGCTATGGCAACACTATCAATGGGAAACACCGATTGAAACGGCGGTTTCACAGTGCTAATACCAGGGAATCGTAACGGTCAGAAAGAGAGAGACCCTACCGTTTCCGAATGTGGAACCATGAGATCAGTGTAGGATTTACTCTAAAAAGAAAATAGCGATTGAAGAGAGGCAAGAATGTGCGGTCGGTTTACACAACAGCAGGATTCGACGTCGATTGTCGAACGATTTGCAGTCAGCGGCGTTATATTTGATGCGGTTCCTCGTTACAATATCGCGCCCACGCAACCGGTATCAGCGATCCTGGCGGAAGCGGACACCGGAGAACGTTTTCTGGATATGTTGCGATGGGGACTGGTTCCGTTCTGGGCGAAGGATATCGCCATCGGGAATAAGATGATCAATGCCCGCGCAGAAACCGTGGCGGAAAAACCCTCCTTTCGGACGCCGTTCAAGCGTCGACGCTGCCTGATTCCTACCGACGGCTTTTACGAATGGGATAAAAAAGGAGGAACCCGCCAACCCTATCACTTCCGCCGAAAGGATGGCGAACTCTTCGGATTTGCCGGTCTTTGGGATGAATGGACTGCGCCCGATGGCTCTCCGCTCCGCACCTGCACGATCCTGACGACAACCGCAAATCCTGTCGTCGCGCCGTACCATGACCGGATGCCTGTCATATTGACATCGCCGGACGTGGAGTCCTTCTGGCTGGATCCATCGATCACGGAACCGGTAGCGCTCGAACCTCTTCTGGTTCCCTATCCCCCGGAATGGATGGAGGCGATTCCCGTCTCTAAGCGCGTCAATTCCCCGGTCAATGAAGATTCCGACCTGGTGACGAATATTCGTAACAGCATCTCAACTATTCCGCAAAGGCATAGCAATGAATTTCCAGCGCACAGGTAACTTTCACCGGTTTCGAGGTGTCCATTTTCTGTACTGACATGGAAACTATTGAACTGAATCCTGAATTAGAACGTGGGTTGCAACAATCCTTCCTCCTGCTCATTCGCAAGCAATTCGATGAAGCATCCGAGATGCTGGAAGCGTTAAACGCAACCTATCCGAACAATGCCGATATCATCGCGCTTCGTGAAAAGGTAGCCAAGGCGGAACGCGAGTGGCGAGTGGAGATCGACCGGGCGCACTGGGGCGGTTTGTTCCGAATTCCTCCCCAGGCCATGTTGATTACCGGGTTGGCATTGTTCTTGATCGGCGGTACGGGATTAATTCATGCGATCCCGGTGTTCCAGCGGGACGGTTGGAACGGCGTCGTTGAATCGCGAGGGAAGTCTGGATATGTCTCGCGCTATGCCATGAAGGATTGGCTCTGGTACAACGGTCTTGCTGGGGCATTCGGCGTGGTCGCTATCGGCGCCGCCGCATACGCCGGAGTCTCATGGCGAGATTTCGAATAAGCTCCTTACCGCTCTCGATGACTGTACATTCAATCCACTGGTGACTTCATAGCGAAAGCCCCGGAGGGAATCTCCGGGGCTTTCGTATCAATCCCATGTATACCTGTCGTTCACATCTGTTCAATACAGGTTTAATCCCGCCACAATGTCCCCTCTGCTTTCGAGACGTACATGATATCTCTGGGGGGAGTCCTGTTTGATAGCATCCCCGTTCGCTTCGCGGAGGTTGATGATTTCCTGTCCGTCGTTATCGACGCCATCGGGACCGATGCTATAGGCATACGATTTTTCATTGTCAAACCGGTAACGCATCGGTATCGCGCCATTACTGCTGAAAGGATCGACCGGGACTTGCACCAGGTATTTCTCTGTTATCAGCGTATCCAGATTGGCGGGGAATGCGCCGTGATCCGCTTTGTACGCTCGCAATGCCAGAGTGACGGTGAGAAGTCGCATTAGCGCCTGATCGACATCGTCTTTCCATCCTGCCTGAGAAAATACCGGTATCAAAGTTGTGGAAATCAGGTCATCGGGCAGGGTAGGAAGCGTGTCACGAAGAGCGTAAGGTTTCTTGTAGAGTTCGATGATTTGATCCATGTAGGCGTTATAGCGGGATATGATGGAGCGTTTCGGGTAACGGAACAGAAACATTTGCTGATTCACACGAAGAACCCAATCGGCGGGAAGCGAAGGTTGGTTATCCTCCGAATCCGCTATCTGGTCGGTATGTGTCAGTTCCCAAACGGATTTCGGATCGTTGAAAAGCTGAGGTAGGGAGATTTGCGCCTCACTCTTTTCATTTGTGAAGATGTCGGACAAGGGAACTTTCTTCTTCATGAGTTCCTCCATCTTTTGCGTTCCCAATTTCAGCGATTGGCTATCCCATTGATCTATACGTTTCCAGATTTGTTTGCGACCAATCGCCTCACAGGCGAAACCGACCAGAAGCTCGATAATCGATCCGCCATTGGGCATCTGGATACCAACTTGAATAGCATCGATATAGGAGTTGATCGCGCCGGTTTTGTCTCCCATTTCGAATCGTACTTCGCCTTCATCTGAGAACTGACGCGCCAGCGCCCGGAATTTCGCCCAGGAACGATTGACCTCAATGTTATCCTGACGGGGAGCCAGATATTGTTGCGTCAGGGCAAATCGCGCCAATTGCAACCCTTCTGCGTTCTCCGCTAATGCCGCCTGACGTTCGGCGAGGGGAGGAAGCTTTTGGCGCTGATCTATCGTCGTTGAACCGTGAATATCACGCAGTTTCGGAAACGCTTTTAAATAAGAATCGTAGGCGTTCGGCGAAGGGATAATGCGCTCCGGCAAATGAACCGGCGCATCTACATTGGAATAGTATATTCTTCCAGCCAATGCTCCGGCTATCGCGCATCCCGTTATTAGACCGAGTCGTTGTGTGATAAATCGCATTGTTCTGTTCTCACGTGAGCTCATGGAGCATTCCTGCGTTGATTGTTCTGTGCCTGTGCGTTATGATTAATAGTGTATTTAAGGAGAAACCGTCGCTTGCTCCCAAATTCGATAATCATAAGACGTTCAACCGCCTTCATCCGTTACGCTTTGCCTTGCCTATTTTGTGCGTGGTTCATTGCCCTATTGCCGCGAACTGTATTGGCGCAAGCCCCGATCATCGTAGAAACTACCGGACAGTCGAAACCGACAACCATTACTGCTACCAAACCAAAGCCGAACCCATTGCCTCCGCCCAAACCGGCGGAGCCGCGTTTCGTCCCGCCGCGAATGCTCTGGAAAACGCTGGTGCAACCTGTTGAGGGTGGGACTATCTACAACGGGGACGCTCTCTATCTCGGAGGTGGAACAAGCCTTTATAAACTGGATAGTGATGGTCGAACACAGTGGACTGTACAGGTCGGCGAGCAACGTTCGACAGCGGCATTTGATGATCGCAGAGTGTTTTTTGGCAATGAGAAGGGGATTCTTTACGCGTTTACGCAACGCTCCGGGACACCCCTGTGGCAATTCGCGTCGGAATCCGGCGCCGCGATTCAGAATCCTCCTGCCGTTGGTGCAGGTCATGTTTTTGTGGAATGCCTGGATAACAATATCTATGCGTTGAATGCCGGAAACGGGCAACTGGTGTGGAAATACACCCGGGCGGATGGCGCAATGGGATATTCCGCTCCTATTTACGACGATAAAGCTGTTTATGTTGCGGGTGAGACGACGCTTTATAAACTGGACGCTATCACTGGTAAAGAACTCTGGAAAGCGTACGTTGGCGGTAAATCGCTCTCGACTCCTGCTTTGACGGATACCATGGTGATCGTCGGTGGTGACGGAACCGGAGTTACCGCTTTCGCACGCGATTCCGGCAAAGTTATCTGGAATTTCAGCGGAAAAATCGATAACGACGGGTTTGGTGCTCCATTGGTTGTAGCGAATCGCGTCTATGTCGGAACCTATCAGCGGAATCTTTATGCGCTGGATACATTGAATGGAGCCCCGAGGTGGACAGGGAAACTTACCGGTTCCTCGCTGACCCGCCCGACACTGGACGCTCGTCGCAACATTCTATATCTCACCTGCCTGACCTACCGGGGAGAGCCTTCCGCCGTGGGATTTTCTACTGTAACGGGGCGTCGTGTCTGGGACTACAGTCTCGATGTGGTCACTGGCGCTCCTCTGGTCGTCGGTGATCGCCTGTATATCGGTTCCACTAATGGATACCTATATGCCTTCAGTCTGAAGTAGGTTCGAGCGCTGATCCGCCTATTCCTTGTAAAATAGGACTTATGACACAAACCAGAATTGTTTAAAACCGCTATACTCAATCACAATATACGTTGGCGCTTGGGCGGGCTGACGTTGTTTTAACGACGTTTTGGGGATTGTGCCCGGAGATGGTAAGAAGATGACGCATGGAACAGCAGGAGACTTTCCCGCCGAAGCGATGGCGCGGCGGAAGATGACCACCGGCGAGATGATTACACTCTCGTTGCTCTGGTTTCCGATGAATATGTTCTGGACAGCCATGCTGACCTACATTTTGCCCAAAAGGGTTGAACAACTGGTCGGTGGCGAGGTCAAGGGCGAGTATCTGGGCTATATCTCGATTGCCGGAGCCGTCGCTTCCACCCTGATTCAACTGGCAATCGCTCCGGTCTCGGACGCTTGCGCTTCGAAATGGGGGAGACGCCGCCCGTTCATATTCTGGGGTATGATCCTCAATTTGCTGGCAGGATTCGGGTTTGCGCTGACCGGACAGTTTCCTGTCCTTCTTCTCTGCTACTTCGGGATTCAGATCGCACAGAACGCCGCTTCCGCGCCGTATCAGGCGTTGCTTCCCGATAATATCCATCCTTCGCAACAGGGAATCTCCTCGGCATATATGGGTGGCGCCTTGCTGGTCGGGCAGTTGTGCGGCGCATTGATTCTGATTGCCGGGGGAAAACTTGGCATTCCGGGAATGCTGTATATTATGCTTGCCCTGATGCTTCTGGCGGCGCTCATTGTCGTCTGGCGCGTTCCTGACCGCCCTGCGACGCCCAAGGAGCAAAAGCCCCTGAGCGAATCGCTGTCCAGCGCCTTCCACCTGAATCTGCGTGAGTATCCAGACTTTGCCCGCCTCATGGGTTCGCGCTTTTTCATCAACCTCTGCTATAACACTATCACCGCATATTTGCTTTACTACATTCAGGACACTCTGGGACTCGGGGAGAATCAACCGTTCATGCTGTTTGGGACTCCGTCGCCGTTGAACGGTTCCGGCGGTTTCCTGAACCTTCTCTTACTAACGGCGACCCTCGCCGGGCTTGTTGGAACAGTTGGGGCGGGATATGGACTAAAAAAGTTCACGATGAAGCAGATGGTCTATATCTCCTGCGGTATGCTGGCTGTCGCGGCGTTGGTATTTTCTACCACCAGCGGTCCGAGCGCTGCGCTGATCATGGGGTTTCTTTTCGGAGCGGGTTGGGGAGTGTTTCAAGCCGTAGACTGGGCGCTGGCGGTCAACCTGTTACCGCCCGGTGGCGCGGCGCGTTACATGGCGATCTGGCACCTCTGTCTGATTCTGCCTCAGGTAATCGCGCCCATGTTCGGCAAACTCTGGGACTCTATCAATAAAGCGCAAGGCAATGGTTACGGATGGCGCATGGCTTTTCTGGTGACTGTGGTCTACCTGTTCATAGGTGTATTCATCATCCGGAAGGTCTGCGAACGGCCGACATATTCAGATATTTAGAATGTTCCCATCTGTTTGCAAACATGAACGATCATCTGGGCTTCTCCGACAGAGTGAAAGCCGGTCTGGACAGATCGAAATGGTTAAGCTGACGAACCGGCACGAATCACAGATTCTAAAGGGTAGTGCAATCTTCGGTATTCCGGACATACCGCAACGTTATCGGGCAGTGGATTTTGCCTGTTTAGCCCCGAATCCCGCTGACGATAACATGAATCTCTCCGATAGGTGCGATGTTCAGTTCAGCGAGTCCAGCTACTTGCAGTTGGTCGGCGATTTCCTCCGGTGTGAAGGCGGCGCACAGGGAATTGTAGAAATCGCGGCGTAACACTTCGGGTTCGCCACCGGACAGTTCGTTCATGATCCGGTGTGCGTCCCTCGCACTGTCAGGTCGACGCAAATCAGCCACAAAAACATGAGAACCGGGACGGGCGTAAGTTTTGACGGTTTCCCACAGGACTTGCGGCTCATGCAGGTGATGGAGTAGACTGTGACTCATCACGAGATCATATGGCAAATCGGGTATCTCAGCGCCAGGAATAATACCCTCAACGAATGATACCCGGTGGGAAAGATAGGGATCCGAGTTTGCAACGCCTTGCGCCAGATGAAGCATCGCGGAGGAACCGTCCACGCCGACGAACCGGGCGTTTGGTAAAGCGCGGGCGAAACGAAATAGCACATCACCCGAACCGCAACCTAGGTCAAGTACGTTCCCCGTCAGTACAAAATTGGGGAATGTTTCTTGAAAAATAACTACCCGCCGTCCGTGAGGCGTTGAAAAGTCAGCATTGTGATAAGCGAGCGCCTGTTCTGGCTCGTCCATCAATTCAGGTTCGACAATGCGTTCCAACAGTATTACCAATCTGGAGATTTATTGCATTCTGAAGTATATCAGTAGCGCGTCAATGTAACCATACCACAGACATTGGGGCAAAAAAGCGAAAGAAGTCAATCCTTTTGTTTCCCAATCCCATTTCGTCACTTGACGAGAATCAGAGAGTCTTCACGCCGAAGGGATAAAAAAACGGTGGCGAAACCTTGAGCGAATCACTCGCCAAGGGAGATACTGAGGATATAAGTTTTGGGTGACATGGGGACAATATCGTTTCGTCTTGATGGAAGATACTAAAATGACTCGCATTCTCACAGGTTAAATCTACGAGATGGAACTCCGCAACACCTTACCTGTCCGTGAGCCTGTTCCCGAGCCGTTCGCCCAGGCGAGCGATCCGGATACGAAGACGGAATGGACGCCGTGAGCGTAGGCGTGCGGTGCGGCGAAGGTCGCAACGTCCTCGATGCTCCCTGCTGCAAACAGGGCGATATCTGCATGGAAGCCGGGAGCGAGACATCCTCGGTCCGTCCAGCGAAGACGTTGCGCGGGAAGACCGGTCATGCGCCGGATCGCTTCCGGTAATGTCAGGACGCCTTTTTCCCGCACATAGCGCGAAAGGACGCGAGCGAACGTGCCGTATGTCCGGGGATGCGGTCGCTCGACAGATAATGGACCATCAATAGTCGAAACGACGGCATCGGAACCGATCATAACATGTGGATTTCGCATGACGTATTCCACATCCTGTTCCGATAGTGCGAAATAAGCGGCGGACACCCAACCTTCGCCCTCGGAGAGCAGATCCAACACCCAGTTTTGCGGCGATCTTCCCGCCGATTGCGCAAGATAAGCTATCGAATGCCCCTGGTATTCCCGATGTGATGCGCAGTTGGCGATTTCCACTGCGGACCAATCGACTGATGGCATCTCCGTCAAAACCAGCGCTCGTGTCTGAGGGTCATGCAGGCGTTCCGCAATGGCTTGAGGGGTTCCGCCAACCGCCCACGGCGGCAGGGCGATGGTCGCCAGCCCCGTTTGAAAAGCCGTATAGGGATATTGATCTAGTAACACATCCACCCCTCGCGCCCGGGCGTCGTCGGCCAGCTTCAAGGTACGGATCACCTTACCCCAGTTTTCGGGCTTTTCCGCCTTGTGATGCGAAAGTTGGAGCGGTATTCCGGCTCCTTCCGCAATCGCGATAGCCTCCGCCACCGATTCTTCCAGAGTGTCACCCTCAGACCGCAGATGGGTGGCATAAAACCCGCCCGCCTCCGCCGCTACCTTTGCCAGCGCCGTCAATTCCTCAACATTGGCATACATACCCGGCACATATTCCAACCCGGTCGAAAGCCCTAGTGCGCCCGCCTTCATCGCATCTTCCAGTTCGCGTTGCAGAGCCGCAAGTTGCGCTGGATCGGGCAGATTCTGTGAGAGACCCATGACGCGCTTGCGTAACGTCCCATGCCCGGCGAGAGTCGCTACATGAATGGCGATTCCGGAATCCTCCACCCGCTTCAAAAAACCATCGAGGGTATTCCAGGTGAGCGAGATATTTCCACGTTCCAGACTGCGTCGTTCCAGGGCGAAAACGTCGTCCGTTTTTGCCAGTCCAAGGGAGAAGCCACAGTTGCCAACCACTTCCGCCGTCACGCCCTGCGCCAGAGACGATTCCATTCCCGGCGTAAAGAGCACGGAAAGATCGGAATGCGTATGAATATCGATGAAGCCCGGAGTGACGATCAACCCTGTCGCATCGACGATGGTCGCACCCGTTGAGGCGTTCAGGTCTCCTATAGCCGCGATTTTCCCATTGAGGATTCCGATATCAGCGGAGATGGGTTCAGCGCCCGTCCCATCAATAACAGTTCCGAAACGGATAATCGTATCAAAGGCGTTCATTCTGGTATTGTATCCTGCATTAACGGGTACAATACCGCTATGTCCGTGATGAATCTGCCGCTTGATGCTTTGTTTTTCGCGTTGCTGGCGGCTCTGGCGTTCGCTGCTTTGGATCTGGCGCAGAAGTGGTCTGCACGGTATGCAGTGGCGACTCCCGCTGCATTTCTGGCGTTGCGATTAACAGCGGCGGCGATACTTTCCCCCTTGCTACTCCTGATTCCGGGGGCGCTCACGGGACGCCATATTGTTGAAGAACCCCTTGCCGGTTTGATCGCGATCAACTTGCTTGCGAACGCTCTCTACCTGATTTCCGTGTACCGGGCGGACATTTCCACCATCGGATCGCTATGGCCGTTGAAGAACGCCTATTTGCCATTGCTCCTTTTTGTGTTACCCCCTCATGTCGTCTTCCCATGGAAAGCGTATGCACTTATACTGGCGGCGACATTCGGCGCCGTACTAATTGCTTGGAACGACCGTCTACAGCTTCGCGCTTTTAAAGAGAAGCCCGTCCTTCTGATGATTTTCGTGACGATTCCGCTGTTTGCACTCTCTGATTACTTCCTGAACGAAGCGGTAAAAACGATGGGAAGCCCTCTTGCGACCGTAATTACTGCCTTGGCTCTTTTTGTTCTAGGCGTTCCCATGGTCATCGCGCATGAACCCTCGCGAAAAATCATACGGGAAAGTATCCAGAATGGACGTGGCATCATCGGCGCGGGACTGACGGGATTGTTTCTGGTTATCGGCGTCGTCTTTATCGGTGAGGCTTTCAAGAGAGGTTCTGTGAATCCGGCGGGGCTGGCTCTGGTCAATGTGTATGCGATGCTCTCCGGTGTCATATTGCTCATCGTGAACGCTTTGCGTTCCGGTTGGTTGGAACAGCAATCACGCGGAGTCTACGCATTACGCTTTACGGGAGCAATTTTACTCATTGCCGCCGCCGCCGGTTTACGTCAAATCGAGATGAACCTGAAATAGAGATATTGAATCCGTTGTCGATTGTGATCATGCTGGAGTGATACTGGTGGTTTGTTGGGACAAATGAAAATGAACTGGCTTGAGCGTTTGAATCTTCTGCCGGGACGCATTTCTCTGAATAACACTGTCGAAAACGCTTCCTGCGCCACGTTGACGGTCTATAACTGGGCATATGACGCTCACCTCACCGATAACTATCCTCACCGGCATACCTATTATGAGATATGTCTGGTCGGTGAATATGGCAGTGGCATCTTTTCAGTGGAGAACAAGCCGTTTGAGATACAACCTGGCGACCTGTTTCTCGCCCGTCCGGGCGTCATGCATCAGATTACCAATTTGCAACCGGAATTGATGGAACTGTACTGGGTATGCTTTTCTATTGAAAGCGCATCGGCTGGCGGTACTGCTGGCTCCCTGACGGGCAGATTCGCCGAAGCGTCCGATATTCTGGTCGTTCCCGATGGAGGGGATATTCTGGGACATATCTGGCGGTCGTTACGCGCATCCGCATCCGCTCCCGCGTATGGGACAAATAAGGACGCTTTATTGACTTCTCTGGTTACCGCTTTACTACTGGGTATACTGGAAGCCGGTTCCGGCCCCCTGACACCCTTGCCCGGCGCCGGGGCGCCCTCGAATGCAGGAGCCAACACGGCGCGCAATGCTGTCCGATTTATCCATGATAATTTAAGCTCTGAGCTCAGGATATCCGTCATCGCGGACGAAGTCGGCGTATCTCCGCGTCACCTGTCGCGTCTGCTTTGCTCCTTCACCGGAGTTCCGCCTGCAGAATATATCGAAATGGCGCGTATGGATCGGGCGCGAACGTTACTTTTGCGTACAGATGACGCCATCAAACATATCGCTTCACTGGTCGGATATTCGGATGTCCATCACTTCACGAGGGTCTTCGCAAGACGGGTAGGTTGCCCGCCTGGCGTTTACCGACGGACGCTGGGCGCTGCGGACCAGAGCGCTCGTGGCAGTAATATACAAAGGCCCGGCGCGTTAGTGTAAAGACAATGTTCCCGCATGGAAGTTATAATCTTTCCATTAACGTAGGGAGCGAGAGATGGAATGGGACTGACCGAAGAACAAAAATCTTTTTACCAGGAAAATGGCTTTGTACATGTTAAGGGCCTGTTAACGCCGGAAGAAGCGGAGAGATACTGTGCGGAAACGCAAGCGTTGATCGTGCGCTTGCAGGAAATACGCAATGTCGATGCAACGTGGGGAAGCGCCAGAGATATTGCCGGGGGCGTGGTCACACGGTTGCATCACTGTCATGATGTGCAATTTTATTCCGCTGCATTCGCGCAACTAATCGTGGATGATCGCTTGACCTCGGTCGCTGCCGATATCATCGGTCCCAACGTGCAATTACACCACACGAAAGCCTTTATCAAGCCTCCGGAGAAGGGCTCGCCATTTCCGCTTCATCAAGACGCCCCCTTCTTTCCGCATGAACGTCACTCCATGATTGCAGTCATCATCCACTTCGATGACGCCCCGTTAGAGAAGGGGTGTGTAAGAGTGGTTCCCGGCAGTCATAAGAATGGCATTTTGCCGCATTTGCCCTCGGGCGGTTGGCATCTTGATCCGCAGGAGTATCCGCTCGATTCCTCTACAGCATTACCAGCAAAGGCGGGGGACGCACTGTTCTTCTCTTACCTGACCATACACGGTTCCGGATTGAATGTCAGCAATGATTCCCGCACCACGCTTCTCGTCCAGATGCGTGATCCTACCGACCCGCCAAGCATACAGACGCACGAATCAGCAGGGCAGGGGATGATGCTGCGAGGAATTGATCCTTCTTGCCGTACTACTGTGCCAATTTCCGATGATCCGAAGAATATCCCCGCCATGATGGGAGGCGGTATCGCAATGGGTGGTTCAATGACGCCGATAACGATGGGGGGAGCTATGAGCATGGGCGGAGACTCGAAGTAACGATCCT
The DNA here is from genome assembly GCA_903910385.1 of uncultured Armatimonadota bacterium. Classification (GTDB taxonomy): domain Bacteria; phylum Armatimonadota; class Armatimonadia; order Armatimonadales; family Armatimonadaceae; genus CAIVZM01. The sequence goes on from CAIVZM010000024.1 coordinate 35,266, forward strand.
TACCAGAGCGAAGAGGTTCGGGAAATCAAAACTATACCCCGAACCCTCGCCTATAATTAACTCGAAGAATCGGAATGACGGGCGTAGAGACCGATGTTCTGCCCCTTGAAATTCAAGCGGAATGGCTCGATTATGAATCCCTTGGACTTGGCATAATCCGCGAGGCATTGGAGCCAGTGAACGCCCTGATCCGGACGGAGCGGTTCGTCGATGATGCAACAGGGTAGCAGGATAACATCCTTCCGGTAGTTCTTTGCCGCGTCGATAATCTGAATATTGCAACCGTGGGCGTGCATCGCTACCAGTAAATCGAAATCCTGCGCCATCTCAGGTGCGAATGGCAGATTACGGCGTGGGACGCTTTCACTTTCCGCAATACGCACCTGTCGGTCAGCGACGAAGTCCTTATATTTTGTCGGCAAAGATTGTGCGAAAGGATCGATTGTAGTCGCCTCCCATCCGCTCTGAATGAGGAGGTACGCCAGCAATCCTTTGCCGCCGCCGATGTCCGCCACTCGACAGGGCGCTGTATGCTCGGTGATCCACTCTCGCAACAATTGGAAACGAAATTTCTTCAGTTTCGTCAGCGGAGGCCGAACGCCGGATTGCCTCCAGGTCAGTCGTGCAAAATCCGTTGATGACGACAGGATAGCTTCACTCACTGGCGCGTGGTCATGCGCATGAGGTGATTTCGCTTCTTCGTCGTCTTCATCCTGATTTTCAACGGCAGTGCGCTCTGTGTACGGTCGATCCGGGCATGTCGTAGTTTGTGCGACGACGGTGGCGAAGAGCGTTTGCTTGCGAATTCTGTCTTTGCGTTTACTCATAGGAATTCTTATTCTATCGCTTGCCGCACCGTAAAAGATATGATACTGTACTCTCCGTGATGCTTCTGGACAGAGCGTCGCCTCAATAAAATGAGTGTTTGGGCAGGTGTCCGAGTGGCTAAAGGAGGCGGTCTGTAAAATCGTCGGGGCAACCCTACACAAGTTCGAATCTTGTCCTGCCCATAAGCGAAAACCGCGCCGTGCAATTTGCACGGCGCGGTTTTTGTTTGAGTCGTGAGCTATACTGCCAGATATGGTTATTCGGCTTCTTCTTCCGCCTTTTTAGTGGCGTCCAGATATTCGGCGCTTTTGACACGATCATTGTCGGCAAGCTCGATCAATTTGACGCCTTGCGTGGAACGTGTCGTGGTCTGTCGAACTTCCGCTACCTTCATCCGGATACCGATGCCCTGCTCAGTGACGATCACCAGGCGCAGATCATTGATCTTTGAGGACTCCAGAACGCAAGCCTGAATCAGGGATCCGGTCTTCTCCGTGATATCCATGGTCTTGATGCCCTTGCCGCCACGAGACTGCAATCGGTACTCGCTCATGGGGGTTCGTTTACCGTAACCATTTTCACTGACGACCAGAAGCTCAGACTTCTCCGGGACGATATCCGCCGTCACAATACGATCCTGAGGGCCATCCAGAGTCATGCCACGAACGCCTCCCGCCGCCCGTCCACGACTGGGAACGTCCTCTTCATGGAACTGAATCGCCATGCCCTTGACAGAAGTCAATATGACTTTCATCGAGCCATCGGTATGTTTGACCCATCCCAGTCGGTCGCTGGGCTCCAGATCGAAGGTGATTAACCCGTTGGCGCGAAGGTTGACATACTCCTCGATCTTGGTACGCTTGATTTCGCCTTTTGCTGTCACCATCAGCAGAAATCCCGTCGCTGTCCGCAGATCACGAATGGGAATCGTCGCAGTGATACGCTCGTCGCTCTGAATCTGGATCAGGTTGACAATCGCCGTACCCATTGCGGTGCGCGATGTTTGCGGCACATCATAAGCTTTGAGTCGGTATACTCTGCCACGATCTGTGAAGAACAGTATATAGTCGTGTGTGGACGCCCGGAAGATATGCTCGATATTATCTTCTTCCTTGGTCTTCCCGGCTATTCTGCCCTTGCCTCCCCGGTGTTGCGAAGGGAACTGATCCATCGCCATGCGCTTGATATAGCCATCGCGAGTGACGGTCAGCAACATCTCTTCGTTGGCGATCAGGTCCTCAATATTGATTTCCTCCGCCTCAGTGGGAATGATGCGCGTGCGTCGTTCGTCGCCGTATTTGTCCTTGAGATACTTCAAGTCCGCTTTGACCAGCGCATCGACCCGGCGCGGATCGGAGAGGATATCATCCAGGCGACCGATTTCCTTAAGGAGGTCTCGGTACTCACCTTCGATCTTGTCCTGTTCCAACGCCGTCAGTTGCCGGAGTTGCATGTTCAGGATCGCTTCGACCTGCAGACCGGAAAAGGAGAATCGCTCAATCAGTCGTGTTCTTGCCTGTTCCGTGCTGGAGGATGCTCGAATGATCTGAATCACCTCATCCAGAAACTGGACTGCAATCTGTAGCCCTTCCAGAATGTGCGCGCGCGCCTTCGCCCGGTTGAGTTCGTAGCGGGTTCGTCGTGTGATGACAATACGACGGTGGTCTAGATACTCCTGAAGCAGTCCTTTAATGGAAAGTGTCTTCGGGCCGCGTCCGCCATCGACCAGCGAAAGCATAATGACGCCGAAATTAAGACGTAATTGCGTATGCTTCAGCAAGTAGTTGAGCACTTTTTGCGGAATTACATCACGGCGCAGTTCGATGACGACGCGCATCCCATTACGGTCAGAGAAGTCATTGAGTGCGGTTATGCCGTCGACTTTCTTCTCTTTGACCAGTTCCGCGATATCTTCGATAAGCTTCTTCTTGATCACCTGGTAAGGAAGTTCGGTAACGATGATCGCGTTCTTGCCGCCGTCCATCGGTTCTATGCTGGTCTTCGCCTGCATAGTAATACTACCGCGCCCGGTCTCGTAGGCGGAGCGTATTCCCTTGCTGCCCAGAATGAGTCCGGAGGTCGGGAAATCTGGGCCGGGCAGAAACTGCATCAACTGTTCCACGGTCGCTTCCGAGTGATCCAGCAAGTAATTCGCAGCATCACAGACTTCCGTCAGATTATGCGGTGGCAGGTTGGTCGCCATGCCGACGGCGATACCGGAACCGCCGTTACAGATCAGGTTAGGAAATTTTCCGGGAAGGACACTGGGTTGCGTTCGTTCGTTATCGAAGGTAGGCTCGAAATCAACCGTATTCTTTTCGATATCTTCCAGCATCTCGACGGCGAGCGCCGTCATACGCGCTTCCGTATAGCGGTAGGCGGCGGGTGGGTCATCGTCGATACTGCCGAAGTTTCCCTGACCATCCACCAGAGGATAGCGGAGGGAGAAGGGTTGTGCCATACGCACCATGGTCAGGTAGATCGCCTGATCTCCGTGCGGGTGATAGTTACCAATAGTCTCCCCGACGATCTTCGCCGACTTGAGGTGCCGGTTCGCCGGCGTCAAATTGAGATCTCTCATCGCATAGAGAATGCGACGCTGAACCGGCTTGAGGCCATCTCGCACGTCCGGCAAAGCGCGGGAGACAATAGTCGACATCGCATAGCCCAGATACGAGTTCCGCATTTCCTCGGAAATCTCGATTTTGGGACCATCGTAATCATCGCCGGGTCTACCTCCGCGACCGCCAACGCCGTCTACAGGTGGAATAGGCGGTTCCAATCCGTCATTACTGGCAGGTATTTCTGCATCGCTGGCAGGTATTTCCGCTTCGGGGAGGGTGGGGTCGTTAATCATTCAAAGTTGCTCCATTACAGGCGCATGGAAGTAGCATACGGATTGTGATGGAGACGGATTGCGCCGACATCGACCATGTATCCAACGCTATGAAATTCCGGCGCACAAAGCGACAGGCGGCAAGAGAAGCGGCGGGGCGTTTACTCCTGTAACCGCCGCCCCGCCGCCCGTCGTAGACTATCAATATTTTACAGGATTTATCGCTTCGCGTCAACTTAACCCAGCGATTATCGCCTCATTCAAGATACTGCGCCGTTCAGAATAAAGGCGGAAAGAGGGCGCATCTCGTGCTTAACGTCTCTCAATGCAGTTGATCCGGACACAATGTGTCACCCACTCCGGTGAGCATAACCGCCTGATTCTAACTCGTTCACTGGTTGCGTAATGCGTTCAGGAGGGATTTTGCTGTAGAATAAAACATGAAAATTCCTCCGGTTCTCGTGCCTCTCCTTATGGCGGCGCTATTATGCCTTTCTGGTCTGACTTCTTCAGCGTGGGCGCAAGAAGCCCCTCCCCCCGTTTCCTGGGATGAATTAAAGGAGCGGTACGCGAACTATGGTAAAAGTCCCATGGTAACGGAGGTTGCGCAGACCGACGCGGAATTTAGACTTTCCCATATCTCGTTCGCAAATGCGAAGGGGGATACGGTGACGGGACTTTTGCTTCTTCCAAAAAAGGAAGGTAGATATCCGGTTGCGCTGCTGTTGCACGGCTACAACAGCGACAAAGAGTCGATGGTAAAGTTTTTTGGTCGTCCGCTGGCGACTAAGGGAATCGCCTGCCTTGCTCTGGATGCATTTCAGCATGGCGAACGAAAGAAAGAATCGGGGGATGGTTCGGGAGGCTCTGCGTTTCTGGCGATATTACGCAATACGATTCCCGATTGGCGGCAGGCCATAGATTATCTTTCGACCCGCAAAGATATGGATCTGAAACGCTTGTCTGTCTTCGGGTACAGCATGGGTTCGATGATGGGCAGTATCCTCAGTGCGGTGGACGAACGAATCAAGGCGGCGGCGTTTTGCGTTGGAGGCGATTTTACCGCGCCGATGGTTTCAAAAGTTCCGCCTGCGGTGCGTCTCGATGTCGCCGCCGCCTCTCCGAGCCTGTTTATCAGTCACATCAGTCCACGTCCCGTTCTTCTGCTGAATGCCCTGAACGATAAGACTATCGCCAAGGAGATGGCGCAACGCTTACAGGACGCGGCTAAAGAACCGAAAACGATTTTATGGGTCGATGGAGGACATATCATCAGCCCAACAGATGCGGAAAAAGCGCGAGCGTGGCTGATTTCTTACCTGCTGAATACCACGTCGAAATAAAACGAAACGGGTAGGAGAATCGTCCACGGAAAGGCGAAACAGTAAGTGTCGCTCGTTGCTTGCTGATAGGTTGCTTGCTGATAGAAGGAAGCGAAATATTGACGCCTCCCCGACGCGGTGGGTAGAATGAGTTCGAGACGAACCGTTAAAATTCGTCGTCATTAACTGTAAGACTATGAAATTGATGATATTCGCTGCACTAATGGCAGCATTTTGTTTGAATCTCGTTTACGCTGGTTCGGCTCATGCCCAGACCCATCAGCCACCATCCACCGCAGAAGTGTTCAAGTTACACGGGTCACACCCTATTGCCATTGTCGAGACTTCCAAAGGCGTCATCAAATTCAGGATGTACCCTGACGAAGCTCCGGTCACTGTGGCGAATTTCGTTAAACTGGCGCAAAGCGGATTTTATAGTAACCTGATTTTCCACAGAGTCGAACCGGGCTTTGTGATTCAGGGAGGCGATCCGCAAGGAGATGGAAGCGGAGGGCCGGGCTATTCCATTCAGGATGAACAGAACAAACTGTTGCGCCATAACCGGGGCGCAGTCGCAATGGCGAAATCGTCCGCGCCCAACTCTGCGGGTTCACAGTGGTACATCTGTATCAACCAGCCTGCACCGCATCTCGATGGGGGCTATACCGTCTTTGGGCAGGTGATTTCTGGTCAACTGGTAGCGGAAAAAATTGCAGTGGGAGACAAAATAAAAAAAGTCACCATCAAGTATTCCCGATAATTCAGTTTGCCCGCTACTGCAGATTCCGTCCTCTGCGACGCTTAACGGAAAGCGTCAAAACATTGAAAATTCTGGTTTTACGGTCTTGGTAAGACCTCGAAGGAGTGGAATATGGAAACCGTTGTCCGACTTCGCGCACTGGTGCGCGGTAATGTTCAGGGTGTTGGCTATCGTTACTGGGCGCATCATACTGCTAACCGACTGGGTAGCGTTAAGGGGTATGTGAGGAATTTACCGGATGGCGCGGTTGAAGTGGAAGCGGAGTCCAATGACAAGACCGTACTTCAAGCGCTTTTCCATGAACTTCATGTTGGTCCGACAGCCGCTCAGGTGACTGCTGTCGAGGCGAACTGGGAAGAGGAAGTGCCTTCCCGAATGACCGGCTCATTCCGGATTGCCTGATTTCGTAGTTGGCGTTAGCGAACCGCAGAATGAAAAGAATGGGCCCTACAGGATTCGAACCTGTAACCAGGGAATTATGAGTTCCACGCTCTGCCATTGAGCTAAGGGCCCGATTACGAAGCGAACAAATTGTAACACGCCCGTCGATGACGGGCAAGAAAGTGAGATGGACGAGACGGGAACGACTTGTCCGGTGAAAATTGTATGGCTCCTGATGGAAAAGGTCGGTTGCTGCTGGTGCGGCACACGGAATCAGTCTGGAATAAGTTGAATGTCTTTACGGGCTGGGTGGATGTCGAATTGTCCGAAGCCGGCAAGGCTCATGCGCTGGAAGTCGGACAGAGCGTCAAGGGTAGGTTCGAGGTGGACAAGGCGTATACCTCGGGTTTGATCCGTGCGCAACAGACTTTAGACCTTGTCATGCAAGGAGCGGGAATCACAGGAATACCTGTCGTTCAGGACTGGCATCTCAATGAGCGCTTCTATGGCAACTGGCAGGGAAAGAACAAAGCGCAAATGGCGACGAAATACGGCGATGAAGCGATTCATGCCGTACGTCGGGGATACGCTGCACGGCCTCCGGGCGGAGAATCGCTGGAAGATACGACGGAGCGAGTCATGGAATACTTTGATGAGATAATCGAACCGGAACTTGCGGAAGGTAAGACCATTCTGATCGCAGCGCACGGAAATAGCCTCCGCGCTCTGACCAAAAAGCTGGAAAATCTGAGTGAGGCCGAAGTTCCGAAGGTGGAGATCGCTAACGGAGAACTCCGCATCTACCGTTTTGACGGAGCCAATAGTTACGTCCGGGAGTAATGCTCCCCATTCTAAATAGCTATGTCCGGGAGTAACGCTCCCCATTCCATCGGGCAAAGGATAAAGTGATCTTTATCCTTTGCCCCGGCATTGAAAAATTAACTTCATTTTCTGGGAGCGAACGATGACGTTCCGTGCGATGATTCTCGGCTTCGCCGGGGCGGTATTGATTTCTTTACTTCAGATGGTCACCAAAATTCGGCCGAACAATGTCGTTCTGCCGTTCGGGAGTGTGACTACCATTCTCCCCGGAATCGTTTTTCTGCTTTTCCTGCTGGCCCTGATCAATGTAGCGCTGAAACGCTGGCGTCCGCAAAGCGCCTTGCGTTCCGGCGAAATGGCAGTGATCTACGGCATCTCGACCGTAGCGGCGAGTATTGCAGCGCAGGACGAAGCGCAATATCTCTTCCCGATGTACGCCTACTTCTTCCGGGCGAGTCAGGATGAACGAGCAGGCCCTTTCAGGCAATTCGTTCCGGGTTGGATGATTCCTCAGGATCCGGCAGTGATAGAACCGCTGTACTCTGGGCATACTACGTTCTGGACTGTGGAGCGTGTGACCGCCTGGGCAATCCCGTTCCTCTGCTGGATGGCATGGCTGACCGCTCTGGGAGCCACTCTATGGGCATGGAACGCGATCTTGCGCCGTCGATGGGTGGAACATGACAAATTGTCCTTTCCTGCCATCCAGTTACCTCTGGAAATGTGCAAAAATGCCGGTTTCGGCGGTTTAGCGGGAGGAAAACTCTTTTGGCTTGGATTCGCCGTTGCGGCGCTGGTGGAATCGCTGAATGCGCTGAACGCCATCTCGCCCAACATCCCTTCGGTGGGACTGGACTTCTCCGCTACCCCATTGCTGGACTCGTTGCCCTCTCCCTGGAAAGCGCTATCGCCGATGTACCTGACATGGGCGACTTTGCACCTTGGAGTGTGCTACCTGATACCCTCCGATATTCTGTTCAGTTCCTGGGCTTTCTTTCTTCTTAGAAAAGCGCTGGAGGTTTTCGGATATGCACAGGGATGGCGTGAACTGGGCTGGGACGCACGCGGCTTCCCTTATACACGGGCGCAGTCTGCGGGAGCATGGGCGGTTCTCTTTTTCCTCTTGATATGGGCGGAGCGCAAGCGCCTGATGTCCGCTCTGGATGCTGCCCTTTCCCGTCGCCCTCTCACCGGTCTGGAGGATGAAGCGACCAGTGACCGCATCGCCGGCCGTGTCCTGATCATCGGCACGGTATTCCTGATCGGATGGAGCGTGATGAGCGGTATGTCTCTTGCCATCGCTATCGCCTTCTATGCCTTCTTTTTTCTCCTGAATGTCACAATGACGCGGATATATGCACAGGTTGGTCCGCCCATTCTGGAGCTTTACTATCTGGATCCTCAGCAAACATTCACAACGGTATTTGGGACTCTTGGGCAATCTCCCGGTCCGTTGACGCAATTTTCCCTGATGTACTGGATCAATCGTGACCATCGCGGACAATTAATGGGGCACCAACTGGCTTCCCTAAAAATTGCACAGGAAACCGGAGTTTCGCTACGACGATTTGGACCGGTGTTACTGTTCGCGTTCATCGTGGGCGCTGCTACCTGTCTGATCACGTACTTACACTGGGCGTACCGGGTGGGGGAAGATAATTTCGTTTCGGGCGGATGGCGAGAATCCGGGGCTCCGACGGCGATAGGGCGTATCCGGGAATGGGTGTATGCAGCCAAAGGTCCGGACTGGTTGCAAATTTCTTTCATCGGCGTCGGCGCCGCCGTTACCTACGGTTTGGCGCGACTGGCATTCGTATTCCCAGGATTCCCGTTGCATCCTATTGGTTACGCTCTCTCGGTATGTTTCGCTGTAGAATACAACTGGCCCGCCTTTATGATGATGTGGATCATCAAAACGCTGTTGCTGCGGTACGGTGGATTGTCGCTCTATTTACGATTTGTACCCGTAGCGCTCGGCCTGACTCTGGGGGGATTCGTTGTGCCGATTCTCTGGGGTTTGGTAGCGTATCTTGGGGCATGGTACACATGAGCATCCGAAATTCCCGGCGTCACGAGGTAAATTCCACTTAATCTGGCATAATGCCGAGTCAGTATGATTACCGTGTGTGTTTGCAAGGATGCGATACACTGTAAAGGAACGCCCCGTTTTGTCGATCTGAATGAGGGCGCAGGAGGAAAGTGGTTTCGTGAAACGCGCGGACATACTGGGAAAACGCTGGTTTGACCTTATTCATAAACGTTCCCTGATCTATAATACTTGCTGGGAAGACCCGCGCTGTGATCGGCAAGCACTTCAACTCTCGCCGGACGATAACCTTGTCGTTATTACCTCGGCGGGATGCAATGCGCTCGATTATGTGCTCGCTGGCGCAGGCACGGTCAATACCGTTGACATGAACCCTCGGCAGAACGCCCTACTGGAACTCAAAATCGCCGGTATACGTCACCTGCCCTTTACGACGTTTTTTGAAATGTTCGGACGCGGCAGAGTTCGCAATCACCGGGAAATCTATGAGACATATCTCCGAGCCGATTTAACTCCCTTCGCAAAAACGTTCTGGGACAAGCGCATTGAGTATTTCAAGTTGCGGCCTCGTGGGAAGACTTTCTACTATCATGGATCCTGTGGCTTCTTCGCTCGCGCCTTTCACAATTATGCCGCGGCGTCTCCAGATTTCCGTCGTGGGTTAAGAGACGCTCTGGAAGCGGAAACTCTGGAACAACAGAGGGCGATCTACTTTTCCCGACTGCGCCCCTGGAAGGGCGTCAAATTTGCACACTGGATTGCCAGCCGAGACGCAACCCTGGCGCTTCTGGGCGTTCCTCCGGCGCAACGCCGACTTGTGGAAGCGGACTACCCCGGCGGCATTGCACAGTTCATCATGGATCAGGTGGAAGAAGTATTTACCGAACTGCCACTTTCTGATAACTACTTCTGGCGCGTCTATTTGAGCGGTTCCTACACCCAGGATTGTTGCCCTGAATATCTCCGGCGCGACAATTTTGAGCGATTGAAAGCAGGATTGTGGAAAAATATCACGATCACTACCGGTTCAATAACAGAATTTTTGCAGAAGCAGGAAAGACCCATTACGCGCTTTGTCCTTCTGGATCATATGGACTGGCTGGCGAATCATCGTCCGGAAGCGCTCGAAGAGGAATGGCAAGCGATTATCTCCAGCGCTGCGCCGAATGCCCGTATGATCTGGCGGAGCGGGGCGCCACGCGTCGATTTTGTTGACCCGATTGTGGTGAATGTCAACGGTAAAAAGTCGAAAGTCGGCGACCTGTTGACCTACGATCACGACCTCGCAGCCCGGCTCCATCCTTTAGACCGTGTACACACCTATGGTTGTCTCTATGTCGCTCAGTTGACAGGAAAGAATTGAGCGGACGCCGCTCAATCAGGTCCTCCAGCATATTCGAGGAAAAGTCTGAAGAACTTTCCTACTTCTACTCCTGAGGTCGCACATCGACCATTCATCACTCGGAAATTATGTCCCTGACCAACGACCTGAAAATACTCTACCGGATCGCGTTCCACCCGATACGCGGCGGGACTCATAAAGAAAGGCTCGAAAGCTTTTATAAAGAGCAGGCGGAAGGCTATGATGCATTTCGCGCCCGACTCTTGCACGGCAGAGAGGAAATGTTTACCCGTTTACCGTTCCTTCCGGACACTCGCTGGGCGGATTTCGGTTCGGGAACGGGCATCAACCTCGCGCTGGCGGGAGACCGCGCCCGAACCCTGAAACGGATTTACCTTATCGACCTTTCTCCGTCACTGCTGGCGCAGGCGCAGAAGCGGATTCAGGGTGACGGATGGTCAAATGCCCGTACCGTTGAAGCGGATGCAACCACCGTCAAACTGCCCGACGTGACAGAAGAGGAAACGACTCCGCTGGATATCGCATCCTTTTCGTATTCCCTGACCATGATCCCCGATTGGTTCGCCGCTATTGATCGAGCGTATGACCTCTTAAAACCGGGTGGGACGATTGGGGTAGCTGATTTCTATGTTTCACGTAAGCATGCCGAAGAAGGCATGAAGCGCCATTCCTCCGGGGCCCGTTCCTTCTGGCGTTACTGGTTTGATCAGGACAATATCTACCCGTCACCGGATCATTTACCATACCTGCGCCGAAAGTTCGAAACCGTCTATCTGTACGAAGGACGAGGAACCGTTCCCTATCTTCCGGGGGCGCGTATTCCCTACTACACTTTCATCGGGCGGAAACCGGCAGACGATATTGCACGAACATCACAAATCGACAATTCCTGACGGTTCGTGACCAGAAATGCCGTTTTGTCAGAGCTCCTCACGAAACATTTATTTCAGTCGGATTGAGGATGACTCGATAATTTGTATACCTGCACTCCTATAGCATAACCGATCAGTCCCTTAGGCGATTTGAGCAAGCGTATTTTATTGACCGCCATTCCCATCGGCGTTTTCGTCCAGCTTTTGCCTCCATCCACCGTTTGATAGCCTGTCTGCATCCCGCCGACCCAGCCCGTGCATTCATCGGCGAAGGCGATACCGAACTCTCGACAGGAGAAATCATCCGTTAGTTCTATCTCGTACCAGGATGACCCACCGTCCACGGTTTTAGCGACAAAACGCTTGGTGACTCTCTTATCGGGGTTGTAAGATTGCACGGTGACATAACCCACTTTATCGCTGGGAAAAGAGCACTTCCAGGTCAGTTCATACGGACGCTCCGACTGATAGACTTTATCCCATGTCTTTCCGCCATCTGTCGTAGACAGGATCAGTGCGTTGGATTTATCCACTGCCGCATCGCTTGCGGCGCAAAGTATTCCTTGCTTTGGCGTGAAAAAATGTACATCGAGAACCATACCGCAGACGGATTGAATATCCTTTGATTGCCAGGATTTACCGCCGTCCTCCGAGCGCAGGAAGATGGTTGGCCCGCCGACGCGCCCTGCGGCATGAATGGTGACACGATAATCCAATTTTCCTGCGTTGATGAAAGGCGTTCGTAAAATGTCGATTGAACACAGCCCTTTTGCGACCGGACCGACAATGTTCGTCACCGCTTTCCATGATCTTCCACCATCGGTAGTCTCGTAAAGCGGAGTCTCATCCGTCACCGCCGGGAAATAATCTGTCCCAATATTCCCGGCGAATCCGTGCAGTTCATCTACAAAACCGATACATCGAAAATAAGTCCCTGGCTTTTCAAAAATCTTTTCCCATGTCTTCCCACCGTCCGAGGTGACGTAGATTTTCCCTGCCCCGTTCACATACCATCCCTTTTCCGGGTTGATAAAGAAGATATCATCCTGTTTGCCACGATACGGATCTGTTTTCAACAAGGACCACTCATAACCGGGCGGATTCTCTCTTCTGACGAAATTTGACGGACGGGCAGGGGCAGTGTCAGCAAAAACCGGTATCGCAAAGGCAATCAAATTTGTTAGTGTCATTACTGGTTCCCTTCAGGTAATGGTATTTCGATCTCATCTAAATCTGGTTCGGAGATATCCGTATCTGGCGCGGCAAAGTAAGCGATAAACCGGCGTTCATACTCCGGTGAGGGCTTGCGCCCCGTTTTCTGAACGTACTCCTGCATAGTTTTTCGTAACGCCATCGATTCTTCTCTGGTTAAAAGCAATGATTTTACCAGCAGCGATATCGCGCCTTCTTCGGGCGGCATCGGGTAGTCCCGAACATATCTGCCAAATGTCGCCTGCACGATGCTGGTCAGAGCGCCGACCAACCCGATAATTTGATCTGCGGTCAACTCCTCGCGATTGACATAAGACTGCGTCTCAATAAGCGAAAACTGTCGTTCCGTGACTCCATGCACTTTGCGTTCCGCAACAACGCGTATCATTCCCGTATCCAGCAAAATGTTGATATGTCGGTAAACAGTTCCCAGAGGAATTTCTGGCATTTGCCGAGCGACGGATTGCGGCGTCAGCGCACGCTCGCTCAGGGCGACGATGATACGTGCGCGAACCGGATGAAGTATCGCCTGCGCTCGGGTCAACGTTTTTCGGGTCTTATTTCTCAACTGGGTCGGGTTATCTGTCACGACAGTATTTTATTCACAAATTTGTGAATAGTCAAGTGCAACTTTCTTTTTCGAGAAGCGTCCCTATTTCGTATTATTCACAAATTTGAAAATGGAGGTTGGGGCGATAAGTATCTATGTCGAATTTTGAGGCGAAATCGGGGCATCAAACAGGTACAACGTCTGCCGATAGTCCTTACATTTCTCTGGCATAGAGGTCGCCCGGATTATGGAACTTCGAATCGAAAATCTCACCAAGACATACCCGAACGGCGTTCGCGCTCTCAATGGTATTTCGTTGACGATCAAGCGCGGGTTGTTCGGTCTGCTCGGACCAAATGGTGCGGGGAAATCCTCTTTGATGCGCACCATCGCCACGTTGCAAGACCCGGATCAGGGTGGGGTCTATTTTGGCGATATCGATGTACAACGCGATAAGGAAGCAATGCGTGCGCAACTTGGATATCTGCCCCAGGAATTCGGATTTTATCCCACGCTTTCGGCGGAAGCGACATTGGATCATTTTGCTGCTTTAAAAGGTGTCATCAATGCTAAAGAGCGCCGGGAGCGTGTGCAATCTCTCCTTTCACAGGTGAATTTGTACGAAGCGCGAAAGAAAAATGTCGGAGGATTCTCCGGAGGAATGAAGCAGCGACTCGGCATCGCTGTCGCTCTGATTGGAAATCCGCAGTTGATCATTGTCGACGAACCGACCGCCGGACTCGATCCCACGGAGCGGCATCGTTTCCTCAACCTCCTGTCCGAAGTAGGGGAGAATGTTATTGTCATTCTTTCCACACATATTGTGGAAGATGTCCGCGAGTTATGCGAGCGAATGGCGATTATCGCACAGGGCAGAGTCGTCGCGGAAGGCGGCCCAGAGGAGGTAATCGCCGCCGTGAACGGTAGAATCTGGAAACGCACTTTCGAAAAAAGCGAATTGGCGGAAGCTCAAAAACGCTATCGTGTGGTCTCCACGCGATTGATGGCAGGGAAGCCGGTTCTATTTATCTACAGCGAAGGTTCTCCGGACGATGGCTTCACTCCGGTCAACGCCGACCTTGAGGACGCCTACTTCTTCTATACAGGGCGACCGGCGGCAGGAAGCGAGGTTACTCAGTGAAAGAAATCATACTGTTCGAACTGCGATTTCGTTTAAGGCAACCTTCGACTTATATCTTTGCGGCTGTTCTGTTTACCCTCGGACTGCTGTTCGTCTCGACCGATGTCATCCAGATCGGCGGCGGCAGTGGGCGGATTATGGGTAATGCCCCTTATGTCATTGTCGTCGCGGGTAATATATTGACCCTTCTCGGAGCGATTATCGCTTCTTCCCTGATGGGAACAGCGATTTATCGCGATTTTGAAGCGAACGCGCACGAACTTTTCTTCACGACGCGATTGACCAAACGGGATTACTTTATTGGTCGGTTTATCGGCGCATTCATCGTGACTCTGGCAGTATTTTCGTTCATCCCGCTCGGATTTCTGGCAGGGATCGTTGCGCCCTGGGCGGACAAGACAAACTTCGGGCCGTTTCGTGCGGAGTCCTACCTCACGTATCTTGGCGCCTTTATGATTCCGAATCTGTTTTTGCTCGGGACATTATTCTTTGTCTTCGGCGCATTGACCCGGAGTTTGCTGGCAATATATGTACAGGGGATTATCGTACTGGTCGGATATTTGATGGCGCAAGGTCTACTCTCCAGCCTGGAAAACAAAAATCTTGCCGCCTATCTGGATCCTCTGGGAATCGGTGCGACCGCTCTGACGACTCGCTACTGGACCCTGGCGGAAAAGAATACGAACCTCCTGCCGATGACGGGACCGCTTCTGTATAACCGTCTGCTCTGGACGGGAATCACCGTGGGCGTTTTCGTTCTGGGGTATCGGTTATTCGAGTTTTCCAAATTCGCGCTGGCGTTGCCAAAAGTGAGGCGTTCTCAAACGGGGCAATCGTCAGGCGCCGCTTCCGCCGAGGGCGCCGCGCTGACGTTGATTTCGCTCTCCGGTCCGAACGATTTCGGTAACCGTCGAGACGCAAGCGCAGGCGAAGCCTTTATACGCTTGACGCGATTTTACTTTCGTGAGATCGTCCGTGGTGTTCCTTTCCTCGCCATTACCTTGATGGGAATCATGTTGCTTCTCGTCAACGCATGGCAGGCGGACAATGTGTTCGATACGCCGGTCTATCCTGTAACAAGAGTAATGATGCAGACCGTTGCAGGGTCCTTCGGTCTCTTTCTGTTAATTCTGATTACCTTTTACGCCGGGGAACTGACCTGGCGCGAACGCACATTGCGTCTGGATCAGGTGACGGACGCTTTGCCTGTCCCTACGACGGTGAGCATCCTGTCTAAAGTGACGGCAATGCTGCTAATGCTGCTGGCTCTCAATGGGGTTTTGATTCTAACGGGTATAGGCGTTCAAGCGGTAAAGGGGTATTTTCAGTTTGAGATACCTCTCTATCTGGCGTATTTTCTGGCTTACATCTTTCCGAATCTGGTGGTATTGACGTTAACGGCGTTCTTCTTGCACGCCGTAATCAACAACAAGTTCATAGGGCATACCGTTTTGATCCTGTTGTTTATTTCGTCGCAGACGCTACCGCTCCTGAAACTGGACCGACATTTGTATCGATTTGGCAGCGTCCCGAATTTAACCTATTCAGACATGAACGGGTTCGGACCTTTCGTGGCGCAATCGTTCTGGTTCGGGTTGTACTGGTTCGCCGTCAGCATCGTTCTTCTGACCCTTGCCGTGAAACTATGGGTACGTGGAAAGGACGATTCTCTGGTATCGCGATGGCGTAAAGGTCAAATGGGGCGCGCCGTGACCGGTATTGCCGGAGCGGCTTCCCTGACTGCAATTGGAGTGGGAGGATTCATTCTTTACAACACGGATGTCCTCAATGAATACATTCCTCAGAAAGAATCTCTGAAACGGCAGGCGGACTACGAGCGAACCTACAAACAGAACTGGTCTAAAAAGCCTATGCCGCGCATCATTGCCGTCAAAATGGATGTCGATATGCATCCTGAAGTTCGCGAATACATGGCAAAGGGGACATATCGACTCAAAAACAAAACATCAGGACCGATTACAGAGATCGCCCTACAATTATCAGACCCCAGACAGACAGTCAAGGAACTTAAATTCGGCATCTCTGCGACTCCGGACATCAAGGATCAGAAGACCGGATTCCGGACTTACAGGTTAGCGCGTCCAATGCAACCCGACGAGGAAACGACTCTCGACTTTACCGTAGGTTTCGACAAAAAAGGCTTCCTGAATGAGGGGATGGAAGTATCTATCGCGGCTAACGGCTCCTTTATCACCATGCCCGGTCCTGCGATTGGTTACCAGCCTCAGGGTGAAATAGCCGAAGAGGACGAACGGAAAAAGCAGGGTTTGCCACCGCGCCCGCGAATGCCGCCGGTCACCGATCTTGTCGCGCGTGGGAATACTTATATCGGCAATGACGCTGACTGGATCGATTTTGAGGCGGTAGTACGTACTGCGCCGGATCAAATCGCTATCGCGCCAGGCTATTTGCAAAGAGAATGGTCGGAAAACGGTCGCCGTTGCTTCTCGTACAAAATGGATGCGCCTATTCGGAACTTTTACTCGTTCCTCTCCGCCCGTTATGCGGTTAAGAAAGATCAATGGGTTGGTAGGAACGGTAACAAAGTGGCGCTGGAAATCTATTACCACCCGGCGCACGCGTACAATCTCGACCGAATGATGGCGGGAATGAAGGCGGCATTGAGCTATTGTTCTGAAAACTACACGCCGTACCAGTTCCGGCAGTTAAGGATTCTGGAGTTTCCCGCTTATCAGCAATTCGCCCAGTCATTCCCGAACACGGTTCCGTATTCGGAGAGCATCGGCTTCATTGCAAAAGTCAGTGACGATGCCGAAGATATCGACTATCCATTCTATGTGACCGCGCATGAGACCGCCCATCAGTGGTGGGCGCATCAGGTTCTTGGCGGCAATGTAGAAGGGGCGACTATGCTTTCCGAATCGCTCGCTGAGTATACGGCGTTGAAGATTCTGGAGAAAAAGTATGGACCCGACCGGATCCGTCGCTTCCTGCGTTATGATCTAGACCGCTATCTGCGAGGGCGGGGCGGTGAGAAGGAAGGCGAAAACCCGCTGGTCAAAGTTCAGAATCAGCAGTATATACATTATCCTAAGGGAGCTTTGGTCTTCTACGCGCTTGCCGACCGTATCGGCGACGAAAAACTGAACGCCGCGCTTTCAGGGTTCGCAAAGGAGAAAGGATTCCAGCAACCGCCCTATACGACCGCACCGGAATTGATGACGTATCTACGCGCCGCCGCACCGCCGTACGAACAGGACTTCCTGACGGATCTGTTCGAGAAGATTACGGTTTACGATTTACGCGCCACCACAGCGGAATCGGAAAAACTGGCTAACGGCAAGTATCGCGTGAAAGTGACGGTCTCAACCACCAAGAGCCATGCAGATAGTTCCGGCAAGGAATCCTCCGCCTCGTTGAACGATATTTTCGATATCGGCGTCTTCGCAAAACTGGACAAACCTGCCCGTGATAAGGACGCTCTGGGCAAGCCGCTTCACTTTGAACGGGTACGTCTGACGGAAGGAGCAAAGACATTCACGTTCGATGTCGATGCGGAACCGGAAAAAGCAGGGATTGATCCTTATAACAAACTCATTGATCGTATTCCTTCGGACAATACGATACGGGTGACAACTGGTAGTCAGATCACTGCTAAACCGTAACTGTTTCTGTCCGCTGACAACGGGTCATTCTATTCTCTGTGAGAGTAGGATGACCCGTTTCCTGGCTCAGGAAAACCATTGGTATAGTTCTTTTGCCGCGAGACGGTGTCCGGCGGCATTAGGGTGGTTTCCCTGCGACATCAACTCCGACAAAGGCGTCCCGGCTTTTACCGCTGCCTTGAAGGCGATAAGGCTGTCCGACAAACCCACGCCAAACCGGTCTGCGAGTTCGAGCACCTGGGTCGCCTGCTGGTTCAGCGGTTTGTCCGTGTCCTCCAAAATCTCCGCTTGATCCGGCGTTGGTGTCATCAAGATGAGACGAATATCCCGCTTCTGCGCTTCGATGATCATCTTCGACCAGGCGGAATAGGCGCGCGGCAGTCCAATACCTCGATCATTCAACGAATAATCAATGGTCACTACATCCGGTCTCAATCGGAGCACATCTCGTTCGAAACGCTCTGAACCGGATTCACTGTTTTCACCACCGATAGCGGTGACAATCACATTTATAACCGCATGGGGAAATCGACGGGCAAGTTCCACTCGCAGGAGGTGCGGGTATGACTCTAATGAGCGAACCTCTGGGGTACGGAAATACCCTGCCGGAACGCTGTGACCATGACAAACAACGGTGACAATACGATTGGCTGGCCAATTCTTGCGGCATTCCGCAGTCAAGACAGAAAGATAATTACGTGGGTCCGCTATCATATACATGACATTTTACACCAATCAGGAATATTGTTGTTAATTCATTACCGATACAATGAAGTGACGCCATGAAAATCATTCGATGTACAAAGGCAAGACATGCTGAGCCCATTTTAGAGATTTTGAATGAAGCCATCCTGAATACAACAGCCCTCTACGACTATAAACCTCGCACCATGGAGATCATGATGCAATGGTTTGACGCCAGAGAACTTTATGGTTATCCGATCATCGGAATCGAAACAGATGGGGGAGAATTGATGGGTTTCGGTTCCTACGGGCAATTCCGTGACCGCCCCGCCTATAAGTATAGCGCTGAGCATTCGCTGTATGTCGATACGCGATTTCGGGGCAGAGGGGTTGGCAAGACACTGCTACAGGAAATTATCATCGCCGCGACGGCACAGGATTATCATACTCTCATCGCTGGAATCGATTCCGAGAACTTTGTAAGCATAACGTTGCACGAAAGGGTAGGATTTACCAGTTGTGGCAAAATTCAACACGCCGGATTCAAATTTGGCAGGTGGTTGGATCTGGTTTTTTATCAGTTGCTATTGCCCACGCCTTTGTATCCACGGGAAGCATAGGATATTTAGATGCTATACCTTCAAACCGTTGACCGAGGAGTAACTACAGCTTTGACATAACCCTGCAGGCATAGGGTAAGTTCACATTTTTATTGTGTATATAAATCACTGGACTGTATAGAGATCGACTCGAATTCCCAAAGTCCCCATTGAAATAGAATTTTTGAGCTTATATAGCAATTCTATTTGACATTTGATGCAATAATGTGGTATTCAATCAGAGATACGGCGAAATACTTTTGCATCAACACAACCTGTCTTGTGGCAATGCCAACTTTACAGACGTATCACCGCTTCGTTGCAGAAGATGTTGCCTTGTGAATCTGTTCAAAGAAGACTTGGATGTAAACGCGGTGTGGTTTTTCTTGAAAGGCTTCCTATAATAGGGAAGGAAAAGTGATATGCGAATCCCATCAATCGTCCTGACGCGACCCGCTCTCACCGGGCGCGCTTTTATCGTCTCGACAGTGACATTACTGTTACTGTCTGCGCAATCCTCAGTCGTTAGAGCGCAAACCTATTTTGATACGTCTGGAGTGACCATCGGAACTACTTCTGGCGATGCTATTATTGGTCAGAATACGACGAATCCAATCACTGTTTATGGCAATAACAGTACCAATATTGGTTTATACGCCTATGTATACAATAACGCCACCTTCAATATCAGTGGCGGTGTTGTCAATGGAGTCACCAACACCAAGAATAACAGTAATCTCGTAATGTCCGGCGGACTATTGAAAGATGATCTGTACACGGACGATGACAGTTCGGCGACCATTACCGGAGGTTCGGTAAAAGGGAACGTCATTACCAGTAATTCCAGTTCATTGACTCTGAGCGGCGGTATCTTTAGTAAATCGCTTGCTGTATACGATGATAGTATTGCGAACGTCAACGGCGGAACAATCACTCAATACGCTATTTTGGATACCAACGGCGTTCTCAACCAAACAGGCGGTAATATTATCAAAGGAGTCGAGACCTATACGAACAGCGCCTTCAATCTGTCCGGCGGAACGGTTTCAAACTACATCCAAACGTCGGATTCTAGCTCCTTTGTCTTCAACAGCGGTATCGTTAAAGCTGAAATAACCGCTTTTTCGATGAGTTCCATTCTCATCAACGGCGGAACGGTGACTGCGAACCTTTTTACCGCTGATACCAGTTCCCTTCGCATGACCGGAGGAACCGCAAACAGTCTGCAGTCGTTCAATTCCAGCTTTGTCAGCTTTGTAGGTGGGACATTGAAGGGCGACCTTTTCACCTCGGATACCAGTGTGGTAAATATCAGCGGAGGCAAGATTAAGGGGAGTCTTTGGGTGAATGGCGGTTCTCTGTCTCTATTCGGCGGGGATTTGATGACACAACTGGTAAACTCGAACTTTGTTGACGGTGGACTGTCGTATTCACAATACACTCTGTCTGGCGTATTGCAGGACGGGACCAGCGTTGCGGGTAAGAATCTCTACTTGCTGAATCCGTCAAGTGGCGGAACAGGTAGCCTCGCTCTGGTGAATGCGCCGGAACCAACTCCACTGGCGCTTCTGGGATGTGGTCTGGTAGTCGCCCTGTTGTCTTCACGCGGAGCGTTTGGACAAATTGCACGACGATTCAATCGCTGATTGCTCTTTACAAAGTCAGTTCATGAAACAAAACGACCTGTCCCAATGGACAGGTCGTTTTGTTTTTGGGGTTTCGGCGCACTGCTGGTTCCAGGCTTTGACGCAGGAGAGTCAAAATACCGAATTTCCCATGGAAAATCGGATTTTTTGAATACATCTGGTCCATCTCGGAACTTCTGGTACATCGGTATTTGTTTCCCACCTGTACGATCAGAAGTAACCCTCATGCCTGAGAAAAATTCAAAACGATCCTTTCCGCCGTGTCGCCAACGTCGGATTAGCAAAGTCTGACGCATATGACTTTCAAATTGCAAGTAGAGCAAGACTCTGTTTCCGCTCCTGCCGTCTTTCCGGAAACGATAGAAGCCCACTATCGTTACAATTCTGGCACACAGATGCTCATTCGCGAATGTAAGCCCGGAGCGATTTCACTTGGTCACGGTCATCGCGAGCATGTCCTGATCTGTCGATGGGGTCGAAGCGAATCCTTGGCTGAAAGACGAAACGCTGAACCTATATATTCCGCTCTACGTTCCGATGGGCGATTGTATGAATCGCGTCATCTTCCCGTTCCTTCGGTAACGTTTATCCCGGCGCAGAATCCCTTTGCATGGGAATGGTCCTTCCGTTCGAATTCGATTCACCTGTTGCTCGATCCAAAAACGCTGGAAGCTATCGATCCAGAACTCTTTGTTCCTAACAGCGAAGACATGCTGTTGCAATTTTACCGAACCGACCCTTTTGTCGTTGCGCTGATGGAGCGCCTTCGCGACGAGCTTGCGGGTTCTGGTTATGGTTCTTCGCTGGCGACTGATAGCGTAATCAATCTACTGGGCATTCATCTCCTGAGGAAATACTGCAAGACGCCCCTGGTGAAAATTACTACTCCGTGCGGACTATCGGCAACGCGGAAACCATTAGTCCTCGATTTGATCGAAGAACGCCTGACGGACAATATTCGACTGGAAGAACTGGCGGCTGTGGCGGGCATCTCACAATTTCATTTTGCACGGCAATTCAAAGCGTCCGTGGGCGTTTCACCACATGAGTACCAGTTGAGAAGGCGTATCGAACGTGCGCGAAATTTGTTGTTGGCTTCCTCTGAGCCGACGCAGACGGAAATCGCGCATTCGTTGGGCTTCTCCGATGAAAGTCATTTTCGAAAACACTTCAAACGCATCGTCGGGGTAACGCCCGGTCAATTCCGCAGCCAGTCAAGATAAAAATGTCGGGCTAAAGTAGCAAGTTCGTACTGAAAGTCGGCAATTACATTCCTTCTATCTCGTTTCAGCGAATATAGAATTGCATTGCGGCTGAGGGAAGGACTTTCCTGAAAAGTTCAGCGCCGACCCTGCATCCGTGAATCCCCCTCTTGAGGAGACCGATCACTATGATCCACACACGACGAAACGCGCTTAAAGTAGGCAGCGCAATTTTTGCTATCCTGACAACGGTAGGTTCTGCGCTTTCCACGAAAACGGCGAACGCTCAGGCAGGAGCCGTTTTTACCACCACCAATACTGCGACCAATAGCGTCCGTATGTTCCTGCGCAGCGCCAATGGCGCACTGACCGCAGGCGCTGAGTATGCAACGGGCGGAACAGGCGGCGGGGGCGGTCTTGGAAGTCAGGGAGCCGTGATTTTATCGACGGACAACAAATGGCTTTTCGCAGTCAATGCCGTCAGCAGCGATATTTCGGTCTTTTCCGTGCAACCGAACGGTATCACTCTTACAGGGCGATACCCATCGGGAGGTAGCCGACCGATCAGTCTCTCTATCTCGGGAAACCTTCTTTATGTGGTGAATGCCGGCATTCCCAACAACATTACCGGATTTACGGTTTCCGCGAACGGCGTCCTGACGGCGATTCCGAACTCCACGCAGCCCCTGAGTGCGAATAACGCGAATCCGGGGCAGATTGGCTTCGATCCCTTCGGTGCTTTGCTCGCCGTTACCGAGAAGGGGACGAACATGATCAGCATCTTTGCGGTCAACGCCCAGGGCGCCGCCAGTCCCCGTGTCAGCGGTCAATCTATCGGTAGCACCCCCTTTGGTTTCGGGTTCGACTGGCTCGGACGTCTGTATGTTTCCGAAGCGGCAAGCGCCAGCGTCTCGTCCTACTATATTTCTTCGTTCGGCATACTTCCGATCAGCGCCATCGTTGGAACTCTTCAGGCGGCTCCGTGCTGGGTTGCGGTCAGCAAAGGCGGAAATCGACTGTGGACGGGCAATGCCGGAGCGAGTCGAAGCGTTTCCGCTTTCAGCATCGCAAAGAACGGCACAATCAATCTGATCGAATCGGTGGCGGCTGGCGGATTACAGGGAACCACGGACCTGGCGATTGATGCCAGCAACCGCTATCTCTATGCTCTGGAAAATACGGGCGGAGCAGTTCGCGGCTTCCGTATCCTGCCAGATGGTCGGCTTGAATTGATCGGTTCCGTGGGCTCCTTTGGCGCTGGCTTCACGGGACTTGCGGCTTACTAAACCCCCTCTCGCTGCGGAATGCAGAGATTCACATCATCGATCCTTGCGCCGGGAGAGATACTTAATTTCTCCCGGACGGACATAAACGGAATATTTCATTTCGTTCAGGAGTTTTTATCCATGCACAAAAGAATGAGCGCCGGTATCGCGCTACTTTCCCTGAGCGTTCTGACGCTCACCACATCTCCCGCCACTGCACAAATCATTACCAATGGAGGATTTGAGACAGGCGATTTTACCGGATGGACGCAAACCGGAAATTTCGGTTTCACCTTTGTGGATGGTGACCCCAACACGGACCTGCACGCCGCCTGGCTGGGAGCGTTTGGGACACAAGGTTATCTCGAACAGGACATAGTCACAACGCCGGGTCAATACTACCAACTGGGTTTCTTCCTGAATAACTTCGGGCAACCCAACTCCTTCGAAGCGGCGATTGACAACCTTACCACTTTTTCTGTGGTAGATATGCCGGATCAACCCTATGCTCCGTACACGATCGGCTTTACGGCGACGAACGCTTCCACTAATATCAAGTTTGGATTCTACAACAATACGGATTATTTCCATCTGGACGATGTATCCGTAACAGCAGTTCCGGAACCAGGCGTTCTTGCCTTTGGAGCGCTGGTGGGTGTTTCCCTCCTGGGGCTTATCCTGCGACGACGCAGACTTTAATAGAAAACTTACCTGGGCGCGTTCCATTCCATGGCGGAAAAGAACGCGCCTATCTTCTCACTTCTTTCTGAGGCAACTATCCGCTGATTTCCATTTCGCCCAGTCGATAGCGCTTCTCTCCATCATCATTATCCAGAGGTAAGTTATACAGCGGGACGCTTTCCCGGTTCGCTACCGAGAAGTAGATGGCATATTTTCCCGGCTTTACGCGCGGCATCGAGGCGGGAATCGGGTAATCCCGAACTTCGGCGCGATCCGCAGTACTGCCGGGCGGCAATTCCTTGAGATTCTCCTTCGTTCCTACGCCGGACCAGATAATTTTGTCCCCATCCTTGATGGTAATAGCGGGAAATCCGCCCCGGTAACAGGGCGCGACTCCGGCATTGCGAAGCCGGACGGCGAAGTTGAATTCCTGACCCGGCGCAATCGCATCCGGCCATTGACCTTGAAGAATCTGCAATCGATAGCCAATTCTTTGGTTGATACGGTCAACTAGGCTTTTATTACCCTTCAAATCTTTACCGTCCCCGTTGAGAAATTCATCCGGGAACCAGTGAATCCTCATCTGGCTTGCATGAAATCGTTCCATGGCACGGTAGAGTTCGCTCCCATCGCCCCACCACCCCTTATTCACGGCATCGCCGTAGTGATGGTGTTCCAACAGAATCGGACGTTCCCTCCAGACCGGATCAGCATACCTCGCAGCAGGCTCGAAATTACGATGGTTGACGGCAATAGACCAGTCAGCGATACCGAATCCAAGACGTTTGACGGTGTCCATCACTCTTGCAGGATCGGAGGCGGTAGAAATGAAGTCGTCGTTGACATGAAGTGGGGTATCTGGAAAATGCCTTCGATACATTTCCAGATGGCGTATTTTGACATCGGTCGGAATCGGAGGGAATTCGCCCGAAGGAACCCAGAAATGCCCCTCGCCCCAGGTTCCAAGTGATCCAACCTCCACAAACGCGACATATGGCTTCCCGTTGTAACGCCGCCCCGCCTCTTTGAGAAACGAATCGAACTCCTGCATAAAGACCGGGTCGTCCCAGTTCGGGACGAAATGCTTGTTGCCGGAGTATTCTCTGCCTTTCGCTCCTTTGTCTCGAAGCCAGACAGGAGTGGAGGGAGGTGTTCCTGCGGTACTGAACACAATCCAGTTGAAGCCTACCTGCTTCCCTGCAGCGATCCATTTCTGAGCTATTTTATCCGTGTAATCCCAATTGTATTTCCCCTCCTGAGGCTCTACGCGACCCCAACCGATACGAAAAGATACGCCATTACAACCGGGGAACCAGTTGAGTGTATCTCCATCCTTCAATCGAACGCCAAATCCGGTATCAACGTTATCCGTGTAATAGGCGAGAAACCATCCCATTCCCGGGTTATTAAGGACTTTGCCGTTATCTTTCGGCTTAACAATCATGCGCGATAATCTTTCATACGATCGCGACATAGAGGACACGCCGCTGATCAAGAGCCTACTTTTGATTATACGTCAGATAGAATGAGGATATAGCTTCCTCCAAACACTGTTACAGGGAACCGATTTTCAGAAGCGCGATTCCTTTGATAAACAGGGAGTAAAACACATCCAATGTCTGTAACATAAATGTCATGGATAAAATAGAAACTGCCGGATCCAACCTTTCAGAGAGTCAGTTGCGTCGGTGGCTGATTCATGAGGATGTTTATCTGAGTCGTACCACTCGCGAGTGGCTCAAAAATACCGACCCAGAAATATCTACCGGAATGCTGTCGGATGTCGCCCGAGACGCCGAACTGGAAAGCGCTCACCCGATTGCGCTTTTACTGCGAGGCTTTGTTCTGGCTGGCTTTTCGCCTTCCATGGCGATTCTTGGCGGCAGCGTCTATGACCGCAAGGCGGGAATTCGTGCTGCCATACTGCTGGGTCGTATGGGAGATATCCGGGCGCTCGCGCCCCTCATGCGTCTCTGGACGGATAAATCCTCTATCAAGAGCAAATATCACAATGATATAGAGTCAATACTGACCCGGTTGCTGGCGGAATCGGAACAGGATGAGCTAAGACCACATTTTGATTCGATCGAGGATTTAATTCGACGAATCTGGAAAGCGCATTCCAGTAGTGATTTATCGCCGGAGCAAACGGTATTGATCATCGCTGGACTCGATGCCATTGGAAAGGTGACAGTTTCTGGCGCAGGCAACTTGAAGGAAGTGATAAAGACATCACCGACAACAAAACCAAATCGTCTCCGAGTACAGCAGTCTCTCTGAAGGTTGCTATATGATGGTTGCTATATGATGGTTGCTATATGAAGGTTGCTATATCAGGTGGTAAAACCCCGAAATTGAAATCTGCGCTATACTATGTCCGATGATTTTACCGGATGTTCCTGCTGTTATCCTTGCGCCAATGGAGGGCTTGACAGACGCTCCAATGCGAGAAGTACAGGGCGAGATCGGGGCGTTCGATTTTTCTGTTGCGGAATTCATACGGATCAGTAACAGTATCCCTTCCAGAACCGCTTTCTTTCATGCCCTGCCTGAGTTGAGGCGAGATAGCAGGACGAAAAGCGGTCTGCCGGTGTATGTGCAGTTACTGGGAGGTCACCCGGGCAGATTGGCGGAATCAGCAGTAGTGGCGGTGAGATCGGGCGCAAAAGTGATCGATATCAATTTCGGCTGTCCCGCTCCGCTGGTTAATAATCATGATGGAGGAGCATCGCTACTCAAGCATCCGAAACGGATAAAGGAGATCGTCGCGGCTATTCGCGATGCAGTCCCCCATGAAATTCCGGTATCCGCTAAACTGCGATTGGGTTGGGACTCCATAGATGCTATCCACGAGAATGCGACAATGGCTGCGGAAGGGGGAGCGTCCTGGCTGACAATCCATGCACGCACACGCGAACAGGTCTATCGCCCGCCCGTATTCTGGGAACCGGTCAGACTGGTGCGAGAGCGCTTGAATATACCCGTTGTCGCTAACGGAGATTTGTGGACGATGGCGGACTTTCGCCGTTGTCAAGAGGTGACCGGTTGCATTCACTTCATGCTCGGTAGAAGCGCTCTGGCAAATCCGGCATTGTCTCATCACATTGCCGCAGCGTTGAAGATCGCAGTCCCGCACCGAATAACCCCTCTGGATGCCAGTAAGGAAGATTTTGATTGGCGACCTTATCTTCGCCGCCTGATCGCACATACGCCGGTATCTTCGCCGAGGGTTGCACGGTATCTGACCGGGCGCTTGAAGCAATGGATGAAGATCGCGTATTTGCGCGGAAACTGTCCCGCATTTGAGGCAGTAAAGAGCGCTGATTCTCTGGAGGATATATTCTCCGCTCTTAGACGCTCAGATGACGAACCTTACGAGAAGTTTTCCTTCGAGGGAGTGGAGGAAAATCAGAGCGAAGTTGGACGCGTATCACTTTCTTCACAGACAAATGATTTCTCCCTTGCCTCATGCCTTCAAGCTTCAGTTGGTGCATAATCGCAAAGGGAAACAGGATAGGGACACAGAATCGCATATCTCCGAAGTGGCATATGTTGCACTTAAGTATCAAGCCGACACTATAGAATTTAAACGATTCAAAAATATGCAGGAACGCGCTGTCCGCGCAGGAAGTATGGTCGCTATGCGAATCCAAATCGGCTATGACATTGTAATTCGGCAGAACCAACCGAACCCAACCGTTCTCATGCTTCATACGCGACCGGATATCGCTCTGGCATTGATCAAGCCGGATGATATCAATCTAGACCCTGAGGTTGCGACAGCGGAGTACGTCGACGTTTTCGGGAATCGTTGCGTGCGCCTGATGGCTCCTGCAGGATTACTGCGACTTTCGACGCTCACGGAAGTGGAAGATAACGGTCAACCCGATCCGGTATATCCCAATGCGCGCCAACTTCCGATTGAGGAACTTCCAGCGGAATGTTTGCAATTTCTGCTACCGAGCCGTTACTGTGAAGTGGATCTGTTAACCGGCTTCGCATGGGAAAGGTTCGGTCATACTCCACCCGGTTGGGAGAGAGCGCAGGCGATTTCCGATTTTGTTCACAGGCATGTTACTTTTGGATACGCCTATGCTCGACCCACTAAAACAGCAGTGGATGTTCTCAATGAAGGGAATGGCGTGTGCCGGGATTACCAGCATCTTGCCATTACTCTCACACGCGCATTGGGTATTCCTACCCGCTATGCTACCGGCTATCTTGGAGATATTCGAGTGACTCCCGTTCCGGGCGAGATGGATTTTTCCGCCTGGTATCAGGTATATCTGAATGGTCAGTGGCATGATTTCGATGCGCGCTTCAATACGCCACGCATCGGAAGAACATTACAGGCTGTAGGCCGCGACGCCGCCGATGTTGCATTGATAACCACCTTTGGAGCGCATACTCTGGAGAAATTTAAAGTTATCTGTCACGAGATTGTCGACTAGATTCCCCTGTTTCGTTGATTTCTAACGACAAATTTAACGGTATAGTAGGATAAGAAAGCGACTCCCGTTCAGTAAAATCGGGGGTAAGCTTGAAGACAGGCGGCGCCGCCTGTATGGAGGAAAAAATGGATACATATCAAGCGGAATTCCGCTCACCAGAAATCGAGTGTGACGGTTGCGCCCGTTCTATCAAGATGGCGATTGGTCGAATGACCGGAGTTGCGACGGTCACTGTGAACGTTCCTGCGAAAACGATTGCAATCGGATATTCCGATCCTGCAACGGAAGAGCAACTGGTCGCGACTCTGGACAATATCGGGTTTCCGATTGAGGAAGCCGTCGCTGTCAAATGATTCGCCAATACCATCTTCTGAATCAGTGGCAGAACAGGACGAGGCGTCAGCGTCCCGTCCTGTTCTAGTCTGCTCTCTGGCTTTCTTACTGGCGATCTGCATCATCGAGCCACACGAATTCTGGGTGATATCGGATGCCATATCCAGTCGCACTACGAAGATATCATTTTCCGCCATTATTGAATTCGCTTTGTTAAACGCTTCTTTTTTGACCGGGGTAGTGGCTTTGAGCACCAGGTTCGTCGATAAAAAAGACAGAAAATAGTAGCGCCAAAAACGAAAAAGGTCTCCTGATGGAGACCTTTTTTGTTGAAGTATCAATACTTTGCGGTGGAAGCGTTAGTTTTCGCGCTTCTCCGCTTTTCGGCGCATGGAAGCGTTGAGTTCGCGCTTTCGCATACGAACGCTCTTCGGGGTCACTTCCATCAATTCGTCCGGGCCGACATATTCCAGAGAACGGTCAAGACTCATCTCGGTCGGACGGGTTAGGCGAACGCCGACATCCGAGGTGGAGGCGCGCATGTTGGTGAGCGCTTTCGCCTTACAGACATTGACTACCAGGTCGCCTTCTCGCTGATGCCGTCCGACAATCATGCCTTCGTAGACATCGACGCCGGGGCCGAGGAAGAGTTCTCCGCGTTCTTCCGCATTGGAGAGGCCAAAAGCGGTTGTGGTTCCATTTTCGGATGCCAGCAAGGAACCCTGATTCCTCTGGGTGATCTCGCCCGCCCATGGCTTGAATCCCTCGAAAAGGCTGGACATAACTCCAGTACCTCGGGTCATGCTCAACAATCGGGAGCGGAAACCGAGAAGGCCACGCGTCGGAATGACAAATTCCAATCGGACGCCGCCCCGTTCGTGAGGACGCAGATCCTGCAATTCGCCCTTCTTTTCGCTCAGCACCTGAACAATCGCGCCCTGATATTCTTCTTCAACAGAAATCAAGACTCGCTCATAAGGCTCTTCACGACCATGCGGGCCATCATGGATAATGACTTCGGGCATGGATACTTGTAGTTCATATCCTTCACGGCGCATCGCTTCGATCAATACGGCAAGGTGTAATTCACCGCGACCGAAAACCATAAAGGAATCTGGCGTTTCCCCTTCTTCAACTCGAAGAGAGACGTTCGATTCCAGTTCTTTGTACAATCGCTCCCGTAGTTTACGTGAAGTGGAGAACTGCCCTTCGCGACCGGCGAACGGCGATGTATTCACTGCAAATGTCATTTTGAGCGTTGGTTCATCGACTTTGGGCGCAGGAAGTGGCTGCGGATTATCTCCTGTGGCAATCGTTTCGCCAATCGTGATTTCAGGAACGCCAGTCACAGCGATAATATCGCCGGCGACCGCCTGTTCTACCGGAACGCGCTTCAAGCCTTCGTAAACAAAGACGCTTTGCAGGCGAATCTTGTAGGAAGAACCATCCCGACGGAAGATCGTAACAAATTCGTTCGGGCGTAGCGTTCCACCCATTACTTTGCCGATTCCGAGTCGTCCCAGATAAGGGTCGCCATCAATAGTGGAAATCAGCGCTTGTGCGGGCGCATCCGGTCCGGAGACAGTTTTTGGTTCCGGGAAATGGTCTACAATCGTCTGGAAGAGGGGACGCAAATCACGCGCCGGTTCTTTTTCCCAGTCCATCGAAGCAAGGCCGGTTAGCGCGGTGGCATATACCACCGGGAAGTCTAATTGATCTTCCGACGCTCCCAGAGCGGCGAACAAGTCGAAAGTCTGGTCAACAACCCACTCTGGACGGGCGTCCGCCCGGTCCATCTTGTTGACGACGACAATGGCTTTGTGTCCCGCCGCCAGCGCTTTTTCGAGAACGAATTTGGTTTGGGGCATCGGGCCATCTACTGCGTCAACGAGGAGCAAAACTCCATCGACAACAAGCATGACGCGTTCGACTTCGCCACCAAAGTCCGCATGACCCGGAGTGTCGACGACATTGATCTTGGCGTCGTTGTAAGAGATGGCGGTGTGCTTGGAAACGATGGTAATACCACGTTCACGCTCCTGATCCATACGATCCATGACGCGCTCGGCGACTTCCTGATTTTCGCGATAGACGCCACCCTGTTTGAGCATACCGTCCAGCAGAGTTGTTTTCCCATGGTCAACGTGCGCAATAATAGCGATATTTCGGAGCATAAATCAATCCTTCGTAAAAGCGCCGGAACGTAGCCGGCATCTGAAAAAAGCTGACACAACAAAAACCCGCGCCGTTCAGAACTTCCGTCCTCGGCGCGGGCAATCCCATATATTATATCAGACGTAAACACAGGGCGAAAGCCAGAGACACTGCACAGCGATTTGACATTTGAATATGACCATCTAAATGTGACCGTGTGCGCAACAAAACGAAGTATGCAACACTGTCCCCATTAGAATCAGTGTTGTATACGAAATCCAAAGATGTACAAACGAATGTAAAATTTCAAAGGATATCTAACAATCAGGCGCTAAGGCAACTTCTTCAATGTGTCATGGAAGGTCCCGCGCTTCCAAATCATCCCCATGATAAGGCAGTTCTCAAATTGATGTGTCTTCCAAGTGGTTCATTGCTATAGAGGCGCAGGTATACTCTCAACGGGGGAACGTAATCTTGCATGATCATATGACCGTCATATTATTCTCGCTCTGCGTCACTTATATCGCGGCGCAGGTGGGAGCGGAAATTGCACAACGACTGAAAATGCCAGCAGTCGTGGGGGAAATCGCCGCTGGAGCGATAATCGGTCCTTTTGCTCTGGGATGGGCGCAAAAAAGCGAACCGCTGGAAGTTCTGGCGGAAATCGGCGCCGTCCTACTTCTGTTTTCCGTCGGTCTGGAAACGAAGCTGGGCGATCTGAAGAAAGTGGGCGCTGTCGCAGGGATGGTCGGCGTAGCAGGGGTGATTTTCCCCTTTGTCCTCGGCGCTTCCTGGGCGCATTTTTCCGGCTTCGCCTGGAACAAGGCATTGTTCGTTGCGGCGGCGTTCGTCGCAACTTCCGCCGGTATCACGGCTCGCGTGTTGAAAGATTTAGGCGCACTGGGGCGTATCGAGAGCCGGGTAATTCTGGGTGCGGCGGTGATTGATGATATTCTGGCGATGCTCTTACTGGGAGTCGTTTCTGCTTTACAGGGTGGCCAGGGGGTTAATTTTGCCAGTCTCGCATGGGTACTGGTTCAAGCGTTGGGATTCGTGATTATCATCGCCCTTGTGGGCACGCGGTTGATGCGAAAACAATCCTCACTACTGGATGCGCCAATCAACCCGCTTTCCCCACTGACTCTCTGTCTTGCAGGTTGCCTTGTCCTGGCGGCTTGCGCCGCCTATATCGGTCTTGCGGCGATTATCGGGGCATTCTTAGCGGGAATGGTAGCGGCGGAATCGAAACAACGGCACGCCCTTGAGGAACAGATCATTCCGATTATGGCGTTTATCGTGCCATTCTTCTTCATCCTTACCGGTATGCAAGTAGATGTTAGAGCGCTGGGAAACACATCCGCTCTGATAATGTTGCTTGTCGTAACGGTTCTGGCAATCATCGGCAAGTTGGTGGGATGCGGACTTGGGGCATTGAAACTGGGACCGCGTTCGGCGGCGATTGTTGGCACAGGCATGGTTCCGCGTGGGGAAGTTGGTATTATCGTCGCGGCTCTTGGTAAATCCGCCGGAGTTTTCAATGATACGGTTTACGCTATCATCATTGCGATGTCACTACTGACTTCGATTATCGCCCCGCCGGTTTTGGCAGCATTACTGGCTAAAACGCCGGAACCATTAACTGATGTTCCGCCGGACGATACGGATGAATCGCTACTACTGAGCGTCGATGAGAGTGGTCACAAATAAGCGACGAAGCGTAGTGGTTCACATCTTGCGACAACCGATTTCCTTCGTGACCGTCAACCTCACAGAAGGAAATCGGTTATTTGTAGAGATATTATCCTTTCCCCTGACCTTTACTCAAGGCAAGAAGGAAGCGGGCGGTGTGCTTTGCGCCCAGAATGAGATCAGTCAATCGAAGATTCTCATTGGGAGCATGGGCGCGCGTTCCTGGATATCCCACACCACAGGTGACAATCGGTTGTCGAAGACCCACTGCAAACGGATGAATCGGTCCGCTACCTCCCACCAGTGGAATCAGGAGCGGGTCTTTTTCATATACTTCTTTTGCGGTTTTGGCGGCAAGGGTCACCATGGGGTGGCGCGGGTCAACTCTTCCAGGGCGTTGCCCTCCCAGAAATACGATTTCGATATCGTGGAATCCCTTCGCATCCAGATGCGCCCGCAAGGAATCACGCACCTTCAGGGGGTCTTGATCGGGAACCAACCGGAAATCGACTTTCGCCATCGCCTTCGAGGGGAGCACAGTTTTGGCTCCGGCTCCCTGATATCCTGACTCAAGTCCGCAAATCGTGCAGGTTGGCTCAAAAACCATCCGTCGCTGAAACTCCGTCCCTGTCGCATTCCCCAGAAACTCCGTCAGGTTGAATTCTTGCTTGAGGTACGCTTCCTGTGCCGCATTCGGGAGAGCGTCCAACAGAGAAATATCGTACTCGGAAGCGGGAACAACCGCATCATAATGCCCCGGAAGGAGTATCTTCTCGTTGACATCTTTCAATGTCGCGAGCGCCCAGATAAGGCGCCAGGCGGCATTCGGAAACAAAGAACCGCCGACTCCGCTGTGCGCATCGTAGGCGAGCGTTTGCGAGTGCAATTCGAAGTAAGCGATTCCCCTCAGACCGCAAATTATCTCCGGGCGACCCGCTTCATCAACTCCGCCGAACTCCCAGATACACACATCGGCGGCAAGAATATTGGCATGTTCCTCAATCCATTCCGGAAGGTGAACTGAGGCGACTTCTTCCTCGCCTTCGATCACAAACTTGACATTGACAGGCAGGTGGCCACCATGCGTCGCCCGAAGGGCGTCCAAAGCCATCAAACGGCAGGTGATATGTCCTTTATCATCGCTGACGCCCCGTGCATAAGCGATACCGTCTGTTACTCGTAGTGTCCACGGATCGGAATCCCACAAATTGTAAGGTTCTGCTGGCTGGACATCGTAATGATTGTAAAAGAGAATCGTAGGGGCGTCCGCTCCTGCGCTACGATCCTCGCCGTAAACCACGGGCGGCCCGCCATTGGTGGGAATCAGGTGCGCCTCCATACCATGCGTACGGAGCAAGGCTGCCACCTTCTCGGCTCCCGCCAGCATCGGGGAGTCTGGCTGTGCTGCGACACTGGGAATGGCAACCAGTTCCGCCAGTTCCGCCAGACCCTGCACCAGCGCATTTTCCACTTCGATATCTAATTGCTTCTCATCCATGGCTGTATTCTACCGTTATCTCAACTATCTCTTATCTCAACTATCCCTCATTCGTTCTGGGTTGGGCGTTCTGCAAAGATTTTTCCATGAAACGGCTCAGGACATCATCAGGATAACTTCCGAAAGATCCCCGATATTCGTAGCCGCATTTCTCATAGAAACGCAACGCTTCCGCCTGATAAATCCCTGTTTCGAGGCGAAGATAGGGAATGCCCCTCGAACCGGCAAATTCCTCAAGATGAGATAGCAGTGCGAAGGCGACGCCATTACCCCGGAAAGCGGGACGTACATACATCCGTTTCAGTTCTGCATAAGAATCATACAGAAAGCAGGATGCACAGGCGATCCTTTCACCTTCTTCAGTGCGGGCGGTAAGGAATCGTACATGGGGCTGGCATAACATCTCAATCGAGGCGAGATGGTTACTTTCCGCCGGGTACAGGGCTGTCAGATATGCGTCCAGTTCCTCTATCAAGGTTACTACAGACGGTTCGCCCGGATTTGTGACTTCAATGGTGTAATCCAACATTGTTTCCAGTTTGCCCATGATGCAACGAAACTCTCTTGCCAGTTCTCATCCTCAGGAAGACACCGAAAGCCGACGATTAGCGCGGAACATCCACACCTTCGATAAGGCTTTTGAGGGTGGCATCCGGGGTCCGACCTTCGATTTCCGCTTCCGGTCTTAACAGAATCCGATGCCGAAGAACGGGCAACGCCATCGCCTTGACATCGTCTGGAATCAAAAAATCGCGGGCGCGAATAAGGGCGAGCGCTTTGCTGGCGTTCAGGAGGGCTACCGCGGCGCGGGGCGACGCTCCCAGAGTCAGCTGTCTGTGGCTACGTGTCCGACGCACGATTTCGAGAATGTACCCGATCATCCCCTGTTCCACACGGACTGCAGGCAAGCTGGCGCGAGCCCGTAATAAATCATCGACCGTAGCGACTGCCTTGATCTGCGCCGTCGTCAAATCGGCTGCTTGAAACCCTCTGTCCCAGGCGACAAGCATCGCCCTCTCGGATTCCTCATCGGGGTAATCCACCAAAATCTTGACCAGAAAGCGGTCTAATTGCGCCTCAGGCAGGGGATACGTACCTTCATATTCCACCGGGTTCTGCGTCGCAAAGACCGTGAAGAGAGGTGGGAGAGCGTTCGTGACGCCATCGATACTGGCGCGACGCTCTTCCATACATTCCAGCAATGCCGCCTGAGTTTTAGGAGGAGTTCGGTTAATTTCATCTGCGAGAGCGATTTCCGTGAAAATTGGCCCTTTTCTTAAATGGAATGCCCCCGTCTGCATATCGAATACATTAGCTCCGAGAATATCGGAAGGCATCAAATCAGGAGTGAACTGGATTCGCTTGAAGTCAGCCGCACAAGACGCCGCTATAGACCTAGCCAGCAGTGTCTTGGCGGTGCCGGGGACGCCTTCAAATAAGGCATGACCTCCTGCGAGCAGCGCAACTAACGCCGTCTCCACCACCTGCTCCTGTCCCTTGACAGATTTCGCGACTTCTCGACTGATACGTTCCGCCAGACCTGCGACAAATTCCGCAGTGGATTCCGTCGCTGTGACCCCTGAGGTTACGTCGTAGGGTGTCCTGCCCACCTCGGCAGGAGTATCTATCTGTGGGAGGTCGAACGGGGCAGGGGGCGCCGGTGTTGAAGCGGAAAAAGTAGTTGTGGTCGGGTCAGTCGTTTCCACGGAGTTCGAGTTCCTTTCGCACGCCATCCATTTCCTGGGTCAGGCGCAATAAATCTTGATCGCTGAGCTTGCTCCCGGATGCGATTGCTTCTTCGCTACGTTCCAGCAAACTAAATATGCGTTGCCGATTAGGATCTTGAGGATCGCCGAGAATCGCCGCCGCACTACGAGCCACTTCCTCATTCGATGCATCGAGAGGTATACCCAGGGTGCGACAGAGATCACGGGAGAAAGACAGGTAGATACCTTCCAGTGCAGTGTCTCGCGCCCCGGCGCGGCGGTAAAGGGACGCTATCGAAGTGACATATTCCAGGGAAACCCTCGACGCTCCCACCGACGGACGGGCAACGCCGAAACGTTTCCCTGCGGTGTAAAAAATTAGCACGAAAAGCAGTCCGAGTTGTAGTAGGGCGAACTGACCGGGCTTCCCGATCACATCCCAGAAGCTGCGTTCAGATTGAAATCCCTGATGCAGTTCATCGAAGTAGACGCTTCCCGATTTGCCATTTGTCTTGTACAACTGGCTCTCTATCAGTCGAACGAAAAACCGGGCGTTTTCCGCTTCGATCAGATGCTTATTTTCGATGATTTTGGATGTAGGCGCGGTAAAGATCAGTCCCTTGCCTCGTTGCAAGACGAGGAACGCCGGGTTCTTATCCGAAAAGAGTGTGATGGCGTTATCGGGCATTCGTTCAAAACGGTAACGATCCGGAAAGGAAACCTTTTTCACGTCATCCAGAAAGGGGATCGGTTGACGCGGAGAAAGCAATGCCGCTTTTGGTCCGATATCCGCAGGGCGCAGTAGCAACTTCTTCGCCAGAGCGTCATCCATACGGGACAGCAGGATCAGGGTTCCTCCCGCTTCGATCCAGCGAATCGCATCTTTCACTTCCTCATCTCCCCAGATTTGTCCTGTAAGTCCGGAAGATATAGGAGTAGCGGAAATCATGATATGTGCGTCATCTGGCCAGCGTTGCACACTTGCCTGGTATCGACGAACGGATATTCCCCGCTGTTGCAGGAGGAGATAAATGGCTTTATATCCCGACTCCCGAGCGGAAAAACTGGTATGATGCTCCCCAACTTCAGAGTTATTGGTCGTCCCAGCAAGCGCAAAATATGCGGCAACCACCAGCATAGGCAAGGCGACCAGTACCAGCAATATGTCGCCTCGGTTATAGGTTCGATTCACCAGTCGTTCCCTGCTCTGGTAGCCGGAGCCATGCTGGAAGCATTCCTTTCATCCTCTACTTGATTCGATACCGAATTGGCAGGCACATAAGCGACTGCTGGAAGGGCGTCATGAGCATCGATTACAGATTGATATTCAGAGGCTGTTGCTGACCGACCTCCGTACCAGACGGCATCGAAGAGACGGGTTGCAGGGAGTAATGTCGTATAAGCGCTGTCAGAACGGCGGCGCACCGCATTCTGGTATTCCCAGTTTGTGCGATTCTCCTGCAGTACAAGATAACCGTTTCCAGCAAGCCGTCGTAGCGAAGCGATATACGCCAATCGGAGCGCCGTGCGATAATCACCTCTCAAGGCGCTCTGCCGTGATGCTCCAAGAGGATCAGGAATATCGTAGAGCATATCCATGCCATCCTGAACAGCCTTCCGGGTTTTTCGCTGTTTCTGATTCTGACGGGCGAGGAAAAATCGGGCGAGATAAAACGCTCCCACGAGCGCAGCGACGCCCAGAATCGCATACAACAGGTAGATCGTGAACTGAGCGAGCCAGGG
Source organism: uncultured Armatimonadota bacterium (assembly GCA_903910385.1). Classification (GTDB taxonomy): domain Bacteria; phylum Armatimonadota; class Armatimonadia; order Armatimonadales; family Armatimonadaceae; genus CAIVZM01. Next base: position 72,698 of record CAIVZM010000024.1, read on the forward strand.
AATTTCCTTCATTTTGCCCTGCGCCGGGAAAAGCCATTTCCAGAGCCTTTTCCATTGTTTATCGATCCACTCCAATGCCTGCGCGATGAGATTTTTCTGTTGCGTCACCGGCTTTTCCGGAGCGAATTCCTTTGCGGAGAGAATTGCTTTTGCCTGCTCACCGGGATCCCTATCGTTGAGATTGCGGATTGATGGAGAAGGAGAGGGCGTTTCACTCAATCGCTCCAGCAAGGAAATACGAGACTTTAGCGTATTATTTTCGGTGGAGGAAGATCTCCTGCCGGGTTTCTCCGCTGATTTCAGGACTTTCAAATCCGAGGCATTATCGAGGGAAACGCGCTTGCCATCGGGCAATATGACCTCATTGACGATTTCAAAACGCTTTCTCCACTGGCTAGCTTCCGACGTTGACAAACCTTTCGCGTTCGCTTTCCGATAATCCGCCAGTAAATGCCTGTATTGATCGCGTGTAATCGCTCCGCCTTGGTCTGACCTGGGTTCCTGTGTCTGAGCGCCAACCATTTTCGTTGCCAAGCTAACTGCAAACAGAAGAACGACAAGTATCGGAGAGAAGAATCTCATTTCCTCGTGGAAGCCTTTAGCTGTCGTTGACGCGCTTCTTCACTGGTAATATCCCCGAACGGATCATCAAGGAGGGGGTAATCTTGCTCAATCGCCTGTGCGACTACATCCAGACCCTCCCGTCGAACCCGTATATCGAAATACAGCAGCGAACGAGCGATACCCTCCAGAGGAAGAATCATTATAGACGACAGCATGAGGAGAGCGATTCCGATAAGAAAACGGTCAACACCCTCCCGGGTCGGATCATTGCCCATAGGGATGAGGGAAAATATTGTCACCAGCGCCAGTGTCAGCGATATGACGATAACGGCGCTCAACCCTATCTGCACCAGCAGAATAACTCCCAGCGTCCTGCCGAAATTACCGCTTGTAAGAGAGGAAGAACGCTTGAAGGCTGCCCCGATAGACTTGCTTTCGAGAATCATCGCAGTCACAACAAATGCCCACAGCGTCAAAAACACAAAAGAGAGTATGCCGGTAACGACGGAAGAAAGGGTAATAGCGAAAGCGACTACGATCGCCGTTCCCAGAAGTGGTCTAATGTGTTTGAAAGATCGTCGTAGCGCTTCCCACGGACTGATGTATGCCCCTGTCGTGACATACTCACTGACGACAATGGCAAGAGGAGCGTCCAGAAAGGTTCTTCCCATCCAAAAAAGCGGCGTTGCAATAAGACTTGCCGCCATAAAGTTCCAGATCGAGGTATCCAAAGCGCTGGAATTACCCACGAGATTGGAAGTCAGAATCAATTGTCGTAACGGCGGAGCTATCAGAACTAAAAACAGGATCGTTGGTATGCCCAGAAGAAGCGCTGACAAACCGCATAACGGGAAGAATCGCGCCCGATACAGGTCGAGCGCGTCATCGGCAATATCCCAGACGGTGCGGGGTAGCAGTTTTGCCAGCGGGGCGTTCAACAGGACTCCTTAATCATGCGCATTAGCGCTGCGGGATGCTCCATTTCTGATCTGTAACGTACCGAATCGTCTACCCTCATGATTTTTTTGAGGAAAGGTATAGAGTTACTCCATACCCGCTGAAACTTTTACCATGGTGGGACGTAGCGCTTTACCGCTCAATGTATATCCTTTTTGTAACTCTTCTATCACGGTATTTTCCGGATATTCATCCGTCTCTTCCCGCAAGACAGCATTGTGGACATTGGGATCGAACGGCTGATAAAGCGCTTCTATCAGAGTGACGCCTTCGCGCGACAGGAACTCCTGCATCTGGCGGTAGGTAGCGTTAACGCCCCCGATGAGTTTGTCATAATCACGGGTTTCGACAGCGGCGGCAAGAGCGCGTTCGAAGTTATCCACCACAGGAAGTAGCTTCTTCAAAATATCTTCGGCGACATAAGCGCGTAAACTTTCGCGTTCTTCATCGGTTCGCCGCTTGTAATTCTGGAAATCGGCTCGCGCCCGAAGATGAGCTTCCCGCTCCGCTTCCGCTCGCTGATTCGCTTCATTCAACTCCGCCTGAAGCGCGGCGAAATCGACGTTCAGGGCGCGATCTTCTGATACGTCATTCGTATCTTCAGACTCGAAATTCTGTGTTTTCTCGGAACTCATACTGAGCATTTTACCGCACAACGGAAATCTTCGGAGACATCAGGAAAGGCAAAGTGATATAAGTTTCATTTTACTCCGCTCAGCGATGTTCCAATTAAGGGGCTATGGAGAGACGGGTCAGTATTTCCGTCATGGTTTTTGCCATCAGTTCCACGGCGGCGGAGGCGCGTGCATAATCCATACGAGTCGGACCCAGAACGCCGATACTGCCACGTTCACGAGTTCCTATATAGTACGAAGCGGAAACCAGACTGTACTCCGACATAGCCGGTCTTCCCGACTCCTCGCCGATTACGACCTGCACCGCTGGCGCGGTTGAACTCGTGACAGCCGTCTCCAGCATTTCCAGCAACGCCGCACGTTCCTGAATGAGCGAAAGAAACTGCCCCAGACGTTCAACATCACGGAACTCCGGCAGATTCAACGCCGCCTGAGTCCCCTCTATAAAGACCGGGACTTCGCTTCGGAGATTGATCGCAGCGCCGGCGATTTCGTGGACGATTCGTTGCCAGACACGCCCGAAACGAATCAATTCAGGGGGCGGGCCTTCGTCCGATCTGCCGTTCGTTTGTGCCAGAACCGAAAGCTCCGCCAGCGATTTACTCACGAAACGCTCGTTGAGCGCATTCGCCAGATACAACGCATCGGAGGCGGTCAGTCGTAGATCGGAGATCAGGCGGTTCTCGGTGCGTCCCGTAGAAAATAACAGTGCAAGCAGCGCTTTGTCTGTGCCCGCCGCCGCGACAAAAATCTGACGCAGTTCGGTATCATCACTGTCCGGCGAAGTTGCAACGGCGGGTAGACTGGTCATTTCCGCCAGCAGACGACAGGTCTGCCGCAAAATCGCATCCAGTTCGGATGACGCGGAGGCAACTGCACGACGGATCTGACGGACTTCGCCATCCTGAACGACCGGAAGGGGCATCAGGCGGTTGACATAGAAGCGGTATCCCTGGTCTGAAGGGACTCGGCCCGCCGAGGTGTGCGGCTGTCGCAAGAAGCCACGTTCGCTCATCTCCGCCATTTCGTTACGGATCGTTGCGGATTTTACGCCAAGGCTATAGCGCTCGACCAGTACATGACTGCCGACAGGTTCGGCTGTCGCTACGTAGTCGATAACAATCGCTCTTAAGATGCGCTGTTTTCGGAGATCCAGTTCCATAATTTCATGAGGAGAAACCCACTCGCGAAAATAAAATTATAGCCGCTTCATTCCTTACTGTCAATTTTACGAAGGTGAAGATGGCGTTTTATCACTGCTCATATCTAAAATGTGCGCCGAAACGCAACAGATGTTCCATAAACAGCGACACGATATTAAATTAACGGGTGAGGTGCAGAAGTCTGATATCGAACGTAGGTTCGTTGATCGCCCTTTACGACCCGTTGCTCTGTGGTCACAAATGCCATTCCTATCTTTTGCAAAACCTTGCGAGAAGCGAAATTCTCTTCGTCCGCCCATGCGTGGATACTGGACAGCGCCATCTCCGAAAATCCATATGCCAGGGTCAGTCTAGCAGATTCTGTCATCATTCCCTGACCCCAGTAGGGACGTGCAAGGATATAACCGAGTTCCGCTTCGCCCGGAATGCGCTTCAACTCCATCAGGTCGGTGGAACCAATCACAGCATTCGTGGCGCGTAGGACAACAGCGAGTCCCAGAGATTCATTCCGTCTTCGACGGTTCACCTGATCCCGTAAGAACGTTCGAACCGTTGATAAATCAGCATTGGGCGACCAGGGCAGATACCGGGTCACCTCTGGATCACGTGCGAAGAGCAACATATCTTCTGCATCATCTAGAGCAAGCGGACGCAACGTCAGGCGTTCGCTGACCAGATGAACTGAGTCATGACGATGCGGTCGGGTCAAAAAATCGAACATATCAGGATTGAAGCCTGAACTCAGTGTATCCGACTTCCGCTGTATTTCCCTGTGTATCACGATGGGCTAACCGGAAAGGTGTGATTGTCAACGTCCCGCGACAAAGGTCAGGATTAATGCCGCAACACAGCAGACGGCGGTCAAGCCATACACAGTCCAGACGGCGCGTTGCACCGAGAGTCCTTTTCGTCTCAGCCGATGATGGATATGAGTTTGATCCGCTTTAGTGGGGCTTTCCCCCCGTTGTATACGTCGAAAAGCGACATAGAAAGCGTCAATAATGGGAACGCCAAGAACTAATGGAGGCAACGCGACCGAAATCGCCGCTGGAATTTTAAAAGCCCCAACGATGGCGAGCATGGCAAGGATAAAACCGAGGAAGTATGCGCCAATCGTTCCCATGAAGATGGAAGCGGGATTGTAGTTATACCGAAGGAAGCCGATACAACCACCTGCCAGAGCCGCCGCCATAATCGCTACTGTCACATCCTGACGGCCGGTGTAAGCTGCCATCAAACCCATAGTTGTCGCTGCAATAGCGCAGACACCTGCCGCCATACCATCCAAACCGTCCAGAAAGTCAAATGTTTTGGTGACCACGAAAGTCCAGGCCATGGTCAGCACAACGGATGCAACATAGGGCAATTGAATCCAGTTTCTGGCGGTGTAGTCTTCGCTACTGATCGGAAAAGCGAACGGGTTGGTAATTCCTTCAATACGCGCTCCCAATAAGGCAGCTACCAGTCCGGCAAGCAACATTCCTAAAGTCTGATGGGCAGGTTTGAGATCATATTTATCGTCCAGCAGTCCGACTATTCCGACGATAGTCGCGCCCAGAAGGATTCCCAGAATCGGGTGTTCCCCCTTGCCGACCGCGACCGCCATGTCATGTCCCTGCCAGAAGCGCATGATAAGGACGGTCAGCATAAACCCGGCGATTATTGCCAGACCGCCCCAAAGCGGCATAATTCCGGTGTGGACATCGCGCTCCCGTGGCGCTCGAACGGCTTTGTAGCGAAAAGCGAGACGTTTGACAAGAGGCACAAGGGCGACAGCAAACGTGCCCGAAAGAGCCGCCGCTATCAACATCTTCAGGACAAGATCATTCATTCGGAATCCTGACCGTTATCACTGCACACGCAGTTTTTCTGTCCCCGGTTCATCGAATTCGGGCATGGGATGCAGTTTCACACCCGCCGCTGAGAGTACATCAAGAGCCCAACCCTCTGGCATCGGACCGGCGAACACCACCCGTTGAATTCCTGCGCCTACCAGCATACGTGCGCATACATGACAGGGGCGACAGGTCGTATAGATTGTCGCGCCTTCCGTCGATATGCCGTGCAGGGCTGCCTGAATTAGAGCGTTTTGTTCCGAATGGAGCGTCCGAATACAACGACCTTCCTCTATCAGACACCCGACTTCAGTACAGTGTTTCTGACCTGGCGGCGATCCGTTGTAGCCTGTGCACAGAATTCGCCGGTCACGGACAATTACCGCACCCACATGGCGACGCAGGCAAGTCGCTCGCGTCGCCACATCACGGGCGATTTGCATGAAATACGCATCCCAGGAAGGTCTTGTATCCAATAGTTTATCCCCAGAGGGGGAAGCTGTTACAAAGCGCTTTAACCTCGCGACGAACCCCAGATAGCGCTAGTTCGTCATTTTTGCTCAACAGTGCGCGATCAAGCAACTCTGCAATCTTGATCATTTCCCCTTCGCGCATTCCGCGAGTGGTCACTGCGGGAGTTCCCAGACGCAGACCTGAAGTGACGAACGGTTTCGCAGTATCGTATGGAACCAGATTTTTATTCGTGGTTATTCCCGCTTCATCAAGAGTCGCCTGCGCTTGCTTCCCCGTAATATTTTTGGGTCGCAGATCCAACAAAATCAGGTGGTTGTCTGTTCCTCCCGCCACCAATCGATAGCCATGTTCGGCAACGGACGACGCCAGAGCCCGGGCATTGCGCCGGATTTGGGCCTGATACTCACGGAAATCAGGAGCCATTGCTTCTTTGAAAGCTATCGCTTTTGCGGCAATGACATGCATCAATGGACCGCCCTGCATACCGGGGAATACCGCTTTATCGATCGCTTTCGCCCATTCTTCATTGGGCAGGATCAATCCGCCACGAGGTCCACGCAGTGTCTTGTGCGTTGTCGTTGTCGTGATATGTGCAAAGGGAACCGGAGAAGGATGCTCGCCCGCCGCAACCAGACCAGCGATATGCGACATATCCACCAGAAAGACCGCTCCAACCTCGTCGGCGATTTCGCGCATGATCTTCCAGTCAATGATACGGGGATAGACGGTAGCGCCGCCAATCAGTAATTTCGGGCGATGCTCCAGGGCGAGTTCCCGCATACGATCATAGTCGATATACTCGTCCTCTTTGCGCACTCCGTAGTGGATGGCATTATAAAGTAGGCCGGAAAAATTAACCGGAGAACCGTGTGTAAGGTGTCCTCCCTGTGCCAGATCCAGCGCTAGAAAAGTGTCTCCCGGTTTCATCACCGCAAAGAATACCGCCATGTTGGCATTCGCCCCGGAATGAGGTTGTACATTGGCATGGTCAGCGCCGAACAGGGCTTTCGCACGTTCTATTGCGAGGTTCTCTATGACATCGACAAACTCGCAACCGCCATAATATCGTTTGCCCGGATATCCCTCGGCGTATTTATTGGTTAGCGAAGAACCCTGAGCCTCTCGCACCGCTCGCGAAACGACATTCTCGCTGGCTATCAACTCCAACTTGTCTGATTGACGACCATCTTCATCCTGGATCGCGGCAAACACTTCTGGATCGCTTTCCGAAAGCGTGGCATCCATCGGAGAATAATCCCCTCGCAAACGGTTCAAGTCCGATTCAATAACAGCCACAAATACGTCCCTTCATTAGTCCCAAATCCTCTTTATCTTGCCCAAGAGGAATACGATATTGTAACATGACCAAAAGAACGCGTGCAACGGAGTAACAATGTCATTCCTATCGATAATTTTTCGTAGTTTAGTAGCGGTGACTGCGGCAGGTTTCCTGCTTGTCAATTTGGGTTGCGGCGGTTCGAAATCCGACCATCAGACGGATGTCGATCCCGATACCGACTTTTCGAAATACCGCACCTATTCCTACAAGTCCGGGCAGCTTTCCGGAGAGTATGCCAAGGACCCCTTTATGGACGCCAAAATCCAGAAGGCGGTAAGCGCCTTTCTGCCTACTCGCGGCCTTTCTCCCGCTCCGGAAGGAGAAAAAGGCGATCTGACGTTGACATACAGCGCTGGCGCGAACACTCAGAAACAATCTTCGCCGGTCAGTGTGGGAGGAGGCGTCTCTATCGATGGTCCCGGCAATTCCTGAATAAACCTCGGAGCCAATAAATGGATGACAAAAAATGTCACTTCAGGAACGGTTGTGGTGGATTTGATCGATAACGCTACCAATAAAGTGGTCTGGCGTTCCTATACTGCAGGTCAATTGCAGGGAAAACCAACGGATGAGAACATCCGTAAAGGCATCGAATTCTTCTTCAAGGATTATCCTCCTACGAAGAAAAAATAAAACCTTGTGAGTTGCTTTCCAGATACTCACTGTGTTACCATCCTCGTATGATGGATGAGCCAGGAACCCGGAATGAGTTGATTGAGGCGGCGCGGCAGGCGTTTGTGGATCGCTTCGGATATGATCCACAGGCTTGCGGCGTCGCTCCGGGTCGTGTGGAACTCCTCGGGAATCATACCGACTACAATGAAGGTCTTGTACTGCCCGCCGCCATTGATCGTGGCATCGCTATTGCGGGTAGTATGCGGGAAGGGCCTCAGTCTCGCCTCGCATCAGCACAGTTCGAGGGATATGTCACCTTCGATGCCACAGAACCGGATCATGACCCCAAAGCGAAATGGGCCGATTACCCTAAAGGCGTCGTTTCGGAATTGAATAAAGCTGGCGGCGAAATCGGAAATTTCGATGCCATCATCGTTTCCAATATTCCTTCCGGCGCGGGGGTTTCTTCTTCTGCTGCTTTACTGGTTTCCACCGCGCAACTTCTCTTGACGCTTTATCCCAATCTACGTTTTATGGATGGTATGGATCTTGCGAAGTTGTGCCGACGAGCGGAGAATAACTTCGTCGGCGCCCCTGTGGGGCTACTGGATCAGTTCTCCTCCGTTTTCGGACGAGCAGGACATGCGCTCTATATGGACTGCCGCAGTCTGGAACACCGCGCCGTCCGTCTTCCACAGGAAGAAGCGGCGATTCTTATTGCAGATACTGGTGTCAAACATGCGCTTGCTTCCGGAGGCGGTTACTCCGAACGCCGGGCGCAATGCGAAGCAGCAAGCGCCTGGTTCGCCCAACAGACCGGGCTACCGATCAGATCCCTTCGGGATGTCACGGTTGAACTGCTCGAAAGTCTCAGTGATGAAATCGACCCCATTCTGGGAAAACGCGCCCGTCATGTCATCTACGAAAACAAACGGGTGGAAATGGGAGCGGCGGCGCTGGAATCGGGAAATGTTTCCGCCTTTGGCGAGATGCTCAGCAATACTCATGTATCCTGCCGACGCTTTTTTGAGAATTCCTGTGATGAAGTGGATTCTCTGGTGGATATCGCCGAGAGGCAAGAAGGAGTTTATGGCGCAAAATTGACCGGGGGAGGGTGGGGCGGTTGCGCCGTTATTATCCATCACCCCGGCGCGACAGAAACTTTGATAAACGCCCTCAACAAGGAATATACTGCACGTTTCGGACAGTCTCCGTCCCTTCTTCCGACGGTCGCCGCACAGGGCGCAGAAGCTGCACTTTTCTCCTGAATAAAAAGAGTCTGAATATATAGAGTCTGGATTGAGAACCCTGCGGGAGCGAAAGGGATGAGCGGGAAACATTCTGTCGGCGATTTAAAGAGCCGTAAGCAGAAACGTTTCCGGCATTATCGAATAATGAAGCGCATATGAGTATTGTCGTTTACGTCTCCGGTCATGGGTTGGGGCATTCTGCACGGCAAGTGGAAATACTTCGCCGCATCCCTTCGGAAATACCGTTGATCATCAAAACGCGCGCGCCGGAAGCGTTCTGGCGTTCGGAAGTAAATCGCCCCTTTACATTCCTGTTGGACTCCTTCGATGTTGGTTGTATTCAAAAGAACGGACTCGAGATAGACATACCCGCTACGTTTTCCGCCGTTCAGGAGATAATCGCCGCCAACGAGGTCAGGGAACAAAGTGAAAACGCATTCCTGAAGGAAGCGGAAGCGCGACTCGTCGTCACTGATATCGCCGCCTACCCCCTGAAAATCGCTTCCCGATGTGGTATTCCCTCGCTATGCATCGCGAATTTCACCTGGGTAGAGATTTACCGTGCTTTTCTGGAAGAGCACGCCGACTTTGCAGAGATCATTGAACGGTACGCGAGAGAATATGAATGCGCCACTGCCCTGCTTAAGGCGGGACTGGCTCTGGAAATGCCTTATTTCTCGGTGCAGGAAGATATTGGGTTGGTGGCGCGAACCGGTGTTCGTCGGCGCGAGGATGTGTTGCAGTTGTTACCGGATGAGGCACGAAATCAAAGGCTGGCGCTGGTATATGTGAGCGGATGGGGTCTCCCGATAAACTATGGAATGCTGGAGCGATATTCCGACTGGCAATTCATCTCCCTCGATCCGCCGCCAATTCTCCCGTCGAACTGGACGGTGTTATCCCGATATGACCTACCGCATCCCGACCTCGTCGCTTCAATGGATTGCGTTATCAGTAAACCTGGGTATGGCATCGTCGGCGAATGTCTTGCAGCCGGAACGCCATTCCTGTATCCTCCCCGTCCGCAGTTTGCCGAATACTTCGCCATTGACGCTGGACTGACTGAATGGCAGGGAGGAATCCGAATGACGGAACAAGATTTTCATCGGGGCGATTGGAGAATGTATCTGGATTCCGTTCCATCGTATGAGAGCGTACCCGGACAAAAAACGAACGGCGGCGAACGTGCCGCCGCCGCCCTGTTAAAATATTACGGTTCCCATAGCGCCGTTAAAAGTTAAAATCCATCGCCACTCTGATCTCCAAAATCATGGTTTGGAATCGATTGCACATCATCGGCGGTATTATCATCGTTAGTTGGTACAACGTCGGCGTCCGCATCGAAGACGTTTGCATTATCATCGCTCATCGCTTTTCCTGTAACGGGGTTTCCGTCCCTTTCACCAGAAGGATACCAGATTTTCGATCGTGTTAATGTCTTCCGCGACATTGCAAAGGATTCGATCAAACGGAACATGAATACTTTGCCACTAATTGATTCCAGAGAAGGACTGCGCCTGTGATGTCGCCACATCGATTTTTATTGATTTTGTTGACCGGGATTGCCGGAATGATTGCCACTTCCTGCCACGGGCAGGAGCCAGATGTAGTTTTACCTCAATCGCCCTTTACAGTAATCGCATCGCCTGATAATCGCCTGAGTTTTTTCATACTTTCCGCAAAAAAACAGATCGCCACCTTCAGTCTGGGAGGATGGGGACCGAACTGGGGATGGACAAGCGTCGAAAGCAAAGATTGGGGAGCGAAAGGAGGGATGCTGGAAGCGAAATTTCCCTTTGTTGTCGATGAGGCGAAAGGTCAGCGAATCGACGGCATCTTCACCGCGCAAAAGCGAAACGCACAATCTTTACTTTTCCAGATAGACCTCACTGCCAAGTCGGATGTTCCGTTGACCATGCTGAAAGCTTCGCTGACTCCTGCGGGCATCATCGACAGTGGCGCCGACGCCCCAAAACTCAGTCTGACACTGGTAGATGGAACAGTCATACCTATGACATATCCGTTCGGCATTCGACCCGCCAGTCCACCCGTTCGCGAGATGAGTTATGTTTTAGGCGGTAAGGAAATTAAACTTAGCCTACAACCGCCATTACCGGTCGCCTTCGATAATGAACCTCGAATTCAACTGGCGACGGACAAATTCGTTGCGGGTAACCGGCGCATACGGATCATTGTTTCTTTTCCGGATACTACTGAGTTTCTCGCCTCGGAATCAGATATCAAGACCCTTGCCGTTCCCGTCGCTACCGGGGATTGGTATCCGTTTACTCCGACCGATTCTGTCGCCCCAAGTGTTTTATCTGTCGATGATTGGTTGGAGAAACCCGCCGGTCGGCGCGGAGGCGTCCGCATGGTTGGCGACCACTTTCAGTTCACGGATGGAAGCCCTGTCAAATTCTGGGGAGTAAATCTCTCCTATGGCGACAATTGCGCTCCCGCCAGAAAAGATGCGGATTTTACCGCTTCACGTTTTGCCCGGTTCGGAGTCAATGGCGTGCGGCTGCATAAGTTCACCTACCCAAAATCAGTGGATAACGGGATTGGCGACCCGAATGATGCAACGAAGATGACACCCGATGGACTGGATCGCCTGGATTACTTCAGTAACGAACTGAAAAAACGAGGAATCTACTTTGGATGGTCGCATACGTTCGGTTTTCGCCCCCGTCCTGCCAATAAAGCGCGTCTTCTCGCCTATGATGAAATCGAGAAGAATCTGGGCGGGAATACATATGCCCTGATCAATTTCGCCGAGGATGTTCAAGACCTCCTGATCGAAATGACTGTTAACTTGCTCAATCATAAAAATCCCCATACGGGGTTACCTTATTCGCGAGAGCCCGCTCTGTCGTTCATCGAGTTGCAGAATGAGGATGATATCTTCTTTTACACGACCGAATCTGTCTATCAGAAATGCCCAACCTATGCGAAGAAATTACGCCAGCGTTTTGCGGCATGGTTGCGAGGGCAATATAAAACTCCTACGCAATGGCGAGAGGCGTGGGGAAGTCAGATACAGAACGGTGAATCCTTGACTGGGGAAGTGAATGTTCAACCCAATCCCTGGTTTTACAGCAGTGGTTCCTTGCAGGGAAAAAGCGGCGCTGAGCGACAACGATTGCTGGATAATGCATCGTTTTTCCATGCCATTCAGAATAAGTTTTATTCGCGCTATGTAAAAGCGATACGGGACACGGGATACGAAGGACCGATTTGCGGTTCCCCCTGGCAGGCTCCGGCAATGTTGCCACATTATCTCAACTTGCGTTCGGATGCTCTGGCGGGATACATAGACCGACACGATTACTTTGGCGGTGGACTCAATGACACGCTCATGGGAAATCCCGGAGGCGGATATCTGTCTACCGGACTTCAACAGGTGTCTGGGCGGCCCTTTGGTCTTTCCGAGTGGATTCATGTCTATCCCTCCCTGTACTCTGCCGAAGGGCCACCGCTTATCGCCGCGTATGGCATGGGCTTGCAGGGATGGGACGCCTCCTACCAATTTCAATCAGTTTCGGCGAGTCGATCCTTCCACACAATCGCGGGTAACCTGCCCTGGGGTGTGTGGGAAGCGGATACGCCGACACAGTTGGGGCAATACCCCATTTTATCCCGCATGGTCTTGCGAGGGGATGTACAGGAAGGCTCGGTGACCAGTATTCGAGTTGTCAACCTCGCCGATATGGCGAAAGGGATATTCCCTTTCACCGATACTATTGAGCAACAGGGAGACATCAAGAAATTTGGCGGGACGGTTCCTTCTTCCCAACTGGCGTATGGTCGCGCCCTGGTCGAGTTCACGGACAAGCCCGCTCCGCCCCGCGCCGTGGTTCGTGACGCCGGGCGTGGACAAGGCGAGAAGATTACTTCCGTCACCAAGCAACTGAACTGGGAAGTCACCGGGCGGGATAGGGGCTTTGTCACCATTGATACGCCGGGAACGCAAGGCGTCGTTGGCTTCGCACCCGACAAAACGATCTCCCTCAACGAGATTACGGTTAAGATGCAAAGCGGATACGCTTCCCTTCTCATCACAGCACGCGGAAAATCAGAAAAACTCGCTACAGCGAAATCCGCTCTCATTTCAGCTATGGCTCGTTCCTCGAATACCGGATTTACGACTTTCGCGGTCGATAACCGGATTCTCGAAAATGGAAAATCGCCGATTCTTCTGGAACCGGTCAAAGCGACAATAACTCTATCCAAACGCAAAATCAAGACCGTTTATCTTCTGGATCACGATGGGAAACGTACTGATAAAGTCCTACCGACCACGGAGGGGAAAATCGTTCTCGATGGCGCAAAGGACAAAACGCCTTATTACGAAGTGGTTTACGCCGATTGATCGCTGTGTATTTGCTCGACATTGACAGATTGAAAAGTCGGAAGCGACGAGACTGGCGGTTTTTGCGCTTCGTTGACTTCGCAACGGGGATTGTGATAAACTTCTCAATGTCAGTGACACCCCACAGGTGTAGTTGATAATGCCGAATTTCCGGGATCCGAGCCTCTCCGTTATGGAACCGAATGTCCTTTCTAACTCGTTGCTGAACTCCTACATTCCTGTGCTGGTCATGGGCGTGGCAGCCATTGCGCTTGCCGCCGCGTTGATCGGTCTCAATGGAATTCTGGGGCCGTCGCGACCCAATCCGCAGAAACTTTCTCCCTATGAATGTGGTGTGACGCCCATTGGGTCTGCCCGAGAGAGATTCCCAATCAAGTTCTACCTGATTGCTATGCTATTTATCGTCTTTGACATAGAGACGGTATTTATGTATCCCTGGGCAGTAACTTATATTCATAGCGGTGGGATGATGATTTTCAATCTTATCGAGATGCTACTTTTTGTCGGCATACTTTTTGTTGGTTATTACTATGTCTGGAAACGAGGGGCATTCGAGTGGGAGTAGAAACTGACCAGCCATTTTTGCTGGCATCCGCCAACAAACTGGTAAACTGGGCGAGGCGGAATTCACTCTGGCCTGCCACATTTGGACTTGCATGTTGCGCTATCGAGATGATGGCTTCCACCGATAGCCGATACGATCTGGCGCGATTCGGCTCCGAGGCGTTCCGCGCTTCTCCGCGACAGGCGGATTTGATGATCGTTTCGGGACGCGTCTGCAAAAAGATGGCTCCGGTGCTACGTCAGGTCTATGACCAGATGCCCGATCCCAAATGGGTCATTGCGATGGGAGATTGCGCCAGTAATGGCGGTGTCTTCAATAACTATGCGGTGGTGCAGGGCGTCGACCAGATTGTCCCGGTGGATATTTATGTTCCCGGGTGCCCTCCGTCTCCGGATGCTCTCATTTATGCCATCATGCAATTACAGAAGAAAATTGACGGCGAGCGATTTTCCGAGCGTTATTGATTCTGACCGCTGCGGTGGCGCAACAAGAACCGACCAGTAGAAAACTATGGTAGATACAGATGTCCGCTTGGGACTTTCAGGCTCGGATTTAGCGATTCGTAATCGTACGTTCAAGAATGACCTTGTCCGCATCGATGAAAGCAACCTGAATCCGGATAACTCCGTCGAGTTCGCCTCGCTCGTCGAAGCAGGCTTGACGGGTGAGATCGTTTCGGCAAGCCGATTCCGGGATCAGGACTTTTTTATCGTCAGCAAGGATCGTATCGTTGATATTCTGACACTTCTTCGTGATCACCCGGATTGTTTGTACAATCTTGTTTCCGACATTTTTGGGGTGGATCTCTACGGGTTCGACCGTGAACCGCGTTTTGAGGTGATTTACTCCCTTTATTCCCTCCCGAACCATCGGCGTGTCGTTATCAAAGCTCAGGTCAGCGAAGATGACCTGACCATCGATACGGTAACCGGAGTCTGGCCTGCCGCGAACTGGCCGGAACGCGAAATTTTCGACCTGTTCGGTATTACCTTCAATAATCACCCCGACCCGCGACGGATATTGATGCCGGACGACTGGATCGGTCATCCTCTTCGTAAAGACTTCCCGCTCGGCGGCGAGGAAGTTGAATTTTCTCACAATGTGCGCGAACAGATTGTGAATTAGCGCGGGACAAGGCAAATTAGCCATGAGCATGACATTAGCGCGGATTCCGCAAAGCGAATTTAAACCGGGACAGGGAGTTCCTACAGGAATCGAACTGGAACGGTATTATGACCCTGAGACCGATCAGGAAACGATGACCATTAACATGGGGCCATCGCATCCTTCGACACATGGGGTTTTACGTCTGGTGCTTGAGTTGGATGGTGAGACCGTCGTCAAATGCACTCCTCATATCGGGTATCTGCATACCGGTATCGAGAAGACGATGGAAAACCTTTCCTACTATAAAGCGCTGGTGCTAACCGATCGCGAAGACTACCTCTCCAACCTCTGTAACAATCTTGCCTATTCGTTGGCGGTAGAGAAGTTGATGGATGTCGCTATCCCGATCAAGGCGCAGTATATGCGAGTATTGCTCAATGAATTGGAGCGAATCGCCTCGCATATGATCTGGCTTGGGACACATGCGCTCGATATAGGCGCGATGAGCGTCTTCTTCTACACCTGGCAAGACCGAGACTTAGTCCTGGAAATCAAGGAGCATCTTTCCGGCGTCCGCACAAAAACTTCGTGGATTTGTCCCGGCGGGCTTCGTGGTCCTGCGCCCACAGGTTGGATGCAGCGGGTTCAGGATTTCCTGGATTATTTTCCCAAACGCATCGAGATGTATGAGACTCTGCTGACCAACAACCCGATCTGGATTGAGCGCACGCGAGGGATCGGTATGATAACGGCGGAGGACGCTCTGGCAATCGGGGTTACCGGCCCGACGCTTCGCGCCTCCGGCGTCGCTCTGGATTTACGCAAGCACCAACCCTATTCTTCGTATGAAGAGTTTGATTTCGATATTGCTGTCGGTCAGGTTGGCGATGTGTACGAGCGATATCGCGTCCGTATCGAAGAACTGCGACAATCTCTCAAAATAGCCCGTCAGGCATGGGCAAAGGTGAACGCGGCAGGGGAGAACGCTCCGGTTCGATCCGCTGACCGTAAAATCGCTCCTCCTCCCCGTGAGGAACTGGATACGTCGATGGAAGCGTTGATCCACCATTTCAAACTGTATACGGAAGGTTACCACCCTCCTGTAGGCGAAGCCATTGGCGCGGTGGAAGGCCCCCGTGGTGAAAAGGCGTACTACATCGTCTCCGATGGTTCGAACAAGCCCTATCGCGTGAAAATCAAAGGACCGTCGTTTTATAACCTGCAAGCCTTGCCCCGCATGACCGAGGGGCGGATGGTGGCGGATGTCGTCGCCATGATCGGTTCTATCGATATCGTGCTGGGAGATATCGACCGCTAGCGCCTTTCTCCGGGCAGAAGTAAAGTACCAACGGGGGCGCAATTTGCGCCCCCGTTGTTTTGTCCTGTAAGCCGCGCTCTTTATCCCTGTAAAGGTATTTCCAGAGGCGTCATGTCTATTCGGTCACAGGCGACGCAGTAACATCGGATTCCTTCCAGAGAATCCCCATTCAGAGCAAGAATTTCATCTGCCGGCAAAGAATTGGCATGCACATGCCCATAAACGACCGCTTGAACTCCTGCATCTCTCAAATCAGAGATAAAGGGGTGCGGCGGATAATGTAACATGGCAATTTTCAACGGGCATGAACGGATGCGGTCTAGCATTCGGTTCAAGCGTTCGCGTTCACGCCCAATCAATGCTTCATCATGGAGCGCTTTCGGCTCTCCGGGTTGAGGGGCGTTCCACCCACGCGTCCCGGCAATGCCTATAACTCTGCCGTTATCGTCTTCGAAGATAAGAGGTGGATTACTCAGACCGGGATACGCGATAGGTTTATCGGACTCCCACCAGAAATCGTGATTGCCTTTGATACAGACTTTGAAACCGGGCAAGGCGGCGATATAGGCGAGGTCTTCCATTGCCTGACTCCGCCGCTTTGCCCAGGAAAGATCGCCGGGAAGCAATAAAATATCGTCCGTACCGACGAGGCGGCGAGCGTTTTCCGCGATTTTTTCCGGATGATTGATCCAGATATCGCCAAACTTGTCCATCGTGCGGTTGGCGTCGGAACCAAGATGTAAATCTGCAATTGCAAATATCCGGGCGTGTATCGACATTCGCACGATATTTATCCGGCCATTCACTGTTTTCTGTAGACCCGGAATTTCTAAAGCGTGGTGTCGAATACCCGAACACGAGACCAGTATCGCTTGTTTTCCTCAATGAATTGCAGGTGGTCTGGATGGTCTTGATAGACATCGTGACCTGCCGTATCGGCATATCCTACCAGAAGCCCGACAAGATAGTCGTTATCCACGACATCTCGGGGCGTTCCTGCCGGTTTCCCGACTTGAAAATAGGTGACGGTCGGTATGTTCGTTAGCCAACGGCGACAACCTGTGATCAGGGCGTCCGCGTCGCCGGGTTCGGCATTCTCGCGGGGGTAAAAGTAGACTGCGTGAAAAAATCCAGTTTCCATATTTTCTTTCCTGGAGCGGGCCTGTAAGCCGGGTTCTGTCCCTCAACACCCGCAGGCGTTGTGTGTGCGGTCATCTCTCTGGGGCGTCCGTCGCCGAACGCCTCGTGCAGCCCTACCCGGAGAGTCGGCGAGCAGCGTCATTCTCTCCTGTTCGGGCCTTGCTCCCGATGGGGTTTGCCGGGCAGGTACGTCTCCGCACCCCCGGTGCGCTCTTACCGCACCATTTCACCCTTACCAAGCTGTCAGCATGCCAACGCCTGGCGGTATCTTTCTGTTGCACTTTCCGTCGGGTCGCCCCGCCTTGCCGTTAGCAAGCATCGCGCTCTGTGGAGCCCGGACTTTCCTCAGAAGGTTTCCCCTCCGCGACCGCCCGGCCCGCTCCCGCAAATTGTATCACGCAAGTTGCGCCTCGTAATCCGTACTCTCGACGAATCGGGGCTCGCCTAATGCGGTCAGCGTTATTCCGCTCCCGTGAAAGACGAGTGTTCCGTTTGTCATGATATGGATAGAAAGAGAGGCAGGGCCGCTTGCGGGAAAGGGAATCGGTATCCGGAATCATGCAGTTCTATTGCACGCTGTTGCACGATCTGAGTCCTTTCACATATCCCGCTGGATAATATAGGAAGCGAAGGCGCGAAGCGGTTCTGCCCGTTCGTCGAAGTGGGATAAAGCAGAAAGAGCAGTCTGAACAGCATCCTGCGCCAGTTGCGTCGATTTTTCTAAACCGAAAAGTTTGGGGTAGGTCGCCTTATCATTCTTCAGATCAGAACCTGCCGGCTTACCCAACGTGGCATCGTCGCTGGTCACGTCCAAAATGTCGTCTATGATCTGAAAGGCGACGCCGATCTGATCACCGTAATTACGCAGAGCGTCTTCCTGATCGACTGCGGCGCCGGAGAGGATCGCTCCGGAAAGAATAGAGGCATTGAGCAAAGCCCCGGTCTTTCGGGCATGGATAGAGCGCAGGATTTCGGGAGTGATATCTGGACGACGTTCGTAAAGCATATCGTCCACTTGTCCGCCGACCATTCCTGCCTCACCGCAAGACTCAGCAATAAGACGAATGACACGGAACAGGCGAGCGGGATCATCACATTCTTGTTTCCCGGCAAGTACCGAGAACGCCAGCGTGTGAAGGGCGTCTCCTGCCAGGATCGCTAAGGCTTCTCCGTAAACCTTGTGCGAGGTTGGCATCCCACGGCGCAAATCATCATTATCCAGAGCGGGGAGATCATCGTGAATGAGAGAGAAGGTATGAATCATCTCTATGGCGCAGGCGACCGGTAACACTTTCTCTGCGGTTCCGCCA
Organism: uncultured Armatimonadota bacterium; assembly: GCA_903910385.1. Lineage (GTDB taxonomy): Bacteria > Armatimonadota > Armatimonadia > Armatimonadales > Armatimonadaceae > CAIVZM01. Next base: position 91,339 of record CAIVZM010000024.1, read on the forward strand.
ACCGCTTCCGCCGCCGCCACGCACATCAGGGGACGAACACGCTTCCCGCCCGCAAAAAGCGAATACCGCATCGCTTCATGCAGTGATGCCGGGGGCGCGTCTGCAGGCGGTGTCAGACGGTCTAAAGCCGCATTGATTTGCTGAATACGGGAAGTTGAATACGCCTGTAGGTTGAAAAACGAGGGGATGTCCACGGAGGATTCGTACTGTCTTTCTAAGCGACGGCGCTTTCAGCGGCCTTCACGGTATTGGAGAGCAACATGGCAATAGTCATCGGGCCGACTCCCCCGGGAACTGGCGTGATTGCCGATGCGACAGCCGCGCAGGAATCGTACTCGCAATCACCGACATCATGCGTTCTTCCCGTGACTCTGTTGTAACCCGCATCCAGAATGACTGCGCCCGGTTTGACCATTTCACCGGTAATAAATTCCGGCTTCCCGATACAGACGCAAAGAATATCCGCCTGACGCGTAATCTCCGCCAGATTTTTGGTGCGCGAGTGACATATGGTGACAGTCGCATTCCGGTTAAGCAGAAGCAAAGACAATGGCTTACCGAGAATTACCGAACGACCGATCACGACGGCATGTTTTCCCTCAATCGGTAATTGATAGCGATCCAAAAGTTCGACCATACCGACAGGGGTGCAGGCAACAAATTCCGCTTCGCCTTTCACAAGATCGCCCAAGCTGCCACGCCCGATGCCATCCACATCTTTATCAGGGGATACAGCGGACAGAATCGCGTACTCGTCCAGACCTTTAGGCAGGGGATGTTGCACCAGAATGCCATGAATGGAAGAGTCTGCGTTGAGTGCTTGAATCGTCCGCAGTATTTGCTCCTGTGTGGCGTCTGGGCCGAATTCATGGGCGACGGAGTGTATTCCCGCCTTTTCGCAGGCTTTGCGTTTCATTCTGACATAAGTCACGGAAGCCGGGTCTTCGCCTGCCAGAACCGCCGCCAGTCCGGGGGTGACGCCCCGTCCTTTAAGAGTGAGGGTTCGTTCTGCGACTTCGTTACGGATCGCTTTCGCAGTGGCGGTTCCATCCAGTATCAATGGTTCAGGCATTTGTTTCCTCCAACTTGATATCGGTTATGGCTTCGAGTTTTCCCTCCCGATCACGCACCAAAGCGCCGAGAACCCCGTTGACGAATTTACCCGAATCCGAAGTCGAATATTTCTTCGCCAGTTCGACCGCTTCATTGACGACGGCTCCTGCAGGAGCATGGGTCACCGGGAACAGTATCTCTCCTGCCGCCATTCTCAGGATATTACGGTCAACTGCGGTCTGACGTGCTATCGGGAATCCGACAGCGAATTTATCGATCGCCTTATCGATGTCCGTTCGGTTGCGTAACGTTCCCGAAATCAGGGATCGGGCGAAATCCGCCATTGCAGGTTCCAGCGTATGCGCCGCGAAAGTCTGCTCGGTCGCTTCTTCGACGGGTTGTTTACCGACATCGACCGTGTAGAGAACGCGTAGCGCAGCCTCACGAGCGGCGCGGCGGGAACCCGGCGCAGGAGAATTGGTAGAAGGGGAAGCGGGCTTGGTCATAACGCGCTATTGTACCGCATCGACTATGCGTACATCCGATGGATGGACTCACGATTTTAAGAAAGTGAATCGTTCTATGCGACGAATCCCTGTTCATCCATCAACTGGGGCAGAAAAGCGGTTGAGAGCTCATTTTCTCGATACCGCTCATCGGCGAGAATCGTCTGTAGAAAGCCGGCGTTGGTCGGAATGCCCTCTACCAGCATTTCATCTAACGCGCCGCGCATACGGGCAATCGCCTGCGCTCTATCTGGAGCCCAGACAATCACCTTGGCGAGATTGGAATCGTAAAATGGCGGCATGGTGTAGCCGGAATAAATTTGTGTATCCACCCGAACGCCCAGGCCGCCGGGAATTCGCACATGCGGCATAAGCCCCGCCGCCGGAGCAAAACCCTTCTGTGGATTCTGCGCCGTCACCCGGCACTCGATAGAATGACCGTTCCATTCCACATCTTCCTGTGCGAAAGTCAAACGTTCGCCGTTCGCGATTCTGATCTGCCACTGCACCAGATCAATTCCGGTCACTGCTTCCGTGACAGGGTGCTCCACCTGAATCCGAGTATTCATTTCCATAAAATAGAAATTTCCTTCCGGGGTATAGATGAATTCCACTGTGCCGGCATTGGCGTATCCGACCGCCGTCGCCGCTTTTACCGCCGCCGCGCCGATGCGTTGGCGCTGTTCCGGCGAAAGGGATGCTGACGGAGCCTCTTCCACGACTTTCTGATGCCGACGAGTCTGCACCGAACATTCACGTTCCCCTAAGTGGATACAAGAGCCATACTCGTCCGCCAGTATTTGCACCTCAATATGGCGCATGGAGCGGATATACTTTTCCAGATAGACATCTGGATTTCCAAACGCTGCCGCCGCTTCGGACTGCGCGACTTTGAGGACTCGTAACAACTCATCCTCATCTTCCACAACACGGATGCCGCGCCCGCCACCCCCCGCTGTCGCCTTGACTACAACCGGGTAACCGATTTCTGCTGCAATCCGCAGAGCATCCCCCTCATCGTTCAGGACTCCCTCGGAACCGGGAACCGTAGGGACTCCCGCCGCTTTCGCCGTTTCTCGAGCGGTCGCTTTATCGCCCATCGCTTCGATAGCGGAGACGGAAGGGCCGATAAATTTTATTCCCACAGTCGTGCAGACCTCCGCAAAAGAAGCCACTTCTGACAGGAATCCGTAACCGGGATGTATCGCTTCGGCGCCCGTGATCAATGCTGCCGACACAATGTTGGGAATGCTCATATAAGAGTCTTTTCCCGCAGGGGGACCGACGCAGACCGATTCATCCGCCAACTGAACATGAAGCGAATCCGCATCCGCTTGCGAATAAACTGCGACTGTGCCGATTCCCATTTCACGGCATGCGCGAATAACCCGGATAGCAATTTCGCCACGGTTAGCGATAAGGATTTTCTTGAACATTTTAGATGATGCGACTTACTGAATGAGCGGTCGTTGGTGACGATATGAGTGATGATCGAGAAGTGAAATGGTTCTTGATAGGGGAAAAGATTATTTACCGACTCCCGGCAATGTTAGTCCGCCGCCGAGACTATCGGGGCCATTGGACTGCCCGGTGGAGTTACCAACGACGCCGGTTTGCGGATCATAGGTCAGTGGTTGCTTCGTCACCGGGTCTAACAGCATTTCACCTGTGACGCCATATTTCTGTAAGGACGCCAGATCAGGCGGATTTTGACCATCGTTATCCTGTCGGTACATGGAAATCGCAAGATTGATCTGACCAATATACGAAACGCCCGCAACCTGTTGCGCACGTTCCTTCGGCGACGCTATATGTTTGCCCTTGCTATCAGTTCCGCCGAGGTAGCGGGGCAAGAGGAACGCCATCAGCAGGGCGATAATGGCGACGACGATCAATATCTCGATCAAGCTGAAGGCTCGCCGACGAGCGGAGATGAAGGATACTTTATGACTGGCGACCGAGATCATGGTATTGCCTCCGGAGCGATTTCGAATAAAGGTTGACCATATTCAACTGGTCGACCGTCTTCAATCAGGACCGCCTGTATCCTACCTGCTGTTGTCGCGACACATTCGTTCATCAGGCGCATCGCTTCGATTTGACCCATCAGTTCACTTGCGGAAACCACATCATTCAATTGTATGGGATGCGGCTTCCGTGCGCGAAAGATTCCGACCAGTGGGGAAGTAATAGTTACTACAGCGGATATCCCTTCCGAAGTCGGTCGGGGCGTTTTACCCGTCCGTCCCACCTGCGACGAGACGATTGCACTTTTCACGCTACGGGGCGCCTGTGGAGGCGGCGCGAACGACTCTGTAACAGGTCTCCGAATCCGTAATGAGCGGTTTCCCTGCTTGACTTCGACTTCCGTCAACACATCGGATTCGCGCAACAGGCGAACCACCTTCTCGATATCCGAAAAATCCATTGAATACAGTGTACCAGACTCAGCATGGCTTATGAAGCGTTTAACCGGCGTTCCGATGCAATTCAGATTTTAACTTCGAAGCACATCCATTCCAACGCCTGCACCAACTTCGAGATGAACATCAGCCCAATTGCAACAATAAATGCCCACTGAATCGCTTCTGTCGGATGACCGAACTGTATGCCGGAACCGCCACCCTGTAGACTGACGGTTGCTACCGCTTTTTCCAGAATGGAGAATCCCCAGACGATCATATCGCGCAGAATTGGCGAGAATGCCGCAACAAGCGCTATGCCTCCCAGAATAACCACCGGGAGAAGCAACTTGTATTTTTCGCGCTCATGTTCATTGTAAATGATACAATTGCGACACCGTTCCCGTTTTTGCGCCATGTTCAATTCCACACGGCGTGGGGCGACGGATTGAGAGAATCGACTGGCAGGCGTGGCTGGATTCGCGTAATTGAACTCTGGGGATGGCGCCATGCCGAGTAGGGCGCTGCTGGATTTCGAGACAGCCTCATTCACAATTTCTTCTTCGCACATACAGCCGCGCTTTTCGCGCCAGCAGGCTTTTCGTGCAATGAAGATGGGACAATGGGGGCGTATCAACTCACGGCAGTACGGGCCTTCCCAGCATTTTGCCATCAGGGAAAGACGCATTGGTCGCGCTTCCGCCTCCGCAGTGGCTCCAAACGCCATCTCCATCTTTTCCACCGGGCGATCTTTTGTCGCTCCCATAAATCGACGGGTGACATCCCAGGCTATCAGCCCGGCGCCAATCACCCCCGGCGCTATGGACGCGGTCACAAATGAGGCAACGGCGGTAGCGGAGGCGACGCTTCCGGATTGACCGCCCATACTGGTGTGTAGAAATGGAACGCCGATGCCGAGCGCCGCTGCCCCCGCCAGTATCAGGTAGCCCAGTGATTCTTCGCTCCAACTCAGGGCGGTCAGACACAGAGTTCCAATTCCCAGACCAATCGCCATGGTTTGCGAGGCAAGGGAAACGATTCCTACAATTCGTTCGCGATCCAGTTTCGACAGTGAGTCAACTCCGGCAAGTTGACCCGAAAAAAGCCCCCAGAGGAGATAAACTGCAGCCAGACCTGCCGTCGCAAAGGCAAGCGTCATTGCCAGCGATAAGAAATTATAGACGGTGGGAGCGAACCTGTCCCACCATGTTGGCTCATCTTCCGGTTCCACGATGCGCCCTCTCCGGACAAGACGAAAAGGGGAATTAACAGAGTAGGGATAAGAGAAATCTTTTGCCTGTCCGTTGATTTTCCGCTTTGTCGTCTTCCCCTAACAACCAGAATTCATTGTTTATTTTACTCGTTCAAGATATGAGTCTGTACGGGTATCGATACGCAATTTGTCCCCAGCGTTCACAAAGAAGGGAACCTGAACGACCGCCCCGCCTTCTACTGTCGCGGGTTTCGTACCCCCCGAAGCGGTATCGCCACGAATTCCCGGCTCCGTTTCCGTCACTACGAGTTCCATAAAGTCGGGGACAGAAACGCCAATAATCGCATCCTTGTGAATGATGACGTTGACATCCACATTCTCTTTCAGATACTTGGTCTGAGATCCGAACTGAGTGAGGGGGACAGCAGTCTGCTCGAATGTTTCATTGTCCATCAGGTACGCTTCATCGTCCTGAGAGTAAAGATACTGCATCGCCTTACGTTCGAGAATCGCCTGCTCCATGCGCTCACCCGCTCGCCACGTTTTATCAATCGTAGCGCCGGTGCGAAGATTCTTCAGGCGAGAACGGACGAATGCGCCGCCTTTACCCGGTTTGACATGTTGGAATTCGACGATAGTAAAAATATCATTGTCCATAATAAAGGACAGGCCGTTGCGGAAGTCGCTGGTATCCATAGGGATAAGGAATCACTCCTGAAAATTGCGTTTTGACGCGTCAGCGAACTGCGCGATAAAAGGTCGGGGCTTTTGTAAATTGTTTGCCTCGTACGAACATTATTATAGCACGGAGCAACACACGATTCAATCCAGCAAAAAAAACGCTCCCGGCAATCACGTTTCCATGACTGCCGGGAGCGTCGCCCGTTGAGACGAGAAGCTTGCTTAGAACTTCAGGCCGACCTGGGTGTAGATGACGTTGCCGTCACCGTTGATGGAATCGAAGCCAGTGTTCTTGTCATCCCACTTGACGATCTGATAGCCCAATTTCAAGCCCGCGTGCGGGGTGAACTTGAGGCCATACGTGATGTCCGTGTAGGATTCCTTCGGCGTGGAACGACCACGGCCGCTTCCATTCAGAACGTCATACTGAACTTCGTCATACTTGATGCCGAGGGTATGCGCAGTACCAAACGTCAGGGTCGCGCCGCCGGTGATGTTCTTGAACTTGTCGTCCTTGCTCAAACCGCCGTCGTTAACCGCCTTGCCCGTACCCTTGTAATCCTGGTATCCACCGAAGATGCTGAAGGACTTCGCGAGACGAATCGTACCGTTGACGTAGTAACCCTTGATGTCAACCGGGTTGACAACCGTTCCGAATCCAGCCCAGCTACCAGGAGCCGCGAAGTACGGTCCGATTTCTCGGTAACCGCCAACGAGGTCGAGGAGGGAAACGGTAACCTTGCCGGAAACGTCATAGGCATCGTTATTCTTGCTGATCAGCTTCTTATCGTTGCCACCGATAGTTTCCTGACCATAGGAATCGGACTTGGAGTACTCACCCGCCACCAGAACCGGACCCAACTTGATGCTCGCATCGCCGCCATAGACGTCAACACGGGAAAGCGGATCGCGGAACGTCTGCTGATCCGGGAGAGTGGTTCCGCCGATGGTCAGGTAGGTGCCGCCAATATTGAGGCTCTTACCAAGCATGACCGTTGCACGGCCACCCGCCAACTGCTCTGCATACATCGCGCCGTTCGTGAACGGGGTGATGCGGTTTCCAATCGGTCGGTTACCGGTAGAGTAAACCAGACCGTTCGGAGCGACAGCGGTGGTGGAGCGGGCCTTCAGAGGTCCGCCGTAAGCGCCGGTCCGAGCGCCAGCGTAAACGCCGTACTGCTGGGTGCCGTTCGTGCGCTGATTGGCGAAGTTGTCATTGATATTCGACACATACTTGATCGGGTCAACCTTGTCGGCAAAGCCGGTCAGGTTAACGGAACCAAGCTTGAGCGTACCGGTGATACCGTCGAGCGGGATATTGCCGGAGTCTGTCTTCACGTTGTCATGATAAAGGTCAACATCCCCTTGCTTCAGGGTGTACGGGGTCAACTGGAACGGATTGCGACCAACGGTCAGTCCAAGCGATCCGATATTCGCGTTGACGACTGCCTTGTAGAGAGTGATATCCTCATCAAGGCTCACCTTCTGACCCGGATAAGCGCGGTACGCGGGACGAGTGCTACGAGCGCCAATCGTCTGATTGATCGATCCAAGGTAGTTCAGGTAGTTACCAACATTGATGACAACATCCGCATTGGCAGTTTCCGTGAGACGACCCTTAACGTTCAGGTCGAGGTCATGGGTAACGTAGGTATCCGCGACGAAGCTCTTGTTGTGACCGACGCCGGAACCAACGGAGTAACCATTCTGGTCAATGAAACCGGAAGTCTTGCCCGAGTTGGTATCGAACTCATTGGAACGAGGGGTACCGAGACCGGTGCTCGTCGATTTCTGCTTGAGTTCGTTGCTCTGAGTGTAAACATTGAGGTCGCCGGAAATGCGGATGCGCTGAGCATCGGCTTCCAACGCCTTCACGCGAGCATCAAGAGCATCGAGGCGCTTGCGCGCTGCATCGAGATCAACTCCAAGGGTAACGAGTTCCGGTTGGAACTCCTTGAGGAGTTTGCGCAATGCATCGACATCGCCATTGTTCGGAAGATCGGACTTCTTGAGGTAACCGTCAAGATCCGGGTACTTCACGTACTTGGAATCATCGATGACCGTGCCGGTCGATCCGCCCACCGTATCGAGCATACGGGCAATGGCGACAGCGAATTCGTAACGCGTCATAGCGCGCTTTCCGCCGTAAGTTGCGTCGGGGTAACCGATAACGATACCCCTCTTCTGAAGTTTATCTACTGCAGCATATGCCCAGTGGTCGGTCGGGACATCCGCGAACGGACCACCCTGCGCGAACGCTGGCGCGACGCTAAGCGCAGCCATACTGACTGCAGCTCCCGCGATAAGCGAGGCCTTTTTCATTCTAACCCTCCTGGTTGGTGAAAGGACAGAAGATGAGAATGGCAGTTTTTGCTACACACACACCAGAGCCAGAAAGAGTTGCCATGTTACCTCTTTCCCATTCAAAGCGCATGTGAAGCAAGTGAAAGCCGCTTCCCATTCTCCTGAAAATCGGGACGGACGTAGTTCCGTCATTTATCCGATTCGCCCTCTCAGACACCCAATCAGGCAGGGTAGTTTCATGTTATTGCAAACAAAGAGATAAAAAACGTTTTTGGAGCGTGACTTATCGGCTATAAGGAAAGACAAACCGCGCTTCCCCGGTAAGAAGGAAGTTTCGTCGCGCAGCAAAATGAGCCTCCCGTCCAAAGAACGCATGAAGCCAGTAGTTGACGGTATCCGTGTCCAATTCCCCGCCCTCTGCATTGAGAATCGCCAGTTCGTAACTCCAGATACCGGTGCGCGGATCGCTGTCCAGTGTCAATTCCAGTGATACATTTCCTACCTGACGACGGTATCGACTACGATCCACCATGCCAAATGGAGATAGGGACGCCAACGTCATGGGTTCATTCCGCGCAAGCGTCCACATCTCTTCGACAATTTCTCGGTCACGAGACTCAGCCATGATGATCGTATTCTACCAGAGACCGAATTCCTGTGGAAACACGATCATGATATTTATGGAACGAAGGCTGTACAATGAGGCATGGAGCTGATTCCAGACGATCTGGGCGAATACTGGAGAATCGCGCTTTTTCGATATCGTGCCATGGGCGCATCGCGTGTCCATACGCCACCAAATCAAGGCTTTCTGGGGAAATTCTGGGCATCCAGATCCGACGTCTCAGAACAGGTGGCATCGGCGACGTTACCGATGATGGCGGATACGACGCTTCCACTCATCGCACTTCCTTCGGTGGTAATCCCTCTGGTGACTATCGCACTGTTCTGGTTTGTGAGAATGTCTATTCCCATGACAGCCGTCGTTTTACTTTCAGGAGCGTCGATTCTATATTTTTGTTTGCTCTACGAACCCCGACGACGATTTGGGAGTTTGCATCAGCAAAAAGTCAGGCTAGAAGAAATACAGGCGTTAAAGGGCGGGCGCACTCGTCGCGAGATCCTGCCGGTTGAAGAATCGCAGGGGAAATGGCGGAAGGCTTTCCAGAGCGTGCGAGGCAAGAGACCGTTGACTCCGGGCCAACCTCTGGAACAGGACTTTCTCAGTCTGGTTCAGAATGCGCTTATCATCCGTGACTTGCCTGTTCAGGTCGAAACCGAAATCCGGCGCATTCTGCCAGCGTTGGGCGAGACGGTAATATTGCTGACAAAATGGCGCCTCTACGCTCAGGATTACGCTATCGCTACAGAAGGACAGGATCAGGTGATACGTGATAACGTTGGGCGTCTGACCCAACGAGCGGAAAATCTGGAAGCGATGTTGCAAAATTTATTGCCCGCGCTCGGAGAAACGCTTCCGGTCGTGGCGGATAGCGCCGGGTCGTCTACCGCGTATCCCCGTTATACCGTCCTGATCGCTGAGGTCCAGAGTATCATCAATGAGACCGTTTCACTGAGCGAAGTCCGGGCTCAAATCGAGCCTTCCCATTCCATAGTGACCCCGAATCTTCAGTCTGTAGGTCGTTCGGAAATCTGAACAAGACCGACAGACTGAAGACGAATATTCAAAGATTTGCCTTAATGAGGCGCTAATGAGGGGCTGACACTTCCTCCACAGGAGCGCCGCAAGCGCCTCCTCCGGTAGCGGGCGGGATTGAGACCGTTTCGCCGTCAAAGGTGAGGGTGGCGTAATATTGGGATAATTCAGCGGAGGCGCGAGGCACATAGTGACAGATGAAGGCGCGTCGGAAGCGATCCTTGCTTGTATTCGGGTAGGAACCGTGTATCAGCGAGCCATTGAAGAACAGGACATCTCCCGCTTTGAGATCGACAGGGACCGCTTCCATGTCTTTAGGCACCGGAACATAAGCGTCAGTAAACGAGATGCTCATATCCGCTTTTTCAGGACAAACGATATCGATGGTGTGAGATCCCGGAACGACTTTCATGCCGCCGTTCCCTTCATCGGCGTCATCTATCGCCAGCCACATAGCATAGCAAGTGCCAGGAGAAACGCGTAAATAGAAGTTGTCCTGATGTAATTCCTGTCCCCGGGCTCCCGCCGGTTTGAAATAAAACATCGATTGGGCAGCGACCGGTTCCTCTCCCATAATAGCGGTGAGAGCTTCTTTAATGCGTCGATCCAACATATATTTCATCGAAATTGGCCCGACGATCTTATTGCTATGGTTATGCGGATGCATCATGCGAGGGTAGAACGCCAGAGGATCGCTTTTTTCCAGCGTTTGAAAATGGCCGTCGGAAAGATGGGGCACCGGGCCGTCTTTCGCCTGTTCCATAAACGCTTCGCGAATCTCCGCCACTTCTTCTGGTTGGAAGAATCCGCGTGCGACAGCGAAACCGTTCGCTGCAAAAGCCTTCGTCATTATTTCCCAATTTTGCATTGTCATTCTCTTTTCATGGCAGTATTATTGTCAAATATACGTGAAGAACGTTGGTTCCGCCATCGTCGCATCCGCTAAAAACCTGTAATATACTGCTATGCAAGCTGAATCCGCTCTCTGGGAAATGTACCGACAGGAACAGAGCGGGGGATTGAGGTGAGAAGATTTTGCCATGAATGCTCTGGAAAAAGCACTGCTATGGTTTGATGCAATCAATCCTCGAATGGAGAAAGCTCGCCTGGATCCCGGTATCATCCGTGCAAGCGAGTATCTCAGGGAAAACCCGGATAAATCGTTTTCTATCAACGATATTGCCGACGTTGTCGGATTATCTTCGTCTCGCTTTTCCCATCTCTTTCGGGAACAAACTGGGATGACTCCGGGGCAATTTCTCGAACGGGAACGGATTATGCGTGCAAATCAACTATTGACTGTTACTTCCCGGACCATAGCGGAAATTTCGGCGATGGTCGGTTTCGCCTCGCCGTTTTATTTTACGTCACGATTCAGGAAGATCACGGGCGTCAACCCTCGTGAATTTCGCCGGTTATTGTAGGGGGAATCGCCGGGATCTCTCTTAGTCTGAGAATATCCAGCGGATAGAAAGTACCGCGCCAGGTGATACCTCCATTATGTTCCGTTGTCAGCATAGACCGGAACATCACAATAATCAGCAAAAGCGATGATAAGGGCAAACTCAGAGCGTACGCAGGAGGGATTCGTCCATATCTCGCATGTATCGTACCCGTGCCGATGATTGCGCCTAAAGCGGTCGCGTAGCCAATACGGGCGCGTTTATCCGTTGCGAGAAACAGTCCCATGAGTGGCCAGACGCATGTCATAAACAATAGCCCCGAAGATTGAACCACTGTCAGAGGATTGTAATCGAGACCGGCGTACCCGTTTTTAGTCAGACCGTTCATCAAACCAGCGAAGCCTTCTTGCCAACGCACCGAGATCAGGTCTCCGGCGCCAACGACTTCCGATGTGAATCCGCTAGTCTTAATGCGACGCCCCAGTTCCATATCGTCCGCGACTTCAAGAGCGATAGCCCGGTGCGTCCCAATCGCTTCGTAAGCATCTCGGCGAACCATATTGAAGCCACCGACCCCGAGATATTCTTTCGTGCGAGGATTCCTGACGCGCCAGGGACGAAATTTCAAAAAGAAAAAGAAGGCGAACGTCAACCCGAATACGTTTTCCCAGAAGCCCTCCAATTCCAACCTCATAAAGGAAACCAGATGGTGCAGCTTTTCCGCTTCGGCGAATCGAACGGCGCGAGAAAGAGCGTCCGGGGCGAAACGGATATCGGCGTCCGTGAAGAGTAGCCAACGTCCGCGAGCGTTTCGCGCCCCCTGATAGAGCGCATGGTTTTTTCCTAACCAGCCTTTTGGAAGATCGTTCAGGTGGAGGACGACGATGCGACGCTCCTGGGATTCGCCTTCCTGAGCAAGCTGGTCTAACAGTCCGGGCGTATTGTCCGTTGAACGGTCGTCGATAGCGACGATTTCAAACGATCCTGGATACTCCTGTGCCAGAAGCGTTCGAAACGCAGCCGGAAGTTTTTCCTCTTCGTTACAGGCAGCGACGATGACAGAAAGGGAAGGCGCGTCGGCATCCACCGGGTAGGGTGCGATATCAGTGAGGGAACGACCCTTTCGGGCTCCGATGATGTAGTCCGTGGCTACCGCTCCCCATCCGAACGCCAGTAATCCTCCCAGCAAATTGATGACGACGCGCATCCGTTTATACCTGTAACGCCTTTGACTGCGAACGTTCGAGCACTTCTTCAGAGGTGACTTCTCGTCGTAGTTGCTCCGAGAGATAAATACCTTCCGATATCAGCATCGTATTGAGGGCGATTTCTGCGGTGGGCAGAAGCGGCGTTTTCCCCTGAATCGCAGCAATCCAGTGAGCCTGTGAATTATCGCGAATATCGGTTTCCCCGTCCTCGCTTCGTAGCTTTCGCCATCGGTATTTCGCTGAGCCCAGATCCGCTCCGCCGCTCACATCGAGATCACCATAGGAACGATGGTAGGCGAACGGCTTCAGACGAACGCCGCCTTCGCTGCCAACGACGAACGATCCCTCGAACTGATCCAGATGCACCGCCCATGCTTCCAGAACATCCATCGTAATATCCCCGGCAAAACGAACAAAACCCATCGCGATTTCTTCGACATTCGCTCCGGATTCCGCCAACCTTTTCGGGTCGATCGGCATCTTCTGATAAGTCTTGCCTGTCACACGTTCGATTGCGGGATTGCCAAGCAAGAATAGCATCTCGGAGATATGGTAGACACCCATATCATACAGAGCGCCGCCTGCGGAAATATCTTTCTGCACAAAATTGGGGGAACCGTAGCCATCGAGGTAGGGTCTGCCCCGGCGCCGATGACCGTTTGACCGGGCGTAAAAGACATCACCGAGCACTCCCGCATCGATCAGTTCCTTAGCGGCGCGGACTTCATTGCTATATATGCCTGCCAGCTGGATATGGAGCATCTTGCCGGATTTATCGGCGGCGGCTTTCATTGCTACAGCGTCGGCGTAGGTTCCCGCCATCGGTTTCTCGCAATAGGCATGCCGACCAGACGCCAGTACCGCTTCCGTCGCAGAGCGGTGCAAATTATTGTGCAGGCAGACATCGACCGCGTCGAGTTCTTCCTTCTCCAGCATTTCATGCGCGTTGTAATAAACTTTAGGAATGCCGAACGTCTTTGCAGATGAGTCCGCCGCTTCCGGTTTGATATCGGCGCACGCCACGACTTCCGCATCGGGAATGCCCTGATAACTCTTAAAATGTTGCTGAGCGATTTGCCCGCAACCGATTACACCAATCCGTACTTTGTCTCCCACAGTAAAGAGCCCTCCGCCGTTCATTTTGAACGGTTTTACCGTTCGCGCAAACCCGGCGCCATTCCTTCCTAAATCCCTGATCGCTCTTTGAAGTCACTGCTTTTCGAACTGAGTTAGAACGGAGAACACACTGAAGATTTTCTCCGTGACTTTGAAAGGGTCGGACGTCAGCATCTTTCCCTTTTTATAGGTAGCGCTTTCGTGGTATATCTGGTACTAAGTCGTTTCTTAAAAGATGCGCTAGTTCTGGTCGCTATGTAGGGCGCGTCATTCCAGAAGCCTGTATCGAAATTGCTCTCGATAATTAGGCGCTGGACGCCGATGCAGTAGCTACCACTCCCGAAATCATCGCCGCCGTTTGTACCTCCCATTCGACGCAAGAGTGCACGGTTATTCCCAAAGCCACCAACTCTTCTTCATCACCGGTCCGTATGTAAGACCAAATCTTTCCAATGCCATATGCTTGATGTAGGCGACTGCCTCATCCGGCGAATCCGTAACGAAAAGCAGGTAGATGTCTTTCGGAGAAATAGTCGCTTCTTTCAAGAGTCGGTCACGAATAACGCCTTCCATCAGGGGTCTCCAGAAATCGACTCCTATCAACACTATCGGGAAGTCATTGATTTTTCCGGTCTGGATCAGAGTCAACGTCTCAAATATCTCGTCGAAAGTCCCAAAACCTCCCGGCATGGCGATAAATGCATAGGAATATTTAATGAGCATGGTC
>CAIVZM010000025.1 GCA_903910385.1 uncultured Armatimonadota bacterium
AGGATGGCTTCGAGGCGATAGCGTCTGCCATGCCGACTGCGAAAATCGGGTACTTGCTTCAAGAAATCCATTAAGGGAGGAACCGTTTCTATAGCCATGCCTATAGTTTACCCACAATAACAAAATAACTGAATAGCCCTGGGGCATGATAGAACAGGCAGGTAAAATGACGCCATCGGCGTAATAGTAAGAATAGATGGAGAACTATAAGCGCCTTCTACGCTACTTGAGGCCGTATCGTTACCGGGTTGCGCTGTCGGTGGTCTTGATGTTCGTCGTCACCCTGTCGGCGATTCCCATGCCTCTGTTTCAGAAGCAGGCCCTCGATGTCGCCATTCCCAAGCGAGATGTCGGGATGCTCTGGAGCATCTTTTTTGGTGTCATTGCGCTTACAGGCGTTCGCGGTCTGGTTTCCTACGCCCTGAACTACTTGATCGGTTGGCTCGGTCAGCGGGTCGTCTTCGATCTGCGCTTCCAGTCCTACCGCCACCTCCAGCGCCTCTCCCTCGCCTACTACGACGGTCGCCAACCCGGCAAGATCATGGCGCGACTCACCGGCGACATCGACGTTATCCAGTACGCCCTGACACAGGGATTCGTCTATCTGATTACGGATGTCGCAACGCTTGTCATCGTCATTTTATGGTTGCTATACCTGAACTGGAAACTGGCGCTTCTGGTTACCGTTATTCTGCCGCTCTATGTGCTGAATTATAAACTTCTCCTTTCCCGAATCCGGGTTGTGAGCGTCGAACTGCGCGAGCGTTGGGAGAAGATGATCTCCACCCTGACGGAAAAAATCGGAGCCATCGCCGTCGTCAAGGCATTCGCCCATGAGAATTATGAGACCGAACAGTTCATGGAGACGGTCGCGGCGAACTTCCGACTGGGGATGCAGCAGACGCAACTCAATCGTTTCCTCGGCGCGACCTCGCAATTGATCCGTATGCTCGGCACGGGCGGTCTTCTGTGGTACGGCGGGGCTCTCGTTCTGCAACGCCAGATGACGCCGGGAGAACTGCTCGCGTTCTATTCGTATATCGGTTATCTCTATGATCCGGCAGTGCGCGTCGTCGATTTTAACGTCCAGTTACAATGGGCGAACGCCGCTATCGAACGAGTCTTCGAAACGCTGGACACTCGCCCGGAAATCATCGACGCCCCGGAAGCGGTATATCTTCCCACGGTTCGCGGCGAAGTGGAATTTCGTCATGTGACCTTTGGCTATGATCCAGCGCAACCTGCCCTGCATGACATCTCATTCCATGTCAATCCGGGCGAGATTATCGCAATTGTTGGACCCAGCGGCGCAGGGAAGACCACCGTCGTCAATCTGCTGGCACGATTCTACGATGTGCAACAGGGAGCGGTACTGATAGACGGACATGATGTGAAAAACGTCCGTCTGGAATCCATGCGGCGCCACATCGGTCTGGTTTCGCAGGAGACGATCCTCTTTTCGGTAACGTTGCGGGAAAATATTCGCTATGGACGCAAGGAAGCCACTGATGAAGAGGTTATCGCCGCCGCTCAGGCCGCAGACCTGCACTCGTTCATTCTGGAACTCCCTGATGGGTACGACACTAAAATCGGCGAGGATGGCATCAAACTCTCTGGCGGTCAGAAACAGCGCATGAGTATCGCCCGCGCCATTCTCGCCGACCCTCGCATCCTGATTCTGGACGATGCCACTTCTGCCCTCGATAGCCATACCGAGTCCAATATTCAGGCATCCCTCTCCGAACTGATGAAGAACCGCACCAACTTCGTCATCGCTCACCGCCTGAGTACAATCATGAACGCCGACCGTATTCTGGTAATGAACGAAGGTCGAATCGTAGACTTCGGGGCGCATTCTGACCTGATGGCGCGTCCCGGCATCTATCGTGATCTTTACACCGAACAGTTCAAGACCGTCGGCGATCTCACCGAAGAAGACAAGGCGCGTCTGCTGGTCGCCGTCGGCGCGGGATAGGGCTTTATGCGGGACTCGAAAAAATACGTTGTGGATGCCTGCGTTTTCCTACCTTTTGAGCCTCTACTATTCCCTGCTTAACGGGCGATACGACCGTAACGCGCCGTCAGGTCTGTCTGCAGGTTGATAAGTCGCTGCGATTGTTTGCCAATCCAAGGAAAGTTCGCGGCGTTTTTTTCCAGCAGAGTCGCCATCGGCGTCAGAGTGGACAAAGCAGCGTTCACCTTTTCTATGCTTGCCTCCGCATCTCCCGGCGCGTTTTCGGATAGTTTCACGCGCCAGTAGGCGTCGGCGATGGCCTGATAGATGTTCGCCAGATCAACAGCGAGACGCAGACGACGTTCTATATCTGCATAATCGGCGGGCGCAAGGGAGGAGCGGATTCCTACCAGCGTCGTAAGGTTGCTCTGCGCCAGCTTGACCGCTTCCGCCTTTTCCTCCCGTATCGCTCGTACAAGAGCGGCATCTGGATGCAAGAGACGTTGTTCCAGGGGTTTCTGCGCCGAATCCCACAGGGCGTTCGATTTACCGGCTATGCCCCCATCGATGCTAGCGGAACGTTCTGGGATGCTCGAAAGGTTTTTCCATATCCAGAAGCCTTGCGTATAGTACAGTTTCTTCGCCATTTGCCACGAACGCTCGAAAATCTCGGTCATCTGACGGGCGGCATATCCTCCGGGCTTTAGTCCGTAACGCTTTTTCATCCATTCCGCGTAGATCGCATCGGCGGTAACGTTGCGGTCTTCCAGAACGCGCTGGAAGGAGTAGAAGTTGATCTCTGAAGGAGTTCCCAGCGCGGAATTGGAAAAACAATCCACTCTTCCGACCGCCCCAATCGTTCCCTGCTCCTGATCGTATTTAAGCCGGTATGGGACATAACCGGCAAGCGAAGTCAGAATCAGCGATTGACCCCAGTACTCGCCGCAAAGGTCAATTTCCACTATCTGGGGCGTCGCCCCGAACGCGCCGAGGGTAAACGAATGGGGATAGAACGGTTGAAAGTCCTGCGGTTCCGCCTTAGAGATTATCGTGATTCCGGGATAATCTTTCAACGCCTCACGGATGGACTCAAGCTGGGAGGGGCCATGGTTGAAATCACGGACAAAGACCTCTTTATGAAACTCATCCCGGACAACAGCGCAAACCAGATCAGTGATAAAGCGGACGCGTTGCGCGGCGGTGCGTCGCTGCCAGCCATCTCCATCGCCGGGGGTCGAAGGGCGGTCCCAGACTTCATAGGGCGAAGAGCCAAACATCAGGACGACGCCAGCGACAGATGGACACGCCCGGAGCGTGCGGCGATACGCTTCCCGTCGTTTTTCCCAGAACGCCTTCCCTTCCGGAACATCCGGGTCAAGAGGAGCGTTTTTGTCCCGGGTGTTGATCTCATGCGCCCAGATATAGCTTTTGATTCCCTTTGCACGAGCGCGTTTCGCAACGGATTGGATTAATTCCCCACGCTTCGGGTCCTCCGTCGCTTCATCCACCTGCATGATAATGTCGTGCGACAGTTCGAGATGATTAATCTTATAGCCCGGCGCCGCTTCCAGAACCCGGTTGAGATAAGCTGGGTCGGGCCAGTGGACAAGCCAACCGTTCACAGTTTGCGGAGGATTACGTCTCACCACCTGCGCATCCGCCTGGCAAAAACTGGACAGACATACGGTTACAAGAAAGATGCAAACGGCGGAAATATTATTGATTTTCATGGCATAAGCGCAACTGATAGTATCGTCGCCATAGTAGCATACACCCTCTCGCTTTTCTGTTAAGCACAGGTTAAATTTTATCTCGTTAAAAAATAAGCAAATTTAAACTTCACTTAATGTTTTACGAACTGACTTTCCGGTACAATCTCCTCCGAGGCGCACTGAACAATCTCATGACTGTCCCAGTAAAGCGCTCCCGGAAAGAGGATACATATCATGCGAAAGCCGAACGCTTTCACGTCACGCCAACGCGCGGCGTTTACACTCATTGAATTGCTCGTTGTTATCGCTATTATTGCCATCCTTGCGGCTATTTTATTCCCTGTCTTTGCTCAGGCGCGTGACAAGGCTCGCTCCGCCATGTGCCTGTCGCACTCCAAGGAACTGGGCGTCTCCCTTATGATGTACGTTCAGGACTATGATGAGACCTACCCCAAAACCTATTACTACGATCTGGATGGGCCGACCCGAGGACGCCGTACACAGTGGGCGTACTTTCTCCAACCCTATATCAAGAACGCAGCCATCTTCAAGTGCCCAACGGACTTTCTGCCCACTCCGCCGCAGACATCTTCCGGCTATCAGGATCTGACAGTTCCCGAATTGAGCTACATCCCCAACTATGCGGTAATGCCCGCGCATGACGGCGGAACGGTCAGCATGGCGGCAATCGGGACGACTGCCAATGTTATTATTCTGGCGGAAAAACAGTACAAAATCGGTACAAAGAGTCTGAAACCGTATGCGGGAACTTCCGGTTTCTACCCGGATACGCCGGTCAGTTCACCCTACTGCAAGGTAACGGCGGATCGCGTCAAGGCGGCTATCGCCAAACCGAGCGATAGCAACTATAAACTTGTCCGCGTCGCGTTCACTCGTCATCAGGGCGGTTCGAACTTTATCTTCTGCGACGGTCACGCCAAGTTCCATCGTCTGGACGACACCCTCGGCGCGAACTTTATGTGGGGCGAATACTACTATGCAGGCGGCGGTCAATTAAAGGATGAAGCCACCTGCGCGACATCCCTGCCCACCAACTAATCTCTTCGTAGGGCAGGGATCAGTCTATTGTCGGTTCCCTGCCCTACGCATGCGGTTTACTTTCGCATTGTGAAAATCCACAATTCGCCAGGTCGCCTTTCTCGTATTGTCAAGGTCGTTGATATTAAAGATGTCGGAGTTGCATCTTACTGCTACCGCGACCTCGACAACAATCAGATCAAGACTGTGCCAAAGTCAATCGATCTCACTGAAGAAGACAGAGGGCGTCTGCTTGTCGCGGTGGGCGCGGGATAGACTTTTCGGGTACAAATTAAGAAGAAAGGGATTCGTGCAATATGACGGATAGCGTTGCGGATCAACCCGAAGATCCCGAACTTCGGAAATGGCATAAAAAATTCGCCGCAGAAACCAATGGACGAGCGTGGACGTTGACCGAAGCCGAAACGCTCACCGCAGACGAGCAGGAAGAAGTTCTGCTGGCGGCGTGCGCTTCCGCCTATCACTGGAGCAAAATAGGAACGGAACAAAACATAGCGCGAGCGAAGATGCTTCTGGCGCGTGTCTTTACGATTTTAGGCATGGGCGACCTCGCATTGCAAAATGCGCAATTCGCTTATGACTATGTCGCCGCACACGATTCGGAACCGTGGGAAAAGGCGTTCGCTCATGCCATTCTCGCCCATGCGGGAGCGATTGCCGGAAATGACGCCCTGTACCGTACGCACTATCCACAGGCAAAGGAAATCGGCGAAACGCTTGAAGGGGAAGATAAAGATATCTTTCTGGCTACCTTCGACCGGGTTCCGAACCGTTACCCCTGATACATCACACTGATAAGGATAAGGATAAAGATCAAGGATGAACGACCAGATCACCGTGTCCCACCCTTTGCTCACCGAAGAGCAAAAACTGCAGTTTGTCCGTGATGGCTATGTCAAAGTCAGCGGAATCCTTTCGCCGGAGTTGGTAGAGACGACAAAGGCGAACCTTTTCGACCGGCTCGGGATCAACCCTGATGATCCCGAAACCTGGCAGGGCAAGCCCACATTCCCTGCCGACGAAGAAGCGATACGCCTGACAGTTCCCTGTCGCAATGACGCGTTCGAAGCGGTAGTCGAGCAATTAGTCGGACCGCATTTTGTACGGGGTATTACCTATAGCCCATTCACGACAGAGCATTTTGGTTACCCCACCACCCACGGATTCATTCCCGTGCTGAATTACCCGAAGCCAGGACCGAAGGAGTATGTACGTCCTGAACAGGGTTACCATATCGACGGCGGCGACCAGTATGTGACCCGCCTCCCTGACAAAAACTTCCTTGCAGTCATGGCGTATCTCACCGATGTTACCGAGTACGGTGGCGCGACTGTCGTCTGTCCTGGCAGCCACCGGCAGGTTCTGGAAGCATGGACGAAATCCGGAGAAAACCCGTCAACGCGCCCGCCGTCGGGCATAGACTACGCTCCGGCGATTCCCGTCACCGTGAAGGCAGGCGATGTCGTCTTTATGCATTATCTGCTGGTGCATGCCTCCTCCGCTAACCATGCCGACATTATCCGCGTCGGTATGAATACCGCCGTCTGGCCCGACCCCGCGAAACCCTATATCCCCAAAAAAGGTTCCCCAACCGCAGATTGGTCTCCTATGGATTGGACTCTGGCCCTGTAAGATAATGCGCACTTCCGTCCCTGTGGATTCGTTACCCGATCTCATCCAGAATTGGAGCCAATTTGTCGCTACCGTTAGACAGGGCTATAGTTTTAGCCTGTACGATTACGAAAACGATTTAGAGATTCGTAACCGGATTCAAACGATACTGGGTAGCGGCGTTGAGATTACATCAGAAATGGAAACGAAACTATCAGCGATTGATCAAGAGTTAAAGCGTTTGCTCATTCCTTTGCGTAAGCCGTTACTTAATGGCGCTCCACCGGAGGCATTCTGGTATTTTGGTTTGCCGTCCAATGCCGACACAGATCTTCTCGAAAACGCCCAATTTTTGAACTTGTTAGAATAAGATACATTTGTCGTCAAGACAAATGGCAACGAACATCGCGAAAATCCCAGTGGACGATAATTGACAACACCAATGAATATCGTTTTGAAACACAAAATAAAACGTGTCGCTTGCCTCGTATCATTCTTCTTAATAGTACCGTTTTTCTTCTGGTTGATCATGGATCATCGTTGGGATCAAGCAATTCAGGCATCCAGAAGGAGGCAAGTTGAGATGATAATCCGCCTTAAGAAAATGAAAGAGTCAGGCAGGAAGCCAACTAATGGTCTTTGAGATACTGTGAACACCACCCCATTTCAATTCGTCGGACGATCCGAATGGATGCTGAAAGGCATAGAAACGAGCAGTACAAACCGATAGGAGGAAGTCATCATTTCTGGTAGGGAGAATGATTCCACGGCGAGAGCGCAACGCATATCCCTCTTGCGCAGTGAGGCGCTCGTGCGGCGACAAGCGGAGGAACTATCTGACAGGCTGGCTGTGCAGGTTAAATAACGTGAATTCTTCCAGCAGGAACAAAAGAGTTCAACGGCGAACTTCCCCCCGATGCGTATAGCGATTATCGCCGATATTCATGGCAATCTTCCGGCTTTCGAGGCGGCGCTTCGCCATGCCAGAGGGCTGGCGCCGGACCGGATGGTTCTCTGCGGAGATATCATCAACGGCGGCCCGGACTCCCGTCTGTGCTGGGACCTGGCGAACTCTCTGGACGTTCCCCTGCTCCGGGGAAACCATGAGCGCTATGTGGCGCACCACCATTTTCCGGATTCGCCGCCGGAGTGGCGCACCGACCGCTTCCTGCCTACCCGGTGGACAGCGGCGCAGTTTTCCGAAGCGGAAAAGGCGGCGATCATGGAGCTTCCCTTCGCCCTGCGCTTACCGGAAGTCCCCGGCGTTTTCTTCGCTCACGCCTCCGCCCGTGACGACTACGACACCGTCATTTCCCATACGCCGGAAGAGAAAATCGCCGCCATGTTTCCCGGCGTCACGGAGAAGATGATCGTTCGCGGACACAACCACAATCAGGGGATTCGTCCCTGGGGCGACAAGGTCATCGTCACCACGGGAGCCATAGGCTTGCCGCTCGATCATCAGATCGGCGCCCAGTACGTCAGTATCGACAGAGATGCAACGGCGGCAGGCGGATGGCGCGTCACCCACCATATCGTTCCCTACGATATGAACCTCGTTCGCGCCCGCTTCCGGGAAACGGGGTATCTGCGCGATGCGGGACCGATGGCGCAACTGCTCCTGCGCGAGATTATCACCGCCTGCCCGCAGGTTACCCCGTTCCTGCGCTGGTACAACGTTCTGTCTCCAGATGGTTCACTCCCCCTTCAGGAAGCCCTGAGACGCTACGGCGATTTCGACACGGAAATTTAGCGTCCCCTGCCGCCCGAAGCGAAGCGTCCTCCTTCGCAGGTTCCCACCTGCATGACTTCAGGCGGTTCCTTCACAAGTACGTTACTTCGAGCGAAGGATTCGCGTATAATTCAGGCAGAGCGAGAGGTGGGTCTGTCGCCTGCCTCGACCAGACGGATGGTCAGATGAAGGATAAAACGGAAGTGATGAAACGAGCGTGGAGCGGCGCAGTCGCCGTTTTGGTAGCGCTATGCGCAGGATTGCTAACGACGGGACGGGCAGTCGCAGAGGATACGATAACAGCCAACTTCTATGTTGCGACCAACGGTAGCGATACCTGGTCGGGAACGCTGGCTACGCCCAATGTCAAAAGGACGGACGGCCCCTTCGCAACCCTGACCAAAGCGCGGAACGCCGTTCGTGATTTGCGAAAACGGGCGCGTCTGACCGGTCCAGTACGGGTACTGGTTCGCGGCGGATTCTATCCGATTGCCGAACCTCTGGCGCTGAATACAGAGGATGGCGGAAGTAAAGAAATACCTACTATCTTCGCCGCTTACCCCGATGAAAAGCCGATGGTGAGCGGCGGTTTACGCCTTACTGGCTGGGAACGAACGGATAACGGTCAGTGGGAAACGCGGTTACCGGAAGTCGTAGAGGGAAAGTGGTCGTTTTCTCAGCTTTATGTCAACGGGGGACGACGCTACCGGCCACGTCTGCCGAAAAACGGCTATTTCACTGTCAGGGACGCCTACCCATCGACCGAAAAAAACTCCGGACAGGGATACGACCGATTCCGATTTGCGCCCGGCGATATGAAAGCCTCCTGGGCGGAACCGCACGACATTGAAGTATTGACGTTCCATATCTGGTCTATGTCACGCTTTCCGCTGGCGTCTGTAGACGAAAAGGAACAGGTAGTCACCCTGGCGGGACGCACCTACGGCACTCCCGGTTACGCCGACCTTTCCGCCGGTCGGAAGTATATTGTCGAAAATGTCCGGGAAGCGCTTTCCGATCCCGGCGAATGGTATCTGGATAAGCGAACCGGCGTCCTGCGTTATATTCCCCTGAAAGGCGAACAGCCGAAGAAGACGGAAGTTATCGCGCCGCACCTGGAAAAATTGGTCGTTATAGACGGCGCGAATTATGTGCAGTTTCACGGTATCTCTTTTGCCCATACAGGTTGGAGTGTTCCGGCAAACGGCTACAGTTTTCCTCAGGCGGAAATGCCCATTTCCGCCGCCATCGAAGTGACCAATGCACAGGGGGTCGTTTTCGATTCCTGTAAGGTACAACACACCGGCGGATGGGCGATCTCGCTTGGTCGCGCCGCGCAATACTGCCGTATTCACAACTGCGAACTCACCGATCTTGGCGCGGGTGGCGTCAAATTAGGCGAAACGGAAATGCGACCGGAAGGCGAAGCCGCCGGACATAATGTCGTCACAGAGTCGCTTATCGCTCATGCCGGGCGCGTTCATCCCGCCGCCATTGGCGTCTTTATCGGGCATTCCGCCTACAATGTCGTCAAGAATAACGAAATCGCTGATTTGTACTACACCGCTATTTCCATCGGGTGGACCTGGGGATACGGGGCAAGCGGCGCGCACCATAATGTCATCGAGGATAACCACCTGCACCACATAGGGCAGGGAGTTTTGTCGGATATGGGCGGTATCTACACACTTGGTATTTCCCCGGGGACGATGCTACGACACAACTGGATACATGATATCTACGGCGTCCAGTATGGCGGTTGGGGCATCTATTTCGATGAGGGCAGTACCGGAATCGTCGCAGAGAACAATGTCGTTTATAATATGAGCGCGGCGCCGTTCCATCAGCACTACGGTAAAGAGAATGTAATGCGAAACAATGTACTCGCTCTGGGTCGGGAAGCGCAATTGATGCGAACGCGCCCGGAGGATCATCTATCCTTTACTCTGGAACGGAATCTGGTGTATGCGGCAAAAGGCGGCGACGGTCCTATTCTGGGCTCGAACTGGTCAGGTGATACTACCCGTTTCCGCTTGCAGAATAACCTCTACTGGCGCGCCGACGATAAGCCCATCACCTTCCGTAATGGCGCGGATTTGAAGAAATGGCAGTCTGAGAGATTCGATGCCAACTCTATCATCGCTGACCCGATGTTCGTCAATCCGGCGAAAGGCGATTTTCGATTGCGTCCCGGTTCTCCCGCAACCCGTATCGGCTTTGTCCCTATCGATCGGACAAAGGTTGGACGTATGGGAAAAGCGCCTGTTGGATTAGCGCCTCGCGCCTATCCCCTTCCGCCGCCGCCTGCGCCTCCCGCGCCGCAACAGCCGATCACTATCGATTTCGAGTCCACCGCTCCCGGCGTGAAACCGAGCGGAGCGCAGTTATCTGTATCGGAGGACGCCAGTATCCCTGTCGCTAATATCCGTGTCACCGGGGAGACGGCGGCGACCGGAAAACGCAGTTTAAAATTCACCGATGTACCCGGACAGACGGTCAGTTATAACCCACACCTGTTCTATTCCCCGAACTTCACCGACGGCATTCTGGTGGGTAAGTTTGCGTTGCGCCACGAAACCGGCGCCATTGTCTACCACGAATGGCGGGATGATGGCAGTCCGTATCGCGTCGGGCCGTCCCTGATCGTACGCGCCGATGGAACTATCGTCGCCAGCGGAAAGGAAATCGGCAAGTTATCCCCCGGCGAGTGGGTCAATGTCGAGATCGTCTGCGCTCTGGGAGCGAAAACTGCCGGAACCTACGACCTGTCGGTGGAAACCCTGAACCATCGACCGATTGCCGCAGAAAAAAATCTGCCCTGCGGCGCCGGGAAAGATTTCCGGCAATTGCGCTGGTGGGGCTTTGTCGCCAATGCCACCGAGAACGCTATGTTCTATCTGGATAACCTTTCCCTGGCGCCGAAGAAGTAAGACAAACGCGGCGGATGCTTATGCATCCGCCGCTCCAACTGAGTCCGACGATGACTCGCATTTCGCCACTGTTATTTTGCCACTGTTATGGATTTTCGTTTAGCAGAAGCCATTCCTCGCGCAATACTTCGCCGTGCCACATATCGTGCCATTTACCTTCCGCCCAGATATGCCGCCGGGCGATCCCCCACTGTTGGTAGCCGCTCTTTTCCAGCGCTCGGATACTGCCAACATTTTCCACTACCGCAGAGGAGGTCAATTTTTCGAGCCCCAGATTCGAGAAGGCGAATTTTGTTCGCAGCCGGTGCGCTTCAGAGGCGTATCCTTTCCGCCATTCGTCCTTTTCGCCGATCATCGATCCCGTTCCAGCGCGTCGGTTCAGCCAGTCGATACCGTGTATTCCGCTTGTACCGATAAGCCTGTCACCTGCCATAATCGCCCATATCACATCTCGGTCGGAGCGAGACGTCTTTTCGAACCACTCTTTCTCCTCGGTCAGGGAAGGCGGCATCATTCGCGATAGATAACGGGTCACTTCCATATCGGAGAACCACCGGATATAATTCGAGAGCATTTCTTCCGTTGGTGGAATCAGGCGCACTCGCTCTCCCTCCAGAGTCGGCCCCAGCATAAACGTCCCTTTCCTGTCCACAGGCGTCATTACCGCCCGTCTCATTCATGTATTGGAAACACTCTCGTTCATTCTATGGTATTCGCTAAAGGAAGCGAGCGATAAAGGACATTTTTTCACTATGGCGCGACAACAGTACGATTATGATCTCTGCATTCTGGGTGGCGGCAGCACAGGGTTGGTCGCCGGGAATGTCGCTGGCGCGCTGGGCGCCCGTGTCGCTCTGGTGGAAAAGGCGCGAATCGGCGGAGAATGCCTCTGGACCGGTTGCGTTCCTTCCAAGGCGCTGCTTCATGTCGCGGAAATCGCGCACACCATGCGGCGTGGGCAAACCTTCGGACTCAGGAACATTCCCCTAAGCCATAGAGATTGTGGTGGGGCTTTCGATTACGTGCGCGCAAAAATCGCCGAGGTGCGAAAGAATGACGCCACAGAAAAGATGCTTCAGGATTTTGGCGTCGATGTTTTCTTCGGAACGCCAGAAATCGTGTCGCCGCACCTGATCCGCACTCCGACGGGAGATATACGCGCCGCACAGTTGCTGATCGCAACCGGATCATCGCCCATTCTTCCCGATATTCCGGGGTTGGCGGACATCGGTTACCTGACCAATGTCACACTCTTTGACTTAACGGAGGTGCCGGAATCCATTATCATTATCGGCGGCGGGTATATCGCCGTGGAAATGGGACAGGCGCTGGATCGGCTGGGCGCAAAGGTGACTCTGATTCAGCGTGGTTCGCGCCTGTTGATGAAGGATGATGAGGAACTGACCGCCTTACTCACCGACCGACTGCATAATGAAGACCTTTCTATCCACCGCAATGCCGAAGCGGTAAAAGCGGAACGGACTGCGGGCGGACAAAAATCGGTGACTATCCGCCGACCCGATGGTTCGGAATCAACGGTGCAGGCGGAGGAAATTCTGGTCGCCGTCGGGCGTCAGGCAAATACGGCAGGATTGAATTTGGAGCGCTTCGGCGTCCCGCTGGACGATCAAGGCAATATCCAGACGGACGACCACGGGCGGGCGGGAATGCCGACCCTCTGGGCGGCGGGAGATGTGACCGGCAGGTACCAGTTCTCACATATGGCGGAGCATGAAGCGAAAATTATCGTCCGTAATATCCTGTTTCCCGGAAATCAGGCGGTTCCCTACGATATAGTCCCCTGGGCGACCTTCACCGACCCGGAACTTGCCCGTGTCGGGTTGACGCAGACGGAAGCGGAGGGGAAATACGGGGCGAATCAGATTCAAATCCATCGTCATTCCTTCTTGCAGGACGACCGTGCGATCGTTGAGGGTCATACGCTGGGAATCGTTAAAGTCATTACCACCGGGTTGAATGGAAACATTGTCGGGGCGCATATTCTGGGACCACGCGCCGGCGAATTGATTCACGAGTGGGCGCTTGCGATGCGTCATAATCTGCCCATTCGCGCCATCGCCGACCTGATTCATGTCTATCCGACCCTTGCCGTCAGCAATCAAAGAGCGGCGCAACGCTGGTACTCCGGCGTCCAGCAACAACCACTTGTCAGAGGGATTTTAGAGAAAGGGTTCGGTTTCACCCCTCGGGACGCCTCAGATTTGTAAGAAGCGATCGTGATTACAGTTTGTGGAGAAAGACCGACGGGAGCAATCGGTCTACATCCTCCGGGCGTAGTTCGCCGCTGGTCGGGGAAAGGGCGTTCGCGGCGGCGCAGGCAGTCCCGAATACGGTCGCTTCCGGCACAGAGTGACCGCGCACATAGCTGACCGCGATTCCCGCCGCCAGAGAATCCCCGGAACCTATCGGATTGACGGCGGCGATTTGCGGCGACACGATGCGGTATAGCGATTCGCCATCGCCCAGCAGAGACCCTTGCGCTCCCATGGAGATCAACGCCCACTGCGCCCCGGCATTGGTCAGAGCGGTGATTGCCGCACGAGCATCCGCCTCGGGGACGCCGGATAGTTGCAGTCCCAGGGTCATCGCCGCTTCTTCCCGGTTCGGTTTGACCAGGAAGGGACGCTCCCCCAGCGCAATGCGCAACGGTTCCTTCTGCGTATCGATGATTGCGGGAATGCCCATCGCTTTCGCCTCACGAATGATACGAGCGTAAAAATCGGGAGCTACCTCCGGCGGCAACGAACCGGAGCAACAGAGGATTTTCGCTTCCATCAAGTCCGTCTTGAATTGAGCAAGCAGGAGAGCGACATCATGCGGCGAAACGGCAGCGGCTTCTTCCACCAGTTCAGTTGTCGGGCCATCGGTCACCAGCAGGGTCGTGCAAACTCGCGTCGGTGCGTCATCGTCCGCCCATACCGTCGCATGCGGTATTTCCTGTCGATCCAGTTCTCGCGCTACAAACCGACCCGAGTCGCCGCCCAGAATCTGGACGACTTTTGCCTTTTCACCCAGGAGAGTGGCGATACGCGCCACGTTGACGCCTTTGCCGGAAGCAGTCACCCGCGTTTCTTTGGCGCGATTCACTCCTCCCATCGCGAAGCGGTCGAATCGCATTGTACGTTGCACAGTGGGCGTCAATCCGGCTACCAGTATACTCATCCGTCTTTTCCCTGACTCTGGATATCTTCCTGAAAAATAAAATGTCGTGTTAACCTTCGACGAGTTCCGGCGAGGAAGAGGGATCGTCTGGTACCGGCTCTCGTAAAAGCGCGTCAATATCGAGTTGGCGGGAATACATGGCGACGCCGCCCTCAGCGCTACGCGGCCAGAGTTCCGGCGCACGGTCACAATACAGTTCGACGCCATTTCCATCCGGGTCGCGCAGGTATAACGCCTCACTGACGCCGTGATCGCCGGCGCCATCCAGCGGAATCCCCGCAAGGATAAGGCGTCGCAATGCATCGGCGAGATTGGCGCGATCCGGGTAGAGAATGGCGACATGGTAGAGTCCGGTCGTACCAGGCGGCGGCGGCGATCCGCCCAGGCTTTCCCAGGTATTCAGTCCGATATGGTGGTGATACCCGCCAGCGGAAATGAACGCGGCGCTGTCATCCCACCGTTGCATCAGTTCGAATCCCAGAACGCCACAGTAGAATCTCAGGGCGCGTTCCAGATCAGCCACTTTCAGATGCACATGCCCGATGCGCGTTTGCGGATGGATGCCCATAAATCTATTGTCCCCTATAATTGTACCCTGCTTGCCCGGGTCTGCGCGTTTGCCGATTATTTTCACGGGCAGACCCAAAGAATGGTATCTGTCAGGATATACTATCTCCGCTATGGCTTCTGCGTTAATTAGTTGTCAGGCGCTTTCCAAAACGCATGGGGCGCGTCCGTTGTTTGAAAACCTTTCGTTTGCGATTGAGGACGATGAGCAGGCGGCGCTCATCGGGCCGAACGGGGCGGGCAAATCCACCCTGATGAAATTACTGGCGGGGCTTGATAAGCCGGATTCCGGCGTCGTCTCGTCACGTCGCGGAGCGAGGATCGCCTATGTGCCGCAGGAAGAGAAATTCTCCGAAAGCGAAACGGTGGAAAGCGTCCTCCGACAGGCGCTGAGTAAGGAGCCGATGGATGAGACGGAACGCAGTTTACGCATCGAGATGATGCTGGCGATGATGCAGTTTCCAGACCCAGAGCAAAGCGCAAGCGCGTTATCCGGTGGGTGGCGTAAGCGTCTCTCCCTCGCGCAGGCGGCGATTACCGAACCCGATCTGATTCTCCTAGACGAACCGACGAACCACCTCGACCTCGATGGTGTGTTGTGGCTTGAAGAATATTTGCAGAACGCCACCTTCGCTTATCTGGTCATTTCCCACGACCGCTACTTTCTGGAAAATGTCGCCAAGCGCGTTATCGAACTCAATCCCGCCTATGCAGGAGGTTTTTTCGCCGCATCCGGAGCCTACAGCGATTTTCTGGAAAAGCGAGACGAATATTTTGCGCGTCAGACCAAAGAACAGCAGGCGCTGGCGGGAGTCGTTCGTCGCGAGGTGGAGTGGTTACGACGCGGCGCGAAGGCGAGAACTACCAAAGCCAAAGGTCGCATCGAGCAGGCGGGAAACCTGATCGCCGATCTGGGCGAACTGAAGTACCGCAACGCTCAGGCGGAACGCGAAGTGGCGGGTATGACCTTCTCCGCATCGGGACGCCAGACCAAAGAAATGGTCGTCCTTAAAAGCGTCGGCAAGACGCTTGGCGGTCGGACGATCCTGAAAGATGTCGAACTGGTTATCTCACCGAAGCGACGTCTGGGCGTCGTCGGCCCCAATGGAAGCGGCAAAACGACGCTCTTACGGTTAATCGCCGACGAATGGGAACCGGACGCCGGAATCGTTAAACGTGCGCCCGATTTAAAAATCATCTGGTTCACCCAAAACCGCGACGAATTGGATAAATCGCTTTCCCTCCGCGACGCGCTCAGTCCCAACAGCGACAGCGTCGAATATCGCGGCGGGACGATGCACGTCTCGGGCTGGGCGAAACGCTTTCTGTTTCGTCAGGAACAGCTCTCGCAGAATGTCGGGGCGCTTTCCGGCGGCGAACAAGCCCGTGTTCTGATCGCTCGCCTGATGCTTCAGTCCGCCGATATGCTTATCCTCGACGAACCGACCAATGATCTGGATATCCCTACCCTCGATATCCTGACCGAAAGCCTGTTAACGTTTCCGGGTGCGGTCGTGCTGGTCACGCACGACCGTATGATGCTGGATCAGGTCGCCACCGAAGTGGCGGGCTTGATGGGCGATGGAACCGTCCGACTGGTCGCCGATTACGAACAGTACGAAGCGGCTCGCGCCGAGAAGCCCAACGTCCCGGAAACGGGAAAACGTAACGATGTCGTCACCTCATCGAAATCGCCCGCCAAATCCACGTCGAGCCCCGGAACCGTTCCCACCGCTTCCCCTGGCGCCAAACGTCCCACGCTTTCCGCATCAGAGCGAAAGGAACTGGCGCAAATGGAGCAGATCATTCTGACAGCGGAGGAAAATGTCACAAAGTGGGAGGCCGCGCTTTCCGATCCTACCGTTACCGCAGACCCGATAAAAGTGTCGGAAGCATGGGATGCCCTCCAATCGGCGAAGGAAAACGTCAACGTCCTGTTCGCTCGCTGGGAAGATCTGGAATCCCGCAAGACTTGACACAAAAAAGAAGCGGGAGCGCAAATGGATTGCGCTCCCGCTTCTCTCTTTCTACAAGCGCCGCGCCGGATTACGCCGGGCTGTCAGCCTTCAAATCCAGATAATCCATTTCTTGCGGGGTCAACGTGATATCTACCGCCGCAACGTTCGCGGTAAGTTCTTCCTTGTTGGCGGAACCGACCAGAGCGAACATATTCAGTGGATGGTTCATCAGGAACGCCAGAGCGATCTGCGGAACCGTAGCCCCCTTCGCGGCGCCAAGTTCGCGTACCCGGTCTAATCGCTTGAAGTTATCTTCGGACGCATAGCACCGCTGAACCAGTTTTCCGTAGACCTTATCTTCCGTGTCCTGCAGATTTTCGCGCGTGTAGCGCCCGGACCAGAATCCGCCCGCCATGGAAGACCAGGCGAAAATGGGCATATTTTTCTCCAGATACCAGGCGCGTTCCGCTTCATTCTTCGAACCGCTGATGGAGATACATCCTCCCCACGGCTCTTCAATCTGATCCGCCAGAGAGAAATTCGGACTACTGACCGCAAAAGGAACCTGACCGGACGCCTTAGCATATGCATTCGCTTCCGCAAGTCGCGCCGTCGTCCAGTTTGACCCACCGAACGCCTTGATCTTGCCTTCCTTGACATGCTTGTTCAGGGTGTCGACAATAGGTTCTACTGACCATTCCTCATCATCGCGATGCAGGACGTACAGATCGACAAAATCGACTTTCATCGCGGCGAGCGTATCGTGAAGATCGGCGGAAATATCATAAGGCGTAACCTTATTACGCCACTGGTTCGGATGCGCCCCTTTGGCGAGAATGACCACCTGATCGCGAACGCCGCGCGATGCCAGCCACTTCCCGAGGAAGGCGTCGCTACCGTAAATCAGCGCCGTATCTACGGCATTGATCCCGGTTTCCAAAACGGCGTCCATATGCGCCATAGCGCCTTCTTCGTTGTTGCGGTCAACCTGAATCACTCCCTGCACAATGCGGGAAATAGGCTTATCGACACCGGGAACCTGCCCGTATTTCATGCTCATTTTAAAACTCCCAGGCTTTGTCCGGGCGGATATTCTCAACCTGCCCGAATTTCCAAAAATGCGCCCGATTCTCTCTTACCTTTCACTTACGCAGGATAAGCAGGATTACCGGGCGACAACCTTATTCCATCGGGTATTTCAAACCGATTTGCGCGCGCAACGTGTCCAGAATATGCATTACGCACAGGGAATCATCCAGCGAAACGATATCTGATTCCGTTTTTCCGGCGCGGAGGCAATCCGCCACATGCATCGCTTCGAACTGGAATCCGGTACCGCCTTCATAAGGCATTTCCAGACGTTCCGGCTCTTTGCCGCTCCGATAGACCGTAGCGTATTTGGGCGTCCACCAAGGGTTTTCCACTTCGATTTTGCCTGCTGAACCCAGGATGGTGGCAGTCCATGGAGTCGTGGTCTGAATGGAAGTGCTGGTCACCGCGACTTCGCCGCCGGGGAAGCGCATCAGCATCCCCGTGTTTTCGTCCACTCCCGTCGTTCCCAGAGTCGCCACGCCGGCGATCTGATCGGGCGTCCCGGAGAACAGGCTCTGCGCCAGCGATACCGGATAAACGCCGACATCCATCAGGGCGCCGCCGCCGAGTTCAGGATCGAAAAGACGGCCTTTAGGATTGTAGCCTTCCAGAACTCCGGCATCGTTGGTCTGTCCCGCCTGAAAGCCGAAGTCCGAGATCAGCATACGCGGCTTACCGATTTCCCCCGCCTTGAGCAATTCGCGGACTTTGACCCACAGCGGAAAACATCGGCTCCACATCCCTTCCATCAAGAAAAGACCCCGGGCGCGAGCATCCTCCACAAGAATTTTGGTCTCGGCGAGATTGATCGTGAAGGGTTTCTCGCACAGTACCGCCTTGCCATTTTGCAGAGCGAGCAGGGTGTGTTCTTTATGGAAGTTGTGAGGAGTGGCGACATAGACCACATCGACTTCCGGGTCTTCGCACAATGCTTCGTAGGAAGCATGTCGGTTTGGAATATCGTACTTGTTGGCGAACTCATCCGCTTTGCTCTGGTCGCGGGAACCGACGGCGATCAATTTATGGTCGCCAAGGGGCTTAACATCATTGGAGAAGCGGTTGGCGATGCCGCCCGCGCCGAGAATTCCCCAACGTAACGGCGTATATTTATCAGACATGGCGCAAATAGCCTCTATCGTAGCGTGACGTAAAATGCGCCGGGATCGATCCCGGCGTTCCCTTTAGCATAGCATGATAAAAGTAGCGGTGTCAACGCGTCACAGGCGAAAAATCCGGTCATGCATATCTGGATAGCATCTTGATGAGCGCTCTCAAATCGGAAATAAAGCCCGACTGACAGCGGCAAGTTCTTCCATATGGAGCGTTTCGCCGCGACGGTTTCCATCCACCTTTGCAACATCAAGGGCGGCTTGAATTTGTCCTTTATCGAACGGAAGGGATTCCGCGTTGGTCAGAGCGTTCAGGAGCGTTTTGCGCCGTTGACCGAAAGCGGCGCGGGAGATAGCGAAAAAGGCGTCGTCGCTGGAAACATCCACCGGCGGCGCGGCGCGGGGAACCAGATGGATGACTGCGGAATCCACCTTCGGCGGCGGAAAAAAAGCGTTCCGGGGCACGATTCCGGCAATGGTCGTTACGGCATGGTACTGCGCAAAGACACTGAAAGACCCATAATTGTCACTATCGATGCGGGCGGCGAGTCGCTCCGCCACTTCCTTTTGTACCATGAGCGTCAGCGAGGAAAATAGATACTTGGACTCCAGTAACTGCGCCAGCAGGGGCGATGTAATATTGTACGGGATATTGGCGACCACTTTGCCCCGGACGCCTGCCTCACTCCCCCACTGTTCCGGCAGAAAGGTCGGAAGATCGAGTTTGAGAGCGTCCGCTTCCACGACCGTCACATTGGCATACTCCGCTACCGCCTGTCGCAGGATAGGGACGATCCCGCGATCCACCTCGACGCTGATGACTTTCTTAGCACGCGGAGCCAGTTCACGTGTCAGCGTTCCGACTCCGGGACCGATCTCGAATACCAGGTCTTCCGGTTCCAGCGCCGCCGCAGTCACGACGCGCATCAAATTGTTGCGGTCGATCAGATAGTGTTGCCCAAACCGCTTGGTCAGACGGACGCCATGCGCTTCTAATAAAGCGCGAAGTTCGGAAGGTTTCGTTAAATCCATAATAGGTGGGGCGAACGCCCCACCTATTATAACAGCGTGTTGGCGGTTCGGGCGGCGGGGCGCTTCGCGCCGCCTTCCACCGGCGCCATATCACGCTGATGCACCAGGCAGACAGGTTTTCCATACTTATTCATTGACATGGTCAACTGGCTCGCCGTCAGCGTATTGCCGCAACCATCTACCGAGCAGCGGTTGGAAGGCGCATCCTCCGCGCCATTTACCGCGCTGCGGTCGCTCTCCGGCGCATTCGCCGCAGATCGTACGCCAGGACGGGCAGTGGCGGACGCGGGCGTCTTTGCCGGCGTCAGAGCTAATTCCTCATTATCGAAAGGATCGACATCGTCCAGAGGCTCATCATCGCCACCCGGATCCGCGTACTCGATTTCCGGTTCGCGAACGCGTGCAATCGGCGCTCCAGGGGGTGCAGGGCGATTGTTTGCCATCGCTGGCGCCGGGCGTTCGCCCTCATCCGCTGGGAGAGGCTTTGGCCCGCCCGTTTTGATGCCATTCATCCCTCGCGTCAATCCCGCCGGCAAAGCGCCGTTAGTAAGCAAGGGTTCCGGCGTCTCGCGTACCATCGGAGCAGGGCTTTCCATCACAGGTTCGTCATACTCAGGGGCGGGCGGCACAAACTGCGAAGAGACTGGCGCGGCGTTCGTATTAGCGACCGGTTGATTCTGGGACGGTCGCGGAGGCATCCCCGGTCCCGGCCCGGCGGGACGCCCGCCCGACCCATTGGCGCCGTTCGCAGGCATTCCGCTATTCATGCCGCCATTCATCGCATTCGGTCGTGACCCGAAGCGATTCCCGCCGCCGGGTTCCGCGATACGTGGGTTTTCGTCCAATTCGGTGGCATACTGGGTTCCGTAGCCGCAAAAAGCCAGCGCTCGACCAACCGAGCCAGTTTCCGCCTTTTCCAGGTAATCGCCAAAACCTCTAACATTTTCCATCTTGGTAGCGGTCGCCATGACCTTACCTTCGGAGTTAAAGATAGTGGCGCTATAGATAGCGTATTGTTTTTCCAGATTGATTTCGACCGGGGTTGTGACAATGCCCCAATCAGGATGCTCCTCACGGAACCAGCGCAGACGCGCCGATACGGGCAAATACTCCCGTCCGCCCTGAACCTTTATTACATGCCGCTTCGGATCAAAAGGCACTTCATTTCCTCCCACTACCCCCGGTAAAACCGCCTGATGACGGGTGATAGCGCATTCATTATACGCGCTACTATGGAGGCATGAACAGGGTACAAACTCGTTTGCAGGCAATAAAAGCGGAAAGCGACAGAAAATACTTTGGTGTTTTTTCTGTCAAGAAGCGGCAGGAAGAAGGTTTACCGTTCGCGGCTCCTTGACAAGTCCCTTCTAACAACGGTAAAACTTTTACGGTTCTGACAAAATTGGCAGGCTTGGCAAAGACGCTTCGTCGCCGGTGAAGGAACCAATCAAGGCGGGCGATTTTGCTCGCGGCGAACAATTACGTTCGCCTCTTACTACGGAGAAGGTTCGGCCTGTTTGTATGGGCCGGGAATGACGACAGACCGCCAGGGTTGCGCGGAATCGTCCCTTACCACCGAGAAAGGAGGCATTTTGGCCTACAACAGAATAAGCGGCGGGGTATCCCGCCACTGGAATGCGAAGCGACAGAGGATTATCGCCCGACGTCTGCTGACCAGATTCAGTCCCTTGATGGCGATTGCAACTTCCCTCTTGATGGGAGTAGCCGTCATGGCAAGACAGGAACCTGTCATGCCTACCGTAAAAGTTAAAATCGTCGCGGACGGTAAGACGACCGAGGTTGTCACAAAGTCTAAAACGGTACAGGAACTTTATACGGAGCGTAATCTGACGCTAAGCCCGACGGATCGTTCCTCACTTCCGCTCACCGCGCCCCTGACCGAGAATTTAACGCTTACGGTCACTCGCGTCCGCGTAGAAACCGCTGTAGAACGGATTTCCATTCCTTTTGATACGCAACGGGTTTACGAAATCGACCGTGAATCCTCCAGACGGGTCAGAACGCACGGTAAGGAAGGCGAACGCGCTATCACTTATCGGGATTACTACAAGGACGATGTCCGCACATCCCGTGTCAAAATCAGTGAGGAAGTCCGGAAACCGCAGACACAGATCGAAGTCGTTGGTCTACGAGGTTCTTCCCTTGCCTCCCGAGGTTCCTTCCGGGGTCGCCGCATCCTAACCATGGTGGCAACCGGTTACGGACCGAGTGGGAATGGAAAATGGGGAATGCGCACTGCCACCGGAATGTATCCCCAGTATGGCGTTGTAGCGGTTGATCCTAGGGTTATTCCACTGGGGACGCGTCTTTTTGTTGAAGGATATGGTTCCGCCATTGCAGGTGACACAGGCGGGGCAATCAAAGGCAACCGCATTGACCTTTGCTTCAACAGCGACGACGAGGCGGAAAAAGTGGGACGGCGCACGGTACGAGTCCTCATTCTGGAATAAATCAAGAGTCGAACAGGGCATCGTCGCTCTGTTCGAATTCCTTGATTCAAAATTCGTAAAAAGTGACGATTCCCTCTTCAGCGGCCCGGCGGCGCATTCGGGCAAGTTTAGCAGCGGCACGAGGGAAATCTTCATGACGCGCCCAATCTTCCAGGTTTTTGAGAAGCGATTCCAGCATTTCCGCTGTCCCCGACAGACGTGGGAGCGTTTTTTGCAGGATTTGCAAATCCAGTCCTAATCGGAAATTGAGTTTCGGCTCCGGATTTAGCAGTCCGACGCCGGAATGATCAAAAGACGCTGCCAGATAGCGCAATACTTCATCTCTCACCCGGTATCCGAAATGTAGGTTGCGCGGTTCCAGAAGGGCGTTCAATTCGCTCAGAGTCGTCAAAGCGCGGTCACAGAAATCAGGATGGATAGCCGTCAGTCGTGATTGAGCCATCAAGAGATCATCAACGCCGTTTGCAAGAAATATTCGTTGCCGTTGCGCCTCAGGAATCGGGGAGTGTACCGAGATGTGTTTTTCGTTCACGGGCGATTTGAGACGCACTTCCGAGAATTCGATCAGGTTGGCACGATCCAGCGCTTTCCGACTGAACGGATAGGTCGCTTCGTCCATATTCACCGACCCCGTCAGGAACACATTAGCCGGTAATGGCGCGGGGCGTCCATCCGGCAACATAATATGTCGTGGGGTCGGCGTCTCCATCCCGGAAAGCAGTTCGGCGAAATAATGCTCCACCCGCGCCAGATTCATTTCATCGAGGCAAACGAAAAAGGCGCGTTCCTGATTCTCCGGTGCGGCGGCGCGACGTAAAAGGTTCAGAAACGGGGTTGAGATATATCGGTCGGTCAGAGGATTGTGATACCCCAGCAGAGGGGCGCTGTCCGTCCAGTCCGGGCGCACAGGCAAGAGGAGATATTGCTCCGCCGCCTTGCCAGTCAGGATATCGGCAAACAGACGCGTCAGGCGCGTTTTCCCTGTGCCGGACAGACCCGAAAGGATGACAAACGGCTTCGCCTTCAGGGACACATAGTAATCTCGCACAGCCAGCGCCGGAAACGTGAATCCCTGCGCTTCGATCGCCCCCTCGATGAAATTCAGAAGATCGCTCTCCGTTGGTTCGACCTCTTCCGCCGTTCGAGAGGCGCGTTGAGATTTGCCATAAGCGGTCTTGCCTTCCTGAACGCGGAGCGATTTCCCGTTCCCGCTACGCTTCGGCATTTCCCTCGCTTGTGACAGAATAGCGTGCAATTCAAGGAAATCAGCAAGGTCCAGTTCACGCCGCGCCGCTTCGTATAGCGTGAAGTTCGTCAGCAGAGAAATCGCCTCACCGCCTGCGGCGATTTCCGGGGAGTCGGTCAAACTATAGCGATTCAGGGCGATAAGACGGGCGTCCTGACGTTGTCGTCGTGAGAAATTCAAGACGGAAAGCGTGTCGGGACTCAACAGCGGAAAACGTTCCGGCGCGGCGGCATACAGCAAATGCGATGCGATGTAGGGACCGATAGCGGGCGTCTGTAAAAAAGACGCAAGTCGTTCCGGAAGCGGCGTCTCCTCATCGAGCAGGTCGATTAGCGCTCGGGCGAAAGCGTCCGTTTCGAGACGGCGCGTCAATGCGCGATTTCCGGTCAGAAGACGTGTCGCTTGAAGAATAGGGCGTAAACTTTCCGCCGCCGGCGACGCCTTTAGATCAGTTATCAGTGTACGCAATCGCGCCGCAAGAGTCGCCTTTCGCTCTATATCAGCAAGATATTCCAGAGAGCGGTCACCTTCCTGCCACCAGGTGCGCGCCATTTGCAGGGACGCCTGTTGCGCAGGGGTGAGTAAGGCTGAGAGCGTCTCGCAGTCAGCATGGGACATCGCGTTTATTGAGATCGGCCCCCTAACAATGCACCCGGAGGGAATCGAACCCCCGACCAATGACTTAGAAGGTCACTGCTCTATCCGCTGAGCTACGGGTGCATTTATGCAAAAATTATACCACAAAGGCATTGATACGACTTGCTTGCTATATTGCTAATAAATGCTGATAAATTACTTTAAATGAACATTAATGAGTTTAAAGAGTCTGAAATACAGCAAACCGCCGAAAAGGATGCTGATTTCAGGCGGTGACAGAATAGAATAAAGGATGACGACCACACATGAAAATACATAAAACGGCCGGGCGCGGCATAATCGCCGCCGGCATTGGGCTTGCGCTGATGGGAAGCATATTTACTCCCGTCGCACTGGCGCAGAACTCACGCCAGATCGGCGGTGAGATCGTCAAAGTTCTGGGCGGTAATAAAGAGCGCCAGGGTGAAAAGAACGCGATGCGGAACCTGGGGGTGGGTCTGGGAGCCGCCGCCACTTACGAGGCGATCAACAAGCGCAATGGCAGCGCCCTTGTCCTCGGAGTGGGTGCGCTACTTGCTGGAAAGAAATACGAGGTCGCTCGTCGCGCCCAGAATCGAGAAAATAGCGCCACGGCATGGCGTCGTCAGTACCGTTATGAGAATGGGAAGGCTATCGGCTACTACGCTCTCCACAATGGAGAGAAGAAGGCTTACTACAGGCGCCTGCGCGATAGCGATGGTGACCTGACCAGTCGCTACAAAGTGGAAAAGTGGTATTAAGCCTACATTCCCTCAAAGTGAGGGTAGCAGCATACCAGATGAAAAGGACGGCGTTCCCGCGGGAACGCCGTCCTTAACCACGTTGAAGTAATTTATTTCCGATCAGTCTGGGTAAGCGATAATTTCAATCGACTGATTGCCGGGAGCTTCCAGATAAAACGAACGGGTACCGTCCCGATGCGGTTTTATCTCCTTGTCATGCTTTTCGGCAAGACGCTCCAGTTCTTCCGAATCAACACGCCATGCAAGGTGACCGGGATGCTGGTCTTTCACCACAAACGCCAGTTTCGCCCCACCCGCTTCGATAAACGCCCAGGTAGCATCCTGATAGATCACCTGCGTGTTGGGCAATATGTCCTGATACCAGGTGACTGCCGCCGCGATATCCGGAACCACCTGCGCGGCATGGTCAAAAATGTAATTCATTATCGATCCTTTGAATGAGCTTTTTCGTGTATAGCGCCATTCATTCCTAACGTAGTTATCAGGAAAATCGTTCGCGAAGGAATTCACCAGCCGATCAGGATTTGCAACAGACAGCGCACCTTAGAGTTTTGCCAGCAAAACTTAATCTTTTCTTAACAGAACTGGCGAAAAATATTGGTACCATATCAGGTAAGTCTGAAAGCTGTCAGGCGAACCGCCTCTCTTATATTTATATTTAAAAGGATGCCCATGAAACGTATCTCTCAAGCCTTTACCCTCATTGAACTCCTCGTCGTCATCGCCATTATCGCCATTCTTGCTGCTATCCTCTTCCCTGTATTCGCTCAAGCCCGTGAAAAGGCGCGACAAACTTCCTGCCTCTCCAATATGAAGCAACTGGGCCTCGGTCTCATCATGTACGCACAGGACTATGACGGAACCCTGATGCAGACCACCTACGAAGACCCTGCTGTCCCGAAACTCAAGATTCACTGGTCTTATGTCGTGCAACCGTACGTCAAGAATCTGGGCATCTTTGTCTGCCCTTCGGACACCAACCCGGTCAAGACAAACCAGTGCGTCGCCGGAAACGCTGTTTGCTGTACCTGGGAAGGCATCAACGCCGCAGGCAACGTCAACGGTTGCGACCTTCAGGCTCCCGCCTTTTCCTACATGAACAACTACAACGCGATTCCGGCGCACGACTGGCTACCGGTCAACGAAGCGGCTTTCGATAAGCCCGCCAGCCTGATCGTCCTCACGGAACGACGCGATAAACTGGCGAAGGAAGGCGATCTGGGCAACTGGAAAGGGACGAGCGGTTTCAATCCGAGCCAACCCTGCCCCGGAGTCAACTACGTCTACCAGACCAAAGCGAACATTGATACTGCCCTTGCCCAGAAAAAGGACAACAAGAACGCAGCCCTGGTGCGCGTTCGCTGGGATCGCCACAGTGGCGGCG
Organism: uncultured Armatimonadota bacterium; assembly: GCA_903910385.1. Lineage (GTDB taxonomy): Bacteria > Armatimonadota > Armatimonadia > Armatimonadales > Armatimonadaceae > CAIVZM01. The sequence goes on from CAIVZM010000025.1 coordinate 26,420, forward strand.
CGAACTATTCCTTCGCGGATGGTCACGCCAAGTACACGAAGCTCGAAACGACCCTCGACCCGAACAACCTGTACTGGGGCGAAAGATGGCTGCCGGCGCCGTTCCAGGCTTCACCTATCGCTGCTCCCTGCCCGTAAACTATTTGCGGAGTAATTTTCACGGCCTGTGGCAGTAGCCACAGGCCGTTTGTATGACTGAGGAAGGAAATTTGGTATGTCGGATATGTCACGGCGGCGCTTGCTGAAAATGGCGGGCGGCATCACGTTTCTTGCGCTCGCTCCGAATGGGCGCGGCGCTTTCGCCATCGATTCCACCATGCTGAATGAGAAGAATCCCCTCACAAAGGCGACGGACGATTCGGGAAAAACGCTCGCTGCGCCATTGCCGCTGTTCACGGCGCTTCCTTACATCCAACCGGGAGCGAAAGGGACGACATTACGAGACGGCGACGAGTCAATCGTAATCGCCTGGCAGACCGACCGACGCCCTTCCGATTTTCAGGTCATCGTTCGCGGAAAAGGCTTGACACCCACTGCCATAGTCCCAAAGCGCTCCGAGCGATTCAGCGGCGACATGGATGATGGCGAAGGACGGTTCGACTACGCCGCTATTATCGAAGGGCTGTCGCTTTCCACGCGTTACGATTACCGGGTAGTCATGAATAGTAAGACCATTGCCGAAGGATTCTTTACCACCCGTAAAAAGCGTGGGACAAAAACCCGCTTTGTCACCTTTGGCGATAACTCCTACGGCGAAATTTCTGACCGCATGATCGCCTATCAGGCGTATCAGGCGAAGCCGGACTTTATCATGAATACCGGCGATAACGTCTATGAAGACGGGCTTGACAATGAGTACGCCCGGTTCTTTTTCCCCGTATATAACGCTGATATAGCGCATCCCCGTGTCGGCGCTCCCCTGCTGCGCTCCGTCCCCTATTACACCGTGATCGCCAATCACGATGTGCACGGCAAGGACGAAATGAAGCGTCCTGTCGTCGACTTTAAGACCAATCCAGACTCCGGAGGCTACTTTACCTGCATGTATCTTCCCGGCAATGGGCACGATACGACGCAGAAAACACCGATCATCGGCCCGAAGGATCGTATCGACCTCTTCCGTCAGACGGCGGGAGACCGTTTCCCACGACAGGCGACCTATTCCTTCGATTACGGCGACGCCCACTTCCTCTGCCTGGATTCTAATATCTATGTCGATGCCAATGATCCCGCCCTACATCGCTTCATTGAGGAGGACTTGAAAGCGACCGACGCTTCCTGGAAGTTTGTCGTGTTCCATCATCCTGCCTTCAACGTCGGCTACGACCACTACTCTGAGCAACATATGCGCGTCCTCTCGCCTATCTTCGAGAAAAATGGCGTCAATATCGTTCTGCATGGACATGAGCATAATTATCAGCGGACGTTACCATTTACCTTCGCCCCGTCCGATATTAGCGCCGCTTCCACCCTGAATACCAAGAGCCGCCTTGTTCCCGGCAAGTTCACGATAGACCGGGCGTTCGATGGCGTTAAAAACACAAAGGCAAATGGCGTCATCTATATCACCACCGGCGCGGGCGGCAAGCATCTGTATGATATGGAAGACAACGACAAGCCGGAGCGCTGGAAACACAAAGAAGATGATTACGCCGATTACATCGCACGTTTCGTCTCCGATCGTCACTCCCTGACCGTCGTCGATATGGATGCCGGTTCACTGAACTTCAAACAGGTGGATCAATGGGGCAATGTGATCGATCAGTTCCGCCTGACAAAATAGACCCACAGAAAAAGCCTCAGTGGGAAGACCCCCGTTAGTACACCGCTTCGCCTTCTACCCTGAGAATAATGATTCGCCAGCGTCACGATGTGCAATCCGCCCCGCCGATACCTGCGGAAGATTTACAGGATATGCGGGCGCGGATGCGGGAATTAAGCAACCAGTGGATACTTCTTCCTGAAGCCGGCATGATGGAATTGATCTTCTAAACCGCCGGAGCCATTCGATTCAACCGGAACTTTCCAGAGTTTTCAAGAAGGGACGGAGGATTTGCCGCCCCGCATGGTAAAGCGTATCGCGCACGCGGCGCCATGCCGCACAATCGTAGATAATTCTGGGAAAGGCTCTGCGGCGCGAATGAACGACGCCGCACAATATTCAATTATGCCAACACGAACGGGCGGGTTCGCCTGCGGGTTTCGCAAGGGGTGGTCAGAGTGGCAACGCGATACGGCGGCGGCGGCGAAATGGGCTGTTGAAGCCGGATTCGAGGCTATCGATCTGGGACATCCTTCTGCGGAAGATATCAAAGCCCTGACTGATGCCGGTCTGAAACTCGGAACAGTAGACTTCCCCGGCGGATGGGCCGACGGCGATGCTGGAAAGCGCAAGGAAGCAGGAGAAAAAGCGGCTGCCTATATCGCGGAAAAAGCGGCTCTGGGCGCAAAACTATTCTTCACTGTTATCCCCGGCGATGGCGGACGCTCCTGGGAGGAAAACTACAAAATCGCTCTGGACGGATTTGCTCCAGTGGCGTCGGCGGCGGAAGCGGCGAACGCTTTTATCGTAATTGAGGGATGGCCCGGTGGCGGCAGTCTGCCCAACCTTGCCTGCACCCCCGAAACCTACCGCAGTTTGATCAAGGATATCGGCTTAAAGTCCGTCGCCATCAACTATGACCCTTCCCACCTGATTCGACTCGGCGTCGATCATGTGCGCTTCCTTCAAGAGTTCGCTCCCCATGTCAAACACGTTCATGGCAAGGATACCGAACTATTCCCCGAAGCCGCTTACGAACTCGGGTCGCAGGGCAGTCCGTTCCGTAAGGAGCATGGATTCGGCGAACACATCTGGCGCTACACCATTCCCGGTCACGGTATCGCCCGGTGGCCCACCATCTTCCGCATCCTGAAAGAAAATGGCTTCGATGGTATTGTCAGCGTCGAATTGGAAGACGAAAACTTTAACGGCAGCGAAGCAGGGGAAAAAGCGGGTCTGACCCACTCACTCAACTTCTTGCGCGGGGCGTAATTCTACAGACGCATATTCCCTGCCCCGGCGCTCTCTTTAGAGCGCCGGTTTTCCTGTCTCACCGATGGCGAACGAGGCAGGAATTACCCTTTCACAGAGGGAAGATTTCTCTATAGTTTTTAGCGGCGCTGCAAAAAGACCCTCAATGTGGCGAGAGGAAACCAAAACGTATGAAAATCGCTTTGCAATTAGGACTTGTCCCCGGCGCAACGACAGCGGACCGGGCGAAGTGGGCAAGAGACCATGGCGTCGAAGGCATCGAATTGAGCGCGTGGTCGGGTTTGGAAACCATGAAGAAAGACGCGGATGCGCTTCAGGGTATTGTCCCGGTTGTCAGTGTCTGCGGAAACGCCGACTCGGAAACAGGAACGGGCAGTTTCGATTTTGTTGATCCGGATCGGGAAAAACGGCGACGAAGCATCGATTCCAGTAAGAAAATTCTGGCGTTCTGTGGCGAAGTCGGCGCGGTCGGGCAGATCGTCCCCCCTATTTTCGGCGGTCCCAAAGTCCCGGATTTATCGCCCTTCAAGACGCCGCTGGAACTTGAGGATGAACTCATGGTCGCCGCCTGCCAGGAAATCGGTCCGTTCGCGGCGGAACGCAAGACCCTGTTCATGCTGGAGCCTCTGAACCGCTACGAGCAACACTATCTGAAGAAACAGTCGGACGGCGTTCGGATTATCAAGGCGGCGGGCGTCCCCGGTATCGGTCTACTCTCCGACCTGTTCCACATGCACATTGAGGAAACCAATTCCCCGCAAGCTCTGCGCGATGCCGGACCTTATGTTTCCCATATCCATCTTGCGGACAACACCCGTATGGAACCGGGAACGGGCGACATCGATCTGGTCGCCGCCTTCAAGGCGCTGAAGGAAATCGGCTTCACGGGCTACATGGCATACGAATGCGGCATCTCCGGCGACTCGCCGGAAGCGAAATCCGCCAATCTAGCGCGTAGCCTCAATTACGTCCGCGAATGTATCGCGAAGGCGTAAGGCGCAGTGAGTCCTTTCGCATAAAGAATAATCATGCAATTCATAGCGGGAATGATTCATCGTCTGAATCAGGGAGGATAAAGATGTACCGAGCCATTATTACCGGATTAGGGGGACGAGGGTTACACTGGGTCAAGGCGGCGAAACAGCATCCGGACTGTGAAATCGTCGCCTATGTGGAACCGTTTGAGCCAAACCGGTTACGAGCGATAGAAAAGGCGGAAGTTCCGGCGGAACAGATCTATGAGACATTGGAGTCCGCCGCCATCGCGGTAGAGGCGGAATTTGTCATCGATGTCACCCCACCAGCAGCGCATCGCGAGATTGCAGAGACGGCGTTTGCCGCGGGTCTGCACGTTCTTGGGGAAAAGCCGCTTTCCGATAACTTCAATGATGCCGTACAGGTAGCGGAAGCGGGCAGGGTTGCGGGTCTCAAGCACATGATTACGCAGAACTATCGCTTTGGAGGACAACCGCGCACCACACGCCGCCTCCTCAGCGATGGTTTGATCGGCAAACCCGGTCAGTGCGATATCCGTTTTTATATTCCCTGGGCGGATGCGCCCGGCTCCCACTATGTGGAACAGCCGTTCATGCTCCTCAATGACATGATGGTGCATCACTTCGACATGATGCGTTATGTGCTGGGTCAGAACCCCGTTCAGGTGCATGCCATCACCTGGAATCAACCCTGGGGATGGCACAAGGGAGACGCCGCACAGAGCATCGTCTTCCAGTTCGCCGATGGCCTGATGGCGACTCATGTCGCCTGCGGGTGCGCCGTCGGATCGCAGACCGGATGGAATGGCGACTGGCGTATCGAAGGCCCACAGGGCAGTATCGACTGGCATAAAAGTGGGATGACCTACTCCCACCTGCACCGGGTCAGCAATGGCGAGGAACGCCGGACAGAGGAAATCTCATCCGATACGGTCGCTCCCTCGGAACAGGCGATGCTCACGGAATTCTTCGCCGCCATTGCGGAAGACCGTGAACCGGAATGTAGCGCCCGGGACAACCTTCGCTCCCTCGCGATGGTGTTCGCTGCGATTCGCAGTTCGGAGGAGAATCGCTGGGTTGAGTTGCGCGAGTTTCTCTAAAATCCGTTCCGCTTCGCTGGTATATCCGCCGTGCATCGTCCCTGTCACGTCGCGCCGCACGGCGGATTCGATTAAAATTTTATTCTTCGCGTTGTTTAATCAGGATTTTCGGCAAGATAATAAGGAAAACGTTACAAAAGAGGCATTGACCAGGTAGTAAACTTTCGTGATAATAACGGGTATGAACGTGCAATTTTCTCGATTATTATCCCTGAGCGCCCTCATTGGAGCAATAGCGCTAACATCCTGCCGGATCGCCCAAGCGCAAACTCTTGCGCCGCCCGCGAATACGACAGAAAAGCCTGCCGCCCCTCCGGTTACCGAAGCGCCAAAGACCGCAGTGACACCCGCCGTAAAAAGCGCCCCCAAAGATTTTGTTGACCTGCAAGTCGGCTTTATTACGATTCGTAAACATAAGACGCTCGCCCCGCGCACCTATCTTTTTGTCGATCTGACAAAACTGGATGCGGAAAGATATCAGTTTCTGAACCCGGAAGATCCGGCATCCTATGCGCTGGTCAGACCTACTGGCAACGATACCCCTTCGCGCACCGAAGCGGCGAAACTGGCGATGGGCATCACCCCTCCAGCAATCAATCCCGCGGATGCGGACTCTATCAAAGACCCGGCGAAATCGGAAATCAAGCAACCGGAAAAGCCCAAATCTCCCATAAACTCTATCAAAGCGCCGGAAATAGAAGGGATGTTACTTCCCGGTCAGAAATCCGATACGCCGGTATTCATCAGTAAATCGGTGGTGACACAGGGGGTAGCCCGCCTCTCCGTACAGGGAATGGTGCGAGGCGATCAGTTACGCCTGACCCTTAAGAACGTCAGCGAAAGTATCAACATGACGCTGGCCCCTGCCAATCCCTCCGACGCCAATCGGGCTTCACTCAGTGCCCCAGCGGTTCCGCCTGATGAAAATGGCGCTCCTGTCGTTATCGCTCCCCCGGAGACACAAAGGGTTTCCGGTTCGCGAACGGTGGATTTGACGGTGCGAAATATCGTCACCGTGCAGGAAAATATCGGTGCGACTTTCCGACCCAACATCGTGTTCCAGTCCAATCAGAAACTCAGCAATGGTGAAAGTAAGGGACTATACCAGATTCCATTGTACTATGAACAACCGTCTCTGCGAGAAAAAGGCGGATTCAACTATTTCCTGCGAAGCGACACTGTTCTCTCCAGCGATAGCCGCGATATCTCGTCCCGCCTGAACCTGACTTATGGACGCGAGCGCAATGTCTCCCGAAGCGAAACCGGGATGATTCCGGAGCATTCCGAGTTACACTTCGATGCCAACCAGAAATTCTCTAACGCCTCTCTGGGGGTTGGTTTTGGCATCAAGCGTAATCTGGGGCGCAAGTACGATCCGCTCTGGAATGCAGCGCTGAAATCGGAGACGTATCCGATTCTGTCGCATGACTTCGCCATCGATTATCGCCTGAAACGGGACCTGGACGCCGCGCCCGGACATGGCGCTCACTGGGGCATTTTCTATTCCCCGGCAATCGAAGGACCAGCGACCAAACTCTTCCGTATGCCCGGAACAAACCAGTCTGTTGAGGCGATTTACAATATTCGCGCCTGGTTCTTACCGTTCGAGCGCGGATCAAACGGTCATAGCGCACGCTACTTCGAGACCGCAGGGACTATCGGGGTGTTGATTCCCCTGCCCCGTATACTGGGATCAGACCGCCGCTTGCGTATCGATTACCGGTCGGGTGCAAACCCGACATCGGGCTTCCAGCGTTCGCAGTCGTTCTCGTTCCGTCTGGTCGGCGGCAACGCCTCCCTCGCCGACGGCAGATAGTATCCCTTACACGTAACGAGAGGCGCAAGGAGTTGTCAACGCAAGTTGTCAACTCCTTTTTCACTACTACACTGCTATGTAATAATGTAACAACTAATTTCCTGAGACTATCGAGCGGCGTCTTTGTAATGCCAGTTGGGTCAGGTCTGGGTTTCCGCTAAAGCTAAACGGGTCAGGGTATCATTAGCGGGGAAGGATCATCTCCCTCCCCACCTGAAAGCGGAGTCAACATCTGCGCCGGGGAATATCAATTATGCAATTTACCGCACGGACGCGCCGGATCAATGGCAGCGATATCTCGGTGATCGAAGAAACGGTCGAATGGGACGGGACAAAGACCGCTCTCATTCTCTGCGATATGTGGGATAAACACTGGTGCGACGGGGCAGCGGATCGCGTTGCTGAACTTGCTCCCGTCATGGATGAGGCGGTCAACGCGGCGCGGAATCAGGGCGTGCTTGTCATTCATTCCCCCAGCGATACGATGGCGTTTTATGAGGGGACGCCGCAACGACGACGCGCCACAGAAGCGCCCGATGCAAAATTCCCCGAACAGACGCCTCCTTACCATCACCCGAATGAGCCGCCATTGCCCATCGATGATTCCGATGGCGGCTGCGACTCAGGTCAGGAAGGCTATCGGGCATGGTCGCGTCAGCACCCCCTGATAACAATCGCGCCGGAGGACGCCATCAGTGATTCTGGACGCGAAGTCTACAATCTTCTGCACCAGGAGGGGCGTGACCGTGTCCTTCTGATGGGCGTCCATACCAATATGTGTATTCTGGGGCGTTCCTTCGCCATTCGTAGCCTGCGAGGTCTGAATATTCCGGTCATGCTGGTTCGGGATATGACGGACGCTATGTATAATCCCGCCCGCCCCCCGTATGTCAACCATTTCGAGGGAACCCGCCGCGTCATCGCACACATCGAGACCTACCTCTGCCCGACTATAGAGAGCGCCAATATCACCGGCTCCGCCCCGTTCCGCTATCAAGATGATCGGTAAACAGAAGACTAATGAACCTCCTTAACCCAAAAACTCCGATCCAGAACATCGGACATCCCTCCGACAGGTTGCCACCGAAACGCTCTCGCGTTTATCCGCGTAGCCTTCGTATTCGCTCACCGGAAAGCCGCCCTTCCGTTTCCGAATCTCCTATTGCGCCGGGGTATTTTTCGCCGGAGAAATAATCGTTATAATTCACTATGCGCTATTTCCCTGCGGTACGTTTCCTACCTGCAATAGTCATCCTCCTTTTGCTCGGGATGACCACATCGAATGTCTATCCCGTTCTGAAAACCAACCTCGAACTCTGGAGCCTGACGCCCGCGCCCATGCCCTCCTGGGAAGGGGTGGAACCCGGCAAGCAGAAAATCGGGCAGAAGATATACGATGTGGATACGCATCTGATACACAGGGGCTTATTAAAAGCGCCGAATTTCGCCGATACCAGCCACTGGTGGTACGGAACGTGGGTCGGGCAGGTACCATTCTATCGCCCACTGACCTCGATGGTCTTCTGGATGGAATGGAAGTTATGGGGAGATCGTGAGGCGCGTTACAATATCGTCGGCCCGCTTCTCCATATTGCGGCGGTCGGTTGTCTCGCCACTTTCGCTCTGCAACTCTATCGGCGGTTCGCTATTCCTTACCCGCTTCTGGCTACCCTGCTCTGCGGTTCGATCTTTATCGATGGCGGCGACATCCTGTTGACACAGGACCTAATCACCTATGAGACATACCGCGAATGGAAAAATCAGCCGGACTGTCTGGTATTAATCTGGTTTTCTCTCTGCCTACTCTTTTATGTACGCGATCAGGAGAGCCATCGAAGAACGTTCCTGCCGCTCCTCATGTTGATTCTTCTCTTACTGACCAAGGAAGCGGGCGTCTTTTTACCGCTGCTCCTGCCCTTGCTTGAATTGCGGAACGGCAGGATCGATCGGGAAAGTTGGGGGCGAATGACGCCCCTTCTCATCACGCTTCCGGTCTACCTGATATTGCGAGCGCTCTTTCTGGGTGACGCTATCGGCTACCGCTACGGGAGTAATGATGCATGGACTTTTCGTCTGCTACAAAATGTTTTCGGTCCGGTCTCGGAATGCCTTGCCGGGCATCGGTGGTTGCTGGTATCCGCCGCCGTTTATCTGACAATCGCGGTTTGCCTGTTTATCCGGCAAACCCGATTTGATAAGCCGATGCCCAAACGCGATCAATGGCTGTGGCTGATTCTTGCGCCCGCCGGGCTTGTGACGGTCAGCACATTCGCGCAGTATGCGGAACAGGGAATTCTGGACCCGACACAACCACCGATCATTCTGCTGCACCCTTCCTCTCTCATTCTGATCCGAAGCCAACTGCTCTTTATGCTTTCCTTCGCGGCGTTGGTATGGAAGCGTCCGCAATTGCTTGCCATGCTCTACCTCTGGGCGCTTCTCGCCCTGGGTCTCACGCTTTTTTCTCCATCCGTTTTGCACCGCTACTATATCGTCAATGCCTCCTTCGCCCTGATTCTGGGAGCGGGTCTGACATTTTTGCTACAGGGAATCGTCCGCCGAATACAGAGCCACTTGCAGGCGTTTTCCGCAGAGAAATTCAAACCCCTATCGGCAAATCCTGCGTGAGTCGCCGGTATCGGCAGGCGACTTGGAATCGTTGACTTCCACGAGGGTCGCATGATGGATCGCATAGAGGTGAAAGAGACATGATCACCCCAGAGCGCTTTTTGAACAAACGATTTTGTGGTATCATTCAGCGGTCGAAAGATCGATTTCTCATTCCGTAGACCCACGAGGGACGGACGCGATGACGCTTACCACAACGACGATATCCCACCGAAATTCCCCCTGCGCCCGCCGATTTGCGGCGATAGCGCTTCTTGTCTTTTTCACCCTTTCCTGTCGCGCCGTCAGCGCTGAGCCGTTACGGTTCTGGGCGGTCACTGGCAGCGTCAAGGACGTGGAGATGTTCCGCCGACTGGCGGACGACTTCCATAAAAAGAGTGGCATCACAGTCGAAGTGACCCCGCTGGCGTGGGGAAACTTCGCCACCAAATACTTCGCCGCGATGGCGGCAGGACTGCCGCCCGATATCGGCGTCACTAATCTGGGCGGGCCGTTCGATTACGGCGGTGTCGGCGGTCTGGTCGATCTGCGCTCGGAGTTCAAAGGTGAGATCGAAGCGCTGGAGTCAGGATATTACCCCAACGTCCTGCCCATGTTCACCAGCGGCGAGAAGCTGTATGGAGTCCCTTCCGACCTTTCCACCCTCGCCGTCTATTACCGCACCGATATTTTCGACAAACTCGGAATGACTCCCCCGAAGACATGGTCGGAACTCAACGCCTGTATCGCCAAACTGGAAGCCAACAACTACCGCTTCTACTTCGGGTGGACGGCGGGAGCGCAGTGGGCGGATGAACTTTACACCCTGCCCTATGGACTTCCGCGCTTTGCGATGGGGAGTGATGGTATCCCGAAGACGAACTGGAACGATCCGCAGTACCAGAAGGGCATTCTGCAGGCGATGCGCCTCTGGAATATGCACGACTCGCCAGGTCGTGATCTGGGAAGTCGCGCTATCGGAATGTTCCGTTCCAATGAACCGGGGACGGCGATTGCGCTGATGGTGGATTTGAACAGCGTCGCCGGACAGATTTCCGAGACCGCGCCCGATCTGGCAGGGAAATGGGGCGTCGTCCCGTGGCCCAAAGCCGATGATGGCAAGCCCTATAATGTCATGGGCGGCACCACCTATGTCATCTTCCGCAAGTCGCAAAAAAAACGCGAGGCATGGGAGTGGTTGAAGTACCTGAACACGCCCGAAGCCCAGCGCATCATGATTCTCGACCGGGCGAAACGCGGCGATGATTCCACCCTTATGATTTCACCGGTCAAGGCGGTCTGGGCGCCGGAAAACAATGCCTTCTGGGCGAAGCCGGAGTTCGACGGACAACGAAATCTACAGAAAGTTATCACCGGAGTCCTGCCGACGCTGGCGACTACTCCCACTATCCACGGCGCCGTTGAGGCGAGCCGTCTGGAAGCGAACCTGCTCGACAAAATGGGGACATTCATTCGCGACCGTCTGGATTCTCTCGCCGGAAATGCGAACATCAGCCGCACCGAACTGCTCCGCCGTTTCGGTTCCGCAACGATGGAAAAGGAGCGACTCGCTCTGGAGACGGATGTCGCGGCAAAGCTCAAGGCAGACTATGCCGCGATCACCCCGGAAGCGGAGAAGCTATTGCGCGAAGGGACGATCCATTACACTGAGCGTTACGGGAAAATCGTTGCAGACTTGCCCACCTACGAAGGGAAATGGAGTGCCCTCGACACCGCAAAGTCTATCGCCACTGCTCTGATGGTAGGGCTGGCGATTCTGGCGCTGACGATTCCGGCGTACCGTCGTCACCTGATTTCGTATCTGTTCATTACCCTCCCACTGGCGCTGGCGATCATCTTTGTTTTCGTTCCGGCGTTGACCGCGCTCTACCTGTCATTCACGGACTACCACCCGGTATTGCCACTGGCGACGGCGCGATGGGTAGGAGCGGAAAACTACGCTGAGGTCGTGCGCTCCGGAGATTTGACCAGTAGTATCGGGCATACGCTCAAATACGCGCTTTTCACTCTGCCGATTGGCATTCTGCTCGCATTGATGTTCGCCTATCTGTTGAACAGCAATCTGCGCGGGGAACGGTACTGGCGCTTCCTGTACTTCTCCCCCCTGGTCACCAGTATCGTCTCTATTGCGCTGATTTTCACGCAGTTGTTCCTTGCGGGGCGGCAGGGATGGCTCAATGCGCTGTTGCTCTCTCTGAATCTGGTGCGTGACCCGGTTCCCTTCCTGACTTCCGAGCATACGTTCCTTAACTGCGTGATCGTTCTGGCGATCTGGCATGGACTGGCGTTCACGATTCTCGTCTTTCTGGCGGGACTGCAACAGATTCCAGTGGAACGGTATGAGGCGGCGTCCGTCGATGGCGCCGGACCGCTCCGCCAGTTCTGGAATATCGCCGTTCCTGGTCTGCGCCCGCAAATCTTCTTTGTCGCCGTCCTCGGTATGATGGGCGCTTTCCAGGTATTCGAAACCATCTACACGCTTGCCGGGAAAAGCGGGGATGCCGGGGCGCGGTTCGGCCCCAACGACTCGGCGCTCACTCTGGTGCCCCTCATCTATCACACCGGGTTTGAGACCTTCGAGATGGGCAAGTCGTCGGCAATCGCTTATGTGCTGTTTGCATTGATTCTGGCGCTGACCATCGTACAAATCCAGTACTATCGCCGGAAGGAGTCCTGACCTATGAGTGGCGCAACCCGTGGACAGCGCTCCGAGCGCATTATCACCTACACGATCCTGATCATCGGCGCGTTCCTGATGGCGTTGCCATTTTACTATATGGTCGTCACGTCGCTGAAGCCGATGACCGAAGTCTCTCAGCCCAATGTCAGCCTCATCGTCCGTAACCCCACCCTGCAACCGTACCGCGAACTGATCGATGCCGGACTGATCCTCCGCGCTACCGGAAACAGCCTGATCACTTCCGCGCTACTGACTGCAGGTAGTCTGTTCTTTTGTTGCCTTGCCGGTTATGCGTTCGCCAAGCATCGCTTTCCGGGGCGGGAGACGCTGTTCCTTGTCCTGCTGGCAACCATGATGATTCCCGGCACCGTGCTTCTGGTTCCAGGCTTCCTGCTCTTCCGCGATTTTGGCTGGCTGGACACGTGGGCGCCGCTGATTATTCCGGGGCTTGCGGGGGCGTTCGGCGTTTTTCTGGCGCGACAGTTCATTGAGAAGATACCCGATAGCCTGATCGAGTCCGCGAAACTGGAAGGATTGGGAGAGTGGCGCATCTTCCTGTCCATTATCCTGCCGCTCTCCAAACCCCTGCTGGCGACCCTCGGCATCCTGACCTTTTTGGGTTCATGGAATAACTTCATGGGGCCGCTGATCATCCTGCTGGACGAGAAAAAGTTCACGCTCCCGTTGGTGGTCGCTCTCCTTCAGGGCCGTTTCCCCGGCAAGGACAATATGCAAATGGCGGGCGCGATGATCTCCATTCTGCCCGTCCTCATCCTGTTCTTCTTCTTCCAGCGTCAGATCGTCCAGAGCCTCGCCACCAGCGGCTTGAAAGAAGATTGACGATCCTCAGCAAAATCTATACGGAAACGACGCTTGCGCGAGCGGAAAGCAGGGGCGAGGAAGCTCATTCAGGGATAGCAGGAGATTGAATATGGAACGGGCTTTCGTTATACTGAATTGAATTTCAGCCGTACTGGTTCGCCTCAGGAGACATTTCCCACCAGGCGCCTCAAACTGCTGAAAACGTATCTCGCCGTCCGCGACGAAACCGCCTTCCCCGTCATTAAGCGTCTGCACAAACCTGGCAAAACCGAATCCAACCCCCTGCACGGATTTGTTTATATATGGGCAGACACGGGGCGTTGCGGTCGGGGATGAAGGGCAGACACGGGGCGTTGCGGTCGGGGATGAAGGGCAGACACGGGGGTCTGCCCCTACCCCAAACCGTGCATTATCCGTAGGGGCA
>CAIVZM010000026.1 GCA_903910385.1 uncultured Armatimonadota bacterium
ATAGGCGAACGCTCCCACTGCTCCTCGCTCAAACCTACTTCATGCCACGAATCCTTGATGATTTGTCGCGCCAGCGCCATGCCGCGTTCGGCGCGCAAAGCAATATCTTCTGAGGTTTCTACCTGTACTGCCATTGCTTAAAGTGTCGCTTTCTCAAAAAATGCGTCCGCTTCCGGTTCGCGCAATCGGTAGATGCCCGGACTTTTGGGGGAAGCCAGTAGCCCCAACGCATCGTAAAAACCGTTGGCTGCAGGTCGGGCCACAATGTACAATCCGCCGCCCGCACTCTGATTATAACTCTCAACCACGAGACGAGCCAGTAAAACGCGCCCAACGCCGCGCAAGGGTGAGACGCTGCCCGAGCGGAAACGCAATGCGGGCGCCGTTTCCAGCAAACTGCGCTCTAACAGATAACCCCCTCCGGAACATTCCCCGGACGCAACAAGCCTAAAATCGGCGCTCTTTCTTCCCTCTCGATAAGTTTCAATGTCGGCGGGACGCCACAGAAGTCCATCCACGCTTCCCTGAACACAGAACCTAACCAGTCCGTACCGGAAAGTTCGGATTTGTCCGCCGCCGTCAAGGGGGCGAAGGCGACCATGACACGGCTTCCTGCGCTATCAGTAACGAAATAAGGCAGTACGTTTGGGTCAAGCCCGGCTGTTTCGCTAAGTTTCACCGTGTTTGCATTGCCCTCGTTCACTCCTGATTCGCGTTTACAGAATACTCCAATGCAGACATTATAGCGAAACCTGAGAGACGGTCAAGGTAGCCTTTTTGCGGGTTTTCGGCTTTTCGCGGATGACGATTTCGATGTCCTGATCGAGCGCGTTCAGGAAACGCAGGAGGCGGTCAACCGAGAAATCGCGCAGGTGACCCCGTATCAGTTTCGAGACTTTGGGCTGGTCGATCCCCATGCGGGCGGCGGCCTCCGTCTGCGTATAGCAATGCCGGGAAATTGCTTTGCCGATTTGCAACGCCAACTCCGCTTTGAGCAGATGCTCCTCCGGGTTGGGGAAACCCAGGTCGGCGAAGACGTTCCCACTGCTCTCCTCTATTTCAATAGTCTCATCCATTGCTTTCTTTCCTCTTTAGCCATTCCGCATGATGTTCTTCCGCCAGCCTTAAGCGGGCTTTCACGATGTCTATCTCAGCCCTGGGCGTCGCTACGCCGTGCTTTGACTTTTTCTGGAAGATATGGAGTGCGTAGACCGCTCCCGTGAATCGCACCGTGTAGATGGCCCGGTAGGTATCGCCGTCGTAATCCTCCACGATTTCCAGAACGCCAGCGCCGCCGAAACCAGATAGCGGCTTAGCGTCGGTGTGTTTCTCGCCATTCTGAGCGCTGAACAGGGCAAACCCAATGCCATCCTGCACCAGATCAGGCAATTCCTTCAAATCACGCCTGGAAGTCCCTATCCAAAAAAGCGGTTTCAGCTTCATTATCCTATCATGCCAGTTTTAGCATGGAAAGTCAATGAAACGGGAAGGGCTTTTCACGCCGTCGCCACGGCGGAGCGAGACTACGACCTGCCGCCCGCAAAATAGCTGTTCGTGAGGAGAGTATAGATCACAAATACAAAAAGGGAGCGGATTATCCGCTCCCTTTTCATTATGATACTTCGTCGTCAGGTGATGAAGCTACCTGGGATTCCACCCGATCATTTGCCGATGCCGAATTCGATATTTGGGAATGAACTTAATTTTTCTTCCAAGAGAACTACACTCCTTCGATTCGGCAGACCTTACTGCTCCAAGGACAGGATAAAAAAGCGAAATGGCAAAATCAGGTAACCGGGGACGTTCTTCCAATCTCCCGTTTTTAGAGATTGTTACTGATTCATCGTCACTAAGACGTAACCGGAGTCGCCGCCGCGTCGCTTGACATACAACGCGACTTTCTTATCCGAACTCTGACTGTCCAGAATCTTCTTGAGGACGCTACGGAATTCTTCCGGGGTCGCTACCGGAGTCTGCGCGACTCGCGTCACGACATCCCCGGCGCGTAGTCCGGCATTCTCCGCAGGAGAATCCTGGGCAACGCCCGTAATCAGAACGCCGCGCAGGTTCGGGTTGACACCCACTTGCCGGGAAGTTTCGCCATTCAACGGAGTGACGCGAATACCGATTCCCGCCGGAGCAGGTTCGCCCGTGTCCGGCGTAACATTGTCGGCGCTATCCGCAATATCGTTGTTTTCCGACTTGACTTCATCCAGTAATGCGGTGAGTGTGACGGTTTTTCCGTTACGCAACACAGTCAACATCGTCCGTTGCCCGACGGGCGCAAGGTTGACTTTACGTTGCAAGTCCGCAGGTTTGCTGACCGCTTCGCCGTTCAGCGCCGTAATGACATCGCCTTCCAGCAAGCCCGCCTTCGCCGCCGCGCTATTGGGTTCGACGCCCGCTACCAGCACACCCTTCGTTCCGGTAGGGAGACCGAACGCCGAAGCGTTATCCCCCACTTCGGAAATGCTGATGCCCAGTTGTGCGCGGCGCACTCTGCCCGTCTTCGCCAGCTGATCCGCTACCGTCCGTGCGGTATTGATTGGGATCGCGAAACCGATACCGACATTGCCGCCGCTCGGAGAGTAGATCGCATTATTGACGCCGACCACCTGACCGAAGATATTGACCAGCGGCCCGCCCGAGTTACCGGGGTTGATCGAAGCGTCCGTCTGCAAATAATCGCCGGGACTGCGCCGGTTCAGACCGACTTCCCGCGCCTTGGCGGAAATGACGCCGACGGTCATCGTATTGGAAAGCCCGAACGGATTCCCGACCGCAATCGCCCAGTCGCCCACATTTACATTGCCAGAATCGCCCAGCGATACCGTTGGGAGATTCTGTCCGTTGATTTTCACGACGGCGATATCCGCCAGTGCATCGCTCCCAAGAACTTTTGCGCCTTTGAATTCGCGTCCGTCCGCCAGAGTGACGTCCACAGTCTTCGCTCCGCCTACTACGTGAGCGTTGGTGAGGATCAGACCGCTATTGTCATACAGGAATCCCGATCCCAAACCGCCGCGCCCTTCCTGTATCGGTCGGAACATATCCTGAGAAAGTTGTTGTTCCGGCGATGCGCTATTGGGTTCGAGTTGTGGGTTCGAACGCTGGAACTGCCGGAATAGTTCATCGAGGTCTGGCGCGGAACCGGGAAGGCCGGGTTGTCCGCGAAACGGCATTTCGCGACGGATCGGACGTACCGCGCGTTCACGGGAGGTAATAGTCACCACCGCAGGTTCCACCGTTTTCGCAACCTGCGCGAATGCCGTCTGCATGGCGGCGGCATCCTTGACAGCGGGAGTTTCCGCAACCGGCGCATTTTTGGGAGCCAGTGATCGAGTGGCAGGATTCGCAGACTGAGCGATAGCGAAGTTCTGATACCCGTAGCCGATTCCAATCCCAACTGTGAGCGCGACCGCCGCCCCGCCCCATCGATAATTTTTATCTACGTTCATTCTTTAGTGTCAGCTCCAAACTTTAGTGTCAGCTCCAAACTTTAGTGTCAGCTCCAAACTGAGTATGCTTACCCGCTTAAAACGGGACTGTTCTATATATTTATCTTCGGAGATTTTCTGAAGAAAGTTCCCGCAATCGCCGATTTCGACACATCATTCCGCCCCGTACCAAAATCAGGCGGTTCATGACTCACCCTTTTCAGAACCTTGGGTAATCGAAGGTCATCCATATTTCAGGTAAGAACTTGATTCTAGGGAATTTTGAGGAAATCCGGGCAACGCTGTCGAATGATGTGGGTGAACATCATGGTGTCGCGTCTCCTTCGTACTCTATTCCTCGGCGTTTTACTGACGCCCTTTGTCTGCTTCTGGTCACAGGATCAGGGCATCGACCGCATTTTTTCGTTGATGGTTCCCCCCGTCGCGATAACGATGGTGATCGCGATTTTGAATGCGCCGTTCCGCTCGCGCTTTCCGCGATTTGCGCTCAATGGCGCAGACCTCATGGTTCTCTATGCGATGCTGGCGACCGCATGCGCCATGTCCGCCGAATGGATGGACATGATCCCCCCACAGGTTTATGGATTCGCCGCCTATCAGGAGCAGAACGGGCATTTCAAGACCCGTGTCCTGCCGTATGTCAGCGAATGGCTTTTCTTTACAGACCCGGAACCTCTGAAGGACTTCCGTGACGGTGGCAAGACTTTCGCCGTCTTCTGGGCAGCGCTACCGATGTGGTTGCCAAAAATCGCCGTATGGACAACTTTGCTGGGTCTTCTGACTACCGCCATGCTCTGTATCAATGCCCTGTTACGAGAGCAGTGGATACATCAGGAAAAACTGGCGTTTCCGATTGTCCAGTTACCTCTGGCGCTGGCGGACGATAGCGCAACAGCCGTCTGGCGGGACAAACTCTTCTGGATCTGTTTCGCAATCACTTTCGGCGTCGATATGCTCAACGGCATTTCGTTTCTGTATCCGTCCGTGCCTCGTATCAATATCCGCTTCATCGCAGATATGAATTCGTGGTTTTCATCTCCGCCCTGGAACCAGACGGGATGGACTCCTATTGGTCTTTTTCCGTTCGTTTCGGCGCTGGGCGTCTTCATGCCGACGGATTTGCTTTTCTCCCTGCTGTTCTTCTTTTTTGTCCGCAAAGGTCAGCAGATTATCGCGTATTCGATTGGCAATGAGCAGGGCGTTTTCGGCGGAGGCGGACTGGTACCATCGCCGCCTTACTTCTCGGAGCAGTCCTGGGGGGCGTTTCTCGGTCTTTTCCTTTCGTTCATGTGGCTGGGACGGTCACAATGGAAGCGTGTCTGGCAGGCGATTGGTAACGGGAAAAACCCGGAAGGGGATCACGGCGATCTATCCTACAGGTTCGCCTTTTACCTGCTGATCGCCAGTATTCTGGGGTTGGGCGCGTTCGGCATGGTGATCGGCCTTCCCTTCTTCTGGGTGATTTTCTATGTTGTTCTGTTCCTGATCTTCAGCGTCGCCGTTACGCGCCTCCGGGCGCAGTTGGGAGCCCCGACCCACGAAATGGCATTCATGGGACCGCACCAGATGATTCTGGACTTCAACGGTTCCTCAACCATTCCGAACTCGATCATCGCCCGAACCTTGACGACGTTCCACTTCATGAACCGGATTCACCGGACGCACCCGATGCCAACCCTGTTAGAGGGAATGTATCTGGCGGATCGGACGCGCCTTTCCCAGCGGTTCATGTTCATGGCGTTATGGATTGCGGCGATTCTGGGTTTCTTTCTCGGCTTTATCGTCCATGTTTATCTTGGCTACCGATGGACACCCGTTACCTGGATTTCGGGCGAAGTGGGGGGCGTGATCAACTCCGTTATCGGACAGCCGCGTCCCCCGAACCTCTCAGCGATAGGCGCAGTGGCAGCAGGGTTCGCTGTCGTCTGGATTCTCGATTTTGTGCGGTTCCGCGTTCCCGGTTTCTGGCTACACCCGGCAGGATATGCGCTGGCGATGAACTTCGGGATCGATTATTACTGGTTCGGTCTGCTGATCGTCCTGATCGCCAAAGTCTTTATCCAGCGTTATTATGGCTTGAAGGGATATGGGCGTCTACGCGTCGCCGCCTACGGACTGATCTTTGGCGAATTCGCCGCCGAATTGATCTGGGCGCTCTTTTCCATGCTCAATGATCGCCAGATCACCTATTCCATCTCATTCAACGGAAAAATGAGCTGGGATCAGTAATGCTGCGCGTGACTGATATCTCAACGCGAACTAGTAAAATAAAGGCATCCCCGATAGCAATAACGGCGATATCAGCAACGTAGAAAGAATATGCAAGAGAATAACCCCGGTTTTGATTTTGTCACCCCGGCGGGTCGGCAGGGATGGGAAGCGGCCCACGATCTGGCGCCGCTTTCCGGTTCCGCCGAGGGAATCATCTTTCGGGCGACAGGCGATGATCCTTATGCCGTCAGTCCTTCGGTGGCGGTTTCTCCCGGCAAGCCTTACTGGCTCAAAATGCGGATCAAGGCATCTCAAAACGGTATTGCCCAGTTCTTTTACTTTCCAGAAGGCGAAGGGGCGAGTGAGAGGAATTCGATCCGTTTCCCAGTCAGCGCGGGCGAATGGCGGGAGATATTTCTGCCACTTCCCACTTTTACGCAGTCGCGATATCGCTTCCGATTAGATCCGCCTGGAAATGTTGGGGCGGCCACAATCCTGTCCTCCCTGCGCCTGCTTCCGCGCATCGAAACGCCGGAACCAGAGTGGACACGACCCGGAATCCCACAAATTCCCGCGAACGCCCCGACCATATCCAGCGGCGCTGTTACCCTGAAACACGGTTCCGGTTTAGGCGCGTTCGCCGTCCTGATCGGCGGCGAACGATTCGCTATCGGAAACAATCACCCCCTGCTCGGTTATCAGATATCGGTCGACCAACCGGCGCGATGGCTGTCCCTTGCCGGAGCTGTCCCGGCGGTTTTTCTCCGCAATGGAGCAATAGTTGTCACCGCTACGATTACCGACCCGGAAGGGGCGGATTGGACGATCACTCAAAAGTTCTTACCTGGACAGCAGGCGAATTCGGTAAGCGTGGAATCTTCGCTTGTCGTTACAGCGGCGCGGCGTATTCTTCATTATCCGTTCCTGACGTTACTTCCCGGCGTCGGAACTTTCGGCGAAAAGAAAAACCAGGCGATTCTGGCGGGTGTCGAATATCTCGACAGGGATGAACCAAGCAGTTCGGAAGCCGATATCAAAGGACCGGAAGCGCAACGGCAGGTTCCTGACCGCTCTACTCTCACCCTGCCCCTGATGGCGATTGTCGCAGGCGGGAAATGGATCAGTCTCGTCTGGGAGCCGTCGGCGGATGTGGCGGCGTGTTTCGACTCCCCGGATCGCCGTTTCAAATCGGGCGGTCATCTTCTGAGTCTTCTCTATCCGGGAGCGGAAGGAATGTCCCGTCGCGCTCCGGGCTCCTTACTTCCGCTTGCCAGCGCCCCCCTACCCCCTAACCAGACCGTCTCAGCGCGAGCGACGATATATGGCGGATCGGGCGGCGATATTACGCTTGCCGTTCGCGCCTATATCGCCGGAAGAGGTTTGCCCGTACTGACAGCGAAAGAAGAGTTACTCGCCGTCGAACCACAATTCGCCGCCGGGTGGCTCGATTCCGGTATCAAGGCAGGAAATCGCTACCGTCACGCCTATCCCGGAGATTTTGGACCGCAACCCGCAGCCGATGCCGCCGTCTGTCAGGACTGGCTCGCTAATCCCGGCGGACAGCGCCCGTCTGCGACCGTAAGCAGCGCCCTGATTGCCGCCTCACGCGCTGCGCGTGCGGGAATCGCACCGCCGGAATTAAGAGTATCGGGCGTCGGTCATATCCGAACCCCTGCCGCACTGCTCGCCTATTCCAGCCCGGCGGATATTCAGAAAAGTCTGCAACAGGCGGTCACCGAGGCGCGTGAACTCCTGCATCGACTAGATGCCGATAATGGACGAATCAAGTATCGCCCGTCTCCCGGTCGGCCTGACTACGGTAAAACGCATTTCGCGGATCATGCCAACGGGATGACCGCAGAGATCGTCGCCCGCGCACTGGACCTTGCCCGCCTCACTGGCGACCAGCGAACCATTCGGGACGCTACCCTGCGTCTGCAGGATTTGGATAACCTGTATCGGGGAACGGTTCCCCGTGGCGCCCAGACCTGGGAAGTCCCGTTACATACACCGGATATTCTGGCGTCCGCTCATCTGGTGCGGGCTTTTGTACGCGGCTATGAACTGACCGATGAATCGCGTTACCTGGAATCCGCGCGTTACTGGGCATGGACCGGAATCCCGTTCGTTTATCTCGTCCCCCCAACCGCGCATCCGGTCGGTTTGTATGGAACGACTCCGGTTCTGGGAGCCACGAACTGGGAAGCGCCCAACTGGATCGGATTACCTGTCCAATGGTGCGGATTGGTCTATGCGGATGCGCTGTACGATCTGGCGTACTGGGACAAAGGCGGTATCTGGGAGCGTATCGCCAATGGCATCGTCCTCTCGGGTATACAGCAGACCTGGCCCCGCTACAACGGTAAGGAGGGAAGCGATAAAGCCCGACAGGGCCTCCTGCCGGACTCCTTCAATCTAACGGGGCAGATCCGTAATGATGTCGCTATCAATCCGGCGACATTGCAGACACCTTTCGCCCGAATGACCGGCAAGCCCATCTATACCGCCTGGCGATTCGGTCTGAATGGGCAGTTCGTCCATGCGCCCGGCGCGATCAGCGCCGTGCCCGGTCTTGGTTCCGGTCTCCGTTTTGCGGTGGACAGTCGGTTGACAGAGCCGTACCAGATTCTGCTTACCGGCGTTTTTGAAGCGAATATACGAGAAGTCCGTGTCAATGGACGCCCTACCCCGTACCTCTACGACTTCCGCGAAGGGCGTCTGCTGATTCCGACACGGGGGAAATGCACGATAGAAATCCTCTATTGAGTTGCAACAGTAGTTTGTAGCAACCTGTGGCGGCGGAACGCTATCGTTCCGCCACCTATTTCTTCCATCGCGCCTTTAACAACGGCAGATACAGCCCGCCCACGACGGAACGCGCCTGAAAACCGATTTGCGTCCCGTTCTTCGTGTCATACCAGTCGGTGAGAGGGACACGGGACGGCGTTTCGTTCAGCCAGAAAGCGAGCGGCGCGACAAACGCATCGAAATCCGTACGATTTTCGGTCATCGTCGCTGTCCAGATGATCCAGTCGAGTTTGGTGTAATCTTTGCGATTATCCAGAGGCAGACCGTATTTGTTCTGCATCTTCTTATAGAACGCAATTTCGGTCTTTGCGATGGATTTCGGGAACAGATTCAGACCGAGCAAATCGTCCCAGACCAGATTGTACTTCTGACTCCAGGTGCCAGGCCGGTCAAAGGCAAGTTTGTAATGATCGCCGTCCTTTGCCATCGTTTCCCACTGTTTCGCCATGCCCTGCGCCGCCGTGCGGTAGGTTTTCGCGTCCGCCGTCCGTCCGGTCTTTTCGCATAATTGCGCGTACGCGCCGATGGCGACAATCGCTTTCAGGGAAAGATTGGCGTTATGCGCGAGATGTCCGGCGAAGTCGTCGGTGCAGAGTTGATTTTCCGGGTCAAGCCCTTTTTCTTTCAGGTAAGCCGCCCATTTGGTAAGGGTCGGCCAGTAACGGTTGGCGTAGTCGATGCTGTTCTCCGCTTTCGCAAGAGCCGCCACCAGAATCAGCATGTTGCCACATTCTTCCACGGGCATCTGGTCACGCTCATCGCGTTCCCCTCCGCCATAGACCTGCCCGTTGGCTTTGGGATACGTTCCCAGATCATGCGGCGCGAAGGGAAAACGCCACCGAGGCGAACCGGAATAATCCAGAATTGGCGTCAGCATCCCCTTGAGCAACGCCGGGTTCATCGCCAAAAACAACGGCGCGGAAGGATAAGTCACATCCACCGTGCCGATACAGCCGTTGGAGAAGTTTTCTTTCGACAGAAAGAGTAAGGTTCCATCAGCGTCCGTCGCCAGTTTATGCGCGGAGAGCGCCTGTCGATATGCGAGGATACACAGTCTGGCATAGTCCTCGCCACCGACTGCAACCAGTTCCTGTTCGAGAGCGGCATCGAACTTTTCCGCACGAGCGGAAAGTGAGGCATAGTCTTTCGCAGCGCCGGTCAGCAAATCTCCGGCTTCCGCTCCAGCGCGTCGCCAGTACGCCTGCACCGGTCGATGAAAGTATTCCAGTGCGAAAACATCATCATAGGCAAGGGTAATCACCTGCGATACCGGCGAATTTCCCACCTTCAACCCAGCGAAATTGATGGCAGCGACCGGCCACCGGTCATTTGCAGGGCGAGGCATTCGCAAATCGTCATCTTCCGGCAGTTTACCGGACGCGACAAATCCGCCCCGGCAATCCGTATCCGCTCCCAGAGTGGCATCCGCTCCCGGCGCAGTCAGGTAGAGATAGCCCCAGTCGATACGCCGGTCATCCCCGCCCCCGCTCAGAACTTTTTGCTCCGATGACCCCAATCGCAGGACAGGCGACCCGCCAAGACGCAACCGTGACCATGCTACCGATTCATCTGGATTGTTGACCACCCACTCCCCGGATACATCGGCATAGAGGGACACATCATGCGTCTTTGCATCCGTCGCTTTGACAGACAGCGTCAGGTAAGTCACTGGACGACTCACCCGTTCCAGGTCGTCGGCAAAAATCGGCGAGAGAAATGTGACAGTCAGTTCGATGCCATTTCCAGCGAAGGTATAGATGGTCCGTGTCGGGTGAACCGTAACGCTCGTTTGCGGCAGAGCGGGAATGTCGCTCTCGTTAATCCGCCTCGCCCCGCCGCACCAGCGAAAGGACTTCCCATCGATACGGATCATGCCGCAGAGGGCATTCGTTTTCCCTGTCCAGTGGCGCGGCCAATCGTCGTTCAAATTATCGGTAAACGACCAGACAGAGAAGTAAGGGTCATGCGCGACCAGCGGCGTAGCCGGAGCGCGAAGTTTTGCAGGGGGTGCGGCGTTTGTCATTGTGGAACTCAAAGCGATAGTAGCCAGCGCCATTACGGAAGCTAGCAACGACGAGACTTTCATAGCGGGATTATAACCGGATGCACACCAGTATTCAATATTACTACAATCAACTTTCACACAACCTACGCAAAATCCACCTGTGCTCAAAAGGGATGATACAAAAAGCCCGTTCGCACATATGCGCGAACGGGTTCCGGCGATAGTGTTTCGTTGTAGAAACGGACTACGGCTTCGGCGCCATCTTGTCCATTTTACCGGTTTCCATCTTACCGCCCATTTTGTCCATCTTGTCCATTTTGCCGCCCATCTTGCAGCCAGCCGGCATCTTGTCCATCTTTGCCATTTTGTGACCCATAGGACATTTCATGCCCATCTTTTTAGCGTCAGCGGCGGACATTCCCATTTTGCACTCTTTACAAACATAAACAGCCTCAGTCTTTTTCGGGGCCGCCATTTTGTCAGCCTTAGGAGCCATTTTATCGGTTTTAGGAGCCATTTTATCGGTTTTAGGAGCCATTTTGTCCTGCGCCTGAGCGGCGACAGTGAAAGAGGCGGCGATCACGAAAGCGGAAACCAGACCGACAACACGTCGAACAGATACGGAAATCATCGTTTTAGTCCTTAGAGATACAGGTATTTGGGTCAGTCGGAGTATCTAACTCCGACGCCTTATCTACAAAGATAATCGCAGGAAAAGTTCAATAAGTTGCGTTAAGCGAAAATTATTTTTAATAACTATAATCCGATTGCTTTTATCCGCTTAATTTCCCGGTATTTTCGGCACGAATGATTTGCTGAAAATACAAGCCCGTCCGGAGATTTTTTCCCTGATGAGAGCGGATTGATCATTCAAAACGATGCAAAAAGCGCTACCATATGTGTATGCAAAAGCATTCCCTGAGCTTCCGAATCCGTAGCAATACCGTAGACCGCGATCCGCCTCGGGTCATCGAAATCGATGCCTCCCCGGAAGAAATCGAGCGCCTGAAACAGGATGGTTATCTGGTTCGGGAACGGCTGGTTCAGGGCGAATTGCTGGAGGAATTACGCGTCGCCGCCGATGCAGTAGAAGCCGATGCGCTGGCGCACAGTAAGCCGGGTGAAGGTAAAGGTTTTGGCGGCCTCTTCATTCGCAGTCTGATCGATAAGCATCCGGCGTTTCTGGAAACGCTGTTCCGTTTTGAACCCTGTCTTTCGGTCGCCCGTGCGGTTCTGGGGCCGCAAGTGCAGATTCATGCTACCGTTCTGCGCGTCGCCTATCCGGGGTTGCAAAATCAGGATGTGGAATGGCACTTTCATCAGCGGGTCGTCCCCGACCCGGAACCTGCCTGGTTCCATCGCCCGGTCGTTGTCGATAATCTGATCTATCTGGACGATTTGACCGAAGCCAGCGGCCCGCTGGTCGTTTTACCGGGGACGCACCTTGTCAATCAGGACTTGCCCTCGGGCGATTTTTCGGACAAACCCGGTCAGGTCGTTGTCACCTGCCCCGCCGGATCATGCATTACATCGCACAGCAGTTTGTGGCATAGGGCGCTCAGTCCGCATCCGAATCACCAACAGAAGCGTCGTCTGCTCATTCTGGGCTACTCTCCGGTATGGCAGAAGCAGATAGATCGTCCCAGCGCCATTCATCGCGAAGGCGGGCTGACCGACTCCCTGCTCCCGAACGCCGACAGAGAAACGCGGGAATTACTCGGCCTGGAGGGTTATTATTGAGCGCCTATTATGGAGTGACGTTTCCTTCTACCGTCCGCCCGGTATCCCGCGCTGTTCTCTCACTGACTTCGGGGAGGATTGCCGACAATGCAGGTCGAACCTTGTAGCGAACCTGCTTTGAGGAGAGTTTAATCCCCGTCATGTCTATTCGACCCGTCAAATTCGGCATCATCGGATGTGGAAATATCAGCAATGCCTACTTTCAGGCGACCAAACGCTTTTCGGCGCTGTCCGTCGTCGCCTGCGCCGATATCGATCTGGAACGCGCTCAAGCGAAGGCCGCCGAGCACAATGTACCGAAAGCCTGTTCACCGGAAGAACTGCTGGCTGATCCGGAAATCGAAATCGTCATCAATCTGACCATTCCCAATGCTCACTATTCCGTCTGCAAGGCAGCCCTTGAAGCAGGAAAGCATGTGCATGTGGAAAAGCCCCTTTCGGTAACCAAGGCGCAGGGCGAGGAATTGGTCGCTCTGGCAAAAGCGAAGAATCTGCGCATCGGTTGCGCCCCGGACACGTTTCTGGGCGGCGGGCATCAGCAGTGCCGCCGTGTCATCGATAGTGGCATCATCGGCGAGCCTGTCGCCGCCACTGCATTCATGATGGGCCGAGGGCATGAGTCCTGGCACCCTTCCCCGGAGTTCTACTATAAACCCGGCGGCGGCCCCATGTTCGATATGGGCCCGTATTATCTGACCGCTCTGGTCAATATGCTCGGTCCGATCAAGCGCGTCTCCGGTTCGACCCGGATCACGTTCCCGGAACGCACGATCACCAGCCAGCCCTTGAACGGAACCGTTATCAATGTCGAAGTGGCGACCCATATCGCGGGCGTCATGGATTTCGCCAACGGGGCCATCGGAACCATTATCACCAGTTTCGATGTGTACGGAGCGCCGGGCTTCCCGCCGATCACCATTTTCGGCACCGAGGGAACGCTTAGCGTCCCGGACCCCAACGGATTTGGCGGGACGCCACGTGTCAAGACGAAAAACACGGACTGGGAAGATGTCCCGGTGATCTTTGGCTATAACGATGGCTCACGCGGGATTGGCGCGGCGGATATCGCGTATGCGTTCCAGACCGGGCGTCCGCACCGTGTCAATGGCGACCTCGCCTACCATGTCCTCGAAACGATGGAAGCGTTCCATACCGCCAGCGATTCGGGTTCCTACTACAACATGACCTCGACCGTAGAACGACCTGCCCCGCTCGATCCGTCCCTGCCGGAAGGGACGCTCGACGAGTAAAACGCGATAACCTTCCTCCGGGGATGACTCAAACTCCGGAGGAAGGTTTTTCAAATAGTTCAACTGCTATTCTTCCGAAGAAGCGTCGCCTTCGGGCGATGTGTGCAGGTAGGGTTCAAGGAGGGCGCGTTCCTCTTTGCCCATGCGATAGGGGCGCAGAGTGTCCCGGTGCAGATAGACCCCCTTCTGACGACCGGACGCCGCCAATTCTCCTGCCGGATTGTAAAAACGGTACTCCACCCATGCCGAAGCGGGCTTGAGTTCGGAAAGCCATGCCTCTACGCGAACGACATCCCCGAAGTACAATGCCTTGCGATAGGCGATCTGCGTTTCCGTGAGAACCGGAATAACGCCCCGCTTCTCCGCCATTTCCTGCACCGACAGGCCGACCTGCTCCAGCAGTTTCAGTCGTGTGATCTCCATCCACTGGACATACGCGATATTGCTGACATGACCGGAGTAGTCGATATGAAACGTGTAAACGTCAAAAGAAACGGTCACCGTGCGCATACCGACATTAAACCGCATCCCTACCCTACAGACCGCCAATGCCAGAACTGGCAGGAATGCCAAGATCAAAGGTGATATCGAGTAGAGAACGCAAGAAACCCATCGAGAACTCGCCGAGGATCAGACCATAAGCGAACGGCAAAGCGGAGCGATACGCGCGAAGTCCCCCATAACGGAGGATGAGAACTTTGACCAGCCAGCTGACAAATAACGGTAACCAGAGGCGAAACAGACCAAAACTGCCGGAAACCAGATAGCCCGCCGGATGGAATGGCCACCAGAAAAATCGCGCCCGCATGAATGACAGAAACAGGGTAAACGCTATTCCGAAGATATAAGCTCCGAAGACGCCCGAATCCGGCGGGCGCGGGGAATGTATCCAGCTTCCCCACTTCTTCCACGGATCGACGCCAAACGCCCACACTGCCGGCCCCTGGAAAATAGCAGATTCATACCCCACTCGGTAAATAGTGTGCAGAAACGCCCAGAACGCGCAGAGAATCCCGAAGGCGCTCGCCAGTAGCAACAACCCGGTAAGAGAGCGTAACGATGTTCCCGAACGCTTGCCGATACGCATGGCATCCACCTGCGATTGCATGGGAAACTGCCGATGCGTCCGTGTCAGGAAGAAAAACAGCGTCATTCCGGTATAATCGCCTTTGCTCCAGGCGTTCGTCCCGCCGATTGCCGGAAGAATCTGGTCGCCGCCCACCTGATACAACTCAAAGGTCGGCAGACCGATCTCGGCGCGGAGTCGCGCGACCACAACCACGATAATCAGCAGGATGCTGAAGAACAACGCGGCGGTCTTCCAGTGCATCCCGGCGCTGACAGCAAAGCAAATCATAGCGGCGAACCCGGCGAACAGACCGAAGACGGCAGTCCGGTAAGACATCGGTTCATCGCTATCGTCCATCGGCGGCCCGCCGGTGACGCTCATCCAGACCTGCACCAGATGGGATCGCGCAGCATAGAGGATAGTAAGAAAAAACCCGAAAATCGCGCCGACTCCCTGCTGTTGTACATAGGGAAATTTACCCCAATCCGTATAGCCTGCCACCGCCGCAAGGACGAGTTCCAGCCGACTGACGAGAAAAAAGAACCAGCAGGAGAACCCTAACTGCGTCGGCAACAGAAATGTCAGACCATAGGCGAACGCATACGAACACAACGGAATATCCCCCGCCGCGCTCCAGGGAAATATCGGGCTGTGATAGTACGTAACCCCGGTCTGGATACCGGGAACCGACGGGAAGAGGACATGGAGCAAGTTCGCCAGTTGGAACATCGCCCCGACGGAAAATCCCGCCCAGAGCAGAGGCGTCCGAAACAGTGTCTTTTCTTCCGTCAGAATCTGGATCGGCAGTTCCGCAATCGGGTAAGATAACCGCTCGTTCTCCCAGGGGCGACGGAACAACGTCGTCAGGCAAAGCATCGTCCCGATGAGCGTCAGCGTAAAAAGGCTCCAGCATTCCAGAGGAATCAGCCAGGGCTGTATATGATCCCAGCGGTACAGGGTGGAAGCCCCGGAATAAAGCGACGAAATCGCCTCCGTATCGTGGACAACCAGATGATTCGGCAGGGAAGGCAGAACTTCGTCGCCAAAGGCAGTGTCGCTGAGCGCATGGCGCACCGGATAGGTGATTGTCGTAAAGAGAATCTGCAACGTGTCATGCCCGGCGATTCCGCTGGCGGCGGCGACCAGCAAGTAGAGGCCGAGACGTTCCGCACGGGAAAGTGCATACTGCGGCGCCCAGCGGTTCAAAATGCCATTGACCAATTGTAGGATCAGTAAAAGCGCGACAGCGTTGAAGAACAGCGCCTGCGTGGTCACGTTGTCCGAGTAGGAGACAAATTCCGTCCAGGTGATCCAGAGAGCATTAATGGGGATCAAGATCAGACCGAGAATAGCAACACGCGGCGTCAGCGCCGTTCGGGAGGAACGGGACAACGCATCTGGTGAGCGTAACTGTCCGGTGGCATGGTCAGAAGGGGCAGGAACCGAACGTAATTCCTCGGGCATCGTAAAAATCAGGTTACGCCATGAGAGCCGTTTGCACCTGCAAAAGCGAGGAATCAGGTGGTGATATTTTCATACGAGATTTCAGGGGAATACTCGAACAAGCGGAAAGACCTCGACGGAAACTCCCGCCGCATAATGAGCCAGCAAGGGATGGGTCTCCATTTCCGGCGACAGAGAGATTCCGGCGGCGGAAACCAGCGTATTTTCCGTCAATTCCACAGCGACAGATTGCAGAGGATACGGCGTATGATGCACCTGTCCCCGGTAAAGGTTCGCGCCGTCGTAGGAGTAGAGCAGGTAGCGTTCGGCGAGGAAATACTCCAGCGTCCCCGGTGTGGCGGGCAGCGGCGGACCGGAGGGCGCATATCGTACCCGGCAGACGGCTTTCGCTCCGGTTCCACGCCGTTCTGAGGAGTAATCCACCGCATCCCCTTCCAGTCGAAGCGAAAACCGCGCCTGAAAATAAGGCAGTTTAAACAGCGCTCGCGCCAGAAAAACCGCAACCGGGTTTTCGGCATCCAGACTGAAGAACCAGACCCCCGGATCGCTTCCCTTATGGTGGACATAGGTGCGCACATTAATTTCGGGGAAATGAGAGAGTCCGGGCACGGACGGCGACCAGACCGGGCGAACGTTCCGCATGGAAAACGGCACAAGACCCACATATGCCTTTCCGTCGAAAACATCAAGCGTCAATTCTGGCGGCAGCATCTTCTGAAGAAGATCCGCCTCTACCTGCCAGTGCAAAAACAGAAGACGCTCCCATGTTTGTCGCATAACAACCCGTTGATTCTTCGGGCGATGCGTCGGGGAAATCCGGTCGATGGCGTCGGTTACTTTCGCTCCGGGATTCGGCATGCCGGAGCCTCCTTACCAAACAGAATGCGGGAGAAGAAGTAGCGGTTTTTAGCCACCAGAAGATAACCCAGTTCCACAAACCAGATAAAAGGCGGAATCATCGCCACACGGGCAAGAATGCCAAGCCCGAGGCGATCCGCCACGAAAAGCGCAGCGTGTCCCGCTTTGAGCATTTTCCCGTCCGTTGTCAGGACATGGACGGCATTACGACAGGCGGCGGCAAGTTCCGGGTTCATCGGCGGGGATGAAGCGGATTGGTAGGGAATCGCTTCAAACTGACACTTTTGGTCATACTTCAAAGCCCACTCGACGGATTGCTGGCAAAATCCGCAGTCGCCGTCCCACAGAATCAGATGCCGTCGTGAGTCAGTTCCAGAAATATTTTCGGCTATCGTCACTTTTTGGGCTTTCATGGTACTGTTATTGTATCGCTTTCCCGAATCGGAACAAACGTGGTGACAAATCGTAGCGGGGTTGCGTCTTTATAGGCGGGCGTTGCGGGTATGACACAAATCAGCCGTCGCGCCGTATGGAGCGAAATTGAACATGGATACCGACAAAATTCCTTTCTACC
This sequence comes from uncultured Armatimonadota bacterium, assembly GCA_903910385.1. Taxonomy (GTDB): domain Bacteria; phylum Armatimonadota; class Armatimonadia; order Armatimonadales; family Armatimonadaceae; genus CAIVZM01. Next base: position 17,438 of record CAIVZM010000026.1, read on the forward strand.
TGCGTAAACTGGGCGAAACGGTAGAAAACAAAGTAAGCGAAGCCTTCAATGGCAAATCTTCCGATGCGAGTGAAAGTTCGGACTTCCCGGCGATGCGCCCCGATGGCATGAATTTTATGGAGCCAGATTGGGATGATATCGACCGCAAGGCAGACTTTATCGTCGGTCGATACGCCGTGGTTTCCGCCGCAATGAATATTCTGCCCATGCCGTTCGATGTGATGGGCGTTACCGGGACTTTCGCCAAGATGGCGACAGAACTGGCAGGCGTCTATCAGGTCATCGTTTCCAACAAGCGTGCGCGGCAGATGGGATGGGCGATTGCGACCACTACCGCTTCGGTACTAGGAGTGGCTTACACCGGATCGCGCCTTGCCAAGTTTATTCCCGGCGGCTACTGGATCGCGACGGCTGTGCAAGCTCCGATTGTTGGCGCCATCGCCTGGGCGGCAGGCGATGCTCTAAAGAATTATTTCAAGCAGTGCCGTATGGGACGAGAACCCAGCATCCAGTCACTTTCCGAAAGTTTTGGGCAGACTCTGCATCTGCGTTTGAAAAAAGTCAAGGTGGCGGATGTTCCCGCGCCGACGACCGTCGTCGTCCCGATGGCGCCTCCGGCAGTCTTACGGGATGAGAGCAACGATGCCATGGAGCAAATCGCCATGTTGCATGAATTGATGCGCTCCGGCGCGATTACACAAGCGGAGTTCGACCAGAAGAAAACGCAACTTCTCTCACGTATCTAAACCTTTTCTGCTGTGATTCCTCAGGGAGGATCATTCTCTGAGGAATCCTGCATCCCTTCCGTTCCATTTCGGGCTAACGTTCCTGCCGGTTGCCACGTCCGGCAATCCATGCCATGATGAAGGTATGAGAGTCTCCGGAATTTATGTCCACATCCCCTTTTGCGCCAAAAAGTGCGGGTACTGCGATTTCAACGCCTATTCCGGTTACAAAGACGGGACTAAAGCGCGGTATGTCGACGCCCTCTGCCGGGAAATCGAAAACTTCGCCGACCCTGCAACGCGTGTCCCGACCATTTTCTTTGGCGGCGGAACGCCGACCATGCTTTCCGCTTCCGCTCTAAATCGAATTCTGGCGACCATTCAGGCGAGTTTCGCCGTGGATCAGGATGCAGAAATTTCAATTGAAGCGAACCCGGACGATGCTTCCCCGGAATATCTCACCGCCCTCCGCGAAGGAGGATTCAATCGGCTTTCCTTCGGGGTGCAGACTTTCAATGACCGTCTGCTGAAGATGATAGACCGCATTCATGATGGAGATGCGGCGCGACGAGCAGTGACAACGGCGCGGATAGCGGGATTTGACAATATTTCGATTGATTTGATGTTTGCTCTGCCGCGTCAGACCCTCGCCGACTGGGAAACGACACTGGATTCCGCCTTTGCCCTTGATATCCCCCACCTCTCTATCTATTCTCTGATTGTGGAGGAAGGAACGCCGTTTTATGCGCGGCGGGAACGCGGGCGAATGACATTCCCTTCGGAAAAGGCGGAGGCGGCGATGTTCGGCGCCGCTATTCAGAGAGCGGTCAACGCCGGATACCAACACTATGAGGTCAGCAACTACGCAAAACCGGACTATGAATCGCGACACAATCAGATCTACTGGCGCAACGAGGAATACTACGGGTTCGGAGCAGGCGCTGTGGGTTACCGGGATGGTGTTCGCGCTACCAATATTTGCCGACCAACTCGCTATATTGAAACTGCACTTAGCGGCGGGAATCTGACCGAAGAATCCGAAAAGGTTTCGCTTGCTGACACGATGGGCGAAACGATCATGCTGGGTCTACGTCTGAGAGCAGGCATCGATCTGCAAGCGTTCGCCGACCGCTTCGGTATCCGCATGGAAGAGCGGTACGCTTCGGAGATCGAACGGTATGTCAGAACAGAGCTTTTGGAATGTACAGCAGATCATATTCGCCTGACACAACGCGGCCTATTCCTCGCCAATGAAGTCATGGCGGCGTTCTTACCCTGATCCACTTCTGAAGCCTCCTTCTCTTAGCTCAAGAGGAGCCAAAAGAAGGAGGCGCTTTCGGGGAGCGTTCGCTGATTAAGCAGTATCTTCCGAAGACATCAGTCCGTAGACGAAACCGGCGACTGCCGCGCCCAGTAGGGGGGCGACAATAAAAAGCCACAGTTGAGGCAGATAAGCGCCACCAGCAAAAATCGCGGGAGCGATGCTACGTGCGGGATTGACCGAAAGGTTGGTGACCGGGATACCGATCAGGTGGATCAGTGTCAGCCCCAGACCAATCGCAATGGGGGCAAAGCCTGCCGTCGCTCGCTTATCGGTCGAACCGAGGATGATGATCAAAAAGAAGAAGGTCAGTATAAACTCGGCGACGAACGCAGAAAGCATACTGTACTTGCCAGGAGACAGATCACCGTATCCGTTCGAAGCGAACCCCCCTGCCGCAGAAAAACCGGTCTGACCGCTGGCGATCAGGAAGAGGACAGCGGCTCCGGCGATACCGCCAAGAATCTGCGCAATCCAGTACTGAACCACTTCACTCGCTGGAAAACGCCCAGCGACACACAAGCCCGTCGTAACGGCAGGATTGAAATGCCCGCCGGAAATATGCCCGACAGCATAAGCCATCGTCAGCACTGTCAAACCAAAAGCCAGAGCGACCCCGACAAACCCGATTCCCAAATTAAGAGGAGTAGCCCCCTCCGTCGCGATAAATTTGGCGGCGAGCACAGCGCTGCCGCAACCGCCAAAGACAAGCCAGAATGTCCCGAAGAATTCCGCCATAAGGCGCTTTGAGATAGGCATAACAAAGATCCTCCTTGCTAAGAGTGTATTTCCATCGTCATAAATGACGCACAGAGGAACTAATGGACGACATCCCCACCAGATTCCTGAGACAATACTACTCCTTACAAACAGCCTCTGTCTACAGAAAGCGACGATTTCTGTAACTTGATACAGAAACTGCCAAATTAGACGTTATGCTACTGGTTGTCGTTTCTTATCAAGAACGGTCAGAAAAGGAACTGAGTCGTTTTCTTCTTTGAATCATTTCGGCTTCAATTCATCCAGGGCGCGAGCGGATTCTTCGCGGGCTTCCTGCTGGCTTTCCTCGTAGGCAGCCCGAATAGCCTCTTTCGATGGTTTTTTGCCTGTCTGATAAAAATAAAGCGCCGATTTTCCGATAGCGAACGTCCCGGAATAAGCGATTGCGCCTTTCACTACCAGACCTATGCCGCCGGGTACCAGTCCTACCAGTTCACGGGCAAGAGTGCGCCAACCGAGCGCCGCTCCGACAATACTCAGAAGTTCCTTGACCTGCTTGGAATAAGCGGGTTTGAGGCCATGGGCAGCGGCAAGGCGCATGACCAGCATGATCTGGTTCTTGGTCAGTAAAATCGTATCCGCTATGGAGGAAGCGGGAAGGATGATTCCCGTAATCGGCAACACGCCGGGAAGTGCGGAAATCAACGCAATCTGGGCATTGACGCGACTGACCTCCCGGATCAAGCGGTTACAGGCGGCGACACGAAACGCAGGGAAACGCTTGGCGAGAGCAAGCGTCAATTTCGGACGCGCTTTCAGCATTCCTTCGATCACTTCGGGCAGACTTCCGGTGAGCGGGGTTCCGTTTTCGCCACGGACGCCAATCGGTTCGCCTTCGTCGCCGGGGTAGATCAAAAAGGCATAGGCGGCGGCGGCGTCCGCTTCTGGCGTTTCCTCGAATTCCCGCAAGTAAGCGTCCGCGTCTTCACGTTCGATAGCGCTCGCCTCATCGGTCAGTAACGCTTGCTTCAGCCAGGCGCGGCGTTCCGGCGAACCGATCAGAGCGAGCTTGAACCCGGCTTCCGCCGCTTCTTCAATCGCCCGTGGCGATATCTCCTTGATGTTCTGCCAGAAACTCCATGCCGCGCCCATTGCTCCCGCCATTATGCTATGTCCTTTGCTCTAATTTTCGGTGGCGCCGAAGCCTGCAGAATACCGCTTCGCAAGGAAGACGGATGTCGTTCCTTTAGAGCGATATTCTGCGGGATTGCTCTATCGCCTGTCAGCTACATTACTACCTCTGAGAAGCGAGGTACATACCCTATTCTACCGATTATATGCGCCATGCGTTGCATAACCACTGGTTAAGGCGTTCTGTGAGACCGATTTGATAAGATCATTGATGTAATCTATCTTCACCGGATCACTGTCGTACAGCCAGTCATTGAGGGCGTCGGCTTCCAGTTCGTCCCGCTCACGCTCCCATAGTTTACGCACAATACCGCGTTCGACTTTGCTAATCAGTTCCTCCGGAGAACGGATATCCTGTTGCAGCGACGTCGGTCGGTCCCACAGTTGGCGACCATCTCCCTCATCGCGACGGTCGAAAAAGAAGCACCAGGTGTAGAACATGTGGTACATGGTTGAGTTGACGGAATCCCAGGGCACGGCGGGCTTATTTTCCTCAAACCACTGATGCGTCCTGTCCTTACCTTCCTTCAGAGAAATTTCTTCCCCGTTTTTGATCGCTTCCATGAAAATCTCATAGGCGACGCCCATGATTTCATGACGGTCGGCGCAGGGGACATAGCGAAATTTTTCTTCGCGCAAATACGCTTCGTAATGGCCTGCGGTCGTAAGCGGAGCTTCAGGCAACGGGGGCGGAGCCTGATACGGAATGCCGCCGCTGGGAACGTAGGGAGTGTATCCCGGATGACGATAGTTCGAGACGCCGGTGGCGTTTGCGTCAAGGACGCGACCATCGCCCAGCATTCCCTTCGGCGCGACGGAAATATCTCCGATTGCCGGTTTATGGACATCGACGATATTCTCATTGGCGCGCAGGAACTCAAGGAACGAGTTGTGACCCAGCTGCACCTCATCGAACATGGGGTCTGTTTTCCGCATCTGTGATTTGAGCGCCGAACCAAAGACGGTACGGTTTCCCATACTGGCAAGCGCGGTCGCCAGGAGTCGCACCGGGTCGGACGGCGTCGAAGGAATCGCGCGTTCCGGTAGCCCCTCGCCGTCCGCCGCCCGCATATCATCGTAATAGAGGAAGATATCACAGGCTTTCGCCAGATAGGTAGAGGTATTGGATCGGACTCCCACACCGATCACAGTCCGTCCGTACTCGCGAAGTTTAGTCACCAGAGGCGTAAAATCCGAATCGCCGGACGCTAGAGCGACATGAGTAATATCTTCCTGCCTTAGAACGACATCCATGACGTCGATCGCCAGTCGAATGTCCGTCCCGTTTTTACCTTTATACGTCAGCGAAAATGCCTGAACCGGTTCCGTTGAATTATCCAGCAAATCAGAGCGGTAATCTCGAAAAACCCCCCAATCCGCATAGGCTCTCTTAATGGTGATTCTTCCGTCTGCCGCTAACCGAATCGCGTCCAGAATACGTTTTATATCTACTCGTTCATTGACAAAATACTCGTCCACCGCTCGCTTGATGTTCTCGAAATCCATAAACACCGCGACGCGTGTTTCTCCCGAATTCGCCATTTTTCAAAAACTCCCCACATCATATTAATCTCTGTCTTTCTCCCTACGTTCCAATTGGAATTCAAGGTTTCTTATTCTAATAAAGGAAATGCGAATACCAGAAATTCCCCCTGCGGAGAACTCTTAAATATATATAATTATTGCGGATCGCACACAAATCGCAAGGATCATTCCGATTTCCTCGCAGTCTGAGAACCTATTATTATGCATTCTCAAAACAGGAAAGTTCCTGAAACCGGGCATAAGTCGCTTTTCGTAGAAAAACAGAAGGGGAAATCCCGCATTAGATTTCCCCTCACATTCCTTTATACACCAAAAGAGGCGATTTATGTTTAACTTCTTACACTGCGGACTTTCAGACGACGGGCGAGGAATCCGGCCGATTTCGTTCCCGACGAAACCACTTACCGAAAGTGAATTCGCCGCGTCCAAAGATACCCTGAGGGCGGACCAGCATCAAAATAATCAATAGTAAAGCGTAGGCTACCAGACGGTACTGGTTGAATTCCGTCCCCAACGATGACCGGAGAATTTCCGGTAATGCCGTCAGCACAATCGCCGCCAGAACGGAACCGGTAATAGATCCCAGACCGCCCAGAACGATCATGGTGACAAAGTCGAAAGACCGAATAAAGCCAAAGGACGCTGGCAAGACACTCTGCTCATAGTGGGCGAACAATGCCCCGGACGCCCCCGCAAAGAACGCTCCCAGCACGAACGCCTTGACCTTCACCGAAGTCGTGTTGATGCCCATCGCCTGCGCCGCAATTTCATCTTCCCGTACCGAAAGGTAAGAAAGCCCATGCGCGGAGAAGCGCAAATTGCGTGAGACCACAACCGCCGCCAGCGCCAGCAGATACACCCAGAAGAAATTCGTGATGGAAGGAATGCCAACGCCGCTGTTGAAGTCCTTGCTGAATCCGCGAGGACCGCCCAGCGCATCGGTGTTTTCCACTACAACGCGGATGATCTCCCCGAAGCCGAGGGTTACGATTGCCAGATAGTCGCCTTTCAGACGCAGACTCGGCAGACCGACCACATAGCCAATCGCCGCTGCCAGCGCCCCACCGACGATCATACAAATCAATGCCGCCGGAATCGACATCCAGAACGCTTCCAGTGTCGGCGCATCCTTGAAAAATCCGCGCAGATAAACCGGCAATTGCCCATCTTTAGGAAGGTAGGAAAATAAAGCGCTGTGCGCGTACACCGTCAATGCGGCGGCGGAGTAGGCTCCTACCGCCTGAAATCCGGCATGTCCGATAGAGAACTGCCCGGTAAACCCATTGATCAGGTTCAGCGATACCGCCATCGTGATCGCAATCCCTGACAGCATCACCACACGGTAGGCGACGGGTTGTAACGTAGCGGGTAACAGGAAGTTCAGGACGAAAAGAGCCAGCAGAGCGGCAAGAATAATAAGAATATTTTTGATCGTTGGTTTCACAGGGATAAACTCGGTAAAGCGAGGCGTCGGACCTTCGTCACACGGTGCGATTGGGCGTCCTTATGCAGAAAAATAAGGTCTTTATACTGTCATATCCTCAAGAACGATTACACGAATCGCTAACACTTTTTGAAGCGCGCGGTCATTCGTCAGAAACGCAGTGCACTTCCCTTCGATAGCAGTAGCTAACTGGAAGGCATCGGGCGTTTTGAGATTGTACTGCGCTCGTAATTGCGCCGCTGTTTCTGCAATGTTCAAATCAATATTCTGTAACGACAACGGTAGCCCTGAATTCAACATATAGTTGCGATACTGTTGCGCTAAGGACAATAAGCCGGAACGATATGGCAGTGTCAATACTTCCGTCACGGTAACTACCGAAGTGATGAGCTTTATCTGCCGCGCGTCCGCTTCCAGAAAGAGAGACTGTATGATGGGCGCATATGTCGGGTGATTCTCGATAAAATAAATAAAGGGCGCTGTATCTATGCCAAGACGATCAACAGGGGCCAGCGCCTGCTGGACGGTCAATACTCTTTCTCCCAATCGTCGCGTTGCTTATTGACCCACTCCTGCGCGTCGCCGGTCTCGTTCCAGATTTCCGCACCGAGCCCGCGCAGTTCCAGAATGCGCGGTTGTTTCATGCTGACGGGGACATAGGAAGCGGTTTCGCTCTGCTCCGCATCCCGCAATAAGATTTCGCGGGCATATTCCTCTAATGTCTGATTATTGGTCTTCGCTCGCCGACTGAGGCGCGTCTCCGCCTCCGCAGGCAGTTCTAAAATCAAGGGCATAATTTTTCTCCTGCGCTACCGTTCCGACATCAGTCTACCGTATTTCGGTGAGTCTCAAAAAAATTTTGCCGTTCAAGCGGGTTAGATGATTCGATATTTCCTGCGACTGCCCCTTTGTCTGAAATTTTACACCTTCTCCGGAGCGAAGCGACCCAGAAGACCGGCGGGACGCACCAGAAGAATGAGAATCAGGAGGACAAAGGCGACGGCATCGGTCCAGCGTGAGGGTTCAAATCCTCCGATAGCAGGAGCGCCTTTGACGAAAGACTCCGAAAGCCCCATCAAAAGGCCGCCCAGCATCGCGCCAGGAATCGAACCGATGCCGCCGACGACCGCCGCGAC
>CAIVZM010000027.1 GCA_903910385.1 uncultured Armatimonadota bacterium
ATAGAGAATCGTCCGTAGTGTGATCGCGCCGAGGCGGGATTTGTCGAACTTCCTCACAATGTAAATCGTCCCGTTGATAGTTACCGTGTCGCCCGCCGCCGGAGCGGAACCGAACGGCAAAAAATCTCCCGCAATCACCGCCACATACGCCGGTTTCGCCCAGGCGGACGATTCCACCGTGGTGAACCACTGGTATAACTCGGCGTTCGTCATCGTTCGCGCTTTTGCCCGGACGGTGGTCGTGGCGGCGCCGCGTTTATACGTCAATGTCGCCCCGTACCGTTCGATAATCGCGCTCAATCGTTGGGTCGCCCCGCTCAGTGTCGCCATGATTCCGATCTCCTCTTCTCCCGTAACTCTCTCGTAACTCTCCCGTAACTCTCCCGTAACTCTCCCGTAACTCTCCCGTAACTCTCTCGTAACTCTCTCGTAACTCTCTCGTAACTCTCTCGTAACTCTCTCGTATTTCTCTCAGAACCTGGACTTTGTCGATTCTTTTTCACCGTAAAGCGCGTCCTGTCCGTTCGCCCCGGTGACGGGTTCGGGAACCGGCAGGGCATCCGCGCCCACATTCACCCCCACGGCGCGGACGGTGTAGGGAGCCAGCGCCAGCCAGGCTTCGTCCGCCAGTTCCTTGCCGAGATTGGGCGGAATTCCCAGAGTCACCCCGACCCCCTGAAACGAGGTTCCCGCGCCTTCTTCCCGCCGACGCATCCGCAACAGTTCTCCCGCCAGCAGTTTCGCCAGGTTCCGCCGCAGAAACGCGGTCAATGCCGGATCGCTCAACGCCGAAGGTTTGAGAATCTTCTCAAATGCTTCCTGCTGAAAATTGATCATTTCGTTCGCGTCTGCAATCGCCGTCGTATCGGAAATATCCAGCCGACACAGTTTCAGAATCTCCGTCGCTGTCACCGTGATGATAATCGCCATTGGCGCCCCCCCTTTCTCCCTGACACCGGAAATTGTCGCCAACCTCCCGAACCATTATACTTCAGGAATCAAACAATTGTTTTCATTTCGGAATGAGTTTTGTCCCTGCGACTCTGAACGCGCCGCGAATCCCCGTTTTCGCTTCGATACCGTAAACACAAAGGAAGTCAGCGATTCCATGATGAATTGTGAATAAAATCGAAATCCCGTTTGAATTAGGGAGTTTGCAGTAGGGAGTTTGCAGTAGGGAGTTTGAATTAGAGAGTTTGAAGTAGGGTGGGGGAGTACGCTAACCTGCGCCCGTTTCCCTCTATAACGAATTCTACGATGACCAATCCCACCATAACGAATTCCACCATAACGAATTCTACGATGACCAATCCCACGATGATGGATCCCACTATGACGAATCAACAACAAATACAAGCTTTCTTTCAGGAACACGGTTACTATGTCGCGAAGGGCGTCTATTCGCCCGCCGAAGTGCGCGAACTGGAAACCGACTTCGACCACATCGTCCACCAGTTGCAGGACTCCGGCGAGAATATCAATGCTCGCTGGTCTGGCCCGGAGATGGACAAGATGGATGTGCAGAACCTCACTGTCCTGCACACGCACAATGTCCAGCAGTATTCCGCCGTCTGGCTCCGCGCCCTGTTACAGAACAACTTCCTCGCTGCCGCGCAGGGCATACTGGGCCCGGATGTGATCCTGCATCACACCAAGCTGTTTCTGAAACCGTCCGAAACCGGCGCCCCGTTCCCGATGCATCAGGACTGGAACTACTTCCCAACCGAAAAAGACTCCATGATGGCGGGAATCATCCATGTCAGCGAAGCCACCGACGAGATGGGTTGTTTCCGCGTCTATCCCGGTTCGCACACGTTCGGCAGGGTCGGCGGAACGTCCGGCAATAGCGAATCCGAACTGCTGGAGAAGCATCCGCTGTCCGGCTCCACCCCTCTGGAAGCGGAACCCGGCGATGTGGTCTTTTTCCATTACTGCCTGATCCACGGCTCCATGCCCAACCGTTCGAACAAGCCCCGCAAGACCGTCCTCGTGCAACTGCACTCCGGCGATGACGCCGTCGAGGAACCCAACGGTCACCCCAACGAGCGGCTCACCCTCAGCGGCTGGAACTATCGCATCAAGCGCAGTGTCGCCAACGCCTGATATACCCGACAAACCTCTGAGTGACAAAAAGGCTCCGCTTTCGCCTAATACACGGACGAAAGCTGAGCCTTATATTCGCTTTAGAAAAAGAGGCGCCGGGGTTGAACGCTAAGTTGGAGTATTCCGGTGGCGGAATTTATTGCGTCGTCGTTGACGTTCGAGAGCACGGAATTGTCCTGTATTGTGGAAGTTCAGATACCAAGTGAGGTGCGAACATTTCAACTATGTCTGCGGATTCATTGGCAACATTTCCTCCCCGATTCCCTCCGACGAGAGGGAAGACGCGAAAATCGAAGAACTATATAGGACACGTTAGAAGTGTTTGAGCATATGCAGGATGGGGCGATTACTGCGTGTATGATAATATTTTCATTGCCAATCGAACAATATGCCTTATATCATAACAGAAGAACGGCGCGACGTTTACCGCGAAGTATCACATTTATCGAGAATCGCCAAAGCACGCGCTTTGACTGGCGATGGCCCTTCGCCATTACATCCTATTTATACTCCTCGACTCAATCCAGCACTTCTTATGCCACAATTGCCGAAGAACGGTCTAAGTTCACTCTCGCTGTTTAGTGGTGGTGGGGGGTTAGACCTGGGTTTTGATCTCGCCGGCTTTCATCATGTTGCCTCCTATGAGATAATTCCAGTTTGCGGCGACACTCTACTTGGCAATCGTCCCTCCTGGCAGATTTTTTCTGGAGTTAATGGAGACGTGAGAAAAGCAGATTGGCGTATATACAAGGGTAAAGTCGATGTGATCCATGGCGGACCGCCATGTCAACCATTCTCAATCGCAGGACATAGGAAGGGAAGCGAAGACGAACGTAATATGTGGCCAGAGTTCACTCGGGCCGTGCTCGAAGTTATGCCGAGAGCCTTTATCGCAGAAAACGTACTTGGCATGATCGACACGAAGTTTTCTCAGTATATCGATCAGAATGTACTCACTCCGTTGAAACAATATCGTATCGTAACGTTTAAGCTGCATGCTGCTGATTTTGGTATTCCGCAAAGTAGGCAACGCGTTTTTTTCGTTGGCTTCCGAGACGATGTCGACTATGATCGGTTTGAGGTACCAGCGCCGACTCATTCATTTGTGCATCTGCAAACGAAAAGGCGACAGAGTATCAAGATTCAGACCTCCATAAATTTTCTTGACCTTTTTGATGATGAGCGTGATACTAAGAGTAGGTGTATGGGTGTGCGAGAAGCCTTGGGACTTCCTGACATAGGGATTGATGCCTTAGCCCCAACCATGAGAAGCGGATTTACCGGCCCTCGCAATTCAACTTCTATTGTTAACAGCGCTGCGAGCGTAAAACTATGGGAGCAGTTGGAAATATGGCCAAATGGCGTTGGCGAAAGTCGTGAGAAAGCCCAACTCTTTGTAGCAAAAAATGGTCACTTTAGGCTTTCGGTTCAAGATTGCGCAATCATTCAAGGATTTCCTGAAACATGGCGCTTTTCCGGTTCCGTTTACAAGGTGTTAGGTCAACTGGGCAATTCTGTATCACCGCCGATGGCATATTCCGTAGCAACCACCGTCAGTCGTTCTCTTTTGCGGTAAGGAGGTTGACAGTTTCTATCTGTAGCAAATCTTCTTTTGTAACATCAACGACTTCTCCATCAGTTATCATGGCATTTGAGCGCTGTATTGCTCTCGTCACCAACTCTTTCAATGTGGCAGCATGATTATTGGTAATTATTTTAAGTCCAACGAAATGGTTGCCGGGAATATGTGGATTGTTGAGTGTACTGCCTCTTTTGATTAAATATCGCGTTCTTTCTCTGAATATCTGTAGCATTCGCTCAGGGGTATAACCATTTGTGACATCCATTAGCTGTTGGTATTGTTGTGATTTATACTGCAATTTATGTAGGTTTTTCGCATCCTGAAGTGTATAGACCTCTTTTTCGCCACATACGGCATACATATGTTCTAATGATAATGCTGAGGCGGCTAAATCAGCAATCGTAAAGTCTGAGCTGATGTATGCAGCTTTCTGTTGGATCCAAGTGGACATGTCTTCGGGTGTCGCATATACAAGTCGGTTCAGAGTCTTCCCCTGTTGATCATAGAATCCTATCAGCCAATGCTTACCCTTCCACTTCTCTATATGGTCAGGGCCAAAATCACGAACAGTCGTTACACTATCTGTTGTGGTTGACTTCAACTCGAATTGGACTATAGTGCCATCGTCAAGTTTCAGCATTGCATCAATACCTGAGCGTCCTTGGTTGACATCTTTCTCAAGGCCACAGAGAGTTCTCATCTCTTCTTCTCTTGCATCATCTTGAACAGGCATGAGTCTATGATTCGTCGCTAATGCAGACGACTCCTTTATGTTCAATTCATGATCGTCTTGATACAGAGCGACAAAGCGCCAGCCATACGCACTCCTTTCTCATAGTCGCTGATCCATGAATGAGGAGTCTCAAACAAAGCGATCATTTCCGGGCGTTTCCACAGTCATCTATCTTTTCCATTCAAGTCGGAGGACACGGGGGGGCGGTGATCCTGATGCAGAGACTGAGTATGTAGATAAGTCAGATGAACAGGGATTCGTACTAATCCAGACCAATGAAGATGGGAGGCAGTTTACTGCACAGCGCGACGATGCCATAGCGAAGCGCGACATTTCGGACCAAGCGATCAGGATCGAGTATGAACCCTTGCACGGATGTCATGCCCAACTAACTCGATCCATTGAAGGAACCGCGACCGAGCTTGGAGGAGAAAAGCGAGATGGATTTGGATGAAGAAGATGGGAGCCTTCCGACGGCAACGCTTCTTACGCTATACGAAGGAAAGAACAGGCTCCGCTTTCGCCGTACACACGGACGAGAGCGGAGCCTTTTAAGTAGTGGTATCGCTTATCGAAACAAGCGATTACGCCTGATTGTGGACGACGATATGCTGCGCCGGAGCGGAGAAACCCTTTTCCGCGCCGAGGTTGGCGATAACCTTGTTCGTATCGAAGTAGACCTGCCAGTAATCGTTGTTGCTGCAGAAAGGACGAACCGCCAGCTTCGGGCCGTTCAACGTCAGTTCCAGAATCTCTACCACCGGGGCAGGATCCTTGAGGACGTTCGGAATCTGCGCCAATCGCGTCTTCAATTCTGCAATCGTTTCCGCCACCGGGGCGCCGTGGTTGAGTTGGGCGGTCAATTCCACACGGCGATACGGATTCGTATGGAAGTTCTGGATATTATCCGACATGATCTTGTTGTTGCCAACAATCGTCCGAATGTTGTCCGGAGTATCGATGGTGGTTCCAAAGGGGCCGATTTCCACGACCGTCCCGGTGACACCGCCCGCCGTGATAAAGTCGCCGACCTTGAACGGTTGTAGAATCACCATGAACACGCCCGCCGCAAAGTTGGAAAGCAGTCCAGCCCATGCCGAACCAATAGCGATACCGACCGCCGCGAACAGCGCCGCGAACGTCGTGGTCTGGACGCCGAACATTCCCAGAATGGAAATGATCAGAACAACGGTCAACAGCCCCTTGACCGTTCCCATAATGTAGTTGGTCAGGGTCTTGTCAAATTGTTGTCGATTCAGCCCACGGGAAAGCAGACCGACTACCATATTGATCAGCCAGCGACCAATGATCCAGACAAGGATCGCGCCAACAACCTTCAACCCGATGTCGAGTCCCTGTGACATCACGGACTGCAAAAACGCTTCGTTAAACATTCTCTTCTAACCTCACGAGTTGTGTTCTCGCCATTGTCAACCTGTTGTCTTCATCCTCCTTGATGTTCACGTTTGCATCGCAAGAACCTGCACGCAATAATCGTATTGATTATGAAAAGCGCCAATCACCAATAGACGGATCAAATTTAATGACAATTGAGAACCCTATCTATAGTACCTGCTAGCGTTCTTATTGTCAAACGTTATTTAATATTAAATAATTTATGATACAGTCCACTCAGGTATTCGTTCAATCTCATAATCGCTCAATCTCACCCGGCGGTACGGAACATTCAGGAACCGTTCCTGCCCTTCACGACAACCGCCCTTCACGACAAAAGGGAACGCCCGATGAAATGGACTCCGGAAGACCTCGTTGACAAACATCATCCCCGGTTATAACATAGTAGTAACGGTGAGTTTTACCCTCGGCAAAATCGCAGAAGGTGACCGGAAAGCGAAAAAGTGAATGACCAAAACTCTGCAAAAGCACGGTAACAGCATGGCGCTGGTAATAGACAAGTCCCTGATGGAGATGCTTAACATCGAGGCGGATACGCCGTTGAACATCACCATTCGCGAGGGAAGCATGGTAATTACTCCGGTGAATGTCGGCATTCCGTCGGAAGAGTTGCAAGATTACATCGATGAGTTGCGTCCCCATTACAAAATTATGCTGGAGAACCTTGCGAAGTGAGACATTGGGTGCGTTTCCTGAGCGTCAGTAACGTTCAGGAAATTCACGACAATACCCTGAGGGAAGAAGGCGGTACATCCGGAATACGAGACTCCAACCTTCTGGAATCAGCAATCGCCATGCCAAAATCGCATTATGGCGGGGAATATGTTCATTCCGATCTGGCGGGCATGGCTGCCGCTTATCTGTATCATCTCTGCCAGAAGCATCCCTTCGTGGACGGAAATAAACGAACGGCGGCATTTTCCGCCCTTCTTTTTCTCCGCGCCAATGGCATCCCACGCGAACGTTTGCCGTCTCAGGAAACACTGGAACGAGTCACTCTCTCCGTCGCCGCGAGTAAAATGACAAAGGAGCAACTAACCACCTGGCTACGCTCTGTTACCGGGAGTCACCCAATCGCAAGCGATGCATTAGAGAATTAGGGATCGCCTGAATCCTCATTCCGTTTATCGAGCCTGCAATACAACAATCATAGGGAAGCAATCAGAGAATTGGTAACACTGTTCGTTCTCCGTTGGAATTGACGAATGATTATCGCAAGGAAAGTCGGTTTACCCTGACAATGGGCCGGATAGTCTCCTAAAATCGTGCTCCCATCAGGAAACTGTTGAAATGACGGCTGGAATCCCGTTCACGTTGATAGCGGAATTCGGTAAAGAGGCGACCCGGAAACTCATAGCCGATCACGCTTCCGCCGACGACGGAAACATCCAAACCGGAAACGCTCAGGAAGCCAATGCCTGCATTGAATCCGACATACGCCCGACCCTCCCCGGCGAACCGGAAGCGATACTCGAGCATCCCCGCATAGTAATCATAGGAGTTGAAATATTGGAAACTGACCATCGCTTCGTGCCGCGTTGCACGGAAGAAGGATAGATCCGCTCTTGCGGTAAGATGTGTCCCGTTGGAGTTCTGAGAATAAGCGTTGGAGTTCGCCCGACTTGCGGTATATCCGCCCAGCGAAAGGCGGAACGGGTGATCCAATCCCTTCTCATCCGGCTTCAATTCTCTTTCCTGCGCCCACGCCACTGAAACGGTCAGACTCACGGCAGCGATCACAGCGAGAGGCGCACGAACCAATCGTAAGGGACGTTTCCCCTGCCAATCCGCAGGTGGTTTCAGAGGTGTCTCCGGAGGTGACTCCGGGCAAAGTTCGATCACAACTCTCCTCTACTAACAGCGCCTAATTACAGTTCTGTTCCAGCCAGCGTTCTGCGTCCGAGGCATCGTGGAGCGCCCCCACCGCCCGGTACGTCTTTGCCGCCCGGCGCATCCCTTCGCAAGCCTCCTCCCGCTCCGTTATATCAAAGCGTAACAATGCCAGATTAAACTGGGTCGTCGCCCAGTCCTGAGGGAAGTCCTGCTCGGTTCTGACCCGCAATGCCGCTTCATAGCATTTGATCGCTTTGCCCACGTTTGCCCCACGGTCGCCTGTAGGCAACTCACTGTAAGCAATGGCAAGGTTGTTCTGTGTCATCGCCCAGTCCTGAGGGAAGTCCTGCTCCGTGTAGACCCGCAATGCCGCTTCATAGAAGGCGATAGCGCGGCTTAGATTCTCCTGTCGGTTGCCCAGTGATGCCGAATAGAACTCGACCCCCAGATTGACCAGTGCGGCGGCAGTTTCCACGTCCGTCGGGGACGACGTCTCAATTCCCGTTGGCAACCACCAGGCGAGCAAGGCGAAGTGACGCGCCATACGGGGACTCCCGCCCGTGCGGGCGGCGACTGCCAGCGCATTCCATTCCTCTGTGGCGGCCCGTGGTTCAAGGCGATAACGATGATACCAGGCGAGCGCGGCGTAATCATCCCCTGTATCGTCGGAACGACTCGCGAAATGGTCGCGCCACCGGGCATGGTCGGCGCGTTCCGCTTCAGAATCGGCGGCGACGAGGATGCGCAGGGCTTCGCGCATACGCGGGTGCAGAGCGAACCAACCCGTCCGTACCGTCTCGGTCACAAAACTGAAACGGCGCAATTCCATCCAGCGGGCGTTCCATTCAGGGCCAGTTGGGTTCCCAAAGGCGTGGCGGGCGGCCTCCTCGTCGAAGCGGGGCGTCAATGCGAGACTTTTCATCCAGATTATTTCAGCGTTATCCCGCAGGGATTTCAAAAATCGTTTCGCTAACTTCTCGTAATCGCCGGGATCCATATCGAACGAATCCGGGTCTGTCTGTACGCCCCGACTGCGCTCCGTCGCAATCGTGTCTGAGCACAGACCGAGGCTGAGCGGATGATAGACTATTTCGCCCGCCTTAAGGTTTGGAGTTTCGTTGTCCACGCAGACCCGCAGTACCGCGTTCTGCAATTTTCCCTCCACGACACCGCATTTCCCCAGATAACGTTCCGCGTCGTGGCGGGACAGGCCGCCCACGAGATGCTGTTCCAGCACAGCGCTGTCTCGCCAGTCGCGATCCGCCTGCGGCCAGAGGAGTTGGTCGCGTCCGGCGATGCAGATCAGGACGGAACTCACCTGTTCATACAGGGAAACGACCCACCTTTCACGCGCATACTGCCTCTGGTCGTTGCTGATGCCCATGGACAGCGCCTCGAAACTGTCCAGAAGAACCACTCCGCGACAGGCGCGACCGGGACGAGGTGGCAAATGGGCGTCAAGGTCTTCGCCCAGTCGGCGCGGCAGTTCGCCATACAGAGCGTCCGGCGTCATTCGTTGCAGGGCGAGATAGTCATCATTGCCCATTTGGGACAGCACGTAGTCGCCAAAAGGCGTCCCGCGCAGGGCGTGTCCCGCCCTTTTCGCCATCTTGTCCGCAACCCACGTAATCAAATTGCCGCCGGGGACGCTGTTAAGCGCCGCCGCCGCACCTTCTTTCACAAACTCCCAGGCGGTCCCCCCTGCCTCTCCGTGTCGCAAGCCGGGCGCGTCCTGAACGCCTTGTGTGTGAAGTAACATCGCCAGGGCGAGGTCGAAGCACGGACAAGGAACGTTCAACTGGCGTCGAATTTCTCCATAGGGACGCGCCGGGTCATCATGATAGACGCCGCCGCCTTTCTCAATGTCCAGATCAATCCGGGCGCAGGGAATCGCGGGTTCCGCCTTCGTGGTAATCTCCCGTTTTTCCAGTAACTCCTGTAGTTTTTGCGTCAGCCACGTTTTGCCCGTGCCCCCAACGCCGTAGAACATCACCACCGGAATCGTCGCGCCTTCCGGCAGGGCGAGAATCCGACGCAAAATATCCTGCTCTTTTTCCCGATTGGTAAAATGAAGCAGATTATCACTTACTATGTCACGACCTTTGTTCAATCGGTCTCCTCGGGCATCAAGGTTGCGCGCTATATTATTTATTTTATCAGATTCAGGAAGCAATAGTAAATGACGGTTTATGACATTTCCCTTCTGATTCGCTGTCTAACGCTTGCCAGTGTTTCCGGCGACCAAGAGCAAACGGACACAAGACCCAGTTGCTAATTGCTCACGATGAGCGCCATCTTCGGGTCATCCGGTTTATCCTCCCTCTGCGGGATAAGCAACTAAAATAGAGTACAATACGGATACTGATAGCGAACAAGCGGAATATCGAACGCTGGCCGCTATTCGATACGGAGCGCGACAGAAAGAAAGATCAGGAACGACGGCGCGAGGGACTTTACTCATGAGCGATACAGGATCGACGCACGCGACAGAACTCAAACTGGCGGACAAACTCGCTATCGAGCGCACGGAACTTGCCGCTGATCGCACCATCATGGCATGGATACGAACGTCCTTTTCCATGATCAGTTTCGGGTTCACCCTGTTCAAATTCTTTCAGTACCTCAAATCCGACGGCATCGGCGCGGCGCGTAATCTGAGCGGTCCCCGAATGCTCGGAATCCTCCTGATCACTCTCGGAACCCTCGCCCTGGCAATCGCGGCATGGGATTATTTCGCCACCATGACCCGCCTCAAAGCGCAGACAGGGGAAAAGTATCGCGGCTCGCTTCCGTTGTTCGTCTCCATAGCGGTCGCCATCATCGGAATGCTCGCCTTCATCGGCCTCGCCCTGCACATCGGCCCTCTGGAATCGTAAATCCGTCGCTTTCGACGCCGGTTGTCTCCTGAATTCCTGTCGTTTGATCCGATAGCCAAATTGCGCTACTGATTCCGCCAGGATTGGGCGGGTTTCCAGCCGAGGAGGCTTTCGGCTTTGCGGCAGTCGAAGACGCTCTGATACTCACCGTGATCGGCGGCGAGGAGCGAAAGGGCATTGTCGCCGTAACGATCCTTCAGGGCTTTTCGCAACGGGACATCTATACAGATATCGGCGGCGGCGATCAGGAAGACTTCATGCCCGGTGGTCGGCGCTTCCAGAGCGCATCGGAACGCGGTCGCCACATCCCGCGCATCGATATAGCTCCAGAAGTTGCCGCTGCCCCCTTCCGGGTAGTGGGCGCGTCGATCCGCAAGCCAGGTGTAGGTTTCCGGCGTAATCACATTATTGATCCGCAACGAAACGAACGGCATCGCCGGATAGCGCACCGACAGCGAGTCGCAGATGACTTCGCCGAGGTATTTGGAGAGCGCGTAGGCGTTCGGGGTAATCGCCCGGTCTTCCTCCGCGAACGGTAGATGCATCGGCAGTTGGTCGGTGGTCAGCCACCCGGTCGCCATCTCCGACGAGGCATAGACGAACCGCTTGACCCCGAAATCGCCCGCCGCCTGCGCCACATGGTAAGTGGACAGGACATTGTTGGCGAACACCGTCCGCCGGGCATCGCCGCCGGGAGCCGGGTTCGCCGCCACATGGCACACGAAGTCCGGTTTCACCTGCGCCAATGCATCGTACACTTCGCCCGCATCCAGCAAATCCACCTTGATAAAATCGCCGGGGACACCGTCGGTACGCCGGATATCCAGATTGGTCACCGCATAACCCGCCGCCACCAATTCGCGGACGACATACGCGCCCGCCTTCCCACTCCCGCCCGTCACAATTGCTTTCATAGAAACATGATACCCCGTCCTCGGCATTCCTGAAGGAATCGCGCGTGGACGTTCCGAAGAGAGCCTACTCCGTTCACGATAAGAAGAACTCCGCAAAAGCGAACCGCCAGAAGAACCGGAGATTCGCTCATCGTCGCCAACTTCCTCTCCTGATTCGACGTCCTCATTCGACGTCCTCGTAATTCGATGTCCTCGTAATTCGATGTCCTCGTAATTCGATGTCCTCGTAATTCGATGTCCTCGTAATTTGTCGCGGTGATACGCTACAACCCTGCGAATCTCCGGTACAATTGCTCAGGGACGAGACGGGTAATCGTCGCAATTTTCCGAAGAGGTTTCGTATGATTATTTCCAGTCCGGGAACGTCCTCACCGGCGAGCCATGCCCGGTAGGCATGCAGATGGTCTTTGGTGACGTCTCGGAGTCCCAATCTCCAGGCTTCGAGATCGCCGATGAGTTCGGCAAGGTCGCTGGCGTAAGCTTTTCTGATCCGTTCGGACAACTACCCCGCCACCAGTGCATCGGCCAGAGTGTCGGCGTTATCGGGCGCAATGAAGCGAGTGGGGGACTGCTCGCGCCGCTCCTGTAGCAGGACGATACCGCTGGAGTCACTATCTCGAACCCGCGATGTTACCATAATGCTTGTTTTCTTCACGGAATATCCTCTACCCATTGCATTGAGGAGGCGAGGGGACTTGTTTGCAGCGCATTGAAGAATCTCTCATCGGCGGTCACCATCGGCGCGCTCTCTTGAATCGCCAGGGCAAGGTACAGACTGTCGTAAATTGTTCTTCCTGCCTGACAACCGATCGTGAGCGCCACCGTCACCAGCGGCCAGGAAGGATGAACTATCAACGGCATCCCGCCCAGTGTCTGGAGAATCGTGTCCGCCTGCGGCTCGGTGATGTCTCCCGCTCGAACGCGTTTCCACAGAATGTTTCCAACTTCCGGAAATAGTAGGTCGGGAACAATAAGCGTATGTCCGCCACCAAGCAGTCGCCTTGCCGGGACATCGTGAATCTCGGGCAGGAACCACTTGACGGCGACGCTGGCATCGACGACAAAACGGCTCATCGGTCCCGGTCCGCGCGCAGCAGCTCAGCGCTGTCGCTGAATCGTCGTCCGGCGAACATCCCCTGAACGCGCGCCATCGCAGCCTCCACATTGCCAGCTTCGGGTTCAGCGACGGCCTGTTCAAAGACAACGCGCAGTTCGGCTTCAAGGGAGCGATGGTTTTTCTGAGCGCGCCGTTTGAGTTTTTCCAGCACATCGGTTTCGATGTCTCGGACTAAGACCTGGGGCATTTTCATTTCTCCACTATCCTGAAAGGGTTGCTATCATAATGCTATCAATCCTTATCGCGTCTGGCAAGCGCAATTTTCAGGATATTGCTGGGTTTTCGTAACCTTCGGGAATCGCTGGGTATTTTCCTCTATTCAGTTCCCATAATGGTTATTATATGTGGGTATCGTGAAGATAGTTTCTCCTGACCCGGCGGGCATCAGCCCGTACAATGACGAGGAGAAAAATCGACATGACCGATACCCCTGAAGTACTCAAAGCGCGTTTATCGTGGGTAACGATGTACCGACAGAACAAGAATGCTGGACGGACTTGCCGCCGTTGTGGCATATCGCGCCCAACCCTAAGAAATTTGTGACATTTGCCATTTCGATGCGAATATGGATTTGCAATCCTTTATTCCCAAGGAGGTATTGTTGGTTTGGGTGCGGCTTCTGGAAGAGGCGTTGTTCCGCCCGGTGAACTGGCACGGCAAGATTGCCGACACTCGCCTTACCAACCAGATGGTCGAACCGCCAGAAGAACCGGAGATTCGCTCATCGTCGCCAACTTCCTCTCCTGATTCGATGTCCTCGTAATTTGTCGCGGTCATACGCTACAACCCTGCGAATCTCCGGTACAATTGCTCAGGGACGAGACGGGTAATCGTCGCAATTTTCCGAAGAGGTTTCGTATGATTATTGATTTGCAGGGCAAAATCGCTATTGTTACCGGGGCGGGCGCCGGAATCGGGCGCGAGATTTTACGGACGCTGGCGCAGGAAGGCGCGATTGTCATCGGTCTGGATGCGCGGCAGAATGTCCTCACTGAACTGGACGGCGAATACGCCGCCAACGGCTGGAAGGGCATGACCGCTGTCTGCGATGTGCGCGACTTCGCCGGAATCGAAAAACTGGTATCGGAAGTGGTTTCGCGCTTTGGGAGTATCGATATTCTGGTCAATAACGCCGGAGTCGCGGGGGGCGCGGCGGTGGAAGTCCTCAGCGAGGAAACCTGGGATTTGAATCAGGATATCAATCTCAAGGGTGTTTTCCTGATGTGCAAGGCGGTGATCCCGACCATGAAGAAGCAGCGCAGCGGACGCATTATCAATGCCGCCTCGTTCGCCGCGATTGTCCCATCGCTGTATAGCGCGGCGTATGCCTCGTCCAAGGCGGGCGTGCAATCGTTCACGCGGGTGCTGGCGGGGGAACTGGGCCCGTGGGAAATCACGGTCAACTGCTATGCGCCGGGCATGATCCCTACCCAACTCAACCACTTCGCCGAAGCCGCGCCGGAGCATCAGGAGCGTCTGCTGGACACGCTGTCTCTGCGGCGTTGGGGCGTCCCCGGCGATGTCGCCAACCTGATTTGCTTCCTCTCCTCCGACCTCGCCGGGTACATCACCGGGACGATGGTCGATGTGAGCGGGGGCAAATACGCCACCCAGATACCGCGCATCGCCTACGAAAAAGCCGCCGAAACGGGCGACTACACGTTCTGACCGTTTGTCAATCCGGTAGCCCTCTGTCAGGGGACTGCGATACTCCAGAACCTCGACAAAAAGCGTTGTCCGACCTTGTAAGTATCGTCAGGTAAAATCAGCTATGCTTCCAGATTTGGAACGCGCTACGGTGGAGGAAGCGAAAATTCGCAATTATCTTCTCTCGCTACAGCATGACGATGGGAAGCTTAAAGCGGCATTCTTTTTGTCGTTTGGATTCCACCCTGACAGATGGGAGATATTCGCATTATCGCTACGAGAACAGGCGAAAAGCGGCGTATTGACAAAAACGGTACAATTCCTCTATGGGAGCCGGTATGTCATCGAAGGCGATTTGCCGACTCCCGATGGACGAAATCCTTTGATTCGGACAGTCTGGATTGTGGAAACTCCGGGGGATGCGCCGCGTTTAGTGACCGCATACCCGTTGTAAAAGGTGTTTCCAGGAGGTCTGCGAATGATTCAAGAACATGAACACGTCGTGTTGACGGCGGATTTGCCGGATGACAATTTGAAAGTGGGAGATGTGGGGACGGTTGTCCACATCTATCGGGACGCCGCCGCATATGAAGTTGAGTTTTTCCGTTTGGACGGCGCGACGGTAGCGGTAGCGACTGTCACCGCAGATCACCTTCGCGCCGTCGATGCGCGGGATATCCTGCACACGCGCCCGATTCTCGCCGCCTGAGGACATTCAACAGGGTCGTCATGCGCCCGATTTCCCGTTCCGGCAATTCAGGGAGCGCCGAAGCGGGCATTCAGGGCTTCGATGATGGCGGCGGTCAGGGACGTGTCCTGACGACGGGCTTCGATCAGCCAGTGACGGCGAAGATTCTTCGTTACCTTGATGGTCAGGTTCACCGCATCCTGAGGGGTGGGGGAAGGCGGGGCGCTATCGACGATCTCTGGATTCTCCGGGGTTTCCGATTCGGGGAAGGCGGTAGTGACGCTATCAGCGACAGTGACGTTATCAGCGACAGTGACGTTATCAGCGACAGTGACGTTATCAGCGACAGTGACGTTATCAGCGACAGTGACGTTATCGGTGATAATCTCCTCCGGGTCACCAGAAGTCGCAGAGGCGGGTTCAGAAGTTTCCGGGATTCCGTCGATGGTCGGCTCCGGGGTTCGGGCGGCGCGGATGATATCGGCGTAGGGAGTGGATTTTTTCATTTCAGTATCTCCCGAATCTCATCGCCCAGACGGGCGTAGTCTTCCCAGGCTTCGCGCATTCGTACATCGGGCAGATCGCGGATCGGGGTTCCCGCCAGCGCCGCTTTGGGATAGCCGATTGTGCGGCGGATCATGGTCTCGAACACTGGAATTTCGCCGTCCCGCAGCGCCTGTTGCATGTTCTCGGCTTCCCGACTCGGGCGCGGCGGGACGACGGTCAAAAGCGCACGGTACCGCGCTTCACCCAGAACTCGCGCCGTCTCCAGCATGGGGGTCAGACTCAGGACATCGGGCGCAGTGGGTAACACCAGCAAATCGCAACCCAGCGCCAGTTCCTTCAGGTCATCGGAATCGGGACGCGCCGGGGTATCGATAATCAGAAAGTCCAATCCCGCGACCGCTTTCATCGCCTGCCGTTGATCGACCGTAATAAAAGGAAAGCCCGGCCCGCGTTCCGCCCACGCGATAGCGGTACGGTTCGGGTCGCCATCCACCAGCGCCGTTTTTCCATGATCGCTAAAATAGGAAGCGAGGTGGACAGCCGTCGTCGACTTCCCAACACCTCCCTTATATCCGGTGACTGTGATAATTTTCATATTTCCGGGGTATTTCTCGGTGTAATTCTCGGTGTATTTATTGGGGTCAGGGGCGAAACGCGCTCCTCACCACACATCGGACACCTGCCATTCTGGTATGCTGGTATTACTGCTTTATGGTATTACGGCTTTACGGCATTCTGGTATTATGGTTTTACTGCAAGACAGCATACCATAAATTCCGATTCATCACCGCTCTTTTCGCCGCTGATGTTTCCTTCTCCAAATCGACACAACGCACGGAATAAACGCACGGAATAGATAAGCGGAATAGATAAGCGGAATAAATAAGACACATCGTCATTTAGGGTATAATTGTGATCGATACCGGTTGATTCATCGTCTGACTTTCTCCGGTGAAAGGTTTGAATTTATGGTGAAAAAAATAGGTTTGACGCCCCTCGGTGGGGCGATATTCTCGCTACTCCTCCTGACCAACGGAGCGAACGCGCAAAATAATAAGGCATCTACGACAGCCGATACCATCTACTACGGCGGCGATATCCTGACAATGGCGGGGAACGCGCCGCAATATGTGGAGCGACTCGCTGTCCGTGACGGTAAAATCGTCTACGCCGGACCCGCTTCCGGTATCGACAAATACAAGGCGGCGACAACCAATGTCGTCAACCTCAAGGGCAAGACGCTTCTGCCGGGATTTATCGACGCCCACGGGCATATTGTCGATTACACCATCAAACTCAATGTCCCTGATCTTAGCCCCCCCCCGGTCAGCGATATCCGAACCATCGATGACATCATTCAGAAGATGAAAAAGCATATCGCAACGACTCCGCCGCAGGAAGGCAAGGTCGCGCTCGGTATGGGTTTCGATGAAAGTATCCTCCAGGAAAAGAGGATGCCGACCCGCAAAGACCTCGACAAAATCAGTACAACCGTTCCTGTCCTGCTCGTGCACACATCCGGCCACCTGATGGCGGCGAACAGCAAGGCGATAGAACTGGCGGGAATCACCCGCAACACCACCGCGCCTCCCGGCGGAATTATCCAGAAGGATGCCACCGGCGAACCGAACGGCATTGTCGAAGAGCAGGCGGGAGCGCTCTTCCTGAAGTATGTCCCGTTCCCGACGCCGGAAGAACGATTGGCGCAGATGGACAGTGTCATGCACTGGTATGCCAGCTACGGGATCACCACCGCGCAAGATGCGATCTCCAGCCCGGAAAATATCGCACTGTTGATCAAAATGCGAAATTCCGCCGCAAAGCCGCGTATTGATATTGTCTCGTATCCGCAGTGGACATACTTCAACGATTACCTCTCCGGCAAAAAGACCCTGAATGTCGATTATGTAAAACCCGGATTTATGGCATCCAATGAAGGCAGGGCGACTGTCTCCAACGGGCATACCCCGGTCGCCGCAACCATCGATAAGGGAGTGCGCGAAAAGGTCGGCGCGTATGTCAACGGCGTCAAGTTCGGCGGAATCAAAATCACCGGCGATGGCGCACCGGTCGCGATGACCGCTTACCTGACCAAACCGTATTTGCATCCGCCCAAAGGACAGCCCGCCACCTACCGCGCCTACCCGACTGTCCAGCAACCGGAACTCAATGCGTGGTTCGATGCCGCCTACAAGAACAATTTCCAGATTGTCATGCATGTGAACGGTGACGCTACCGCCGATATGATGATCGCAGCGGTGAAGCAAGCCCAGGCGAAGTACGGCAAAAAAGACCTCCGTCCGGTGAGTATCCACACGCAATGGGTGCGGCGAGACCAGCTTGACATTTACCAGAAACTGGGCATTGTCCCGAGCTTCTTCACGTCGCACACCTTCTACTGGGGCGACTGGCATATCAATCAGACCGTCGGCAAGGAACGCGCCTTCGCCATGAGCGCCATGAACTACGCCAATGGACGAGGCATGAAGTTCACCAACGCCGCAGACGCTCCGGTAGTCCCACCATCCATCCTCGATTTGTGCTGGACGGCGGTCAATCGTGTCAGCCGCACCGGTGTCGTCGTCGGTCCCGCCGAACGTGTGACCCCGTATATCGCCCTGAAAGCGGTGACCGTGAACGCCGCCTACCAGAACTTCGAGGAAAGAACCAAGGGAACCCTCGAAGCCGGGAAACTCGCCGATCTGGTCATACTCGAGAAGAATCCGCTGAAAGTCCCGCCCATGACAATCAAGGGTATCAAAATTCTGGAGACGATCAAGGACGGTAAACCAATCTACCGCGACGGCGAACTCAAAGCCGCCGAACTCCGATTGATGAACCGCTCAACCGGCATTTTGTTCGCCGCCTGCTGCACCGACGGCAAGTAGATCATCGCTGTTGAAGGCAGAATAAGCCCCCTGTTCCCAACTTCGTTAGCCCCTTTTCGGGGGCGCTTCGGAAGAATTGGAAACAGGGGGCGTTTCTTTTGGGATTCGGAGAAAACACCGCAGTGACGGGGAGTATTATATCCTTAGTGTGTTTGAATCTCCCCATCGTTGGGTAAGCTAGGAAATTGTGTCGAGGAAACTTGTCGCTTCCATAAACAGTACTGATGGTTGGGGGACGGATAACATGAACGGTAACGCCGAGAGACCAAAAGTGGTTGACGACTCTATGGAAGTGGACAAGAAAAAGCGGGCGACGAAACAAGGGGCAAAGTAATGGCGATTGATCTTGATGAAGCGGATATTCCTACTTTCTATGCCAACACTACCAACATTACTGTCGGCTTGTCCGATATGTCCCTCCACTTCGGAAACGATTTTCAGGGGAACGATGGGCAGTTGGTGACCAAAAATCAAGTTAGGATAATCCTAACTCACGACCATTTCATGAGGATGATGGCGTTTTGGGGACAGCGCTATCAGTTTTTATTTGAAGTATATGGAGATAAAATACCTGTAAATCTTGCTGACCTGAGTAATGCGGAACCGGAACGGTTTAGAAAATTAGTCCAAAAATATCTTTTGGGCGAAGATACGAGTCAGGACAATGAGGAAACTGATGCAAACTAATAGCCGATTTTCCCCGACGGTTTCCCATGACGTACCAAGTCATTATCCTGATGGCTTGCTTGTTCCCGCTACCGCCTCATCGCATGCGGATTTGTTTTCACTGCCCACCCGTGGATACGAAGAGAGTAGTGTGGGGGAGATTATTGAATCGCGGCAGACGCAACCATACAACAAAGGTGGCATCAACGGTGAATTAATGGAAATGCTGAAGGCGACTTATGAGCACCATAAAGCAACGGTCGTCCGGGGGTGGCTAATGAAGGCGAGTACAAAAAATGGCGATGCCGTACATTTCCCTGGAGAATATAAAGGGTTGCCGTTGCTTTATGATGCGAATAACACCCCCATACCCTTGTACGAAATCGTAGGGACGATAGAGGGGTTAGTGGATTATGACGACGTTCAGGAGACATTCCCCGGCTTGACCTATGTGCAGATAGCAAGGGTATTCGGCTTTTTGCGGAGCGTCGCACAGTTTAACACTATCAATGCAGATATAGACAAAATGGAAGATAAATTTATTGAAACAGACCCGTCATTTCAAGCGCTCATTTTGGAAAGCATAGGTCAGCAGGAGAATCTTCGTGTGCTTAATGCTGAGTAGTAGCATAGCCGATGAGGGTTTTAATGAAATGGGGATAAAGGATAAAGCCCGCTACGAAAAGAAACTCGCAATACTCGCCGCACATGACGATTTGAATAATGCTAATGGTTTATGGGGGTTGATTAAAAACAACTCAATAGACGATTGGGCGCCGTCTTCGTACAAAATGATAGACGCTCGCGGAAACGCCTCGAACAGCGCCTTTTCGGCGGGGCGTGTCAGGAAACAGACCCAGAGCTCGTCCGGCGTATCGGCAGTCAATCCCAATCGTTCACGAATAGAGCGGAGGGCGATATCATACCGATGTTGTGGCATCCGGCGCTCATTGGTGACCAGATCGAACGCAGGGACGATCCGTTTCCAGGGCCAGATCGCTGCCGCCAGATCGTGCAGTACGTTCTTGAACTCGTCAGGAACCCCCGCCGTTTCGTACAAAATCAGGTAATCGTCGCCGGGGTAGGCGTCTATGGTATTGATCTCGGACGCCCTTTCCCTTTCGTCACGTTCCTGATGCAGACTCGCCACCAGCGCCATGAGTTGCCAGGTTCCGAAAACTCCGCAAACGCGCACCATACCCAATATCAGCCTTCCCTTATCTTGCTTATTATAATGTCACTGACTTGCATTTGTAACCATT
Organism: uncultured Armatimonadota bacterium; assembly: GCA_903910385.1. Classification (GTDB taxonomy): domain Bacteria; phylum Armatimonadota; class Armatimonadia; order Armatimonadales; family Armatimonadaceae; genus CAIVZM01. The sequence continues at coordinate 20,233 of CAIVZM010000027.1, forward strand.
TCCCCGGTGAGAAGTGTAACGGTTTTACCCCGACGCCGGACGTCGCCGCGAACTCCGAATGGTGTGTCGTTTTCCGATTCATTACTCGTCGGAGAGAGAAGAAGTCGCAGGAGAGAAGTACACAAGGAAACGCCCCGGAGGTTCAACCTCCGGGGCGTTATTGGAAAGAGATCGTGAGTCACAAAGAGATCGTGAGTCACAAAGAGATCGTGAGTCACCACCGGACGAGATTTACTCGGAATCCATCTGCCGCTTTCGGACGATCAGCCCCACTATGGTCGCCGATGCCAGGAAGCCGAACGCAATCGCGCCGGGTTCCGGGACATCGGAGGGCGGGCCCGGGACAGCATTGAACTGGATCGGGACAGAACCCACAGGTCCGCCGACATCGAATCCGCCGTCCTGATAGTCGTAGAATTCGATACTGAACAACGAGTTATCGAGCAGATTGCCCGAAACATTGTAGACCGTGAAGGCTCCCAGTGCGTCCGTATCTGTGCGAACCGGCGCGGAAAGTGTCAGATTGCTACCCTGGAACGAGAACACCGCGTCATTGAGGGCGAGAAGCGGGCTTCCGAACGTCCCCCCGGTGATATAGACCTGACCGGAACCCGATCCGGTGACATTCCCGGTGAGAGCGCCCCCGGTGATTGTCACCACACCGCTGTTCGATGCGCTGGCGTTCCCGATGATTGTCCCGCTCTTGAGAGTTACCTTTCCGTTTCCGGTGGCGGTGGCATCCCCGGTAACCGATGCGCCATCGACAGTCACTTTACTGCCGCTATCGGCGGTAATTCCTCCGGTGATCGTCCCGCCGGTGACATTCGCCTGTGCGGAATCGTAGGCGTAGACACCGTTACTGATAGCCCCCCCGGTAATGGTGACGATACTGGAACCGAAGCCGGACACCGACCCGGAGACGCTCCCGGCGCTGATGTTCAGTGCGCTGGCATTGTCGCTGGCGACATCGCCGTTCAGGGTTCCGCCGTTCAGGGTGACAATCGCGTTGTCGAAGGCATTGATATCTCCGTTGACGGTGCCCCCGCTCAGAGTGACATTGCTGTTATTGTTCGCTTTGACATCGGCGGTATGTGTCCCCCCGGCGATAGTGATCCCGGCATTGTCGAACCCGGCGATAAATCCGGTGATTCCGCCGCCGTTGATCGTCATCAGGCTGGTATCGAAGGCGCTCAGACCGGAAATACTGCCATCAGTCACCGTCAACTGCCCCGTGGAATAGGTGGAAACGCCGTTCCGATAGTTGCCCGAAAAGCCCGAAATGATCGCCCCAGTAGCGATATCGACCGTGTACGATGTCGCGATATTCGTATCGGTTGCGGGCGTCCCATTGACCGGAGTCTTCCCGATCACCACATTGGAACCGCTGATATCGGTGTTGATAGTGGAAGCGGAAGTGTAGTAGTAGTTTCCGAAAGCGACAGTCTGAGCCTGCGCGGCGGACAGAGTGGAGCAGACAGCAGCGATACCGGCGACACTCATCAGGAAGGGTCGAACAACGACAGCCGGAGCGAAAGTCCGGGCGAAGCGAGAAGGAATGAACATTTTTATCAGTTTCCTGTCCCTGGTCAGGAGGGACAAACACAATACCGGACAGGATCAGCATCTCCAGAAAAGGCGAAATTCTCGAAATCATTCCTGAACGGAACGAAAGACGGTGCATCGGTTCGGAAAACCATCTCCGATGCGGTGACGGAGCAAATCAACGTCACATAAAAGCGAATACCGGTTCCTGAAAACGCGATAAACTCTCCGATTCATTTGGAATCATCGCAAATTGTCGCGTTTCATTTCCCATGTCTATTATTACCACATTAATAATGAAATAAACATATAAACCGCAAAAATCAAAAATATTTTTTTATTTATTTCGTAAACAGTGTATTATTGTGTCGCTTATGACATTTAATGACCGTTTATTGTCTTTCATTTTTCAGGATTACATTAATACAAGGATAAATATAGTTTATGTCATTAATAAATTTAAAGAGGGGAGGCATCCGGCACACTCCCGCGAGAACCTTGTCCCGGCGATCACGCCACAACGTCATAATACAAAAGCCCAAAAGAGCAGGAAATGCGGCGCCAAATCCTCCATTTTCCGAAATCTTCGCCCAGAGGATGCCAAAAAAAAGCCCCGGTCGGAACGACCGGGGCGAGAAATTCCTATTCAGACGGGACAAAAGGAATGGTGTTTAGAAACCGTTGGTCTGGCATTTCGCCGGATTGTTGCTACCGTCATTGATGCGGAAGTAGGAACACATATCGGCGACCGGAGCCGGATCGCCGTAGTTCGTCGGCTTACCCGAATACTTGTTGTACTTGGCGTGACCGTCCGTGTACACAAAGTTGTAACCGCCGTTGTGTCGCGGGTTGTTCGCGCACAGCAACTTTTTGCACGGGCTATCGTCGGCGGTCACCGGGCGAAGCCAGCCGATCTGAAGGCTGGAAAGCGGCGGCTCGGAGTTGTCGCCCATCAAGAGGCACTGTGCAGGAGCGCCAATGGAGGCAAGAGCGGAGCCCGGTCGGGCGTACTTGCGGATGGTCACCGGAACGACCTTGCCGAGGATGTTCATCGGGAATGCGGTATTGCCATCCACCGGAGTGCCATCCACCGGAGAAATGCCACGCAAATCTTCGGTTCGCGGATCCTGCATCAAACCGTCGAGGTCGGAATTGCCGGAGGCGAAGTTGCTGAACCAGCTCGGGCCGAGGTTGTAGCCATAACCCCAGATATTGACTTCGTTGGTCGGGTTGTCTCTGCCCGGGACGCCGTTGGAGTCGGGAACCAACTGCCAGGAGCCTTCCGGGTCGTTAGCGGCGGGACCGCAGACTTTGTCCGCAGCGGCGGTGGTTACGGCAAAGCTGGGGCAGAGCAGGATTTTGGTGCTCTTCATGTAGGGCTGTACAAAGAACTTGGGGTCGCCGGGGAAGCCCTTCGCCCAGGACGTCGGGAATCGCTCATCGTAGTCCTGCACATACATGAACATCGCAAGACCTAATTGCTTCATGTTGGAAAGGCAGGAAGCGGCGCGCGCTTTTTCACGAGCCTGTGCGAAAACCGGGAACAAAATTGCGGCGAGGATCGCGATAATGGCGATAACGACGAGGAGCTCGATTAACGTAAACGCGGAACGTTTACCCTTTACAAGGTTACGAGACATAGGTATAGCCTTTCGTTGCGGCGCTGAAATTAGCGTAATTCCGCTTTATTTGATATCCGAATCGATGAATCTGGGATTCATCTGAGATGTTTCTGAGATTCATCTGGGATGAATCACCACACGGTCCGGCGCGGCGTTCGAGGAAGTAAAAAGTTGCAGTCCGATCAGACTTCGTACGATTGCTTCACAGGAGTTTCGAGACGGTTAAAGAAAAAGGAAGCTATCAGGAGGGCAACGAACCAGTAAAGGCAACAAACCAGTAAACACGCCAAAGCCTCCCGACGGCATACTCCGTAAGAAAATTATACGGAAAAAGCGCGCCCGGCAGGTTAAGAGAACGTTAAATATTGAAACGCCCGCCCGATTAATTTGCAAAATTATATACTTGACGCACTTGGAGAGGGCGTTTAATTTGCTGCTGCCTTGGGCATAACAGAATATTGCATCTCGTGCAACTATCTTGTTATTATAGACGATATAATAAGTAGAGGCGACATTATGAGCATCCTTGAGGGAATTACCGCACTTAAGGGATTGTCAGAATGGTCTGACGAAAATGATGAGCCAGTCACCGACAATACCATAAACGACACGAATTGGCTTATCGGTGAGTGTGCCAGAGAGTGCTATGTCACAGGGGCAACTTGGCAAAAACCGAAGGTTGTTTCGACACCGAGCGGGGCTATCCATATTTTCTGGCGCAGGGGCGAAGCGACTCTCAGCATGAATGTGTTGGCTAAAGCGCAAGCTATCACTTGCGTCTTGACGCCCGGTCACGCCAAGACGGTGACAAATGTCCTCCCATTGAAGGTGGTAGCCAGGTATGTTGCTCTCTTCTGCAAGGGCGATTTAGGCTAATTGGGGAAACGACCTTGCCTAATCCCGTTTCACAGAATTCAGCAAGGCTACTTTGGGCCGTCTGGGGGAAGCGGCGGGGGCGGAAACGCTCCGCCCCCGCCGCCGCCGAAACCCCCACCGGGGCCGAAACTGTATCGGGAAAGTGACGACTTCCGGCGGCGCGTCGCGGCGGATCGGGCGGCGGAGATTGCGGCTTACGCGGCGGCGCTCGGTCTGTCCGTCGCTGATTGGGAGCATCAGGCGAACGCGCATTTGCAACAGTTGGTCTCGCAGATGCAGCCGTTCACTCGTGTCTCAACAGACACCCTGGAAAAGGTGTTGACAGTGGGGCGCTTCAAGAGTCAATTCGAGACGAACAGTTCGAGTGGTCTGTTGGACAAGGAGGCTCGCCGCCGTGTTGAATTCGGTTTATTCGGTATGCCCTTTGCCTCGCCGGCGCACCATCGCCCCATTTACGGGTATTTACACCCGTCGTCGGAAGGCTTTGACCGAAATACGGCCCCCGTCCTGAACCAGTACGG
>CAIVZM010000028.1 GCA_903910385.1 uncultured Armatimonadota bacterium
CGTGACGGTGAAGACCGTCGCCCACCGCGTGACGGTGAAGACCGTCGCCCACCGCGTGATGGCGAAGACCGTCGCCCACCGCGTGATGGGGATGAGCGAAATGCTTCGGAAGTCGATACAGCGTCAGAGCATCAATAAATACCGCACCATAACCCCGTTGAGTTGGGAGGCGACGTTGCCTTCCGTCTTAACGGGGTTATGACTCCTCCAGTATCCGGTCGCTACTCCGAAGCGGTTTTTCACAGCGTGAGGGATGCGCCTATGAATTGGGATGCCCTCTATTCACAAATTCAACATTGAGGAATCAAAACAGGGCTATTATTGTGACTGGTTTCCCTGGCAATCTTGACTCATGAGGAATATGATGGAATTCATAGGGAATTTGTTGGAACCCGGATGGTAGCCAGCAAGGCGACCAGTACGGCGGCGAGAGGAACCAATCCCAGAGACAATCGCCAGGAAGCTCCTACATCTACAAACGCTCCCACGGCATAAGGTAGTAAAGCGACGCCAATGGAGGCGGAGGCGATAGTCATTCCCAGAACGGTTCCTGCGGTATCGGGGAAACCCTCGCTTCCTTCCGCCAGAAGAACGCTGAAAATTCCGCTGAAGCAAAGCCCGGTCAACGCGACCCCGGTGAGTAGCATCTCCGGAGTCCGAATTATCAAGGTCATGGTTGCCGTCACGGCGGAAGCGCTGGCAAGAAGAAACCTCAGACGTCGCAGGGGAAAGCGATGGATGATACTACCGGTCAGGGCGCGTCCCACCGTCATCGCAGCCCAGAAGAGGCTGCCTACGCCCGCCGCATAGCCCGCTCCGGAAGGAATTTCCTTTTGTAACAGGGTCGGCATCCACGAGAAAAAGGCGACTTCCGCTCCGGCGTAAAACGCGGCGGAGGAACAAAAGAGCCACAGGGCGGGATGTCGGGCAAGCCGCCCCAGAATCGTAAAATCGATGCCGCTTCGTTCGCCCTCGGGAACAGTGCAGAACGACAGGGTAACCAGAATGGCGGCGAATCCGATCCCGACAAGGAGAAACAAATAGCGCCAGGAACCGCTGATTGTCAGGAATGCCTGCATCAACGGGGTAGACACTACTGCCCCGACTCCAAAAGCGATTTGGATCGCATTCATATAAAACGGGCGACGTGTCGGGTGCAAATCGGAAAGTAGCGCCGATGCAACTGTCTGTGAAGCCGCCCCACCCGCTCCCAGCAATGTCGCCGCCAGCAAAGCCGCTGGAAAGGCGGTTGCTGTTCCAAATAACCCTGCGCCAAGGACTACCACACCCAAACACAGGAGACCAACAGGTTTTCGTCCCAGACGGTCGGAAAGGTAACCGCTGAGGAGTACTCCCACCATCCCTCCCCCGAACGATGCCGGGAAAAGCGCCCCCTGCGCCGCCGCGCCGACTTGGAACGCTGCCCCGACCGCCGGTAAAATCAGGCCAAACGCCGCAACATAGAGCGCATACATAAAACTGATGACAAAGGCAAGCGATGTCAGAAGGCCGACCGGCAGGGGGCGTGATGGCAAGGGAGCGTTTCCTCTGGCGTTCGACGTCGTATTTCTTTCGCGTCCTGAGCCGTTCCATTGTAGGCTATTTTCCCGCGCAGGGAAACTGTCTCAGTATATGACCATACTTACGGAAGTAGCGCTTAATCGTTAGCGGGAACTAACAGGGAGCAATCGTCGCGAAGAGTATATATCCTGCGCCGTAATTATAAAAATTATGAGATCGAGAAAAAGATTGCGTTTTTTTTCACAAAGTATCGTATAATGAATTCAGGAAGTCGCATTGCTCCGTACTGTCTATAAAGAAAGCGTCGGAGCAGGAAGCGAGGAACGACAGTGAAAGCGTTTTGGCAACAACTGTTAAGAGAATTACCGGGGATTCGGCTCACAAAAGCGATCAAGGGAGTTCTCTGGTGTATCCTGCACGGTACCGCAGTCGGCGGATTTATCGGCGGGATTGTGGGGTTAGGGCTCGGCGCGATGGTCTGGCTGGTAGGCGCATTGATCGGTTTCCCGGTCGGCGTTCTCATCGGCGCGGCGGTGGGCGGTCTTTGCGGTCTTGCCGCCGGGGTTCTGGGGGGACGTCAGGGATGGATATTCGGTCCCGCTTTCACCATCGCCGGTATCGCGATGTTCCTCATCCAAAATAACTACCTGCTAAACTGGACTGGTGGAAATACCTTTTTTACTCCGATCAACATGGTATTTGTCGCTGGCATCTTTACGGTGGGAGCGATAATCGGGGGGTATTGCTACAACCGGGTCTGGAACGATGCGCCTGGAATGAACCGGGCCGCCTTTCAGGAATGGCGCGAACGACTCCGCCGTTGCGATTACGAATACACGACGTTAACGGATCGAATTTTCGCCGGTTGGGCAATTGTCGGAACGGTTGCCGCAATCGTGACCTTAGTACAACGCTGGCAATAAATCCGGTCGGTGAGACGATTGATAACGCCCCATCGTCGGCGCCGCCACTACTGCCGCCCACGAGGATGTCAAAAAACGCGCCACCGAAGCCGAAAAGCAAAACCAGATGGGAATCATGGCGCGAGGCTTCCGACGTTACCACAATTAATACCTATAAACCGGAGAAAATTAGGTCAATTTTTGAGCGCGGCAGGAATGCTCACTTTAAAACCTCGTTTCATCATATCAGAAGAAATATAGTTAATAATGAACCTCGCCCGTCGCTTCCATTGTGGATCATTGCTGTTCATGTAAGAATCAGCATAAAGCTCGATGGCGTGTTGACCATTCGCCTGTCCCCCTGATTTTATATATTTGCTCCATACAATGCTCGCCTCTAAGGCCTTGTAGGAGTAATCTGTTGGGTGACTTGCAAGTAATGTTCGAACCATGCTCTCCGCTTTGTCTAAATCTGACTGCTCGTGCGACACTGCAAGGATGGCGGCAACACTATAGCGCACCGCCAAATCATTCGGGTTAAGCGCTAATAATTTCTGCCCGACAGGAAGGTGACGCTCTTCTACTCCCAAGTACATCGGCAGGAGAAAACGAAGGCGAATGTAGTCATGAGCATTCGAGGTCGGTTTTATTGCTAATAGATGACTCGCATGGGTAATCTGATTTTCTCGTACTTTTATCGGAATTCCGGCGGGCCTACGAAGCATTTGATACGTTAGATAAGCCCACGAGAATCGGTCATTGATGGGTTGACTTTCATACGTTTCATTAGGTTTCGGCTCGAAACGTCTCCGAACCGACGATGGGTTGGCGCCCTCTTTTAACAGATGGTCTAAATTCGCCACAATAGTACCGAACTGTTTATCTTCAGTGACAATCTCCTCTCGCGTCCAGCTAAAATCTTGTGAACGCCAATAGGGATAAACGATGTCAGATGATGTTTGACCGACGCATAGGCTCATCACCAATAAGACGGTGAGCATCCCATACAAGAGTTTAATCATTAACGGAACCTTTCAAGGTAGGTTTTCGATAGCGTCAGCGGGCATTATCTGGAAATCCACCAGTATCGTAAGCAGTCATCCCCATAGTAATCAATGGGGTGGAGGCGGGGCGGAAGGTAACTTAAAATAATCACCCACAAACTCACTGGAGGCAAGGGGAGCCAGATCGGTTTCAACGGGACCGATATATCCTTTCGTTCCGTACTCATCACCGACTTAGGGCTGACCTTGATAAGGGGTCATAAGCCTTGGATACACAACGTAGAGGTTATTGCTTCGCGCCTGCCGTTTGGCGTAACCGTGACATGCCATGAACCGGGCATTCCGTACTGAGCGTGAGCGGCTGAGACTGGCGCTCACATGACGGCAGCAAATGCAAAACTTGCCGCTTTAACGCTTAAGCCAAAGGGAAAATGCATGAGTCGCTCCTTAGAAGGTCTTTCTTTGACCTGAGGTTTAGCTATTCATTGCCGTTGCAACTAACGTACTACAGTCCTTAAGAATTGTCAATGAATTAATTGTCCCAAATTTTAGGCAGTCCAAAAAATAGAAAGGGGTGGCCTATCGCCGATGCAATCCACCGCTCTTCACTACTTGTCTTCGCTATATCATTGCGGATGGGGTTGCGCTCTTTGTACACTTGCTCTTGACGCAGGACGAACGGTCTGCGACAATATGCTATGTCCGAATCATCCGTATCACCCCGCATCTCTTCGATGGTAAAGCCTGTTTTTACACGACATCCCGAAAATCCGATCATTGTCCCAGGTCTATACGATTGGCGACGGGCGACGGTTTTCAATCCGGGCGTTTTGCTGGACGATGACGGTCGCTTTTATCTGTATGAACGCGCCGCCGGAGGATTGCGACCGTTTATCTGCGCTCTGGGACTGCTTTCCTCGGACGATGGCGTCCACTTTACACACGTTTCCGATAAGCCGGTCTTCACGCCGGAAATGGCGGGAAGCGAGTATGGGAGCGTCCAGGATCCTCGTGTTCACAAAATGGACGGGCTGTATTACCTGACATTCGCTTTCCGACCTTTTGCCTGGTCATCGCATCCGACAGGAGTCGGGGTCCCGGAGTCGCATGAAACGGACTTTCCCGGAGTGGAACGCGTCCCGATGGCGGAAATCAATGTGGGGTCGGGAAACGTGCAGGGAGGACGCCCCGATAATTACACGCGGTCGGGGATCGCCGTTTCGGAAGACCGGGTAAACTGGCGATTCTTGTCCTGGGTCACTCCGGCGGACATGGATGACCGGGATGTCATCCTGTTTCCGGAGAAGATCAACGGCAGGTATGCCGCTTTGCGCCGTCCCCTGCACTTTGTCGGGCCGGAATACGGCGTCAGCGGGCCTTCGATCTGGCTTTCGTGGTCGGATGACTTACTGACCTGGGATGACCCGGTTCTGGTAGCGAAAGCGGAATACGAGTGGGAAGACAACCGGATCGGCGGTTCCACCCCGCCCCTGAAGACGGAGCAGGGATGGCTTGTCCTGTACCATGGTGTGCAGACCGAAGATAAGTCTGTGAAGAGTGTGGTCTATCGTGTCGGGGCATTATTGCTAGACCTGAATGATCCGACAAAAGTGATCGCGCGAACGCCGGAAGCGATCATGGAACCGGAAATGTACTATGAACGCTTCGGGACTTATATCCCTAACGTCATTTTTCCTACCGGGAATATTGTCAAGGATGGACTGCTGTATCTGTACTACGGCGTTTGCGATACCGCAATCGCTCTGGCGACGGTTCCGATGGATGCATTAATGGAATATATCCTCGCCTACCGCAACCCCTGAAACGATTGATCTTAAACAGGTCAATCGAAACACGCTGGAAAATAAAAAGGACGCAGGGATTACCTGCGTCCTTTTTATCTGGGTATCCGGCGTCACTATTTCTTTTTTCGACGAATGACCGGCGCGGGATTCGCCTTCCCTGCATTGTTAGCGGCAGGTTCAGGGTCTTCCAGACCGGTGATTCCTAATTCGCGAGCGCGTCGGCGATAGGCGACCAGTCCGCCCAGTGTGTAAAGCAACGAACCAATCCAGACGAAGCCAATGCCCGGTTTGGTGGAAACATCGATTTGCACCGCTTCCGCACGATTGTCCGCATTCAGCGTCCGGAGATGGATTTCTGGAGACGCGGCTTCCTGCTGTTCGCGGGAAGGCGGATCCAGTTTGAGCATGACTGTCCGTCCCTCAGGTCCGGCGATCTGTACAGGCTCCGAATAGACGCCGCCCGCCCGTTCCTGTCGCAACCGGGGAGTGACGGTTTCCGTCTTGCCATTATAGGTCACATCAATGGCGGTCAGGACACGGATTTCCGGTAGTTTCTTCATCTCCTCGGGCTTGCCCATCGCTTTTTCCGCCGCTTCATCGAACTTGAATTCGCGGAAAACGAATGAGTATTCTCCGATAGTCACTCCCTGCCCCAGTTTCAGCGCAAACCCTTTGTTGGGACTGGGCGGAAGCATGGGAGCGTCCAAGCTGACCGGGCCGTCGGCGCTGTTCAGAGCGATATAGAGATCGCCCGCCGGGAACGGGTTGTTCCAGGGTAGAAGCCGAAGCAAATCATAGGGCGTCTTGACGTTGTAGATGCTCGGAAGAATTGCGGGTGGATTACCGAAGGTCGTATCTTCGTTGTTCCACGGCGCAATATAGAAAGTCGGCGCGGCGCGCCAGATGTAACTACCTTTTCGGATTTCGATCATGAGGCCGTTATTGGCGCGATCATACGGCTGAGACGTTTGCCCCTTGTATGTCATATTAAAGCCAAGGACGTCCTTGGGCATATCGCGTACCAGCAAAACGCGTTCCGCTGTCTGCGAGAAAGCCACCAGACAGGCGACCCCTGCCAGAGTCATTCCCACTCCCAGGTGCGCGACAAATCCGCCGATTGTCATACGCGCCTGTCGAGTTCGCGTTCGCGGAAGGATCAGCGCGATGTTGGATGCGATAGTGAAAGCGGAACAGGCGAAGAGAAGCACCATCAGGGGCTTGCGGATGCCCATATACCAGGCGCACCCTGTCATGATCCCGGTCAGAATCAGGGACGCGATATAAGGCTTTAGCAGACGCTTGCCCAGTTCGGCGTCGTCAGTCATGCGCCAGCCCAGAAAGGGAGTGACCGCCATTGCCACCAGTAGAATGATGGCGATGGGATACAGAGACTGATTGTAAAAATCGGTCTGCGCCGCCGCGCCTTTTTCCACCCACTGGGCGATATTGGTAGGGACGGTCATTTTTAACGTGGGGAGAACCGCCTGCGCCGCCTGCCCGATCCCTTTGGTGATCAGTGGAGCGGACATTCCGATTGCAACCAGAAATCCGGTTAATCCCAGCAAGGCGGATGCCAGAAAGAAACCGAATTCACGGGTCAACGGTTTCTCATAAGCGGTCGGCTTGGGAATAGACTTCCATTGGAAGATCAGCAGTCCAAGCGGAATCAGGAAAGTGGACAGGACGCCGATCAGCAACATCGTATACCCATCCTTGCCCAGAGACGAGAAGGAGTGTACAGAGAAATCGGAAAGTAGTCCGGTACGGGTCAGGAATGTCCCATACAGCATGGTCGCGAACGGCAGGAAACCGATCAGCAGGTTGCTGACTTTGTAGCCGCCGTTTTTGCCTTGCAGTAACAACCCGTGAATCAGTGTCATCAGGAACAGCCACGGTACGAGCGAGGAGTTTTCCACCGGGTCCCATCCCCAGAAGCCGCCCCATCCGAGCGTTTCATACGCCCAGTAACCACCCAGAGACAAGCCAAAGCCCAGGGTCGCGAAAGCGAAAAGCGCCCAGGGAAAAACCGCTTTCGCCCACCGGTCATATTCCCGGTAGACCAGACCATACAGACACCACGCGAAAACGGGCATGGTGGAGGCGAAACCGAGAAACAGAATCGGCGGATGAATGACCATCCACATATTTTCCAGAAGGGGATTCAGTCCCTTGCCGTCCAGCGGAATCGATCCTTCGCCCAATTTGAAGGGGCATTTGAGCAAGATCAAACCGAGCAGGAACACCTGAGTCAGTCCATAGATTGGCCAGACTCTGTTCGTTTCCTTCCCTGCCCGGAACGCCAGAACCGCTCCGAGGACGCTTCCCCAGAACGCCCAGAGCAGTAACGACCCTTCCTGCCCGCCCCAGAAGGCAGCGAACAGATAATAGGCGGCGGATCGCTTGGCGGAATACTCCGCGACATACGAAACTTCGAAATGGTGGTTAGCGATCAGGTAGATCAGGTACAGCGAAGCGCCGATGACCATACCTGCCGCACCGACAGTACTGAGTCTCGCCCATTTCAACCATTTTTCCGCTTCCGCTCCTCCGCGCCGCGAGAGCGGAAACAGCACATTCGCGACCACTGTAAAAATCAGCGCCGCTGTTAGCAGACCGTATCCTATTGGCATAGCCGCCAAACCTTTCCCTGTCTAAACCGGAACTGTCCGGATGGGCTTCCGTAACTATCTGAGGGCGTTTTTACCGCGCCGTAATTCGTTACCCGCGTGCCGCGTACGATTTCGTTTCCGTCCCCTGATACTTCGTGGGACATTTGACCAGCAGGTTGGTAGCGCGGAACGTCTGACCGTCAAACTTGCCCTGTGCGGTCACTTCCAGAGCCATCTGAAAGTTCGGCGGACGGGCAGAGGTGAAGGCGACCGGCATTCGGTTGCCGTCCTTGTCCACGATCGTAAAGGTCAACTGGCCCAGATCATCCGCGATGGTCGATTTATCCAGTTTCCCCATGACCTGTACCGCTCCGGCGGATGCCTTCGCTTCCGTAAAAGAGACATACGGGATCAGATTCGTGACGAATGACTTCGCCCCGAACGCCATCGCCGCTATAATTATGACCAGACCGACCCATGCGCCCGGTTTCATCGAATCGCCTCCTCACCTTTTCGCGTCAGCGCCAGTTCACGATTGACGCGCTCTTCCAATGCCTTCACCTTACGGTCAACGACAAAGATAAACCCGAAAATTCCCGCCCAGATCAATAATGCAACCGCGAGCAACGGAAACATCTCACCCATTTCGTTTACCTACGCCATTTCCTCTTCTAACTGTTGCGCCATGCCCTTGACCTGCTCATAGCGGATGCCGATATTCTGGAGCCAGGCGAAGATGCCGATCAGGCACGCCGACATTCCCCAGATCACTGTGTGGTATGCGGCGTCGAATTTTGTGTTGGTCGGGTGCAACGACGGCAGATATTTGGGAATGACATAACCCAGCAGGGGGGTCATGACGCCCGCAAATACGATATAAGCAGCCGCCGTCGCCCCTTTCTTTTCCGGGTCTTCAATTCCCGCTCGCAAGACAAAATATGCCGCGTAGATCAATAGCAACAAAAAGATACAGGTTTGCTTGGGATCCCAGTTCCAGGGCGCTCCCCATTGATACTGGGCGAATACCATTCCCGTGACCGTAGTCAGTCCGCAAAAAATCGCGGCGAGAACCGCCGCTATCTTAGACTTCGCATCATCAAGAGGGTTTCGACCACGCGCCAGATACTTCCAGCCAAAAATCGCCGCCACGAACGCCGCCACAATCGCCGCCATGGCATTGGGCAAGTGGAGCGCAACAATACGCGCTAGTTCCGGACGCGGGAATCCTTCCGCCGGTTTCAGATACAAAAAGGCTAGGGCGGTAAAAACGCCCGTCAATATTCCCAGTACAATTTTGGCTATGGTCGCCATATCTCAATCATTCCACAGATAATCGAAAAGCATTAATGCCGCTGTCACCGAAATGACCGCGTACGATGCCAGAACCTGTAAATCGCCCATGCCCGTCTGAAAAGCGGGGGCGATTCCCAACCGGGTTCCTACTCCCAGCGCCGCTCGCGTTCCATGTATCGCCGCCACGAACAGCGGAGCAAGAGCGGGAAGCGACAGGGTCGCCAGCAAGCCGCTCTTCGCGGAAGCTTGAGCGACCAGCGCCCCGGCAAATGTCATTGTCGCCGCAATTCCGATACATCCTGATGCTACTACGCAAGTTAATAGCAATGCGTTCACATTGCGCCCAGCATCCAGCGCCGTAATGAGCATGGGCGTCGCGATAATCGCCAGACCCAGAATCAGTAAGGCATTTGCCAGAAACTTGCCGATCCATACCGCTGACGCTCGTGCGGTCAATCGTAACGCCAGCGCTGTCCCGCGTTCTTCTTCCAGCGCAAACGCCCTGCCGAGTCCCGTCGCACCGGTAAAAAACAGCAATATCCAGAGTAGCCCCGCCGCAACGGAAGCCCGCGATGGGTCATCGAGCGCCAGAGGCGGATTGCCCCGCAATGCCAGCGCCGCCAGAGTCACGCCCCCGATAGCGAAAAGCGCTGTCGAGGACAACGCCACTTTCGTCCTCCACTCAGTGCGTAATTCCTTCAGAAAGACGGCGTGAATCTCACGCACGCCCCACATCCCGTTAGCCTTTTCCAATACCGCCGGAAACGAGCGCAGGCCCGCCAACAGCGATAAGCGTGGAGAACGTCTGGGAACGGGCGCCATTCGCCGTAATCGCCCGGTCGCCCAGTTCCGCTTCTTCCGGATCGTTAGTCGCCAGAAGCGTCACTCCCCCTTTTGCGCGTTGCCGTTCTATCGTCTGCGCTACCAGCCGGACGCCCTCTTTATCCAGCGCCAGAGAAGGCTCATCCAGCAAGAGCAAGGGGGTATCCAGCATAGTGGCGAATGCCAGTCGAAGCCGCTGCCGCATCCCGGAGGAATAAACCCCCACCGGATCATCGCCTCGTCCGCCGAGACCGACCGCCACAAGCGAATTCTTGATCCCCGCCAAGGTGATGGGAAGGGTTCGGACTTCGGCAAAAAACGAAAGATTTTCCTGAGCCGTCAATTCCGGGTAGAACGCTAGGTCGGGACCGGCATAACTGACTACCCTGCGCCTCGCATCCGGCTCCGCTATCTCCCGGTCGTCCACTGTGAGAGTAATAGTTCCGGAGGAAGGTCGTATCAATCCAGCGACGATTTTCAGGAACGTGGATTTCCCGGAACCATTTGCCCCTGTGACCGCTACAACTTCGCCGGATACCGCTTCCAGCGATATTCCCCGTAGAACGCGCCTCGCCCCGAACGATTTCCCGATATTCTCTACTGCGATTCTAATAGACGACATTGATTTCGGTCTTTGAGTGATTATACCGTGACCTGAACCGCGTTGAAGCAGTTTTTTCACGACTTCGCACTTTTTTTCACAAACATTCCCGCCCTTCTTATCCAGACTCAGCGCGATTGCGGGAAAAACATCGGAGGCGATAGGTGGGCAAAGTCGCAACCATTTGAGAGCGTCGCCGGTACTTTTTATATCATCGGAGACAGTCTCTCCGAAAAACAGGAATCAGGAGTCTGAAAATGCCGACCAGTGAAATTGAATTCGATAATCTGCGAGAGTTTTGCGATGAGTTCACCCGATCACATCAGGAAAATGCAGTACGGATCGAAGTGGATAGTTCCGACCTCGGAGCGCAGGAAACGGTAAGAAGTGCGCCCTTTCTGGGCATATCCTATGAGGAAAAGGGCAGTGAAAAAGGCGATATTACCATACTGGTAGGAACCGAACCTGACAACTTGACCGAAACCCGGATCAATAACGTTACGCATGTCTGGAGTCGCGCTGAGGAGAATGAAGGTCATGACGCTCTGGAAGTCGAAGACGATAGCGGAAATAAAATCATTCTCCAGTTACTATCATCCGCTACCGGGGTGCAATAGGGTGGAATACACGAAAACCGCTCTGGAGTGAATAGAAGTAGTACACGCCTTTCGAATCCCGTTTTGTATAACGCTTTACTGCGATTTATAATCATTGACGTCACGAGACGCAAATTCATTGGTCTTCGGTGAACTTTTTGCTATAGCGAACGTCGGTTAGAACGAAAGCAGTTGGGAACGGAAATTCTTTAGGGGCTGAGATATGACGTTTGCGCGGAGTCTGAATTTGACGCAAAGCGATACGGCGCTGATCTCACGTTGCCAAAAGGCGGACATCGCCGCCTTTAATGAAATTGTCGGACGGTACAAGGGAAGAATCTATAACTACCTGTATCGAATGACGGGCAACGCGGAAGACGCGGAAGATTTGACGCAAGAAACGTTCGTGCGTATGTACACGGGCATCGCCTCCTTTCGCGCTGATGCAACGCTCTCAACCTGGTTATTCCGTATAGCGGGCAATCTGTGCGTGGACTCATTCCGCCGCAATAAAAAAGCGCGGGAGTTGACACGATCCCTGGATGCTCCCCTGCCGGGTGATGATGAAAACCATTTTGTCACGCAGGACATTCCCGATATGTCTCAAGCGCCGGAAACGGTCTTCGCCCGGAAGGAACTGGCAGGACAGATTCAGCAGGCATTACAAAAATTGCCGCCGAAACTGCGCTCCTCCGTCGTTTTGCACGATATCGAAGGGTTGGCATATGAGGAAATCGCAATTGCGGAAGGAATTCCTCTGGGTACGGTCAAGTCGCGTATTTTCAATGCAAGGGTAGCCTTGCGGGATCATCTGAAGCCCTATTTACAGTAAGTAAAATAGTATAATGATCGCTTGGTAGAGGATGGTTGAATCGATTTGCCGGGTTAGCTATGGGTTAGCTATAAGGTAAGAAATAGACGGTTACATGCGAACGCATGAATCGTTGTTGATATAGTTCGGAATGCTGTGGATTCTGAGACGCAAACGAGAAAAACTATGGCGACGATAAGAGATTGCAAAAAAATACAGGGTCTGCTCTCCGAATATGTAGATGGGGCGTTGCCGACCGACCAAACATGGGAAGTCGATTTGCATATCGCCTCCTGCGCTGTTTGCGCTCAGGCGGCGCAAGAATTGTCCCGGACAGCGAATCTGCTGAGGGAATTGCCCAAATGGGAACCTTCCGTCAACTTTGAAGCGATACTGGCGAAGCGTCTCGCGGATGATGCGTTGAAACCTCGCCCAGAAACCTGGTTCTCTTCGCTGGCGGATATTGGTGGACGTTTCACGAAATGGTGGACATTGCCATCGCTTCGACCAGCGCTGGCGGTAGGAATCGCCGCTGTAGTGATCGGGCCTTTCGCTCTGATTCTTTCCCGACCTGCGAACCTGAACGTCTCCACGATTGAAGGTAATCGAAATCCGATTACCCGTGTGACGCCCAAAGCCGCCTCCGATACGACATCTCTGGATCAGCTTTTGCGGGAACACTCCGCCTACTCATCCTCGGAGACGCTGGGAGACCCGGCTGCGCTAGTATCTCTGTAACCTAAAGTAACCGAAATATTTCTGGAATATCGAAGTCGCTGAACGAATCGTACTTCCGTTTAAGACATAGCTCTTTTGTGAAAAGAATGAAATGTGATGCTCGCATGAAAAGACAGATCCTGTCCCGCGCCCTGTTGATGGCGTTGTCGGGCATTGTCGTCTCACAGAGCGTCGCGCAGACGCCGGTTCCGGGAGCGCATGCAGGCGTACCGGAGTGTTCATTTCAGGAATTACGGGAAAAACTCCGAAGCCGATTGGCGGCGATGTCGCCGCAGGAACGACGGGGAACCGAAGCCGCCTTGCGGATGATGGCTTCGGAGTCTCGCGTTGCATTTATCGCCCGTGAGGTTCGGGTCAATCCTAATGGTCTGGAAACGGAGGCATGGGTGCGGCGTGACCCTGCACGCGGTTTTCGAATAGAGTCCATCCGACCTGCCGGGGAAATTTTTCTGGACGACCGCAAAAACTTCTATCTTTTCCAACCCAAAAAGAATCGCTGGATACAAAAAGCCTCCGCTATGAAAGCGATGCGCGAACATTCGGAAGAGCTTTCCCGACGGTTGGGAAAAAATGAGTTGAGGGCGCTGTGGCAAGGTCAGGATACTATCGCAGGACGCACTGCGGATATCGTTCAAATTGCGCCCACGGGCGGCGACGCCGGACCATCACGCCGTATCTGGATCGACCGACCGACAGGTCTGCGTCTGAAACAGGAAATCGTAGGGGCGGATAATCGCCTGCTCAATGTTTCCTATTTTCTGAGCGTCGACTTCACTCCCGCTTTCCGCGTTGATGATTTCACGCCGCCTGTCGGAGCGGCCATCGTTGTGGAAAACAAGCGAACTTTCCGTAACCTTGTCGAAGCGACGCGTGCAGGATTTACCGCCCGGGTTCCGAGTTATCTTCCGGGCGGCTTCGAATTGCGCGTTATCGAAGGTAGCCAGGATGGCGATGAAAAGAGACGTGTCACGCAGCGTTACGCCAACGGAGTGACGGTGCTATCGCTGATTCAAATCGCGGATACGCCCCAACCCGGAGAAGCCCTCGGCGTAACCCGGGGGGGCTTTTCAAAGAATCCACGGGGAGGTGGTGATCGCGCTTTTCTATGGCGCGATGCGGACTTCCGCTACATTTTGATCAGCGCTCTTTCGGACGACGATGTTCGACGGGTAGCGGAGTCCGTTCGTTAAAACGCCTGGACTCTCAAAACAGCATCCCCGGATTATTCCGGTTTAGCGAATTTCGCGTCGGTCACGGGCAGGTTGTTCTTGATCTCTGTCACAGTTGTCAGGAGTTCCGTCGCCGCCACCTTTTGCCGCATCTGAAACGGAATCTTCATTCCGTCCACCGTGCGGTAGTCCGAGAAGTACGATTCGATGGGTAATGTCCCCTGTGGACTTTCGGAAATCATGTCCATCCTTACCATCAGATTTGTCTGGGTATCGAAATATTGCACCAGTGGCTTTCCGTTAGTGGGGGTCAGGCGAATCGCATAAGCGTCCTTGCCCTCCACCTTACGGATGCCAAGCGCTTCTATTTTGCTATAGGATTTCCGCCAGTCGCCGCCCCGGTTCGCATCGTTATCCATCTGCCGCTGAAGTTGCGCTTTTTCCTTGTCCTTCATTGTACGAACGCCATTGATAGGGTCTTTCGACCAGGCGATTTTGCCGTCATAAGCCACTTCCGTCTTGCCGATGCCCTCGAAGGTCTGGGCTGTATAAAACTTATTAGGGCGCTTGATATAAACTTCAAAGACGCCTTTTATCCCTTGCGCCCCGACACTGATATTCCCTTTCTGATAAGTTGTCTTCGTTTTTGCCAGACTCTCCTGACCGCCACTGGCGGCGAAGGCGCGATCCAGAATTTTTTCCGCTGTCATACCAGCGGGCAACGGGGCGTAAATACGGGGCGCCGCTGGTTTCGCTACTGGCGGGGTTACTGCAGGAGCTTGAGCGATAGCGGGCGTCGTCTGTTGTGATAAAAGAAACGCCGAAAGAAGGCAGGCGCTGAGAGAGAGACGGGCGGATAGATTCAGGCGATAGATCACGGTTGCGAAACTTTCTGTGTTTTTGGTTGCGGCGCGGCAACGCTACGCTTTTTGGCTTGTTGCAGGTTTTTCGTTTTCAGGTAATTCAAAGCGGTCTGTAAAATAGGGTCTGCGCCCGAAAGTAGGGCGGCGCGGGTCAGAGTTACCGGGACATTGGGAGTGACACCCTGTCCTTCGATAAGCATCCCTTTTCGGGTGCGGAAATCGGCGAAGGCATACTGGAGTTTTCCGCCGCCCGGTAAATTCTCTACCTGAGAGGGCAGAGCCATACCGGCGGATCGTGAACCTATGATTGTCGCCCGACCCATTTCCTGCATACTTGCCGCCAGAATTTCGGATGTGCTGACTGATCCTTCGTCGGTCAGGATGACCAACGGACGACCGAACGGTTTTTCGACAGGGAAAACGGGGAAGCGGATTTCACCATTACGCATTTTCATAACGCCCAGATTCGTTTCCTCGGAAAGAAACTGCGCCGCAATCGCCGGGGCGATTGCGCCAATACCGCCGGGATTGCCACGTAAATCGATAATCATCCCGTCGGCGTCCCGCATTTCGCGTATAGCGGCGCGTACAGGATCAAGGATGGGGATCAGAAAGATATTGAACCCGATATAGCCGATATTCCCGGGCAAACGCCGCTTTTCGACAAGAACCGGGAAGGGTGGCAACGCGGCGAAACGGGTGATGACGCCAGGGTTTTTGCGGCGTGCCAGCGTCACCTTTTGCATCTTGTCGGCGCTGTCTCTGACTTCGATTGTCACCGAACTGCCGACCGGTCCACTCAGGAGATTGTCAAAGATCAGGCGGACATATGTTGGCAGAGTCCGTTCGTCATTGGCGCGTTTTTTCAATCCTTCCAGAATCGAGGTCACACTCTTCTCATTGACCGCCGTTATGACAAAGCCGGAGCGAAGTTGCGCCGCCTCTCCCGCGCCGCCCGCGACAATATGTGTAATGGTAGGTTGATTCTCGACCATTTGCACCGTAATTCCCGCCGTACCGTTGCGGTCGCCTTCACCCGAATCAGATGCCGGGGCGTTATCTGGGGTCGGGCGCGATGTCGCCGGTTTCTCGGAAGTGGGAATTTCGGGAGCGATAGCATCCGGCGCAGCGACACCAAAATGGGATTGTCGCAGTTCACTCAGCATCTGATTCAAAAGCGCGTAGAATTCCGCGTCGGTTTTCGCCTCTATCGTTTTGGGCTGATAACGGCGGCGCATCAAATTCCAGTCGATTCCGCCAAAAGTCGGATCGAAGTAACGCTCATTGACCCGCGACCAGACGATCTCAAAAATTCGCTCCCGCGTTTTTGTATCCAGAGGAGAAGATAGCGTTCCCGGTTCCTGAGCGTTCGCGCCGCCCGCCAGAACGCATAGAATCGTAACGATCAGGATCAAGGACGATTTCCGGCGTTTTAGCGCAGGTGTCAGGAATTGGTATCGTTCCATAAGGAGAGTGAGCATCATGTACTGTTATAGACGCAAAAAGCGGGCGGAAGATGCCTTCCGCCCGCAGAAATTTAGAAATCTCTTTCGCTTGTAGCGATTAAGTCAGGTCGATCAGTACACCTCTATGGCATTCACAAAGGCATTTGTTCCAACCGTGACCGCAAAGGAGATGTCCAGTTTTCCATTAGTGACAGTGACCGTATTGGTTTTGATCAGCGCTTTGTTGGCGGCTCCCGCTTCCGCGAACACATCCAGACCACTGTAAACCACCGTCCCGTTCATGGTGACATTGAATTTTCGCTTATTGATTCCCGAAAAGGGAGGGCTTGTTTCGGCGAAGTGTAATTTCACGGTGTACGTTCCATTTGGAACCGGGATGGAGTAACCGAAATTCGCATCAAATCGCAACGTCATGTAAAGACTGGGATCAGGAGAGTTGCTGATAGTAATTCCGGTACGCGTTACTGTCTGCCCGCTGAGGTAATAGGTATCCGCCAGGAATACCGCGTTTCCTGCCGAAGTATAAGCCGATCCCCCGCTGTTGATACGGACGGCAGTCGCAACAACCGGTTTCTTGATCGTGAGAGGCGCGACAATTGACAACCCGCCGCCTGTAGCTGTAATGTTGACGACGGTATCCGCATTGACCGTGACAGTCGTTACGGAGAAGGTCGCCGTATCGGAATTGGCGAGAACCGTAACCGTCGCCGGAACGGTAGCCACTCCGGTATTGCTACTGGTCAGGGTGACAATGGTTCCGCCCACAGGCGCCGGGTCCGATAATTTAAGCGTTCCCGTAGAGACGGTTCCGCCGGTAACCGGATTCGCGTTAAACGTCAGCGTTTTCGGTATCGTGGGCAGGGAGATGCTCGCCGTATCGCTTTTGGTCGTATCGGCGACGCTGGCGGCTTTTACCATGACGGTTGTGGCATTCGTTCCCGAAGCCGGAGCGGTATATTTTCCGTTCGCATCGATTGCGCCGGGACCGGAGACGATACTCCATACCACGTTCTGGTTGGTCGAACCGGTCACTGTTGTGGTAAAGGTCGTAGAACCGCCCCAGGCGAGGTTTACCGTTTTGGGACTGACCGCTACTGCAACGGAAGGCGTCGCTTCTAATGCAAAATCCGTCGCCATCGTATCGCATCCATTTTCGACGACGATTGTCCGGTTCAGCGTAATGTTCTGCCACTTGCAGGTGAGCGTATAGGTTCCAGCTACCACGTTAGGAATCCGGTAGGTTCCATCATCCTTGGAGTTCGCCGTATACTTTTTGCGTCCCGCCGCATTGAGCTTCAAAGACGCGTTGAGAATCGGCGTTCCATAGTAGGTCACCTGCCCGGTAACGCCGCCGGGCGTATCGGGATTGACATCATTCAGATTGCGGCTTGCACCGAATTTGTCCGTGATGGTGGCTAATGCGTTGATTCTTCCGTAGCCGCCGGAGGGATGCCAACCGCCATCCGTACGTCCGATAAAGTTGTCGGCGCCACGTTGAATAGCGCGAACGATTTTCCGGGGGGCGTCTGCGGATTGTTGCGTGAATCCTTTGGAAGCGGCGTAAAGAATCGCAAGACCTGCCGCGTGCGGCGAAGCCATAGACGTTCCCTGCTCATACGTGTAGTTCAGGTCTGTGATAGCGGGAACGAAATAAGTTGGGACGGTAGACCAGATCAGGGTGAATGCTTCTATATTGAAGCCCGGTAACCCTAGCTCACCGGTGTTCCAGTAGGAAGCGTCGCCGCCCGGCGCGGCAATGCCAACATACAGACCGCTATTGGTGTAGGATGCGGGAGACTCCGGGTAAGCGTCGCCGGTATTATCAGCATATCCGCTGGCGGCGACCGCTAAAACCTTGTTACAGGCAGCCGGGTAGCGACGGACATAATCGACGCCATCATTGCCTGCCGCCGCAACGACCAGCATATTTTTAGACCAGCAGTAATCGATAGCATCCTGTAACCCTTGTGAATAGCCGCCATTGAGCGCGAGGCTCAGGTTGGCGACCATCGCGCCATGATCGGCTGCCCATATCAGAGCGTTGATGACATCGATATCGTCGCCGTCTCCGGTGGGGTCGGTCACCTTGAGCGGCATAATTTGAGAAGGATAGCCAATGGCGGCGATTCCTGCTCCGTTGTTGGTCGCCGCGCCAATAATGCCGGATACGTGCGTGCCATGCCCGTAGTCATCCGCCGGGTCATCGATATCGTAGTAGAAATCGTATCCTTCCGCCAGGTCTAACTGACCACCGTTGATGACGTCGCTGGGTTCCGTATTATTTCCGGCGACGCCGCCCGCATTTACAAAATCGGGATGCAGGTAGTCGATGCCCGTATCAATCACGGCGATCTTCGGCCCTGGCGCTTTCTTTTTGTCCGCCGCTGAAAAATACTTGTTCGGAAAAACGCTCCAGGCTTCGAGGGCATGAATCAAAGGTAGATTCCATTGATACAGCCATTTATGACTTTCATCCAGTTTCGCCGATGTCGTGTCATAGACGCCATAATACGAATCGTTTGGCGGGGGCAGGTTCAAGAGGCGAATGCGCTGTACTGGTTCCGCATATCGGACTTCCGGCATCTGGCGGAGATGCGCTATCGCCTCGTCGCGTTTCGCGGGATCAGAAAGTCGGTATATCTGGAAGCCGAGTTTCTTCTGAGTATAGATTCGCTTGAGTTCAGGAACGCCTCGTTGTATCAACTCCCTATCGGAAACAATCTGCGTGATTGGCGATAATTCATTGCTTGTTTGAGCGGCTGTCAGGCTTCCGCTCTTCTGCAACGGCGTTTTCAGGGGGCGATTGGGCGCATTGCCTTCGTCATGGAAGCGCACACGGATCGTATCCAGATACCGAAAGGCATGAGTGGAAGGGCGCGAAATGCGACCATTAGGCAACCGTAGAGGAATCTGCGCGCCTCGTAGCGATGGATTCCTGGTAACGACCGGTTGCGCATTGGCGGGCGCGGGAGCGCCCGAAATCAGGGAGAGAATGATGAAATAGAGAAGACATGGCAAATTAGCGCTTTCTCGAACGGGTTTCATGGGCAAATTCCTCCTTGCCTTGTAAAACGGATCACGGGACGCCAGCATCGTACATTTATACCCCTTACACCGTCTAACGGCGTTCGTTCATCTTGTTGACGGCGCAACCTTGCGACCAGAAGTGGGGTAAAGCGTGAAGATATCCCTTGCGATATCCGCTTACAGAATACAAATTTAACTTGCTTTTTGTCAAATTGCCAGAAAAATAATCGATTCTCCCTTGCGTAGGGAAAAACCCGCTTCGATCATTCGTTGACCTCGTGCCAATGAACCTTTATCTCCCCTACCCGTCTTTGTTTACATAAATCGCCGTTGGCAATGTCCTATCTCAATGCGACGGCGGGAAAAGTGAGAACAACCGAATGAAAAAAAATCGATTAGCAGTGATGGCGATTTTCTCTCTGGGTTTACTGGCAGGCGCGGCGCAGGCGCAGGACGCTTCAGCGTCTCCCGCTCAACCACCGGCGACCGCTACACAGTCTCCGGCGAATGGTACACGTCAAGGCGGTCGTTTCGGCGGGCAACGTGGAGCGATGCAGATGCCCTACAAGACGGCTTTCAAGGCGATCAACCCGACGCCGGAACAGCAGACCAAATTCGATGCTCTGGAAAAAACGATGATGGCCGATCTGACTGAACTGCGTGATGTAGCGCCGGAGGAACGACGCGGCAAAATGCAGGAAGCCTCGACCAAATTTGAAAAGGGTATCGAAGCGCTCCTGACGCCGGAACAACTACCCCTCTACAAGGACGCTCTGGAAAAAGAGCGCAAAAGAGCGCAGGGCGGCCCTATGGCGCAACTGGAAGCGCTCAATCTGACTCCAGAACAGAAGAAACAGATCGAACCCATTGTCAAAGACACGATGGCGGAGATTCAGAAAGCGCGTCAGGACCGTACCGGCGACCGTCAAACGCAAATGCAACAGATGATGGGGATTCTTGCTGGAATGAAGAGCAAAATCCGCCCCCTGCTGACGCCCGCCCAACAAAAACAACTGGATGCAATGCAACTGGGTATGGGCGGTCGCGGCGGCGGTCGTGGCGGGCGTAACTCTCAATAAGAGAAATCCTCAAGAGAGGGCGCTATCAGAGTCAACCCGTCGGGATCAACCGTTAATGGTTGATCCCGACGGGTTTCCTACTTTTCGTAAGCGTGACCGTAGGTCTCTTTATAAATTTTGACCGCTTCGTCCTCTGAGGGTAATCGAAGACCGTCGGTGAAACGGTTCATAAAGGCGAAGTTACAGGTCTGCATGACCACTTCCGCCGCTCCTCGGCCCGGAAATTTCGCCTGTAACGCCGCGAAGTCCGCATCGCTGACTCGCGACGGTTCACGGGTCAACTTGCGGGCGAAATCGACCGCCGCTTTTTCCTCGGCAGTCAGAGCGCGGTCATCCTTCTTCATCGCGACAAGTTTCGCCACATCCACATTTTGCTTTCGCAGTCCGAGCACCTGGTGCAGGGTGCAGTAGCGGCAACCGTTCAGGGTGGATACCGCCAGTGATACCTGCAATTGCGTCGTACGCGGAACGATCGCTCCTTCCCGCATTTCCATCATCATTCCGAACCATGCTTGCCGGAGGTCCGGGACGCGGTTCATCGCCCGTTGCGAATTGGCGATTCCGATATTCCAGTTGTTGGTAGGCTTGGCGTTCACCAGTTCGACGGTGGCAGACGCTTCTTCATCGGTCAGCAGGGTGACACGGGCAGGAGCGTACGGATTTGCCTTTTGGGCAGGAAGTTGCGGCGTCGCGCTTTCCAGCCAGGATTCCGGCGTTAACCCAAAACCGGCGGTCAGACGAGTAAAGTAATTGAAAAAACAGGTCACCATGGTCAACTCGACCATTTGCGCATCGTTGAATCGCGCTTTCGTTGTGGCGAATTCGGCATCGGAAACGCCATGGATATCGCCTGTCAAATCACGGGCGTAAGCGATTGCCAGTTTTTCGCGTCCGGCATCCTCCGGGTTTGTCGGCAAATTTCGGGCAAGACGGCGGAAATGGGCGGCGGCGTAGGGTGTTTTCAAAGCATCCGCAACTGCAATGCCCATCGCCAGTTTCGTCTGCGGTGAGATTGTCCCGCCAAAGATCATGGTGCGCACCAGTTTCGCCAGCATCGGCGCGGCGGTCGGACTGACCGAACCCATGACCCGCAGGTAATCAGGAATACGGTCGCCGGATTCCAGCATATCCTCTTTAGCGATAGTTGGCGCTATCATGGAGGGCGCTGCCATCGGGAATCGCTCGCCTGTATGACCATATGCGATAAGTGAGGGTGAAACAGCCTCAGCGACAGTC
Source organism: uncultured Armatimonadota bacterium (assembly GCA_903910385.1). Lineage (GTDB taxonomy): Bacteria > Armatimonadota > Armatimonadia > Armatimonadales > Armatimonadaceae > CAIVZM01. The sequence goes on from CAIVZM010000028.1 coordinate 21,543, forward strand.
AAAGCGATGGTCAATAAGAGTGTGAACGCAAATTTCTTCATAGGATCGTTCTCGAAAAAGCGACGCCCGGCGGAATAGAAGCGCATTAGCCTCCGTTCCGCCGGGCGATGAGATATTAGAACTCCGATTTGAAAATCAGGGTCGACTGCTTGTTGGCGGTAATATCATCGTCGGCGACATTGGTTGGTAGACCGGGATTCAGGTCTGGCGGGCAACCAAACTGGGCAAATCGGATAGAACTTCGCTTCTGGAATTTGGCGTGACCATCACAGAAGAGAAGGTTCGCGCCGCCGTTGTGCAGGCTATCATAGTAGGCGTTCGTGAAGCCCGTCCAGAGCGTCTGTCCATCCTGAAGAATGCCGCGCGGTTTCTCCTGAGCGACCCGGTTATAGTTTCGGACTTCATGAGCGAAGATCGTATCCGCAGGCGCAGGCATCGCCGCGATAGGTTTGGTGGCGATAATGCCGTTCAGAAGGATATTTCCATTTCCCGCCTTTGCCTCATTTGGACCAGTCACTTCGCAGGTTCCGCCGCCCTCCGTACAGGTTCCGTCGGAGGAGCGCGGTTTGGTCTGGGGGCAGTGGAAAATCTGTGTGTTCTTGACATACGGCTGGACATCACGGGCCCAGATACGATGTGTTCCCGGATTGGTCACATCGTAGGGTTGCATCCAGCCAAACGGCTCCGAAAGACCCGCCGAGTGAGCGGAAATCGCGGGAGCCGGCCAGCGAGCGTCCGTGACGCCGTTGGTATTCAGGGTGGAGTTTCCGGGCATGACCTCATCGTAGTCCTGTGAATACATCATCAGACCGAGTCCGATCTGCTTCATGTTCGATAAACAGGCGGTCTGCCGCGCTTTAGCGCGAGCCTGAGCGAATACGGGAAAAAGGATAGCCGCAAGAATGGCAATAATAGCGATAACGACCAACAGTTCGATCAGCGTAAAACCTTGTCGTCGGCTTCGGGATAAAAAGTCCATTTGAAACTTTTCCAATCTATTCTATTAGGGATTGGCGCGATGTTTTCCCTCTTTGGAGATATCGCGCAGAATGATGAGCCGATTATAAGGCATGTTTGATCGAAGCAAAAGGTGAAAAGGGTTCCGGACGGGCGAATACAGGGTAAACTCTCAAGGCTTCTGTAAAGGTAAAGGCGGTATAATGAATTTACAATGAAGTATCATCTCATTCCCTTCATCATTGCGATTCTGTCTGGCGTCTTGTTCGCACTTGCGCTACCCCCCTATAATGTTTCCCCGCCCCCCTATAATGTTTCCCTGTTAGGGATGCTGGCGCTGGTTCCGCTGATGCTGGCAGCGGCGAAGACGAAGCGACCGTTATGGGCTTTTGGGCTTGGCGCGACCACAGGCGGCGCGGCAGGGGCTTTCTATGTCGGCTTCCATGGGGCTGCAGTGTCACTGGACTATGCCTATGTGCCGTTTATCTGGATGGGTGCCGTCTTCGGAATCGTCGCTCTGTTCGTATCCTTTCTGCGGACACGAGGCGTGCGTGGCGTTCCTTTTATACTCGCTACGGCTTGTATGGGCGTTGTTGCGGAAGGATTGACCTACCTGACTCCGCTTCCGGTCAATATCGCTCTTTGTCAGTATCGCTCTCTGGATATGTTGCGAATTGCGGCGATGACGGGCATCTGGGGCGTGTCTTTTTTGCTATATCTGATCAATGCCACTCTTGCCGACTGTCTGGTCACCCTGTTTTGGGAAATGGATAAGCTAGCGCCGATATCGCAGAAACACTACCTGAACAATAGCTATCATCGTCTACTTTTCTTTTGTTTCTCTTACACGTTGTGCATTGCCTCTATCGTGTTTGTCATCGGAGTGCAAAGGTACGAAAAACAGGAATCGTCCGGAAGTTTGCGCGTCGCCGCAATTCAGGATTACAGCGGTGCGGAAGCGCAAGACAAAGACCCGTATGCGCCAAATCCGCCGGAGTACTTGCCGGACAGTGAGGAACTGATTCGCGCCGCTTCTGAGACTGCATCAGCGAAAAATTCGCATCGCAATGGGGATGATGAGGCGCAACTCATCGTTGGCGCGGAGAATGCCTACGGTTATTCGTTCACGCCCGGTAATCCGCATAGCGAAGCCAACCGACTGGCGCGAGAAACTGGACATTATCTGGTCGTGGGGCATGAAATGAGCGTTCCCGGCATCCCGCGCCCTTACAATTGCGCCTCGTTGATCGATCCCAGAGGGGATACGCTTGGAACGCATCACAAAATCGCGTTGTTTCTGGGAGAACGGCAGACGATGCAGGCGGGAAACCGGGCGACTGTCGTTAAGACGCCGCTCGGTAATATCGGGATGCTGATTTGCTTCGATACCTGCTATACCGCGTATGTTCGGAGCGCCGTTCGGCAGGGAGCGCAAATTATCGCCGTTCCGAATTTCGATCCGCCGACGCCCCGCGCCACTCTGCACCATCTGCATGCCGCCATGATGCCATTTCGGGCGGCGGAAAATGGCGTCGCTATCGTCCGCGCCGACCCAAACGGGAAATCTTCGATCATCGCCCCCGACGGCAGTATTATCGGCGAGGCGGAGATGTACGAAGCGACGGCGCTTATCAGGAAAGTTCCCCTCGGCGATGGTAAGGGAACAGCCTACACTCGCTTCGGAGATTGGTTTGTCTTTGTCTGTCTTGTCGGTGTTACTGCTACGGTTGCGCTCGTCTATCGTCGTGATAATCTCTCTCCCGTTTGACCGGAACGTAATCTAAAGAGACTACCCAAAGTAACGAAAAGGAGGCGATTCTATAAGAACCGCCTCCTGACACGATCCGTCAAATAAAATTGTAGAGTTATCTTGCTTTCTGAACCAGAACGGTGCGTTCGGCGAGTTCTTCTTCGCTTCTGAGGCGGGCGTATTCGGCTTCCAGTTCGCTAAAGGCAGTGGAGAATTCGCCGATTGCGGCACGGGCGCTGAAGACATCCAGATTCCGTAGCGACTCCGTTGGGGCGAGCGCCGGTTGCAACGTCTCATCGACCGGGCCGATGCCTTTGACAACCAGAGCCGCCTGCTGGACAATCAATGCCTCTCGCAATTTGTCGCAGGTGTCGATAGCGTTACGAAGTCGATCCACGCAACGGGCGCCCTCGGTGATATGGGTCAGATCGACGCCTTCCCATTCTTTCAGATAAGCGTTCCCCCGGTCACGCGCCGCTTCCAGCAAGCGAAGTCGGTGGTTCACTGATTCATGGGTCAGCATTTCCCAGTCGGCTGCAAGCGGTTCCAGAGTGTTCTGCCACCGCACGAGGGCAATCTCCCACAATTTGACATGGTAGCGTTCCCGTTGACGCGCCAGGAAGTTGGAGGCGGAATCCAGAGCGTAACGCACTTTTTCCCACCGCTCGGCATTCCCGTCCAGAGCGGATTCCGTTTCGACGCGAGCGTTGGTTTCCGCAAGCCGCTTCTCTCGTGAGGCGATGTCAGAAAGCCGTTGCTGAATCGTCTCTTCAGTTTGGCGAAGACTGGGCGTGATTTTCCGTAAGGCGTTGATCGGATTTGGGAAGTCGGGCGAGCGCCACTCGCGATCCGCTCCCAGCAGGACACCCAGACTGACGCCCACTGCGACGCCGACCGCAACGCCCATACCCTGCATCAGGAACCCACCGATAATAGCGCCAATAAAACCGCCGAACGCCGCCCGCGTTCCATCGGTCATCGGAGCTTCCCCGCTCAGAGCGTCGGAACGCTCGGTGCGGGGGTCTGGAATCCCGCAGTTAGGACAACGGGCGTCCGAAGCGGTCACCCAGAAATCACAGGCGCAACAGCGTTTATACTTCATTGGTCAGGCGCTCTTTCTCACGGGATCAAGACGCGAACTATCCCGCCAGACTCCTCACCCGCTGAAATTTAGCGGGATATAGAAACAATGCCAAAAATGGGAAAAGGGATACGATTATTGTACCCTTTTTTAACAGGTATTATTCCTACGCCAAAAACAATATTTTAGTTTCATCCGGTTCCCGGATAAACGCCACCCACCCGAGCGCCGTTCCCAATAGACCGAGTAAGAGTGACACCTCATAAACCAAAACGATAACCGGCGGACACACTCAAACCGGACAGGTTGAATCCGCTGAACTCGCTTGTCACGAAATAACGTGCGCGGAGGAAACCATTGCGGGAGATATTCAATCCCACGAAAGCGCTCGCACCAACGCCCGATCGATACCCGGATTTGACTTCGAAGTCCTGTCGCGATGTACGAAGATTGGCAACGATAAAGTTGAGACTGGCTCCTGCATACGGAACCAGAGAGTTCTGAGGCGAGGACAGGGCGCGTGCGTAGGAGACCCCGATAGGAATCAACAAAACGCGACTTTCCGCATTGGTATTGCTGATGATGGAAAAATCAGCCGCAACCCGCCCCTTCTCGGAAACGCTCTCCACGGCGCCGATGCCGAATCCAATAGAAAAGAATTTATCGCCGAACGCTCTTCGCGTCTTGTCCTCTGAGGGTAGATAGTATCCGATATCTGGACCGATAAGCAGACGGAAGCGGGGCGGCTCTTCGGGAACATCCGGTTCGACAACAGAGCCATTCTCCTCCGTTGTTGGCGGCGCGGCTTCCTTTGGCGTATTCTGTGCAGGCGGCGCGCTCGGATTCTCTTGAGCGAAAGCGGGAGTGACGCCCATAATCAGGGCGATACACACAGCAGAGACGGAGGCGATTGCAGTTGGTTTCATGCAGTTACTTTCTTGGTTCCCTCTTTTCTCCTTTCGTCTTTGACCTTCTGGAAACCTCCTTATTTCACGTTCGCGAGCGCCTTTTTCCTACCGCTTGAGATATCGGGCAAATGATCGAAATCAAAGGCGGAAACGAAATCAGGAAATCCGCGCCGGAGCGGTGGAGGCGCGTTCATCCAGGCGGACAGGCAATCTCCGCTCCTGCGGGACGTTTTCGACGCCGTCGATCAATGCTACCAGCATCTCGACTGCTGCTTCGCCAATTGCGCTGAAGGGTTGTGCAATCGCTGTCAGAGGAACGGGGAAACGTTCCGCTACTTCTGTGGAATCGAAACCCACAACAGAGATATCTTCCGGGATGCGTCGCCCGTGTTCCATTACCGTCGCCATGAACTCGCCTGCGAACGCCTCGCTTAGGGTATGGAAGACAGCGGTTATTGAGAGATCCGCGAGGACGTGTTCCGTGAATTGTTTTACATCATTGGAAGCGATTACCGTTCCTCGAATAGCTGGATCGTTCTCCTGCGCCGTCGCTATCGCCGCCATTGCACCCTGTAACCGCTCTTTCTGGTAGGAACGATGGATATCAGGTTCGACGCGAATCACAATATGTCGGTGACCCAGCGCAAGCAAGCGTTCTATCGCCAGTCGACCGCCGGACACATTATCACAATCCGCCAGATAATAGCCCTGAAGTTTCTCGGGCGCCGAGGAGATATAAACGGCGGGAATATGAGAACGGTGCAAATCATCCTGCACGGAGGAAGTCCAGACATCGCCCACGAGCAAGACGCCATCGGCGCTGCCGCCCAGAACATCACGACGAAGCGCTTCAGGGGTATCCATGTGCGCTGTATACAGTACCAGATTACGCCCGTAGCGTTGCGCTCCGGCGACAATCCCGTCGAAAATCCTCTGATGGTACGGATCCATCTTCAGGAAGATGAACGGGGTTACTAGGAGGACGCCGATGCGTCCGGTACGCCCGGTACGCAGTTCCCGCATTTGACTGCGCGGAACATAGTTCATGTCCTGAACGATCTGTAAGACACGCTGACGCGTCCCTTCCGGGATGCGGTCGATCTCACGACCATTCAGGACTTTGGAGAGCGTACTGAGCGATACGCCAGCAGCCTCCGCTACTTCCCGGCTATGAATACGGCGCATGAAAAGCTGTTCCTCTGAGACGCTTATCCCCATTAAATAGAAGGCGAACAGCGGAAAATCGCTTGCCGCCGATTATAGACGTTACAGAATCGCTTTAACAAGGGACGCTTTCATCTGTCTTTAGCCTGCTGACTCGCTTCCAGGGCATAGACTTCCTGCGCGCTGTCTGGAACCCGTCCCTGCGCCCGATACAGGCGATAGGCGGCGACGAACTGATTTTGCGCTTCCGCGTTTTTCCCCTGCCATGCCAGAACTTTGCCCAGCATATAGGTCGTCAGCGGATTTTGCGGGCATTCCTTGAGGCTACGCGTAAAGGCGTCCACAGAAATGGTTAGACTGCGAGGATCAAGCGGCGACCAGATAAGATGACCGCCCGCTCGTTCGCCACGGTAGTAGAAAAACTGTGACCGGATAAAGCTGGTATCCAGCGGTCGCATCGACTCCGGTTTGACCTCTTGCGTCGTGCCGGTGAGACGGTAGGCGGTAATCCGGTGCGAATCGTCATACTGCGGCTCTACGAAACGGTAACCGTTCGCTCCATCCGACAGATACAACCCCTGATGCGGTAAATCCGGTACGAACTTCGTTTTTCGGTCAGAGGAGATATCCAGCACACGATCGGCGCCGTCCGCCAACCGCACAATTGCGACAACATGGCTCAGGTTGGAAATCGCCCCTCGCTCGCTTTTCCAGACCATGGCGACGCCAGCGGGCACTCCTGCCTTTTGCAACATGCCCGCCGCCAGAACGGACTGGAGAAGACACTGACGCTCGCGTAATTCCGTGGCGGAGGTAAACTCAAAGCCCCGGTCTAAACTGAACAGCGGCAACGCCTTCTTGACCACGCGGAAAATCGTTGCGGAAAGTTCCGTTTGCGCCGCCGCTCGCTTCGTTACATCCGAAATAGCGCTGATCCTCGCCTTTTCTGAGGTCAGATAAGCGGAAACGCCTTTTTCGCTCAATCCTGTAGCGCGGGCGTCTTCTGCAACTTTACGCGATCCGGTATCGAAAGCTTTATAAAACGGGGGAATATCGCCTGCCGGAACGTTTGTCCATGCATAGGAGTCCCGTACAAAACGATCAAACGCGGAAGAACCATAAGCGAACTGTTCGGCGGTAGTCAGCGTTCGTTCCTGAGCGTTCGCCGGATGCGTGAGGCACAATATCAGAGCCAGAGCAACGATTGGTTTTATCAGTCGGTCTATCAGTATCATTTATTATCACCAAAATATCAGACGGGAGCGTTTCCTCGCCCGTTCCGTATTTCCTGTTACATACCATTTCTTCTGTAATGAAGGGGAAGCGCTTTGCCCGGGACGGAATATCGATGTTCCAAATCCCGATCCATATCTGCAACAGAGAGAAGCCAGGTTTCAGGAGTGTTTTGTAAAGGAAAATTCTCACATCAGGTATAACGATGATAACAGGCGATTTAACAGCCTGATCTGCAGTTAGATAACCTGCAGTTAGATAACCTGCAGTTAGATAACCTGCAGTTAGATAACCTGCAGTTAGATAACCTGCAGTTAGATAGTAGTCCAGAAATCGATCGAAGGAGTTAATTGATAGGTTAGGGAACGTTAATGAGCTTCAAAGGAGATTTAAGATGGATGACATTATCACGCACTTGCGCCGCTTTGAATTATTTGCCGGACTGGATGACGATTCGTTACGAGTAATCTCCGCTTCCTGTCGTCGCCGAAAATTTCCGCCGCGAACGACTCTTTTTCTACAGGATGACCCCGGTCAGACAATGTACATCGTGATTTCCGGGACTGTCAGCATCCAGACGGCGACCCCAGAGGGCGAGATTGTTCATATTGCCCAGCGTTCCGCAGGACAGGTCTTCGGCGAGTTCGCGATTCTGGATGGGAAGCCACGGTCGGCGGATGCGATTACCGGCACTCAGGCCAGCGAAATGATCATGATTGACCGTGAACCCTTCCTCAGGGTTATGAGTGAATCTCCGGTCATCGCCCTCAATATCATCGCTATTCTGCTAGATCGTCTTCGTGTTTATACTGCTCACACAACAGTTACCCAGAAGCAGGATGTCATGGGGCGTCTTTCGCTATTCCTGCTGGATCTAGCGCGCACTCTGGGCAAAAAAGGCGCTGGCGGCGAGTACACGATCAATCTCGGTATGACTCAGCAGGAAGTGGCGCAACGTATCAATGCATCCCGTGAGACAGTGACCCGCGCCCTGAGCAGGTTGGAGAAAATGAACGCTATTGAGAGGAAGGGTGGTGTCGTCATTCTTCATGATACGGACAAATTACGGCGATTGGTCACCTCCTGAACCGTGAGTCTGGATTGTTGTGATGTATATCACTTTCCTCGGTGATCTATATCACATACATGATAATAGAATCGTCTTACAATATTGTTGTAAGACGATTCTATTTGGTATGTGGAAGAAGGATTATCACGGAGGGAAACTCCATACAATAGTTTTTCGGAGATAAGCACTTTGTAAGTAACGGGCAATGTTTGCAGACACCCTTCGCCACTACAGCGCCTGAGAAAAAGATCATTCCGTTACTTAAGTATCCCCTGACATATTGCAGGGGATTTTATTTTTTGTTCGTTGGATAGCGCGGACTGTCATCATAGCGGCGCCGTTGTCCATCCACCCTCGAAGCGGTAGGGGATCGGAAGCGGAGCATTTGAAATATGTGGCTCCTCGATTTTGCGTATCAGCATTCTGACCGCCGACCAGCCCATTTCCAGCTCCGGCAAAACCATCGTATCAATAGCGCGGATTCCAAGCGCTTCATACGGGGAAACGCAGAATCCGATGATCGATAACGCACGGGGCGTCGAAACGCCCGCAGCAGTCGCCAGATGGATAGTCGCCTGTACCGCCTGAGTGTTATAGCAAACGATAGCGGTAGGGGCTTGCGACCCTTTCAGTATTTCTATGTTGGCATTCGTTAATGATTCCTGTCCCACATTCCCATGACGAAAAACGATCAAGTGTTGCACTGACTTTCTTGCCCTTTGCATTGCGGCATCATAGCCTCGGCGACGTGCGGAATCGCTATAGTGCCCTACTCCCTCCATCGTAGCATAAGCGATACGTTCATGTCCCAGTTGCAGTAAGCGCTCTGTCGCTTCCTGACCGCCGCGTTCATCGTCGGGATAGACGCAATCGGCGCTCTGCATGGAATTGATCCAGACGGCGGGAAGTTCGTGGCTCTGGATCAATTCGATCATCGCTTTTGGGATATCTGCATTATAATTGATGAGCAGTCCGTCCGCCGACCATTCACGCAGGATTTTGGGCATAAATCCCTGATCGGTTAACCGGGCATCCGGCACAGCGGCTACGGTTAGATGGAGATCATATTCCGCGGTTGCAGCAAGCAGGCCTGCCAGAAGTTCTGCTGGCAACAGACTGCGGGCCTGGTCTGTCCCACTTTGTAGCAGAGCAAGCGTTCCGGTGCGCCCCTGTCGCATCGCTCGCGCGGACATGTTGGGGCGATAGCCCAACTCGCGGGCGACCTGTAGCACCCGTTCACGCGTAGCAAGCAGGTGGGACTCGCCTTTGTTACTGAGGATACGACTGACTGTAGGAACGGAAAGCCCGCTACGTTCCGCGATTTGTTTTATAGTGGTTCGCAAATTTTCGCCCTTCCACTCAACAGACAAAGGGTTTTAGCTTCGATGGAAACAATACCCGACTATCAATTAAACCCCAGGTCAGCAAGAGGGAATCCATTTTTGAAGCGAGATAATTCGGGAAAAGGGATGCGGGGATGACACATCGCCGGGTGCGACTTCGCCGAAGCGGCATACCATAGGGAATGCCGCTCCAACGCCAACTACGCTACCATCGTTTCCGGTTTTTCTTCTGCCGGCAGATTCGTTTCCAGATAGCCGCATGCCCGGTTTGAGCACTTGACGCCGGTCACTTCTCCCTTTTCAAACTTTTCGATCAAGGGCGCCTGACAGACAGGACACTCGCGACCAACGGGCTTGGAGGGCAATGTGAAGCGGCATTTGGGGTAGTTCGTGCACCCGAAGAAGAAGCCTTTGGGCGAACGCTTTTGCGCCATTTCTCCCTCGCCGCAGGAGGGGCACTTCACTCCAGTCGTTTGCACCGTTTTATGGATATACTTGCATTCCGGATAGCCGGGACATCCCAGAAAGGTCCCGAAGCGACCTTTCTTCTCTACCAGATGGCGCCCACAGTTCGGACAGGTAATCTCCGAAACCACAGGTTCCGGTTTCGCCTCGCCTTCTGCGCCTTCCGCAACCGCATCCTTGAGGATAAATTTGCATTCCGGGTAGTTCGAGCAGGACAGGAATTTGCCGAAACGTCCGAAGCGCTCCACCAGGGGCGAGCCACAGTTGGGGCAGGTCTTGTCCGTTTCCCGGACTACTTTTTCCGTTGAGGCGTTCGCCTTTTTCAGGGTTTCGGCGAAAGGTCCGTAAAAGTCCTTCATCAGACTGACCCAATCCTGTTCGCCATCCGCGACTTTGTCCAACTGGTCTTCCATCCCCGCAGTGAATTTGACATCCATAATTTCGGGGAAGTGCTTGATCAGTAGATCCGTCACGGCGAAACCCAGATCCGTAGGGCGGAATTTTTTCTCCGTCAATTCCACATAGGCGCGATCCTGTATGACGGAAATAATGGATGCGTAAGTCGAAGGACGTCCGATTCCCTGCTCCTCCAACCCTTTGACCAAAGTCGCTTCGGTGAAGCGGGGGGGCGGTTCCGTGAAATGCTGTTTGGGCAACAGATTCAGCAGGTCCAGCGCTTGTTTTTCGGTGAGCGGTGGCAAGGGCGGCTTTTCATCATCGTCTACCTGGGCAGGGTTATCCTTGCCTTCTGTATACACTTTCAAAAATCCGTCGAATTTGATGGTAGACCCTGTCGCCCGGAAGATATACTCCCTCGCCTGAATATCCGCCTGCACGACATCCATAATTGCCGGGGTCATCTGCGAGGCGACAAATCGTAACCAGATAAGCCGGTAGAGCCTATACTGGTCAGCGTTCAATCGACCTTTGATAGAATCTGGCGTCCGAAACACGGAGGTCGGTCGGACAGCCTCATGCGCGTCCTGCGCCGCACCCTTCGATTTATAAACGTTATATTTTTCCGGGGCGTAATTGGGGCCGTATTCCCGTTCGATAAACTGTTTGGCATCCGCCTGCGCTTCCACCGCGACACGGGTGGAGTCCGTACGCATATAGGTAATCAGACCTGTCTGACCGCCGTCCGCTCCCAGATCAATGCCTTCATACAACTGTTGCGCCACTGTCATCGTCCGCTTGGAAGAGAACCCTATTTTTCGCGCCGCTTCCTGCTGAAGCGTTGAAGTGATGAAAGGAGCATAGGGGCGGCGCTGACGCTCCGACTTCTTGACCGTCTTGACCGTAAATTCCGCTCCAGAAGAACCGGGTTGAAAAGCTGGTAGGACGCCGTTCTTTTCCTCAGGAAACAGATAGCCCAAATCGTCGTAAACGCGGCGGGCGTCATCGGCGTTTTTGAGTTCGATCTTTTTGCCCTGATACTGGATTAGCGACGCCTCGAACTTGCTGCGCGGCTGACCGACGGGGGACAGGTGCGCCGTGACGCTCCAGTATTCCACGGGAGTAAACGCCAGAATTTCTCGCTCGCGGTCGCAAATCAGGCGGACTGCTACCGATTGGACGCGCCCTGCCGACAATTTTAACCGCTGGCTAATCTTTTCACGCAAAACGGGGGAAAGCTTATATCCCACCAGGCGATCAAGAACTCGACGCGCCTGCTGCGCGTTAACGCGTTCCATATTAATAGCGCGCGGATTCTTTAAGGCATCCTGTACCGCCGAACGGGTAATCTCATTGAACTGGATTCGTTTGATTTGCGATGGCTTGAGTTTGAGAGCCTCCGCCACGTGCCAGGCGATCGCCTCCCCTTCGCGGTCGGGGTCAGACGCCAGATAAACTGTTTCGGCGCCTTTCGCGGCAGTCCGGAGTTTATCTAAAACATCTTTGCGATCCTTGAGGGGTTCGTATGTCGGCTTGAAATCGTTTTCAATATCTACGCCCATCCCCTTTTCCGGCAAATCTCGGACATGTCCCATCGACGCTTCGACCGCATAATCCTTACCAAGGAATCCTTTGATGGTCTTGGTCTTCGCCGGGGATTCGACTATAATCAACGATTTCGCCATAATTACCGCCTTACTACGCCGCTTTCGATAGATCTCCTGAACATTGAGTCTTTTGCAGAAACAGGAAAAAGGAGCTATTGCCTGAATCTTACTCTTGCCTAAGTCCGACACCCGGTGAGAAAAGAAGTTCCCAACCGCAAATGCCGACAAAACGCCCGTCCTATAAAGCGCGGCATTGTACCGCACGACCTTCTCGGACGCAATCCGGAGCGCAAATGCCTGAGCTTCGGGACGCATTTTTCGTCGGCGTTCGGAATAATATTGACCAAAGATGTTGACCAGCGCCTTACAATAGACCTCTTGCATACGTCCGCATCTTGCCCCATCATGCGCCAGCGCATGATGGGCAAGATACACGGTTTGCATAATGACTTATGAAATTGGTCTAATATAAAGGAATGAAAGCGAATGTGACGCCCTCATCATACTGGCACACCACTCCACTACATTATGCGCCTTATCTGCTGATGACCGGACAAATCTTTTCCCAGCGTCAGTTGCAGTCTCTCAGTCTTCCGATTACGCCCCGCAGGACAGCGGCGCGGCGGGATCGAAAATTAGGTCTCGATAATTTCGTCCATCTTTCGCTGGCTTCCGTAACGCCTTTATTAAGAGATAAATTGCGGAAGGGGTATCCGCATGTCCTCCTTGCTTTTGATCCTGTTGTCTTTGATCTGCCCGGGGCCGCATTCTGCCGGTACAATGCTAAATCCTGGGGGCATCGTGAGCGATTCATTCCTGTGACCGACCCTGCCGAGAAAGCGGATATACTTACCGCGCATGCTAACGGTCGGTATCCCTCTCTGGAATTGATTCTTCCGGAACGTTTACCCCTGTTTCCCTACGCCCGCTGTCTGTATGTGGCATCTCAGAAAGATGCGGACTTCCTTTATTCCTTGCACTCGTTGTTACCTGTGCCAGGTATATCGCTCAAAGTATCAGCGGAACATTTCCCCCAGACCTGCGAGTATAATAGATCGCCGTTGGAGCAGTATGCTTCCTCTTGCCGTACTGCCGGGGTCATTCTTGCGCCCCCTGCTTTACCATTTGATTGAAGTTCTCTGACCCGTAACTTTTCTCTGCGCGATATTGCCGTCAGTAAAGGCTCACTTCGGAGGTGACACATGTCTGGACTGCTTGAGGAGGGAAAGCGAATTCCCTCATTTACTTTGAAGACTACTCAGGGAAAGGAAGTGCGTTACGCATCTCTGTTGCGGCGTCATCGCATCATTTTGGTAGCGCTCTCCGGCGTCGATACCAATATGCGCCACTGGCTGGCTGTAAAAAATAAGGTAGTAAAACATGGATTATAAAAGGGCGCGTCCTCGCACAGTAGGCTATATATTCCTATTGGGCTCTATTTTGGCTAATGTATCTTGCTACATACCCGCACTAAAAAATAATTTTGGATTTGCCCTGTTTTTTGGCGTAGTGAGCTTATTGGGTTTTGTAGCGGATGCTAAGGAACAAGGTAAAAAAAAAAAAGCGGACGAATTTCTTGAGCGAGAGATAAAGGTTCTGATAATCTCTGACGAGTTGAACGAAATCAGCGAGTCGCAAAATCTTCCGGAGCCTTTTTCCGCTCTTGTTGATTCCGATGGTAAAGTGCAGGACATAATCGGCGGCGCCCCGGCGTTTTATCTGGTTGGCAAAGATACGGAAATCAAAATTTCCTCTCGACGACCGCGAGGGCTGGAAGATATATTTCGTCTCGTGGACTCAATGCCAATGCGCAAAGAGGAAATGCGCCGCCGCGGATAGGCGAGAGCGTTCTCCTGCGCCATTGTAATGTCTGCAGTGACTTCATCAGACGCACGATAGACTATCCGACAGCGATAATTTCGAAGTTCGTCGCGCCGTCTGGCGTGTCTACCGAAACCTTGTCCCCCGCTTTTTTACCCATCAAGCGGCTTCCGACGGGTGAGGATGCGGACAGAGTTCCATTCAGAGGATCGGCTTCGGTGACGCCGACGATTTTATATTCCATTTCGTCGCCGTAGTCCAGATCGAGCAGGCGGACAGTAGAACCCATACCCACAGTGTCGGAACCAGATTCAGCCTCTTCGACGATCTTGGCGCGGTCGAGGATCGCCTGAAGATTAGCAATCTTTCCAGCGACCATCCCCTGTTGCCGCTTGGCGTCCTGATAATCGAAATTTTCTGACAAATCGCCCAGTGACCGGGCCTCGCGAATACGATCTGAAAGAGCGGGCATCTCCACATTCTTCAAGTGGCTTAACTCTTCTTCTACTTTACGCTTGCCGCCTATCGTAAGGACAATATCCTCTGCCATTGCTATCTCCGCGAGTGAGAGCATTGAACTGCACTCTCACTGTTACTGTCAGTCGCTTGCTCACTTATGAGTAGACATTATTTGTCGCTAGGAAGTTTTTCGCTTCCCTGTATTGGGGTGAGGAAAACGAAACGCCCCGTAAACACGGGGCGAGAGTCGATAAGAACCTTTTCTGTAACGCTTGCGGCGATTATATCAGCGCCATTCGTACGAGGCAAGCGAATCCCTTCTTCTCTGTTAAGGATAACATCCGTCACCTACTCCGATAAATAGAATGCAACCTTTCATTTAAATAGAATGCAACCTTTCATTGGCGATGTAGCCTTATTCTATTCGGATTGCAAATAGAATGAGCTGATGCTTGAAAATCGGAATGATTGATCGTCTTCTCTTTAATTTCTGTATGGAATTCGCTATCCTGAGATCGCGAAGATAAAATGGAGCAGGGGTTCTTATTTGAGAGATGATAATGAGCGATACTATCAAGTCGTTGCGATAGCATATTGTTGGCAATTTAAACTCGTAATTAATATCGAAATAAAGCCCGGATGACCAAACGGGAATGGAATCTAGAACGCTTGACATCGCTAACAGCGAAATTGTATACTCACGGCAGAGCGGGTCGGAATGGTCTGCTGCGACAAATGGCGGGGAATTCACCCGTAATAATTCCCGGCGGCGGTCGCCGGAGGAGGACACGACATGATAAGCGATCGGTTGTCGTCGCCGCCGATCCGACCTGAAATACGCTTTAAATCAGGTGTGATTCGAATAATGCGTCAACGTGGGGCGTTCGTTGTCCTGTTAGCGCTGTTTGTCGCCTTGATGCCGGCTCTTGTGCCGGCTGTCTTCGCACAACCGCCACAAGCTATTCCGCCTCGTACGCCACGTCGCGCTACGGGTACTTTGCGTGTTATTGTTGTAAACGCTGCCCGAAACTCCCCCGCTTCTAACGTTAGCGTTCGAACGGATAGTTCCGAAGAACGACCGCGTAGCGCCCTGACCGGCCCGGATGGCGTCGCTACCATTCGATTGTTTACGGGAACCTACGCCATTGTCCTCAATGGCGCCGTCGCATTGCCGGATCAACTGGAAACCCGCGAGGAATTTACTACCAAAGGGCGACGAGAGAATATCGTCATCCGTGAAGATCAGTTAACCACTGTTACTTTCTATCTGGATGAGCGTATTCTTCAGGAAGAAATCAATCGTCGTATCGAGTTGATTGACCGTAACGAAACGGGCGAAGTGACTCGCCGCACCCGACGAGATTTTTTCGAATATCCGCTTGCCGCAGGTAACCGTCAAAGTTTGTCTCGCATCTCGCTCGGCGTTCCCGGTTTTGTTTACGATGCGGTAGAGCAGACCCATGTCCGTGGGGAAAGCTCGATAAACAAGGCGACTGTTCTGGATGGGGTATTACTGCCTTCCGTACCCGCCGGCGCAATGGTTCCGGTGATTATTCCTGATGCTCTGGATGCGTTCAATGCTCGGGTCGGCGGTTTTTCCGCGCAATATGGTGGCGGGTCGGGCGCGGTTATGGAACTGGAATCCCGCAAAGTCCATGCCCGGCAACCAATTCTGGAGTTCGCTTACCGTAACGGTGACAATAGTACCCATGAGTTGTATGGCAATTTTGGCGGAGTACTTCCTCGGATTGGCAGTTCTGCCAGTTTTATTAAAGGAATGGATTACACGGTAACGCTGAGCCAGCGTTACACCGATCAGGGAACGGAAGCTCCTGGAGATGTTTTCGCGGGTAAGTCAAATAACCTTGCATCTGAGAACTTATTCGCCAAGCTGAATTTTGACATTGGAAAAAACTCGGCAGGGCAGAATCGCACCATTTCGACCCTGTTGAACTTCAGTTCTGGACGTAGCGGTATTGCAGCTCGCACTGGGTTGTATAACAATTTTGCGCCCTACGGTGCAGGATTCGGTTTTCTGGGGCAATTCAGTAGCTCCGATCGTCTCCGCAGCCAGAACCAGTTAGGACAGGATTTTGGACAAAAAGACAACAATAACCTGATTGTATTGCAGTTCAAAAGCAGCGATCCTGATGTGACGGATATTACAGGTCAGCGGCAGATCGATAGAGGCGTTTTCTCGTTGGGATATTCATCCAATACCCGTACGGAACGTAATATCGGTGGCACGACACCTGTTGTCTCTGTAGGGAAGTTGCCCGAGAATAACTCTATTGACTTTTTGCCAACCGTTCTGAACGATTACGAACATTTCTTTATACAGGGTGATGTCACTCCGAGGCCTTCTGGTCGTAATCAATGGAAAATGGGCATCGTATATCAGGGATTTTTAGGGAAGGACTCGTTGCAGTTGATCCCGCAAAGTCAACTGGCGGTCAATGAACTTTTCCAGTTAGATCCTCGATTGGTAGCGGCAGGTTCTGTGGTTCCTGGAGGGAAGGATATACGAGGCAACTCTGTCTATAAACTTTCTGGCAATGATCCGCAAACGCCGATTATGTATGCGGACAAAGATGGGTACTATGCCGCCGCCTATATTCAGGATGCATATCAAGTCCGATCAAATTTTAAGGTCAATGTCGGGTTACGGGTCGATACTTACTCGCAACAGATCAAGACAAGTTCGACTTTAGATGGTAAGGAACTGCGACTGCCCAATAGTTCAGGGACGGCGCTATCGCCCCGACTGAACATGGTTCTCAAGTTGCCAGAGAACGGTCCCTGGAAGTTTTTGGACTTTATTACTAAATCTCCCACGCTCGTTCGCGCCTCCTACAACCGAATTTTTACGCCTCCGCATATGAATCAGGGGGTTTTCCTGTATGGACAACGCGGCAGCAACTATCTGGAGCCAAATCCGAATGTGCAGCTTGCGGATTCCGTTCAACCGCAGATAGTAGACCAGTTCGATGTCAGTGTCGAACGGCAAATGACCAATAACAGTATTCTGAAAATTGGCGCTTACACCAAATCGATCAAGAATACGCTTGTCGCCCGCGAGATAATACCTGCGGCGCAATACGGCTTGCTCAGCGTCTTTAACGTGGGTAAAACGAATGTCACTGGGACGGAAGTATCGTTTCGGGTTCTGCCCCCTGCGGTGGGAGTAGCCGGTATTCACGGTTTTATTTCCTATGCCAACAGCGCATCGGCACGAGCCAATAATCAGGAATTCAATAACCTGGGTCAGCAGGTCGTCGGCTCTTATAATGAACATGATCAGGCGAACACGCTGACTACCAGTGTGGCATACTCTTTCCGAAGTGGAGCCTCGATAGGATTGAGTTACTATTTTGGAGACGGTCTTTACTCGTCAAAGACCAACCTCTTGTTCGTTCCGATCCGTAGCGGGGATCGTCAGAAGGTATCGGAATTCAATTTGCGTCTCGCGACTCCACCCAGTTTCCTGTTCGGGAAAATCGGCGCCGAATTTATGGTATACAATCTGTTTGATTCGCGTTCCCGATTGGAATGGGCAGGGCCATATGGGACCAGATACCAGTTAGGGCGGCAGGTATATGTCGCACTCACCGGACATTTTTAGGCGATTTTAAAGGTGGGATTTCCGTTTATTCCGCAACGGTTCTTTCCCTTGTGTGCGGAAACGGGTAAAATAAAGACTGTCGCACCGTTTCGGCGTGACCGTCGAATGCTAATCTAATGCGAATGGCGGCGACTGACCTGTAATGATGGTCGCATGTAATATCAGTTTGTACGGCAGGGGCGTGAAAACAGGCTATGCGAGGATTTGAAGTTTTCCAACAGGGCGGTCCGGTCATGTGGCCTTTGCTGCTCATTTCTATTCTGGCGGTGGCCTTTGCTGTCGAACGCCTGATCGCATATTATTATTTCGGCAGGACGGCTCCCGGTCTGGCGGAAGAAGTGATCGGTCTTTTGAAGCAAGGAAAGACCGCTGACGCCATGCGTCGAGCAGAAGAAACGCCAGGACCCGTGGCGACTTCCATCGTCTCAGTATTGCGAAATCGCAATCTTGAAACGCCCGATATTAAGCGGGAAGTAGCTGTCAGCACCGAAGATTACTTTGTTCGTCTGGAACGTTTCCTTCCTGCGCTGGATACGTTTACAACGCTATCTCCGTTGCTGGGTCTTCTGGGTACGATTCTGGGTATGGTGCGAGTCTTCCAGCAGTTCACCGGAGCGGCGAATGAAGAAACGAGGGCAGACATCCTGGCGGGCGTCGGTGAGTCGCTCTATGCGACGGCATTTGGTATCGCGATAGCTGTTTTCTCGTTTGCGATTTACAACTATTTTAGCGCCCGACAGCGTAGTTTGAGCATTGAGGCGGACCGGGCGGCGAACCAACTGATCGGCTATGTGTCGTCGCAACGACCCGACACAGCGAAGGATAACGCGCCGCGCCGTCGTCAACCTCATTCCCTGACGAATGTTGGACGAACACTGAAGAAGACAAAGATCGAAATCATTCCGATGATCGATACCATGTTCTTCCTGCTCGTCTTCTTTATTCTCAGTTCCGTAGGACTCATAAAACTGCAGGGGCTTCCCGTGAATCTGCCGGAGGCTAACTCCGCGGACCGGCAACAACCTGCCAAAATTACCATCTCCGTCACCCCGGAATCACGAGTGAAAATCAATAATCGTGATGTAAAGGCCGGAGATGATATCGGCGCCATCCTGCAAAACGAAATTCGTATCCAGGCAGGCTCCAGTGATACCGCACGCGCCGAGGCGCAGGTGGTCATTAATGCTGACCGCGATACGCCCAGTAGAGCGGTGGTTGATATACTGTCGAAAGCGGCGAATGTTGGCATCGGCAGAGTATCTGTTGCCACCCGTAAAGGCGCTGTAGCGCCAGGAACGCCCTAATAAATAACAGTCCAAAGGGCAAAATATCAAAACGCGGCGTAACGCAGAGTTGCTCTGCAAAGAAAAAGATCAAAGCTTTCTGAAGACGCTATTAAGGGAGTCGGGATTGACAACTTCGGTTGGCAGCGAAGGTCCGTGCGGCAGAGGAAATACAGGAGTATCGGTAGATGAACCTTATTCAGATATTCAATTCGGGCGGCCCGGTTATGTACCCGCTGCTCCTGATGGCGGTATTGGCGATTTACTTTACCTATGACCGCTTTACCGCTTACAGCCAAACCGGTAGCCTCGCGCCCGGACTGGTCGATGAGACCCTTGACCTGGTGAAAAAGGGACGTGAAGGTGACGCTCTCAAGCGTGCAGAAGAAGCGCCCGGTCCGGTCGCCGCAACCATTGCCACTATCCTGCGTAATCGAAACGCTCCGATTGAAGATATCGAGCGAGAAGCGGAAGTGACGGGCGAGGAATATTTAACGAAACTTGAGCGTTTCCTTCCTGCGCTGGATACGTTTACAACGCTATCTCCGTTGCTGGGTCTTCTGGGTACGATTCTCGGTATGGTGCGAGTCTTCCAGCAATTTACGGCGGCGGCGAACGATGAAAGCGCGAAACAACGCATTCTGGCGGGCGTCGGCGAATCGCTCTATGCGACGGCATTTGGTCTGATTATCGCTATCTTCTGCTTTGCAGTGTACAACTATTTCGCCTCACGTCAACGATCCATAGGTATCGAAACCCAGCAGGCAGCAACAAAATTGATTGCCACCCTGCATGGAAAACAGGTCACCACACGATAGGACGTCGATTACAGACGGATCTGTCAATATCCGTCTGGTTGTTCGAATAAACGATGAAGGAAGAGCGAAGTGTGAGAAGGCTCACCGCTCATATCTAGGCAGCCATAGGGAAAGCCTTGAATTTTTATAGGAGTGAAGAAGATGCGATTGGGACAGGGACGAACGCTAAAGAAGACAAAGATCGAAATCATTCCGATGATTGATACGATGTTCTTCCTGCTCGTCTTCTTTATTCTTAGTTCGTTAGGGATCGTAAAATTGCAGGGCATCAACATTGATCTGCCAAAACAGGGTCAGCCATCTCCTGAAGTTATCAATGATCCCAAAAAACCGGTTGAAATCACGGTCGCAATTGCGGCGGATGGATCCGTGTCCGTCAACAAGCAATTGTTGCGACCGAATCAGAACATCGGGCCATTCTTGCAACGGGAAGTCATCAAGCAAAAAGGACCAACCTACGATATTACGGAGGCGACCGTGGTAATCTCGGCAGACCCAAATGCCCGACACGGAGAACTGGTTCGTTGTATCGATGAGGCGCATGCCGTGAATATTAACAGGTTTGCTATTGCAAACCTTTATACAGATGCCTCTGCGGCGCCGACTCCCGGCGCTCTACCCGCTCCCTGAAACGAACGGAAATGGAACCCGGCGATACGCCGGGCGTAGAAAGGTGTATGAGGCGTTTTGGCTGCTACAGACGAAACGCCCCTGTTTAGTTTGTAAAAATAGCCTGATTGGTTTCCGTCGGATTGAAGGATTAGTACGCCCAGGGAATCCGATAGATAGAGGTAAGCCATTATGTCTGATTTAAAAACGCCAGAGGTTGCTCTCGCTGGAGGCGCGCCCAGTCGGGCGACGAGCCCCGATGAAGATTTCAGTCGCCGGATGGGGATTGCATTAGCCGCATCTCTGGGAATCAATTTTCTATTATTTGCTGGAACGGGTCTTCTTGCTGATTCTATGGAACGTGCTAAAGAAGCCGCTCCAGTTCAGATCACGATGCGTCCTGCAGTGATTGTTCCTGCAACGCCCACGCCCGCGCCCGCCGTAGTTCCCACACCCGTAGCTGCAACGCCTGTTCCTGCAACGCCTCGTGCAGAGCGGCCGACGCCAGCGCCAGCGACGCCTCGTCCCACTCCTGTGGCGGCGACTCCGATCCCGGTTCGACCGACGCCAGCGCCAGCGACGCCTCGTCCTACTCCTATGGCAGCGACTCCCCCGCCCGCCCCGGCATTGACGCAGAAAAATATCGCTCGAACGACCGCGGCAGTCGCTACCGCCGCAGTGGCTACCGCCGCTGTAACACGGACGGCGAATGCAGTCCAGCGACCATCCACAACTCAAGCGGTTGATATCAAGAACACTGCCCTTGCCGCTCAACCGACGAATGTGACTCAGACCACGATTACCCCGGCGATGAAACGGGAATTAGAAACTCTGCGTCCTACCTCCGCTCAACCGCTCCTTGGAACGCAACGAGGAACGACATTCGTCGCCAAGTCTCCAACCTCATCCAGCGGAACTGTCAATATTTCCGCGACTACCGCCCGAACAAACTCTGTCAGCGGTCGAACGGTGAGCGCCGCTCCCGCATCCGTTTC
This sequence comes from uncultured Armatimonadota bacterium, assembly GCA_903910385.1. Lineage (GTDB taxonomy): Bacteria > Armatimonadota > Armatimonadia > Armatimonadales > Armatimonadaceae > CAIVZM01. The sequence continues at coordinate 43,123 of CAIVZM010000028.1, forward strand.
CGGAACGTTGAATCCGGTAACTGTTCAACCGGAAGCCCGCTCGACTCTGTCCGGCGATACGAGGCAGATAACCACTGTCCGTGGAGTCGCCAGTAGCGCGAAGGGACGCACTTCGGTGGTAACAATGAGTGCGAAATCATCGGAAGTAAGCCCATCCTCTTTTGTCGTCCAGACAGGTGGCTCTATCAAGGCGGGTGTCGCTACGGCGCGGCAAGGCGGTTCTGGAACGACGGCGATTGCGGCGGTTGCAGGCGCTCCGACGGCTATCTCTACATCAGGTGAATATGCTGTTTATGCCCCTCAGGTAGAAACCCGAGGCGTGATCGGAATTCGTGGAACCGCGCGTTCGCCTGTGGGTAGCCGGGTTACGGAATTACAGCAGAAGGGCGATATCGGACAGGTTGTAGCTGGAACTGCCGTTCTCGCTGCCGCCCCCAGTGGACGGGCTGCGTCGACCACGCAAGCGCGTGCGGCGGCATCCGCCGCGAATGTTGCTGGCGTCGAATTGGCGGCTAGACCGGGCGACGGCGTCGGTGGTGGCGCTGTGCGAGGAGAAACCCGTGATACTGAAGCTGTCGCCGTTCGCGGCTCCGGTGGTACGGGGCAGGCAAGCAAGTCCGTCCGTGTGGGCGGTGGCGTTGGCAATGGGCCGCGAGGTAGTGAAGCTGGGTCAGTTGCCGGGGTCGCCAATGGCGTTGCTGGCGGAACTCCCAGCAGGGGCGGGACTGTTGGCGCGCGCGCCGCTCAGGCAGGTTCCGTCAACGCGGCGGCGGGTGGCGGCGCAAAAGCGGTAGACAATGTTTCGGAGAAGACGACTGCTGTCGCTGCCAAAACAGTGGAACGCAAAGTCGTCAATCTTGATCCGGACCTCGGTCAATCAGAATTGGATCTGCCCGGTAAAGTGAATACCCAGGTAGCGGCAAAACCGGTTTCTCGTGGCAGTTTCGATCTGCCGGACAACCTGCGCTCCATGCCTTTCAAGGGAAGCGTCACCATCCGTGTGACCGTAGATGCAAACGGTAGCCATACGGAAGAGGTTACGGACGGTTCCGGAAACGCCAGCATGGATCAGGCGGCCCTCGCTTATATGAAGCGCTGGCGATGGGAAGCGGCGAAGCAGGATGGCAAAACTGTCCGAAGCGTTACCACTGTCAAGTTGCCTATCGAAATAAAATAGGGAAGCCATTCCCTCTCAAAAGGCGACTTCGCTCGAAGCGAAGTCGCCTTTTCTGTCGGTACTCGGAATTTCGTCCTTGCGACTCCTCCACTATACTGAAAAATGATGCGTCTTCCTGACTACTCTGCGGTATTGTTCGATCTTGACGGGACACTGGTTCGCACCTTCATTGATTTTCCGGCGATGCGAGAAGATATGCACTATCTTGCCAGGAAGCGGAATCAGGAAGCCGCAGTCGGCGATACCGATGATATCCTTGAAATGGCGGCGCGACTGAGGGAGCATGGCGGAGAATCTCTTTACGCGGAAGCGATGCGCTTGCTGATTCAACGAGAGGAAGAAGGGTGCGCAAATCCGGAGAGAATCGACGGCGCTTCCGAGTTACTGTACCTGCTGAGGGATAAGCTGGGCGTCAAAGTCGCAATTATCACCCGCAATTGTCGCTCGGTGTCGGAAAAGCTACTGGAACGGATGAATTTACCGCATGATTTGCTGGTGGCTCGCGAAGATACCGCCGAGTTCAAACCCCATCCGGAACCTGTATTGAGGGCATGCCGCAACTTCTTGACTCCACCATCGAAAGCGATAATGGTAGGAGACCTCTGGGCGGACATCGCTTCTGGAAGCGCCGCTGGCGTCGTCTCCACTATCGGCATTCGCTGGCCGTATCTTCCAAAAGATCGGTTTGACCGTTGCCCGCCGGATTTCCTCGTTGAATCACTGCTCGATGTGAGCCTTCTTCTGATAAACGAACGGACGCCCGATTCAGGGTCAGACTAATCCGCCTGTGCGCCATTCGCGAGGAAAGAAGTGGGTCAGGAACATCTCTCCGGCGTAGCGGTCGGTCATACCTGCAATATAATCGAGAACGATTTGAGCGCGATCATGGACATTCATCTCCGCTGCGGAAGCGCGATGACCGCCCATACGTTCAGGCTGCGCCATATAGAGACGGAAAAGCTGCTTCAGCATTTCGCTTCCCTTCGCTAACTCCTCTTTTGCGGCGTTCTTTTGCAAATAGACATTCTCGTAGAGATAGTCCTTGAGCGCATTGGTCGCTCCCAGTACGGGTTCGCCCATAGCGACCACCGGTCGATCCAGAGAAGTCTCTATCACGTTCAGGACCATTGTCGTGATACGGTCGCCATGTGTGTGACCGAGAATGTCCATAGCATCCTGAGGAAGATCTGCTGGATTCAGAATGCCTGCCCGTGTGGCGTCATCGATATCGTGATTGACATAGGCGATACGGTCGCAAATCCGGACGACAGACGCTTCTAACGGCAAGCCCGCCATTTTCTCGGAGGTTCCTTCCGCGTCCTGTAAGTCCGCCTTGCCTTTGGAATGACCCAGGATTCCTTCTCGCGTCTCGAACGTCAGATTCAGACCTGCGCCCTGCTTTTCCAGAACATCCACAACCCGCAGGGATTGCTCATAGTGACGAAAATGCTCCTCGGGCAAATATTCGCGCAGGGCTTCATCCAGCGCTTCTTCGCCTTCATGACCAAAGGGTGGATGTCCCATATCATGAGCAAGCGCAATCGCTTCGGTCAGATCCTCATTGAGACGAAGCGCTCGCGCTACCGTGCGAGAGATTTGCGCCACTTCGAGCGTATGCGTCAATCGGGTTCGATAATGGTCACCTTCCGGGTCCAGAAAAACCTGCGTCTTATGTTTCAAACGCCGAAATGCCTTACTGTGTAAGACCCGGTCGCGGTCCCGCTGAAACGCCGTTCGAATGGGATCTTCCTCTTCGTCTCTCAACCGTCCCCGTGAATCTGCCGCCTTTGTGGCATAAGGACTCAGGGTATCCCGCTCCTGTCGCTCGGTACGCTCTCGAATCGTCATAAAAATATTATACCTGTATCCCGGTAAAACGCGTTTAGCGTCCGCATGTCCCCGGACGATATAAGAGTGACTCGCTGATGCGACCGGGAAACTCGGTCAGACTTTACCGGCGAGAAGAAAGGAGGCAGCCTCATGCGCATTCAGCGCAAGCCTGTCTCCGGGAACGGGCGCTTCTAATCGCTTCCGCGCCGTCGGCGCGCAGATGGTACGAAGCGGCTTTGGAAGGCAATTATCCCGGAAAGGCGCGGGGCGGACTGGTTCCGTCCCGCGCTTTCATAAGTTTCAACCTTCAGGGTAGGGGAACCCATCCCGCCAATCGCACTATCCAGACCCCAAAGATAAGAACGAGGCCGATGTACCCGCTAATGGTTACCAGAGATTGCGGCAGGGAAATCCGCCGCAAGGCAGGAATGCGATAAAGCGATGCGCCAATCAAACCTGCGAATGCCAGCGGCCCCAGAAGATGAAAATGGATCGCTGCCGCAAAATTGCCGTGAGCGCAACAAACCAGAGAGCGAGTGATGCCGCAACCGGGGCAGGGAATGCCGGTGTAACGTCGAAACAGACACAAAGTCGGAATTCCTGCGATTGTCGCCGCTCCAGCATCCGGCGCGGGAACGAACGCCAGTACGATCAGCAAAAATGGCGCTGCGCCTACCGCAATGAAAAATCGCTTGATCCGCTCCCGGAAAGGAACGGCATCCGAGCGGAGAGCCTCAGTTGGGGATTCGTTGCTCCGGGATGGCATTCCATACCTCATTCAATTGATTTTGCTGAATCAAAGCATTGACAATGCCGAACCCCACGATATCCAGCGCAAGATATAAAACGCCGTTGTCAGTTTGACGAATACCCACACGGTTTTGCATCTTGACGATTTTCTGTGCCATCTTATAATCCCAGTAAAGCGTGTAGATGCCGCAGGTCAACAAGAACAGGGCAACCTCTAACCCGGGGGATGTATCGGGCTCACCCAGAAATTCCTGAGTCTCGGCGGACGCCTGGTAGACCCAGTAAAGATAATAAACGCCAAAAGTCAGGATGCTTAAAATCAGAACTAATGCAGGTTCTCGCTTCTCTCCGAGTTTCATAGATTCCTTTATCCTTTGAATAGTTTCCGTAATCAGTGATTCTGACGTAGACTTCCTGTGAAAGTTGCGTTTCCGTAGCCGAAATTCCGGTTAAGCCGAAAAGCTATTGCTCCTCCCGTTTACGATATAATCTTTTCATGCCCCATAGGTTCGACGCTTCCGCTTCGCCGACGATTCGCGTTACAGTGCTAGGGTCAGGAACTTCTACCGGGGTTCCACTGATTGGATGCAGTTGTCCTGTCTGTCTCTCTTCCGAACCGCGCAATAAACGGTTACGTGCCTCTATTGCCATAGAATTGATAAGTGATACCGGTGCGGTGCGGACTATCCTCATCGATACCACGCCTGATTTACGTATGCAGGCGCTTCGCGCCCCGCTCAAACGTGTGGACGCCGTTCTCATGACTCACACCCATGCCGACCATATCTTCGGGATGGATGATCTCCGGCAGTTCAACTACCGTCAGCGAGACCCCATCCCGGTCTATGGTACTGCGTCCACACTGGCGACTTTGCGTCAGGTATTTTCTTACTGCTTTACCGAAGGGCAGATGGGCGGCGGTAAACCTCGTCTGGAACTCCAAGAGATAGAAGCCAGTCTGGAAACTCCCTTCGAGGTTTGTGGCGTTTCTGTGCGACCGTTGCCGGTATGGCATGGAAACTTGCCAGTTCTGGGCTACAAATTCGGGGAATCTTTCGCATATGTGACTGACGTTTCACGTATCCCGCCGGAAACGATGGAGGCATTGCGTAACCTGGATATTCTCATTCTGGATGCCGTGCGCCACGAACCGCATGCAACGCACTTTTCGCTTCCGGAAGCGCTGGATACGCTTCGCGAACTGAAGCCACGTCGCGCTTTCCTTACCCATCTGTCCCACGATTTTGATCACTATGCCACAACGGCGGCATTATCAGACGGCGTCTCCCTTGCATATGACGGATTAACGTTCGAAGTGACGGGAAGCGGAAAATAACTCATGGTATTTACCCCCCGCTTTCTCTGGCTGGTAGCTGCAGGTATCCTTCCTTTGCTACTCTCGGGATGGTATCCCGCTCTGGTGATCGTTGGGGCGGTTTGGAATGTGGTTCTTGTCGCCGCAGCCATCGCGGACTACCAGTTTTGCGCGGTTCCGGAACGGTCTCTTGAAGTGACCCGACAGGCGGACGATAAACTTTCCGTAGCGACGGAAAACGCCGTGACGCTTCGTATTCGTAACATCACGCCGCATCGTCTTGTAATGACCATCCGCGACGAACCGCCTGCCGATTTCCCCCTATCGGAGGGAGAGATCCGGCAATGGAACGCTGTTCTCCCGGCATTTGGCGTTCGTGATTTTTGGTATTCTGTCACTCCTCCTGCCCGGGGAGATTTCCTTTTCGGTGATGTTTTCGTGCGGATATTGGGGCTGATGGGACTGATCCAGAGGCAGGGAAGGCTCTCCGCCACAGCAACCGTCGCCGTTTACCCTAATCTCAAAGCGGTCGGCGAATATGAATTGATGACGCGCCGCTTAGACCGTAGCCGCACTGGTCTGCGTCGTATCCGACTCTCCGGCGGAGGACGTGAATTTGCGGCGTTGCGTGAGTACACGCCCGACGATGAATACCGTACCATTGACTGGAAGGCGACCGCACGGCGCGGGAAAGTCATCTCCCGAACCTATGAAGCGGAACGCTCTCAGGATATTCTCCTCCTGATCGATGAGGGACGATTGATGCGACAGGAAGTCGCGCATTCGCAAAAGCTGGATCATGTGGTCAATGCCGCCCTGATGTTGTCGCATGTCGTGGCAAGCGCCGATGATCGTGTGGGACTGCTGACATTCGCCGAAGAAGCCCGCGCCTGGATCGCGCCCCGAAGAGGACGGGCGCAGTCAGGCGCGATTCTAAACGCTCTTTACGCCTCTCGCGCGTTACCGGTGGAATCCGATTATCGCGCCGCTTTTCGTTTCCTGTCCGCACGCTGGCGCAAGCGTTCCCTCGCTGTTCTTTTTACGGATCTGAGCGACCCGGATTCCTCCAGCATTCTATTGAACGAAATTACAGGACTCGCTTCGATGCATCTGGTCGTCTGCGTGGTCGTGCGTGACCCGCTGATTTCGGCTCGCGCCCGCCAGCCCGTTAGCGAAGCGTCGCAAGCGTACGAGCGGGCGGTGGCGGAGGAAGTGTTGGGGGAGCGACGTCGGGCATTGAATCTCCTCAAAAAACGCGGCGTTCTGGTAGTGGATGCCGAACCGAACGAACTATCCGCCGAACTGATCTCCCGTTATCTGGAAGTGAAACAACGGTCGCTGATTTAGGCGTTTCTGACCGGTTGAGCTCCATATGACGCTATGTATTTAGCAGAATGTTCGCCATACACAATAGTGATGGAGAAACGTAATGGAAAATCCTGATTTCATTCTGAATGCCTTGAGCCAACCGCTTCCCGCGTTGCCATACATCGTTTCGCAAACCCTGAAAAAAGCGTTTCCGGAACGCGCTCTGCTGGAAGGCGACGCTTGTCCCTTTGACTTGACCCATCCATCGTTGATCGTCCCTCTCGATTTGACCGCAAATACCACTTTGAACTGCCGACTCCCCCGAAACGACACGACTATATCGCTCTGTGGAACAGTGAGCTACAGCAGGAACTACGCCTGAGCGAGGCGGGCATAGACGCCATTGTTGGACTGACGGAAGAATCTCCTTCGCTTATCTTAAAGAGCTGTTCGTTTCTTCCATCATGGCATAGATTAATTCGCCGCATCGTGAGGGAGGAATGGATGATTTGATGCAAGCGCAGGTCGGCGTTTTGCGTGAACAGATGAACACCATGGCGCCGGAATATGTCGGTGACGCCTCTGGTGATGTCGATCCTATGTCGGAAGCCTTCAAAAACGCCGCTCGTATGATGCGCCGTTACCGTCGCTAAAACAGACGAGACAAAATATAATGGCGTTTGAGGAATAACCTGTTTGGAAGATCAAAATCATCGTCGCAGCGTCACGTTGCGCTTTCTGGCGGAACCGACCGATATCAATTTCGGCGGCAAAGTGCATGGCGGCGCGGTCATGAAATGGATCGACCATGCCGGGTACGCCTGCGCCGCCCTGTGGAGCGGCCGATACTGCGTGACCGTGTATGTGGGTGGCATTCGGTTTTATCGACCGGTCTTTATCGGTCATGTGGTGGAAGTTCGCGCCCGCTTGATCTACACCGGACGAACCAGTATGCACATCGCTGTGGATGTCTCTTCCGCCGACCCGCGTGAGGGCGTCCAGAATCAGACCACACACTGTGTGATTGTCTTTGTCGCCGTGGATGATGCCGGAACGCCGCAGGAAGTAACGCCGTGGAACCCCGTCGAATCTGAGGATGTGGCTCTACGCGACTATGCCATCCGACTCATGGAACTCCGTAAGAGCATCGAAGAGCAAATGACGCCCTACCAGCCTAAAGGGTAAGAACCGCACCCGCCGACAGGTGGTGCCTTCCCTGCGCTTCGCCCTGAACCCGCAATGCAAATTCGATATCCTGCGATGCGGTCAGGTGGGCGGAAGTTATCTTGCCTCCTTGCCAGATGATATCCACTGTCAATCCGCCCCGGGCGCGTAGTCCGGTAACTTCGCCATCCGGGTAGGCGGCAGGGAGAGCGGGAAGTAAGTGGATTTCGCGCAACGCGCCGTCAAAGGCATGGCTTTGCAGGAGCATCTCCGCGACTGCGGCGGTTCCGCCCCAGTTACCATCCATCTGCATGGGCGGGTGATCATCAAAAAGATTCGGAAGCGTGGATTTCGCCAGAAGCTGACTTAAATGATGATGAACGGCATTCCCATCCTCAAGGCGGGCGTAGATATTAGCGATCCAGGCGCGGCTCCATCCGGTGTGACCGCCGCCATGGGAGAGGCGGAACTCCAGTGACTTGCGCAGGGCTGCGGTAAGTTCCGGGGTTCCGCGCAGAGTCAACTGGTTGCCGGGATGCAGTCCGAAAGCGTGGGAGATATGTCGGTGTCCCGGCTCCGGCTCCTCGTAATCAACCGGCCACTCCTGAAGCCGCCCATCTGTTGGGCTTATTTTCAAGGGTTGGAGACGCGTTAATGTCTCCTGCATTTCCGCACGGAATTCGGCGTCTGCGTTCAGTATCGCCGAAGCGGCGATAGTGTGCGTCAGGAGATCGTGGATAATCATCAGGTCCATCGTCGCCGCATATGTGAACCAGCAACGGGAACCGTCCGGAGCGATAAAGGTGTTTTCTGGCGAGTGGGACGGGTTCGTCACTAGATAGCCGTCTGGCCCCTCCACAAGAAAGTCACAAATGAAACGGGAGGCCTCGGTCAGAATTGGGTAAGCTTTTTTCTCCAGAAACGCCGTATCGCCGCCGAACTCATAGTGTTGCCAGAGGTGCTGACAGAGCCATGCCAGGCCCATCGGCCAGATACCGCACATGCCGTCCGCCGGAACCGTAAAGCCAAAGATATCGGAAATGTGATGCACCACCGAACCCCGACATCCGTAATGCATTTGCGCCGTATGGCGTCCGGAAGGAACCAGAGACTCGATAAAGTCGAAGAGTGCGGTATGACTTTCCTGTAGAGCGCAGACTTCCGCAGGCCAGTAGTTCATCTGCACATTGATATTGGTATGGTAGTCTGATTCCCAGGGAGCGATCATGTACTCATTCCAGATGCCCTGCAGGTTTGCGGGAAGCGTCCCCGCTCGTGAAGCCCCCAGAAGCAGATACCTGCCGTACTGGAAGTACAGCGCCAGTAATCCGGGATCTTCGGCGCCCTCCCGGACTGCCTGAAGACGGACATCAGTTGGCGTTTCCGATTTATTCGCGCCGCCCAGATTCAAGGTGACGCGAGAGAAATACTTCTGATGGTCGGCGATGTGCACTGATTTCAATGCCTCAAAAGATTTCAGGGAAGCATGTTGTATGGCTTGCCGACATGCGAAATCGGCGTCTACGTCCCGGTAGTTGGTCGCACCCGATAAGAGGATCGTTATGGCATCAGCGCCGACGATTGTCAGGCTGTCGTCACCGACATGAAGGGAACCGCTGTCTGCGACCGCCTTTATATGAGAGGCAAATCTTAGCCCCCTGATTTCCGTTTCACCGTTGCGTCGGTCGTCAATCTGACCGCTGAAGAGGAAAGAATCGTCGCCTTCCGCATAACGTCGAAACTCATGGTTCGGGGCGAACATATCTTTGCCGTCCCACCCGACACGAGCAGGAAGTTCGCCACGCGTCAGTCGAATAACACAATTGACACTGCTTGGTTTGTTGGCGCTCAAGCGGACGACGATTACATTGTCTGGTGCGGAGGCGAAGACCTCTCGTGTGAAACGTACATCACCCGCCACAAAGCTCGTGGTAGCGATCGCAGTCTCCAGATCGAGTTCACGGCGGTATTCCGTCACCTCATTGCTGAAGGATTGGGCGATGAACAAATCGCCCAGTGACTGGTATGACTGAATTTCGAAGGGGTTACCCAGAAGATATTTCCCGCAGAGTTCTTCCGCTTCCCGGTTCTTGCCAGCGAAGATCAGGCGACGAACTTCCGGCAAATGTTCCAGAGCGGCGGGGTTGGCGCATTCCTGCGGATGTCCGTCCCAGACAGATTCTTCATTGAATTGGATCCGTTCGGTTTCGGTCCCGCCGAAAACCATGGCTCCCAATTTTCCGCATCCCACCGGAAGCGCGGAATTCCAGTCCGGGGCGGGCTTATCGTACCAGAGTTTCATATTTCCTCGATTGTCAGGTGATAGCGCCGCTATCGATTGCAGGCAGGAGGGAACCCTCCCCGGAACGCATGCCTAAAATTCATTGACGATAACGGAAATCGCTTCCCTGTCGATAGTTTCGAGTCGTGGCCCCATTTGCGCTACTACCTGCGCGGCGGCATACGCCCCGATGCGACCGGCGACCGGTAGAGGCAAATCGCAGGTTAAACCGTAAAGGACGCCTCCGGCATACATATCTCCTGCACCGGTAGTATCCACTGCAGTCACCGGGTACGAGGGAATCTCAAAGATCTCATCGCCGGATGCGATCAGTGAACCGGAAGCGTCCAGAGTCACCGCAGCGATTCCCCCGGATAGTTTCGCCAGTTCCCGCGCTGCGCCGTGCGCATCGGCGATTCCGGTCATGCCCGACGCTTCCTCACGGTTGGCAAAAACGACATCGATATGCTCGGTCAACAGTTTGAGAAAGTCGTCTTTATGTCTACCAACACAGAACGGATCGGAAAGGGAGAACGCGACCTTGACATCCGCCGCCTTCGCTTCGCGCATGGCATGCAAGACCGTTTCCTTCTGGTTTTCCGTATCCCATAGATAACCCGTAACGTAGATATAGTGGGACGCTCGCAAATCTTCCAGATTCACATCATCGGGTTGGAGTTCGCGGGACTGTCCCAGAAAGGTGCACATGGTACGTTGTGCATCCGGGGATACCAGAATCAGGGAGATACCAGTATCGCCATCGCCTTCGCCCAGATTCGGTTGGACGCCTTGATTGGTCAGGCTTTCCCGGTACAGTTGACCATGATTATCGCGCCCAACCCGGCTGGTGAAACAGGCAGTCCCTCCGAGTTGCGCTAATCCAATCATGGTGTTCGCGCCGGAACCGCCCGCCGCCGTATTGACCAGAGCGTTATACACACGAGGGACGATGTCACGTTGCTCGTCCTCGGAAATCAACATCATACTGCCCTTTGTCAGCGACAGTTCACTTAAGACCGAGTCCGGCGTTTCCGCTTGCAGGTCATAAAGCGCATTGCACATACCGAAAACATCAAATCGTTTACTCATAATTACGGTGATAGTATTCCTCGCAAGCCCGAAGTTTCCCTTCTCAGTCCGAGGTTCAAGCCGGGAAGCGTTGTGTGGAGAGAAATTATTGTGAGAGTAGCTTTAAGAATCTTTTACTGTACTCTACAGAGGAGTATCTGTCATGACAATGTAAGATGGCGTAGAAGTTGTCGTCAGTTGCCCCGGTCGGTCGCTCTGTTCTCTAAGTCGATCAAGATAGTAAGCGTTCAAAGAACAAGCGATCCGCCGTTATAAATCTCGTAAGTCCTCAATGATCCGACCCGGTCTGAGGTCGCCTTCCGCCGATTCGGCGCGGGCGCGAGTGGTGACGCCGGTAAGTACGAGGACACTGGGGACGCCGACACGATTCCCGCACAGAATATCCGTGTCAAGGCGATCACCAATCATGACCGCTTCCTCAGGGGTGGCGTTTGCCATGCGAAGGATCGTCTCGAGTCCGAGCGGTTCGGGCTTTCCCACTACAATAGGAGTGATATCGGTACATGCCTGCAACGCTGCGACCATGGTTCCGGCTCCGGGGGAGACACGGCCATTTTCGATAGGATACTGACCATCGCGGTTAGTGGCCACAAACATCGCGCCGCGTAAAATCGCCTGCTGTGCGCAGAAAAGCGAGTGGTAGTTAAAATTTCGATCCAGACCTACCACCACGAAATCTATTCCGCTCGGTTCTGCGGGAAGTTCCTCGGGACGTTTCACAAGGACGCCAACGCGACTCAATTCCTCGGAAATTCCCGGCCCACCCACCGCCAGCGCCGTTTTACCTTCAGCGCCGTGTTCCGCTACCAGATAAGCGGCGGAAGCGGATGCCGAGGTCACGATTTCCGCCTCCGTGCAGGGCATATTCAGACGGGTGAGTTTTTCGGCGTACACTCGGCGTGGCTGGGTCGAGTTATTGGTGAGAAAGTAGAGTAAGGGAGTACTCTCCTGCGCTCGCAGACGCGCTAACGTATCCGCCGCCCCATCCACCGCTTCTTCGCCTCGGTAGAGGACGCCGTCCAGATCGAAAACATAAACACGTGGCTTGTTCATTATGGGGCAGTTTAACCTTCCGATAGGCGAACGTCAAGGCGAAGGGTGAGGTATTGAGGCGGTCAGAAGTGCGAGTTCTAAGGTTTGCGTGGCGTCGTTCCTCGTCGTGTCGCCCATGGAAGCGATTCGGCGTCCATCCGCAATGTTCGGGACGGAGGCAGAGGAACAGTCTCAGAAGCGACGCTTTCCCGCTCCGGCGGCGGTGAAGCGGCGCCATGCAATTCGAGCGTCGCCTGTGCGACCATTGTCGCAAAAGTGGCGTAGCAGGCGGCGCAACCCATACGACCGGTATCACGCAACTGACTTGCTGTCCAGCCACAAACGGGACACACGGAGTCGTTTATAGCAATCGGGGGAGTTTCCATAGCGTGTAGATGAACTGTTCGTGAGAAGCGTTTCCCGGAAAGGGAGTCGCTATCCTGTCACGCTTCCACTATAACACAACCCGAACGCTCGCGACAATCGTCATCAACACAGACCTCGATAACAGATTTCGGAATGAATACAGGAGTATGGAGAGCGAAATGGACTCGTCCATTTCGTCCCCTTCGTCTTTGTCGGCGTGATAGAATATAAGTTAGGATTTTTAGGTCACTTTAGTAGGAGCTGTCTTTCGCTGTGCTGGACGCTCCCACATAAGTTTCGTTTTTCCGGCGGGAATTCGAGCGGATAAGGGTCACGAGCAAGTCGTTACGTGGCTTTTTTTGTCTCTGTTTTGAACCGCATTTACCTTTGGGCGCATCGCTGGAATCTGTTTTCGGCGGCGCTTTTGGCGTGAAGTCAGGGATATTGAGAGGGGAATTTAACATATGCAGGCAAAAATCGTCGGCGGCGGCGGCCGTCGTGAAATCGAAGTAATCTGTCCCGAGTGCAACCATCCGTCCCTGTTGCCCCCTTCGGCGGTTGTCCGAAACCAGTTTTTCTGTTCCCGGTGCGGTACGGCGTTAGATTTGTCCCAGTTATTTCGTAATCTGGCGATGGGCGCTCCCGCACAGACGAGCGGTCGCGATCAAAGTGGCCCCCGCTATAAATCGGCGCGTAAGGGACGACGTTAGGATATCGGTTAAAAGCGGTTCCCGGCGAGGGGATTCCGGCTTTGCGGTGATGAAAGGCGGGGCGTCTGTTCGTTTGGAACAGATGCCCCGCCTTTTGGGTATAACGCAAAAGGAGAAATGTGAATGCAGATGGATGAAACGCGAAAGCGACAGTTAATAGCCGGAATTGTGCTCGGTGCGGTGACGGTAGGCGTAGTTGTTTTGCTGAAGAATACGCCGCGTGAAAAATGGGGCGATACCTTTGGGAAGATTGCCAAAGATGCGCTTGGTCTTGCCAAAATGCGTTATGGCAACAATGAATTGATGCGTCTCGCTGAGCGCACCGTCAATAAAGTAATTGAAAGCGCTTGAGAAGCAGGAAGTGTAACCGGGAAGCATCTGATAAGATTTCCCGGTCACGCTCCTGACAGTATAAGCTCCTGACAGTATAAGATGCTCAAGCGGAGCAGGGAGGATGGTAATAATATGGCGCGAAAGCCCCTGATTGCGGGCAATTGGAAGATGAACAAAGGAACGGTGGCGGAAGCGGAGTCACTCGTCAGTGATTTACTGAAAGCGCTACCGCAAACGGATGGTGTCGCTGCGGTAGACATCGCGATTTGCGTTCCTTTTACAGTCCTGCATACGGTGAATGCCGCTCTTGGCGGAGCATCACGTATTGCGCTCGGAGCGCAGGATGTATTCTGGAAGTCCGCCGGAGCCTACACCGGACGAATTTCCGCTCCGTTTCTGGCGGATGCTGGCGTAACCTATGTACTGGTCGGGCATTCCGAGACGCGTGGACGGTTCGGCGTTCCGGAACCGGACTTCAATGAAGCGATTCTACGCCACTTCGGCGATACCGATGCCGTCGTCAACCGAAAAATCCATGCGGCGCTTGATGCTGGCCTTATTCCGGTCGTTTGTGTGGGAGAAACTCTGACGGAACGAGAATCCGGAAGCGCTGAAGCGGTAGTGCGTTTACAGGTCGAAGAGTCTCTGACACGCGTCTCCGCTGAACAGGTTGCCGGTCTGGTATTCGCTTACGAACCGGTGTGGGCGATTGGCACGGGTAAAACGTGTAGCGGAGAAGAGGCGGATCGTATTTGCGGCGTCATTCGCTCGACGATCCATGCTCTGTATTCGCCGGAAGTGGCGGAGGCCGTTCGTATTCAATACGGCGGTTCCATGAAGCCGGACAATGCTGCTGACCTTCTGTCCTATCCGAATATCGATGGCGGCCTGATCGGTGGCGCGAGCCTCAAGGCGGCGGACTTCGCCGCTATTGTCGCCGCCGCTCACCACTGACCCCGAATGTCTCCGTGAGTCTGCCTGCCGTGAAAGTTCTTCCGGTCAGGCAGGCGCACGAAGATATGTCGGCGCTCGCCTACTCAATTCGCGCCGATAGACTTCGGCTTCATATCCGGGGAAAGGTTATCTCCGTTCGGACGTGGAATATTGCCCCAGTAGCCATCCGGGTCTGTTCCCCGACAGAGTATGGATTGTTTCGTCCAGGCGTCATTGATTGAGCGGACGGAAGTCGGGCAGTACCGGGCGGTCAGGCCGCAACGGCGTCGGTCTGACAGATTCGGGTCTGATCCGTGAACCAGCATATCCGCATGCAGACTGATCTGCCCCGCCTTCAAAACATCGTAAACCGGGGCGGGATAGGCGCTGATTTCCTCGATGGACTGTCCTAAAACCGTATTTTCCCCGGCGGGCTTCCATTCGATGTGCCCGACATTATGCGTCTGCGGAATGAACTTCATTGCGGAGTTTTCCTGATCCGCATCGTCAATCGCCAGCCAGACAGTCACGGTGCGGGAAGGGGTAAAAGGCCAGTAGGAGGCATCCTGATGCCAGGGGACGCGCTTGATGTCATGCGGTTGCTTGCAAAAGAAGTGACTTCCCCACACGACAAAATCCGGCCCCAGAATATCCTCGACATAATCCAGAATCTTCGGATGCGTAATCAGGTCGTAGATGCCCTCGCAACAAATGTGGTATCCGTTGATGGCGTAATTCCCGTCCCGACCGTCTTTAAGGCGGCTCATTTCGTCCAGGAGATGGTCGAAATACGCCCGCCATCGGTCCGCTTCCGATTTGTCGAACAGTTCGAGGGGCATAATGTAGCCCTCACGGTTATAATAGTCGATCTGATCCGGCGTCAGGATTTTGGGGTTCGGATTATGTGTAGGGGCGAACGATAAATCGCGTCCATCGTCTTTGATATGATTGGCAGGCATGACCAAATTATACCTGCGAATCCGGTAATATTGAAGTTATTAGCGATGATTTGGTCGCCCATTGGACTCCTTCCGGCAAAGGGTGCGCGGCGTATTCCAGGTGGACGATGCGGCGTTGACGGGTATCAGCCTCGTGTGAGGCGGAGGAGGCATGCAAAAGCAAAGGGCGCATCAGCAGAATATCGCCCCGTGTCGCGCATACGGTGACGGGAGAATGGGACTGTCGCCATCGATCCGTTTCGGTATCCGTTAACCGCCCGTGTGCATGAGAACCGGGGATTACCTGAAGCGCCCCGTTGTCCGCATCGCAGTCGTCAAGATGGATTCGGACGGTCAGCATTCGTTCCAACACTTCGATAGGAGGCAGGGTATGCCAGACGCCGTCCTTCCGTGACCATGCACGATATCCTATCGCATCCTCGCGCTTTTCCCGTGTCGGAATCATGAGGTCTTGATGCCAGGGAACCAGCCAATTCGCGCCCGGCGGTTTGTCGAAGAAAATGCCGCGTACCGGAAAGGAATTCGCGCCCAGTAGTTCGTCAATCAATCTGCACAGAAGCGGCGATACTGCGATTTCCGCGACTGTCGGAATCTCCAGTATATTTCGCATCGCGAACAATCCGCCTCCCCGTTGCCGATTCCGAAGCGAAGGGGAATCTGTACGGGCTGTACGAATCGAATTCGCAAGGGCGTCCAGTATCTTTTCATCAAAGGGACCGGGAATTACTGCGAATCCGTTCGAGTCCAATCTGTTCGCAAGTTCTGTCATTTTGAATAGTGTACCGCGATGAAATGCACCGTAATTTAGAGGTTTTGCGTTATAATTGCCCTATACCACTGCTTCCGAAAATCGGATTGTGAGAAATACCTTTATGGAAACGAAAACGACTCTTCCCGCCCGTACAGATATCGCTGAGGCGTATCAGTGGAATGCGACCAGTGTCTTTGAATCACGCGAACGATGGGAGACGGCGGTAGAGAAATTGCTCGCCGATATCCCGAAGATTGAAGCGTTCAAAGGGCAGTTGGGCGAAGGCGCGAACGTGCTGGCAGATGCCGTTGATACATGGCAGGAGCTTCTGTCGCAGTTCGGTAAGATTCGGGTCTATGCCGGAATGGCGTCCAGCGTCGATACCGGTGATGCGGCGGCGCTGGCGATGCGCGGTCGAGCGATGAGCGTCGCCGGACGATTGCTCTCCGCCGGCGCGTTCCTTGATCCCGAATTGATCGCTTTAGGTCAGGAAAAGGTTGATTCATGGATCGCGCAAGAACCGCGTCTTTCCTATTTGAAGCAATATGCGGACAATCTTTTCCGATTACAGCAGCATGTCCGTTCCGCCGAGGTTGAGGCGATTCTGGGCATGGCGTCCGAACCGCTCGGCGCGATCTCCGGCATCTACGGGCAGTTGACCGACAGTGATATGGAGTTTCCCGCCGCAAAAATGGAATCGGACGATGATTTCGTTATCGCGCAGAGTACGATGGAGTCCACCAAGCATAGCGCAGATCGCGAACTGCGACGAACTGCCTATGAATCCTATACCGGCGAATATCTGGCGCACAAGAATGTCCTGGCGGCGAATCTGGCGGCGTCCTACAAAGCCGATGTCTTTCTGGCGCGGGCGCGAAACTACCCCACCGCGCTCGAAGCATCGCTATTCCGTAATAATGTCCCTCGCGCCGTCTATGACGCCCTGATCAACACCTTCCAGAAGAATCTTCCGACCTGGCACAAGTACTGGGGCGTTCGTCGGAAAGCGCTTGGCGTTGAGCATCTGCACCCGTATGATATATGGGCGCCGCTGACCGACAAAAAGCCGAAAGTCCCTTACACGCAGGCAGTGGAATGGATCGCCGAGGGCATGGCTCCGTTGGGCGAGGAGTATGTCTCCGTCCTGCGGTGCGGCTGTGGCGAACACCGCTGGGTAGATGTCTATCCGAATCAGGGCAAAGCGCAGGGCGCGTTTTCATCCGGGGCGAAGGGGACACATCCCTTCATCATGATGAGTTACAGTGATGACCTCGAAAGCATGAGTACGCTGGCGCACGAACTGGGTCACTCCATGCACTCCTATAAAACGCGAGGAACGCAACCGACGATTTACGCCAACTATTCGATGTTCGTCGCGGAAACGGCTTCCAACTTCAATCAGGCGCTGGTGCGGGCGCATCTGTTCCAGACCAATCCAGACAGGGACTTCCAGATTTCGCTGATTGAGGAAGCGATGAGCAACTTCCATCGCTACTTCTTCATCATGCCCACTCTCGCCCGGTTTGAACTGGAAATGCATACCCGTGTCGAACAGGGCAAGACGCCGACCGCCGCCGATATGATTTCCCTTTGCGCCGACCTCTTCGCCGAAGCCTACGGGCCGGAAATGACCACCGAGCGGGAACGTGAAGGAATCACCTGGGCTACATTCCCGCACCTGTATATGAACTACTATGTGTTCAACTATGCGACAGGAATTTCCGCCGCCCACGCTATCGCACGGCGCGTTCTGGACGGCGTTCCGGGCGCAGTCGAATCGTACCTGCAAGCCCTGACCGTCGGCAATTCTGTCTACCCGGTCGAGACGCTGCAAATCGCTGGAATCGACATGACCACTCCGGAACCGGTCGAACAGACCTTCGCCCTTCTTGCGGAACTGGTAGACCGTCTGGAAACATTAACCACCTGACAAAAAGAAGGTGAGTCTCTGACGATGACGGAAGTGGATGAGGAGAAACGATACAGTTTTGTGATTGGACCGATGCGTTCGGGGAGTGAGAACCCGGATGACTCGAATGCCCAGTCCCGTAATCTTGCTAAATCGGTAACGATGGAATAAACGTAAAGTTGAGAGAAGCCCTACAGAAGATTTTGATTGTCGGAGCAGGTGGGTTCGTCGGGGCGAACGCCCGATACTGGTTCGGTATGTGGGCGGTGCAGCGATTTGGCAACGCTTTTCCCTGGGCGACATTCCTGATCAATATCAGCGGGTCGTTTCTACTGGGATTCTTGATTATGTTTCTGATGGCGAGGGCGCCATCGGCGGAAATGCAGAACTTGCGTCTATTGCTGGCGGTTGGGTTTCTGGGCGCTTATACCACCTTCTCGACTTTTGAATATGAAACGCTTGCCCTGACGCAATCAGGCAATATCGGTCGCGCGTTCCTGAATGCGCTCGGTTCGCTGATTGCGGGGTTTATTGCCGTTTATCTGGGTGAGGTTGCCGCAAAAGGGGCGCTCCGTTAAAGGAAACGCCTGTTCGAAACCGGAGATATGTCGAATTGACGCCCTTGAAATCCGAGTTAATCAAACGGCTTGACCGCTATCCCCTGACCGAGACCCGTTGCATCATCGCCGGCGCAGAATGGCGGATTACCGAAGTCAAAGACCATAGCGCTCTGCTTGCGGCGACCAAAACGGATGAGGATCTGCAAAATTTCCCGTATGGTCTGTCGCTCTGGGCATCGGCGGTTGGTCTGGCGAAGCGTCTCGCACGACAACCGGATTCTGTGCGTGGAAAGCGCGTTTTAGAGATTGGTGCGGGTGTGGGACTGGCGGGGTTGGTAGCGCAATCGCTCGGCGCTCTTGTGACTCAGACCGACTATCAGGTGGATGCCCTGACGCTGTGTCAGCATAACGCGACAATCAACGGAATCTGCGATATTCAGGTTCGTCCGGGCGATTGGCGTGAATTCCCTGCGGATTTGTTGGGCGCGTTTGATCTGGTTATCGGTTCGGATGTATTGTATGAGCGATCCCTTCACCTGACGCTGAGCGCATTGTTACCGAAGCTTCTCGCGCCGCAGGGACGGATATTGCTGGCGGATCCGTTGCGCCCGCAGGCATTCGATTTTATGGCGCTGCGTGAAGTGGAAGGATGGCTTATCGCTATGGAGGCTGTGACGGTTCCCTGGGACGGCATTCCAAAAGAAATCGGGCTATTTTCTCTCATTCCGCCGGATTCCTCAACGTCATAAGAAGCTCAGAGGTGGAATTTATCCGGAGAAATTCGAGGGGAAACGAAAAGTTCATGGAACACTTTACGTATAGGGCTTGTCTGAATAGACGTGATCTCCTTTTCTCTCCACGTGCTGTAGTGGGAGCGGCGAGGACAAGTACCTCGCCGCCTTTCTTTTGTCTTAGCTTCCTTGCTGATTCCCTCTAATTTCGCAATTCTTCCGGCGTTTCGCCCACCAGATACAGAGAGCCCGTTACCACCACCACTTCGCCTGATTTCGCCTGTCTCCATGTCTCCAGAATCGCTGACGTTGCAGGTTCAACGATGGATACCGGGAGGTTCAAGCGCTCCGCCGCCGTGACCACTTCCGTTATGTCCACCGGTCGGAAGGAAGGGCGTGTCGCGATTACCTTATTGATCAATGGCGCCAGAATTTCTAAAAATGGTCCCGGCGCATGACCCTGTTTCGCTCCGGTAATGAGAGTGTATTTCTGATCCTCGCCAAATTCGGCGCGTAATGCTATCGCCAGCGTTTCCGCTCCCTCCACATTGTGCGCTCCATCCAGCAGTAATGTCGCGCCGCCGGTCGGTCGGCCATCGCGAACCATTTGAAAACGCCCCGGAATAAAGGCGTTTCCTAACCCTTCCCGAATCGCCGTATCGGAAATCGTGACGCCCCGCATCGTCCGTAGTATCTCGACCGCCGCTACCGCTGTCGCGGCGTTTCCCGCCTGATATGTTCCCCGCAACGACGGGTGAACATCTTTCAGAGTTCCTGAGGGCAAACGTAATGTCAGACTGCCGCTGGCATCACGCTGATAAGAGATCAATCTCCGGGGATCTTGATGCTGATCTTCCGGGGCGACGGTATACAGAGGGACGCTTTTTTCCTGAGCGACTCGTTCAATCACCTCTTTCGCCTCCCCGGGAGGCACCGCTGTGACTGCAATTGAGCCCGTTTTCAAGATTCCCGCTTTTTCGAAGGCGATTTTCCCCAGCGTATCTCCGAGCAGGTGCATATGATCCCAACCGATACTGGTTATCACGGCGCAGAGCGGCGGCGGAATAACGTTGGTTGCATCCAACCTACCGCCGATACCTACCTCAACCGCCGCGAAATCGACCGCACTTTCCGCAAAATAGGCGAACGCGACCGCCGTTTTCAGTTCGAATTCCGTCGTCTGCCCTAACTCAGTAGCGGCGAGCGCTTCGATATGGGGACGAAGGAGCGTGACCCACCGGGCGAATTCTTCGCGGGGGATCATAGTCCCGTTTATCTGGATACGCTCGCGCATATCGAAGACATAGGGAGAGAGGTAGGTTCCTACCCGGTAACCTGCGGAACGCAGGATTGCAGCGATAAAGGTGGTGGTGGAACCCTTGCCGTTGGTTCCAGCAATATGGATACAACCGAAGCGATTCTGCGGATTACCCAGACGCTCGAGGAGCGCAATAAATCGTTCGCGATCCAACCGAATCCCAAACTGTAACAGTCCGGACATGTACTGTACGGATTCTTCGTAGTTCATCAATAGGGATTGTAGCGCAAATCAGGCAAAAGCAAAGAATATGTGAGGCGAACCCGCCGATTTTGAACCAAAAGAGCGTTCGTGGCTCATTGTTTGAGCGATTAACCGAGTCGCTTCGTAAACCAGAGAATAAGCCCGTCATCTACACAGACCATATCGCCCCACCTCAAGAAGCGGTCGTCCGAGGTTAACCCGCGACCATCCGGTATATATCCGCGTTTGGCGTACATGCGTTGAGCGCTTCCATAATCCGCCGTCATGCCGACGCCGATACCCACCTCCGGGGAACGTTCCCCGGCGATCCGCTCCGCCTCATCCATCAAAGCGGAACCGATTCCGCGCCGTTGATATTCCGGTAGCACATTGAAGTCCTGAATCTCCGGAATGCCCGCTTTGCGGAAAGGCGCATAATCGGGCTCCCACACAATATTTACATAGCCCGCAAAGCGTCCCTCAAGGAATGCAACCAGAGTCAACCGTCGCCCTTGCTCCTGTTCCGTAGCGTAGCGTTCATATTGCGCTTCTGTTTTGCCGTTCCAGCCAATCGCCGCGAAAGCGGCGACGATTTCCAGAATATCATCACGTTGCAGGGGGCGGAGATGTAGGTTCATAAAATAAAAAGGCCATCGCGGGAATGTGTTCCCATGATGGCCTCCTTTCCGACTTAGAATTACCTAACGCGTGGCGCGATAAGCTTTCAGAGCGGCGATAGCGCCGACGCCCAGAGCGGCGACCATATTGGTCATCGTCCACGGCAGAGCGGCGTCACCGAAGGCGGCGGCGGAGAATGGAATGGTGCCGTTATGCCAGTTCGCCCACAGGTTGACTGCCAGACCCAAGCCTATCATACCTGCTACCTTGACTCCGGGACCCTTGGGCAGAATGGCGTAGAGCGCCAGCGCCGGGAGCGCGGAGAACGTTAACAGGTTCCATGCCGTATCCCATCCGAAGATGCGGGAAGCGAGGTCTGGTCCAAAGAAGCCTGCGGTCAGAGCACCGAACATCGCCATGCGCAGTCGCCAGTTGCGGCGAGGACCAACGCTGAACAGAAGGAACCCGAGACCGACCAGCAACAGGTGTCGCAGTTTGACGGAACCGAGGGCTTCCGCCTTAGCCGTCGCCTGAACGGCGGAGAGGATGCCCGCGCCGTATTTGGTCTTGTCGCTCTTGGGTTGCGCGGTCTGCTCCAGAATCTCCCGAATCTGCGCCGGATCATTGATACCCTGCGAGACCAGAAGCGCCGCGACGCCCGCTACATGCGGAGACGCCATGGACGTACCCTGGAAAGCATAGTAATCGTCACCCTTGCCGCCCTGCGATTCCGGGAAGTTGGTGTTCTGCAGAATGCCGTCCGCCGGGTTACCGCTGTCGACCATGTCTCCGCCCGGAGCGGAAATTGCGACTTCCTTGCCATAGGACGAGTACTTGGCGATATTACCATTAGGTCCGACCGCCGAAACCGCAATACATTCTGGATACGCCGCCGGATAACCGACTTTGCCCCCGAACGAGTTGCCCGCCGCGCAGACAATGACGACGCCCTTTTTGCGAGCGTACTTGACCGCCTTATGGATCACATCGGACGGGAACGCCGAACCGAGGCTCATGTTGATGACGTTCGCGCCATTGTCCGCTGCGAAGCGGATCGCATCGGCGATATCGGCGCTGCTGCCCGAACCGGAAGCGGAAAGGACTTTCAGCGGCATGATCTTCGCTTTGAATGCGATGCCCGCCACGCCCTCATTGTTGTCGGTGGATTCGGCAATCGTTCCGGCGACATGGGTGCCATGACCGTGATCATCGAAGGCGTCCGCCGATTTGTTTACGAAGTCATACCCCTTCACAAAGGTCGTTTGACCGAAGTCACGACAGGGTTTGCCTTTTTTGACTTCGCCGCCAGCGACACCGGTATCGATGACCGCAACCACGACATCCTTGCCCTGCGTTCGCTTCCAGGCGGATTCCATACCGATCATCTGGAAGTTCCACTGCTCGTTATAGCGTGGATCGTTCGGCTTCGTAGCGAACAGGGGAGCATCCTCGTTGAGCGCCGCCGGGTTGCGCGGAGCCTCCGAGTCCATGATATTAGCGTACTGGTAGTTGATGGCAGTAGAAACATTAGTCGGCACTTCGGGGGCTTCCGAAACGGTGCATCCCGGCGTTACGCCACTGCCTTCGTTCACTTCCAGAGTGACCGGCGCAGTTTCGACCTGTTGCGTCATCTCAATGCCGTTATTTTCAAGCGAATTGACCACGGTACGCCGAATGAGCGTTTCGCCCTGTACAGTCAACACTTCGACATGGATGCTGGCTGTGTTATTAATCGACTCCTGTCGAATTTCCGCGTCGACAACCGGCATCTCTACTTGCGAAGCGCCGTTATTGGACAGCGGATCTTCCGGAATGCTGTAGACCAGTTCCGGTTCCGCCGCCTCGACATCCGGGTCGTGTTTCAGACGTGATAACAGGCTTGAAACATCAGTGTTTGCGGGAACGGTCGCTACCATGAGGCCATCATCTTTCGCCTCATCGGAGTTGGGGCGCAGGGTAATGCCGTACTTTTCGCTCAGATTCTTGATCTTACTATCGCTGATCCCATCTTTCAGATCAACAACGATAGGAAAGTTTCCCTGACCGGTCTGTAAAAGTTGCACCGTGTCCTCGGCGCGTGGGCCGCTCGGCATCTGCCAGATATGGATCAGAGGTAACGCGCTCGCGCTGAGGGCGGCGATGACGCTACCTGCTGCGATAAGAGACAGTGGACTTCGGACGTTTTTGATTACGCTTAAGGGGCGCATTGAAATGCCTTTCCTTACGATACTGCAATGGCTTAAGGCGAAAAGGTGAGCCTTTTCGCAGGCTTCGCGCCGACGCGGCGAACAGAAACCCTGAAGATTACTTGATTCCCTTCAATTCCGGATGCTTTTCGAGAATGTACTCATAGCGATCTTTCATTTTCGGGTTCCGCTCATCAAATAGCGGATTTCCACCTGCATAGACCGTATCGGCGGGGTCGCCGAATTGATTGCGCCCGGATTTCTGAATCCAGTCGTCAATTTTCTTCTTCGTCGAATCGTCAATGGCTAAGGACATGGCTTCTCCCTTCATCATGCCGACCAAGATAGGGGCATGGCAGATCAGCGGTAATACGTATTGTACTATACAGAATCCGTTTTCGGTTCCCCTACTTCATTTTCCCGCCAGATTTTTTCCATCGGTTCCACCCTAAAGACCTCTTAATTCCACATATTACACGAATACGTCCGGATGCCTGAATTTCTCCCTGTCCTCCTACGGCAAATCTTTTACAGCGACCGGGGGAATACAAGATACAAAAGGGGTGAAATCAGTATGCATTTATGATTTCTGATGAAAAATATAAATGTATTTAGGAAAAGGCCGTCTTGCTTGCGACTTGCTTTGGCGAGGGTGTTAGAAATAGACGAGTTGTGCGTCCGTAGAAGGGGCGTGTGACCGATGTCTGGGAGCGATCCTTGCTGGTGTGCGATTGGCACAATTAGCGGTGCAAGCGTAAAGCCGAGAAACAACAATCGTCAATACATAAAAAGCTATAAAAATGCATAAAAAGCTATAAATCAGAGGGGTAGTTAATCCGTTGTTCAGGAACATCGCCTTCTTGACACTCCTCCTGTTTCCCGGCATAATCTCCACAGGATTCATGCTAAAACGCGAACACGAAAATAGGTCTGATACGACGACTCAAAACGTCCTGCCGTGGTGGCGCGTCCTGCCCGAAGAGGTTCAGGAGAAAACCACGGAAAGACCGGCGGTTGTCGCCACCGAATCCGCTCCGCCTACCAGGAGTATCGCCCATTCCGTTACCGCGATCCCGCAGGAAGGCGGCGCCACAGTCGAAAGTATCGACATCGGCGAGGAACTGGAACTTGAGGCTCGCCGTCGCATGACCTCGCAGGAAAGCTCCATTACTATCGCCGCAAACAGAACTGGAATGTTGCGACGGGAACGTAGGGAATTATTTGGTTGGAGCTTACTGAGCGATATTCTCATGGTATTTTTTGGGGCTCCCTTTATTTTTGGGGCTCCCTTTTATTGGGATATTTGGGACCTTTTTCACTACCACTCTCCACTTGATTCTTTCAATGGTTTCTTTATGATGATGTATTTCTTTCTGCCTGCAGTGTATTCCTATCAGGTAATTACGAAAATCATTAATCATCAGAGGACAGTCCGCAGAATTGCTCAATTGACCCGACCGCTTATCGATCTCACGCCAGAGGGAATAAGCGTTCATTCCTGCTTTTTTGATATCGATTGTCTTCGCTGGGAAGACATCGCCGATATCGAGGCGGACAAGAAGGGCATTGTCATACGATTGACGAAAAATGTGCCGGAAATACCGTCGCTGAAGACAAAATTGTCCGTACGTGAAGTACATATTCCGTCCGACGAAATGACGGTTGCGCCCGATGTTCTGTACAATCGTATCGCTGTCTATGAATCGTCTCTCCACGACAGGCGCAAGGCAAAATAGCGCGGCTGTAGCGGCCGCTTGACAAACGATTCGGGCGGAGATACATTGTGAATGACTTCACAAAGTCGGTCGGCGATTCTCTCGACGATCCGGCGTTTTGTGATCCACTTTACATAACGATTCAGATCGCGTAGTACGCTTAGACAGGCGGGGTTTTCTTTTATGCATCCGACCATCGCGCATCGGTATCTGCAAAACGGGCCGCTTTCCGATATTTACGACAAGGTCATGGAAGGCAAGCGCCTTTCGTTCGCCGAAGGACTCCGCCTCTGGCAGTCCGACGATTTGAATGCGCTGGGAGCGCTGGCAAATCTCGCCCGCGAGGCGCGGCATGGCAACAAAACCTACTACGTCCGCAATCAGCACATTAACTACACAAACCTGTGCAATAAGGGATGCAAGTTTTGCTCCTTCTACGCTCAGAAGAATGGCCCCGATCCGTACACGATGTCTACGGAAGATGTGCGGCGCAAGCTGGAACTCACCCGGCATATTCCCGTGACCGAGATTCATATGGTCGCGGGCATCAATCCCAAACTTTCCTATTCGTACTATCTGGAATTGCTCGATACGGTCAAGGCGACTCGTCCGGAAGCCCATATCAAGGCGTTCACGATGGTCGAACTTTTGCAAATCCAGAAACTGGCGAAGAAGCCGATGGCAGAGGTTTTGCTCGAACTGAAGGCGCACGGACTTTCTTCCCTTCCCGGCGGCGGAGCGGAAATTCTGACCGACCGTGTGCATGACATTTTGTTCGCGAAAAAGGAAACAGCGGCGGAATGGCTGGAAACCGCAAAGACGGCGCATCGTGTCGGTCTGCCCACCAATGCGACCATGCTCTATGGGCATATCGAAACGCTGGAAGAGCGGGTCATCCATGTCATGAAACTGCGGGAGGCGCAGGATGAAACCAACGGCTTCCTGACCTTTATCCCGCTTTCCTTCTCCTCCAAAGGAACCAAGATATCTCATATCCCGCAGACGACGGGCATCCTGGATTTGAAGGCGATCGCCATCGGTCGCTTGATGCTGGACAACTTCCCGCATATCAAGTCTTTCTGGATGATGATTACTCCCGCTGTCGCTCAGGCGGCGCAGTGGTATGGCGCGGACGATATCGACGGTACCATCGTGGAGTATCAGATCACCCATGAGATCGACGAGGAGAATACCGAGCAGAATCTCTCCCAACGCCAGCTTGTAGGTATGATTCTGGAAGCGGGGCGCGATCCGGTAGAGCGCGATGCGCACTATAATGAAATCCACCGGGACGACTCCGCCGAAATCCTGCCACAACATCCTCGAGTCGCTCTGCCGATGGCGCGTTAAGATCAACAATACAGTCGAACGGCGTACAGCGGGAGCGGGTTGCCTTCCGCCTGTACGCCTTCGCCTTGACACTGGCAATACGCTGTGCTATCCTGCGAAGGCAGAAAGTACGGCCTTAATTTTATGCGTCCTGGATTTTTTACCCTTCGTAGACTTCTGCTTTTGCTGGTCGCAGTAGCGACAGCGGGCGGTCTTTCGTACTGGCTTCGTGCAGGAATGCCTCTGCCGGGACAGGGAATCCCCTCAACAGCAGGTAAAATCGCGTTCATTTCCACGCGCAGCGGGCATCCGAACCTGTGGATGATGAACGGCGCCGACGGTTCGGACACCGTCGCTCTCACACAGGAAGCGGCGCAGGACAGCGAACCCGCCTGGGCGAAAAACGGAAGCGAAATCGCTTTTACATCCTCCGGGCGCACCGGTCAGACCAGCCAGATTTTCTACATGGATGCGCGTCCCGGTGCGCGTATCCTGCCGCTGACCAATACCAGTTCCAGTAAGGCGGCGCCGTTCTTCGGACCGGAGCGACGGATTTTCTATCTCGCCGCCGGACGCCTGACCGCCACAAACCCGGAAAACAAAGACAGCGACCTGATTTTCCCCGAAGCGGATATGGTGCGTGCGCTCTATGGCGACGGCGAAAACCCCGGTCTGCTTTCTACTGGCGGGATTGTACAGGCGTTTGGCTCTGAAGGCGCCACAATGGGGGCGGTGATCAAGTCAGAAGAGAATCAAGCCCTTGTCCTGCTCGATACATCTCAGAACGCCGGTGCCTTACTGGGAACCGGTCAACGGATTTTTGCGCATTTCCTGCCGGGCGGTAAGTTGCTCGCCATTTATGTCAAGGGGGACTCCTTGCCCAAAATGGTCGGTGCGTTCGATGAGAAGACGGCGAAGGCAGGCGGGGTCGTACCCTCTATTGAGACCGTTTTTGCCAGAGTCGGATATTCGCCTCCTTCACATGATGGGTCGAGCGTTGTTGTCTATGACCTGACCGCCACTGACCCCGCAAGCGAGAGTATCAAGAAAATAGGGACGCTCGCCGCGCAACCCGATGGTTTCGCCGTTTCTCCTGATGGCTCCCTCTTTGCGCTCAGCTTCAGCAAGCCGATATCGGACGGACAGGGCGGCGAAATCGGACTGCTGGTACTGCCGACGACCGCCGCGCAGGGGGAACAACCCGCTCCTGTCTATCCAGGAACCGCATCACATCCTTCGTTCTCGGCGGATGGAAAGCAATTAGCGTTCACCTCCGGTAAGGATATTTTCGTCGTACCTTCGACGGGTGGTGAAGCGAAGAATCTGACAAAGGGGCAGGGTGAAAACTCTTCTCCGGTGTGGTCACCGGCTCGTGAGAAGGAAAAAACTGGCGAACCGGCAGCGACGATAGGAGACAAGAAGTAATGTCGGGAGCAAAAAAACGCCTCCTGTCCGGGATGCAACCTTCTGGCAACGGACGTCTTCATCTGGGGAACTACGAGGGCGCTCTCAAGCCGTGGGTGCAACTGCAGGATCAGTACGAGATGTACTGTTTTATCGCCGACTGGCACGCTTTTACGACGCTTGCAGGAACGGATGTGTCCATTGCGGATCAGAGTCGTCAGGTAGCGCTGGATTACCTGTCGGCGGGGCTCGATCCGGAAAAATGCGCGATCTTCCGGCAATCGGATGTGCCGCAACACGCGGAACTGGCGATCCTGCTCGGAATGCTGACCCCGGTAAGCTGGTTAGAACGAGTCCCGACCTATAAAGAAAAGCGCGAGCATCTGGAAAATTACGAAGGTGGCGGTGAGGTAGGAGCCTCCTATGGTCTGCTGGGATACCCGGTTCTACAGGCGGCTGATATTCTGATTTATCGCGCCCATGCCGTTCCGGTTGGGAAAGATCAGGCGGCGCATCTGGAACTGTCCCGCGCTATCGCTCGCCGATTCAATTTCCTTTACAATACGGAGTACTTCCCGGAACCGGATGCAGTCATTTCGGAAGTAACCGGCGTTCTGCCCGGTCTGGACGCGGATGAGAACGGTAAGCTCCGCAAAATGAGCAAATCGTACCATAACGCGATCTATCTCAGCGACACGCCGGATCAGGTAGCGGAACGCCTCAAGAACGCCTTCACAACCCCCTCGAAAATTCGCAAGACCGATGCCGGAATCCCTGAAGGTTGCGCGGTGTGCCTCTTGAGAAAACTGTACGACCCGGCGGAATACAACGTGCAATGGGAAGAATGCCGTAATGGAACCCGTGGCTGCGTCCAGAGTAAGCGGGAAACGACGGAAGTGATCAACACTTTTCTGGAACCCTTACGTACAAAACGCGCCGAATACGAAAACGATCCGGCAGAACTGGATCGCATTCTTGCCCGGGCCGCCGAAAAAGCCCGCGCCACTGCGGAAGAGACCCTGCGCGGCGTCCGCCAGATCATGAAGATCGTCTGAGTCTGCGTCTGAGCGCTGTCAGAGGCATTTCGTGACGGAAGCGGAAGCGGTATCGCATACTGTATAATCTTCCCGGAAGACGCACTGCCGGGAAGTTAGGAAACAAGCCTTGTGACTGCCGCGCCTCTGACACACGCCAATTCGACCAATCCATCATCCGAAGAAACCGTAACGCCCGACCTTACTCCGAACCCGTCCGGGCCTTCGCTGCAACAGACAGGACTGACCCGCGTTACGCTCGGAGCGTTCATCGCCCTCTTCATCGGAATCTACGCGCAAACATTTGTCTTTATGGCGAACCGGTGGATGATCGATCCTTCCGCGACCCACGGTTGGCTGGTGATTCCCATTGCAGTCTGGGCGGCGCTGGGGAAGAAAGAAAAACTACGGGGGACGCCGCTTTCCTCCAATGCCAAGGGACTCTGGGTAATGGGCTTCGCACTGGCGATGCACCTGATCGAAGTTTTCTTCGATATCAATGGACCGTCGCCGCTGTCGATCCCTATTTTTCTTGCCGGCGCCGTCTGGTATTTCGCCGGTTCCGCCTGGCTCAAGGAACTTGCCTTCCCTATCGCTTACCTTCTATTCATGGTTCCGATACCGGGGGCGCTCAATCAGATGGTCTCGCAGCCTCTGCGTCAACTGGCGCATGCCGGGACTAAGCGGATCATCGAGGCATTGACTTCTATACAGATTGCCGGCGCCGGCATGAATATGGAATTCTGGCGCCCCGGAACTGACCATACCAATCCCGAGCGCGATTTCGTCAGTCTGGTAATCGCTGACCCCTGTTCCGGGTTGCATTCCCTGATGGCGATCAAGGCATTGCATGCGATCACCGCCTACAAATCCCGCCTGACGCTAAGTTGGAAGTGGGCGCTGTTTATGCTGGCGATGCCGATTTCCCTCGCCGCTAATGTCTGCCGATTGGTTCTGGTCATTCTGGTGGCTGCCTACTATAGCAAGGAATTCGGTCTCAAGGCGTTCCATGACTATTCGCCGTATATCCTGTTCATCTTTGTCTTCATGATTCTGGTCTCCATTGGCAGGTTTATGGAGTGGGCGACCGAGAAATACCCCCGTCTCTCGGCGATAATCGGGAGCGTTATTGCTGTGGTGGGAGTGACTGCCCTGTGCGGTTATATCTACGCCCGGTTCGGCGAATCTATCTTTATGAATTTCGCCGGAGCGATCAGCATCATCTCGGCGCTGGTCTACGGCGTTTATAAGGGCGGTCTTCTGGCAATGCGTGGCGACCGCTTGCCCCCTGCCCGGTATATCGCCGTCCTTCCGATGCTGGCGATTGCGCTGGCGGGGACGGCATATTTTAAATTACGTCCCGAACCGGAAGTCCGGTCGGCGGATGTGCATCAGGTTCCTACCGTTCTTGGGGAATGGAAGATGGTGCATGAATACCCGGAAAATAAAGAACTGACCGGAGGACTCAAAGCTGATTCGATGGTCATGCGCGAATATGCTAACCTCCGAACGGGGCAAATCGTTCAACTGTATCTGGTTTATCGAAAATTCGGACGGCGCGAATTCAACCATAACCCTGACCAGTGTTTTCCTTCCGGCGGGTATATCCTGAAAAACGAAGGAACCTCCGTCATGGCGTACGGCGGCAAGAACACGCTGGCAAAAACCATGAATTTCGATGGCAGTAAAGTCGAGGGGCGAGAGGGTAAAGTGGGGGCGCCCAACACGACCGTTTCCTACTTCTTCGCTTCAGGATCAAAAACGGAATGCGTTTTCCTGCGTCAGCAGTTATGGATGGCGTTGGAGCGGATTATCCCTAACAAGAATGGATGGACTCTGGTACGTTTGATGACTAACTGGCGCTCTAACGAAAGTGACTCCTATAGCATGGACGCGCTTGCCGCACAGCAAGAATTCATGCAGGTTTTTGGTCCGGATATCCAGCGTGTCATTACGACCGATACGAATGCTGCGCCCATCAATCCTGCCGCAACTACAACCGCTCCGGAGCCATTCGGGTCATGAGCGCACTGCAACTTGCCGCTTTCGTCGGGACAAAAGGGCGTGGCTCCAATGTGAAGGCGATTCATGCCGCTATCGGCGAGGGACGACTGAATGCGCGGATCGCCCTCATCGTGGGAACCAGCAGGAACGCTCCCGCTATCCAGTGGGCGCAGGAATCCGACCTGCCTACCGCCATCATCGATCCGAAAGCCTTCGCCGATGAGGCGGAGTATGCGGAGGCTCTTCTCACAGAATTACGAGCAGCGGGCGTGGATGCTATCGCGCTGGCGGGTTATATGCGCCGCTTGCCCTCCGGGGTCGTTTCCGCGTATCGTCACCGTGTATTGAACATTCATCCCGCTTTACTACCCGCTTTTGGCGGTAAGGGAATGTACGGGCATCATGTCCATGAAGCGGTTCTTGCGTATGGTTGTAAGCTCTCCGGTTGCACGGTTCACTTTGTCGATGAAGACTATGATACTGGGCCGGTGATCTTGCAACGCGCTTTTCCGGTAGAAGAAGGCGATACGCCGGAAAGCCTTGCTGCCCGAATCCTCCCCGGCGAACATGCCGCCCTGATGGACGCTCTGCAATTGCTGGCGGAAAATCGCCTCACTGTCGCAGGGCGCATTGTGCATATCCATCCGTCAGCCTGAGACATATCGCCGAATATTCCCTTAACGAGGAACGATATCCACCATTGCGCCTCGCGTTATTGTGATGGCGAATCAATGATACTGTTACACGCTTCCTCGCCTGTGAATGAACTTTTCGTCTGAAAAAAGAGGTATCAATTAACGGGACAAATTTTCGCTGAGATAGATCTCCGGAGCCTGAAAATGACAGACAAAAGAAAAGTAATGAAGCGACCTATCGGATGGAACAGTATCTACATACTGGCAGGGACGCTTCTGGTAACCAACCTGATGACGGATGTTCAAGCGCAACCGCCTGCGGGCGGCGCCCCCGCAAAACCCGCCGCAACCTCGCCGACGGTATCCATTTCCACGTATGATTCGGGACCGCTGAATACTCTTGCCCCCGGTGGGCAATGGCATCGAATCCAACTTTCGGTGAATCCGAAGGGGGACGGCGTTCTTCAACTCGATCCGAATCGGATCAACTGGGATGGATATTCGAAAAACTGGATGTCCACGCGGATGGCGCCACAGAGCGTCGCTGTCCGTCTTCGTGAAGTAAAAGGGATCAAGAATCCGCCGGGGCAACCTCGTCCGGCGTTTCCGCCACGCGTCTTCGATGTGACCCCGACAGACTTACCGGCGGGCGGCAAGCTGTCGGATATGGGACTCGGGGGAAAATTGCGTTTTTCCGTGTCTAATGATCGCAGTAAGCCGGGGCGTCTGCTTCTGCTGGATGGAAGCGAACGTATCACGCAGGTAATTCCTCTGGCATTCGACAACGCTGGCGCAGGCGGCCCTCCCGTTGGTGACGCCGGTGACCTGATATCGTACAAGACCGCTTTTCTGGGCGGGAAAATGGGACGGGTATCCTCCATCAAGCTCTCTGGGAGCGTATCGTCCGGAGCAGTGAATGTGATTTTGGATGGCAATGCGGTAATGCTGGACTCTTATGGTAACCCTTCCATCTCCACCATGATGGCTCCGATTCCCCGGCAAGCCAAACTGATCGAAAAGACCGACTTGCCCGAAGATGCCGCCGGTAATGTGCGCGTATTCGATCTGGACGGCGCGCCGATGCCGATGAGCCTTGTCCTTCCTAAAACTGCCAATGGCGTGGCGCGACTGATCGTCAATGACGAAAGTGGTAAAGCGAAAGATTATCTGACTCTCGAAAGAGATTACACGACCGCCAACCCGTTGACTCGCTCCAGTTGGACGCTTACCCGAATCGCCTACAGCGATGACAGGACGATCAAGCCGGAAAAGGGAGGCTCCTATGCGCTCCTGTTTACGCCGGATGGTCGTGTCGCCGGGAGAGCGGATATCAATCGCATTCTCACGACCTATGTCGTTTCTGAAGAGCGTCTGAGTATCGCGCCGGTCGCCTCCACTCGCGCCGCCATCCCGGCGGGTGGTATCGAAGGCGAATTTACGAAGGCCCTGGCGAATGTCTCCTCGTACAAAGTGCAGGGAGACGAACTCTGGCTGATGCTCAAATATGATAGCGGAACGATGATCTTCCAGCGGGCGAAGTAATCGTCACGTTGCCCGAGGAGGGGGTGTGATAACTCTCTTCGGGAAATCTTTTCATCTGAATCTTGAGCTCTGTACGATAATATCCAACTGCCGGGCGGCAGGGAATCGTATAACCGATAGCGAAAGACTGCGACAACAGTGAATGGTATTGTGGTAGCGGTCAGTTGTAGCGGCACGCATTCGTTCCAGAAGGCGAACCGGGACGCAATTCGCCTTCTGGAAGGGCTGGGCGTCGAAAGTGATGCGCACTGCGGGACGACGGTTAAACATCGCTCACGCGTCGCGAAAGACCCGACCCAGCCCAATCTCCGGCAGGTGCATTTGATCCATTCAGAACTCCAGGATCAGCTACGGCTTGCTGGATTCGATATTGCTCCCGGCGTGATGGGGGAAAATATCACGACAAAGGGTGTCGATCTTCTGAGTCTGCCGACCGGAACGCAGTTATCCATCGGCGATACAGCGATAATCGAGGTGACAGGTCTTCGGAACCCCTGCGCTCAATTGGACGCTTTCCAACCGGGTCTGATGAAAACGGTACTGGATCACGCCGCCGATGGGAATCTGATTCGTAAAGCGGGCGTGATGGGCATTGTCCTCGCCGGTGGCGAAATCCGCCCCAGCGATGAGATTCGTGTGAAATTGCCTGCGTCTCCCTACCAACCACTGGCGTGCGTCTAAAGATTTCAGCGATATCCTCTACCGATGGTATATCGCTGAAAATGGTTGCGCGTCCTGAAAAAAGATACATAAAAAAAGGAAAAAATAAATGACTGTGCAAAATTTTCTCGCTCAGGCGACCCGGAAGTCGGTCGCCGATCTGGAAGCTGTGTATAAGGCATTGCCAGAAGACCAGCGAAATCTCAGCCCGGGCGGATCGGCGAGAACCGCCGCAGACATGATTGCGGAGTGCGCCATTATGAATGGCATGACGGTCGAACTGATTAAAACAAAACAGTTTCCCGCAAGCTTCGACTGGGCGGCGTATGGACAACGACGTGATGCACTGATTCAGAATGAATCTGAGATGTGGACTCTATTGCACGAAAATACCGCGTCATTCATTTCCGCGCTGGAAGAAGTCCCCGCCGAAGATTTGGATATCGAAGTTGCTATGCCCTGGGGGAAAATGACCATAGCGCAAATCCTCGCCTATCCCTACTGGAATATGTCCTATCATGAAGGGCAAATCAACTACATCGCGTCCCTGCCCGTAGCATAGCCGGTTTGTATAAAAAAATTGAATGTCTCTCATATTATGTCCCCTCGTCCTGTGAGAGTGCGGTTCGCTTTTCCGCAAGGGTCTTACAACGCGAGGGCGGTACAATAAGTACGAACAAAACCAGGGGAGAAAATCAAAAATGACGGAGACGATAGAGAAAGCCGCTGACGCTATCGAATGGGTGACGCCTCGTCCCGCCCATTGGAACGAAATGACCGGGGAACAGCAGGAAGCGGCGATTAGCTTGCAAAAGCGCTTCTATGCCGCCATGCACCGAACCCCGGAGGAGATCGAAGAATCTCGCCGGAAATTCTGGGAGGGAGTTACGCCCGCTCGTGCGTTGCCCGAAGGAAAAACCTTTGAAGATGTCTTTGTCGGGGCGATTAAAGACGACATGACGGACGCAGAGGTGATTCGTCTCCTTGAAGAGTTGGACTGATTTATGCGACCGCCCACCGTCTATCTGTACGACACCAACGCCTTAATTCACGGTGTCCGTAGAGACGCGGTCTGGGACAAAATCAAATCGGTCAGCGACCCGTTGATGTACGAACCGAAGGGGTTGGTCTGCATCGTATCCCACGGCGAACTGCGTTCCTTCGGCGAAAAAAGCCAGTGGGGCAGGGAAAAGCAAGACCAGATGAATTTCCTGCTCGGATACTTCAATGTTGAGGAGCGCATCACCCGGCAGGTCATTGATGCATACGCGTTACTGGACGCGTACAGCCATCTACGCGGCGTTGTCATGGGCAAGAACGACCTCTGGATCGCGGCGACCGCCCATGTCACCTGGGCGGTAATTGTGACGACCGATAAAGACTTCGACCATCTGGATGGGAAGTTTCTATCGCGCATTTACATTTCTACGGCGACAAATTTACAGGACTGAATTTGGTTTCGCTTTGCAGAATATACGAGGAGCGGAGGTGGCGGTTATGGGCATCATTGAATCTATCTATATTGCGGAGACGGCGGGTGGGGCGATGTACGCAATCCCTACGGCGACGCTGATTGCTGGTAAAGGCATTGAGGGAGACCGATATGCATCGCTCAAAGGAACCTTCTCGGATTATGTGAAAGACCATGAACTGACTCTGGTAGAGGCGGAAGTGGCGGAGGAACTCGGGTTTGCGCCGGGTGAGACGCGGCGCAATATCCTGACACGGGGAATCCGCCTGAATGATCTGGTGGGCAAGCGGTTTCATGTCGGCGATGCGCTTTGTGAAGGGACACGGTTCTGTGAACCCTGCGCCTATCTGGAAAAAGTGACGGAACGTCCCGGATTGGTGAAGCAAATGGTAGGACGCGGCGGGCTACGGGCTATCATTGTCGAAGGTGGAACCGTCAAACTCGGAGACGCTGTCACAAAGGCGTAATTCGGGGTGTCATGGAAACGGAGGCATAGCAGAAGAGTACGTCATCCGTTCTTAGAAAGCCGGCTCCCTTATCGCGGTAAAAGCGGTGACACGAAGCGAAATAGAGAATGTCTAAGCGGTATAATAGATGAAAGACCCACAGTGAAACATGAAAATCCGGCTTGCTTTAGTTTGCTTCTCGGTTTACTTCTCGTTCCTGCTCGCTCCTGGGTACGCCGCGCCGCCTGCATCGAAAAGTAAAGCGCCGCTTCCCCCTGCCGCCAAGTTAGCAAGCCCGGTAGCGTTGCCTGTGCCCGAAGCCCGCCGTGTGGCGGCTTCCCCGGTCTGGAGTGTCGCCTTTTCACCGGATGGGACTCGGCTTGCGGTTGGCGGGTATCAACGGGTGCGCCTGTACGAGACGGCTACCGGAAAGAAGATTGCGGAATGGCCGGTTCCGGGCGGCGATGGTATCCGGGGGGTGAGTTTCTCCAGTGACAACAAATTTCTGGCGATTGGCGGCGGTATTCCCGCTCAAAGCGGAGTTGCTATCATAGTCGATGTCGCCAGCGGAAAAGTTGTCCGTACTCTCACGAAGCACGGCGACCAGATCGAATCGGTCGCATTTTATGGAGATACGTTACTGACCGCCTCCGCCGATGAAAAGGTTTTTCTCACCAATGCCGCAACCGGGGCACAGACCGGAGCGCTGACTGAACACAATGGAAAATGTCTGGCGGTAGCCGTTCCTGCACAGTTTGCAGACGATAACGGCGGCGAAATCTTCGCTACGGGTGGCGAAGATAAAATGATCAAGATCTGGGATGCCAGAACGCGACGTACTATTGTCAATTTCGACCAGTGCGCCTCCCCGATCTGGAGTCTGGTCGCCCGTCGTCCGCCGGGACACTTTGTTGCAGGGACAGGAGACGGTAAAGTGCGCTACTTTGCCGTCTATAAAGATAAGAACGGAAAGCCGGATGCGCAGGGCGTTCAACCGCGCGGCGGCTATCAGGAAACCGAACATGACGCGCATGAAGGGCCGGTATATGCGATTGCGGTCGCTCCCAGCGATGGTTTTGTCGTTTCCGGCGGCGCGGATGCTAAAGTCGCAGTATGGGGAATGGGTGGTGGGCGACGGCGCGAGTTCGCGGAAGCGGAATCCGCTATCTATGGGGTTGCAGTGTCCAATGACAGCAAGCGCATCGCCTCCGCATCCATGGATGGTAAAACACGGATTTATGATGCTGAGAAACTCAGTCTATTGTTGACTCTGGATGCCAACGGTGTGTACTCGCCGCCTCCCTCGCCGGTAATCGCAATGGGAACTGCGCAACTGGCGAAAGTCCCTCTGAAGTCCGGTGTTGGTCTAACGGGGAAATACTGGACAAATCGCGATGGTTCCGGCAAACCCACACTGACCCGGGTTGATCCGACAATTGACTTTACATTTACCGGCGTGGTCGGTGAAGGCGTTACGAATGTGAACTTCTTCGCCCGCTGGGAAGGTTTTGTCGAGGCGCCGGTTGCGGGGGATTACACGTTCTACACCCGCACCGATGACGGCGTCCGCCTGTGGGTCAACGGGAAGCAGATTGTGGATAGCTGGATCAATCGCGGAGAGGCGGAAGATACTGGTAAAGAAACCATCGCTCTGAAAGCCGGACAGCGTATTCCCATCAAAATGGATTACTTTCAGAGCGGCGGTGGCGCGTCGGCGCGTCTGTTATGGTCGTTTAAAGGTCAGGACAAGCAAATCATCCCGAAGGAGCGCCTCTATCCGCTCCCTGCTCCTGATAAGAAGCTTTCACCTGTTCCCGCTCCCGCAAAACCGGCAAAACCCGCCGCCGATCCAAAAGCGGCGCGTTGACAGTACGGACAGAGTGGACTGTCAGGTGAGTTCGCGCCACGAACGGGTTTCTTCATCCCAGATTTCGCACGGGCGAAAATTTGCCTTGTAAACCAGCGAGGGGCAATCGCGGACATAGTAGCCAAAGTAGGCGTAGGGCTTTTTCAGGCGTAGCGCGAGTTCCAGGCAGTGCAGCATGACAAAAGTGCCGAGACCACGCGCGCGACTGTCCGGGTCATGGTAATGATAAACCCCCGAAATGGCGTTGGGCGTAATATCCGCCAGAGCTACCGCCAGTAAGGCATCTCCGTCCCAAACCGAAACTTCGCCCATCGGGATTGGGTTATTCAGGAAAATACTTCGGTACTCCTGTAATGTCTTTCCCGCTTCTTCCCAGCCCCGGTGCGTTTCCTGCGCTGCCTGATACCGGTTATAAAGTTCGATCCGTTGCGTATCCGCTGTGGGTGCGGCGTACTTTACTGTCAAATCCTCATTGTGGCGGATACAGCGCATCTGACTGCGGTTTAGCCGGAAACTCTCGATCGGTATCCGGATAGGTCGGCACTCACGACAGGAAGGGC
Source organism: uncultured Armatimonadota bacterium (assembly GCA_903910385.1). Classification (GTDB taxonomy): domain Bacteria; phylum Armatimonadota; class Armatimonadia; order Armatimonadales; family Armatimonadaceae; genus CAIVZM01. The sequence goes on from CAIVZM010000028.1 coordinate 81,293, forward strand.
ACTCCGGGCGGAACATCATCGGGCCAAACTTGCGCCACCCGGCGTTCATTCGCGCTTCGTATTCTACGGGCGTCAGATGCGGAGCGTACTCGTATAACGTCCGAGAGGCGCGGTCTGGCAGATACGCGCAGGACTTTTCTTCCTCAACAAAGTACGGTAGCGTCAACACAACCTATTGTAACGCAAAATACCCGAAACGCGCTGGAAAGCCCCTGGGTAAAAGCGATTCTGCGGGGATATTGGCTTTCTTGCGGACAAAACGGATTCAGGTTCGAACTTTTCTTCCTTCCCGTTTGTATTCTGCCTCAGAGGCAAAAAGGATACAATGATTGCATTGACCCAAATGGCAGGAAGTAGAGAAAAACCTGAACGAGAGCGCTTTGCGGAAATAGCGCGAATGTGTGAGGCAGCCTTGCACCGCGCCGCTCTGAGACTCTGCCGTGGAGGCAATGACTGCGCTCAGGAACTGGTGCAGGAAGCGCTGGTTCGTGGCTATGAGGCGTTTCGTCTGGGGAAATTCCGGGAGGGGTTCAGCCCGCAGGCGTGGCTTTTACGTATTTTGACAAATCATTTCATCAATGGGTATAGACGAATGATGCGCTGGGATGCCGGGATCGATGTTGAGACTCTAACTGCGGGCGGTGAGGTGGGCCCTCCAGAAACGCATGCCCGCTCATCGGACATTCCCGGTTCCGCGCTTCTGGAGGAGACCCTGGATGAACCGCTGGAACGCGCTTTGAAGGCGCTTCCGGAAACGCTTCGCTCCGCAGTGATACTGGTGGATATCGATGAACTCTCCTACGAGGAAGCGGCGGAACGCCTGAATATACCGGTGGGAACCGTACGATCCCGCCTTTCACGGGCGCGATACACATTACATAACGCGTTAAAAGAATATGCTCAGGAAAGAAGGTTGATCTAATGGGAAACTGGCTCGCGAAATGGATGCATGGGAACCAGGCAGAAGATGAGCCATGCCCCCACATCAAGCCTTACTTGAATGGCATCGCTGACGGTTCGATGCCCAATGGCCCGGTGCGCCGCTTTGTACGCCTTCATCTGAAAGATTGCTCGTATTGCGACAAGGCGCTGTATGGACTGATCCTATTGCGGGCGCGTCTCTACAACTTGAAGGAAAATCCCGGAAAATCCGACCCTCTGGACAAAGAGCGCCGCGTCGAACTGGAAGCGGGATGGGACGCTATCGATGCGAAAATGGAACGAAAGACCGGCGCACAATAATTCGGATCGCTGAACTTTAGGAAGTTGCCATTTGTAATTCGACAGGAAGACGCCGCTGAGCGCAGATAGGAAGCGGATCAAGCGGGCGCAGAATGAGGAATGTCGAATGAAGAAGACGGCGAAATCGGAAATCGGGACGGCATTTGTCGTATTCACCTCTCTGGTTGTAGCAGGGTTTCTGTCGCCGATGACGACAGCTCGGGCGCAGACAGGTCTGGCAAAGGAACCTTATCCTTCCGCACCCTCGCTGGCAAGCGGAACCTGGGTCAATAGCCAACCGACCACAATTGCGGCGCAAAAGGGTAAAGTAACTCTGCTGGCGTTTTGGACGCACCAGTGCATCAATTGCAAACGAACGATTCCTTACTGGAACGATTGGGCGAAAAAGTATGGGGGAACCGATGTCAGCGTTCTTTCCGTGCATACTCCCGAAATTCCGGAAGAACGTAAAATAGAGAATGTCCGTCGTTTCGTGCAGACAAAGGGAATCGTTTTCCCCGTATTGACAGATAACGATTACGCCTCCTGGAACGCGTATAAAGTGGACGCCTGGCCGACGACGATCCTGATCGACAAACAGGGGCGAATCCGGGGGCGCTGGGTAGGCGAACTCAATTATGACAATAGCGGGCAATACCGTCAGGTGGTAGCCGCAATCGAAGCCCTGCGCAAAGAGTAACCTGCTCCCGACCCTGCAGGAACTCAGCCGAAGTATTTTCATTTCCCCTCCGCGAGGGGCGCGATCATGCTCAAAGGATAATTTATGTCAACAACCGCACTGGGACAGGGAGAAGTGACGCCCATCGCTCCCATGACTGCTGAATCATCGATAATTCCGCCAGTGCGGTTGGTGAAAAAGCGCCCCCTGGCAATTCGCTGGTTCCACTGGGTTAATTTCCCGATACTGTTCCTCATGATCTGGAGCGGCATCCTGATTTTATGGGCGAATGATAATTATCCGACCGAAAAGTATGCGGTCAAAGTCCCCAACCGGATTTCCGTCTACCAGTGGGGCGTTACCCCTGTCTATAGCGCAAAAGATCAACCGACCTACCCGGTTCCCGCAGAGAAGCGCTGGGACATTCCGCTGGGCTTTCGTCTTGCGGAGGGGATGGCATGGCATTTCAATCTGGCATGGATTTTCGCCATTAACGGCATCCTGTACGTCATTTTCATTTTCTATTCGGGGCAATGGCGCGATCTTGCCCCGCAAAAGAATTCGTTTGTCGAAGCCTTCAAGGTCGTACTGCACGATATCGGTCTATGGAAATCTCCGTTACCGCCGGGGAAATACAATCATGCTCAACGAATCGCCTATAGTTCGGTCATCTTTATGGGATTTCTCATGGTCTGGACGGGAATCGCTATCTATAAACCCGCGCAGTTAGCAATTCTGGCGGTTCCTTTCGGGGGTTATCAGGGGGCGCGTACCGTTCACTTCATCATCACGGCGTTATTGCTGACCTTCTTTTTTGTGCATATCGCGCAGGTGATCCGGGCAGGCTTTAACAACTTCCGTGGCATGATTACGGGAAAGGAACTCGTTCGCGGTAACGGAGGGCATTCATGAGCGTAAAGAACGGTGTCTCCGAAACGCTTCATGTACATGAAGACCCTTTATGTCCGGCATGTGGCGGCTCCAATAAGCCGGAGTCCGTCTTCTGCGCCCACTGCGATAAAGCTCTCGGCCCTTTCCGTTATGTTCGGGAGGAGTTAGCTGCCGGAACGAGCCGCTTTGAGGCTCTGGCGGACAGTGTTACGGAATTTATTGGGCGACCGCATTTCTTTATCGTCCATTCGGTCTGGTTCCTTCTCTGGATTGCCGCGAATGCGGGCATAGTGATGACGGTCCGGCAGTTCGATGCCTATCCGTATAACTTGCTGAGCATACTGCTGGCGGTGGAAGCGATATTTATCACCGGATTCGTTCTGATCAGCCAGAATCGTCAACAGGCGTTGATCGAAAAGACGGCGGAACTGGATTATGAAGTCAATGTCCGCGCCTATCGTGAGATTCAAGAATTGAAAGCGATGACCCACGAGGTTCTGTCTCGACTGGAAAACATGGAAAAAGCGGCGGGTAACCGGCAACGTGAGGAAGGAAACAAAGGCATATGAACCCGGAAGCGACGGAACCAGAAGAGGAAGCGCAAAAAGACGCCTTGACAGATGTCGATGCCAGCAACGCGCCGGAAGTTATCGCTCCTGTCTCCCCGGAAGCGCGCCCGATAGCGGCGGAACGATCCGCAGTGGCGATAAGTGAACCGGAGCAAGTCCTTGCGTCCGGCGAAGAGGCGGAAGCGTTGATGGCCCGATTATCGCGCCGCGCTTTTCTTCAGGCGGGAATTGTAACGGCAGGCATCGTTGGTGGTATTTATGCCTTCAATAAATATGCGCCGGTTGAAACTACCGCCATCGGTAACGGGATTAAAACGACGCTACGCGAAGGTCACGAACGCAACGAGTCCATCGCGACGGCGTTGTTTTCGGAGAATCGCGCGGCTCCCGAATTCCCTCGCGAGCGGGCGGTCACTCCCCGGAATAACTACCACGGCGAAACGCCAACGCCGGACCTGAGCGCCTGGAAACTAACAGTGGAGGGCTTGCCGGAAGGTTCCCGAACACTGACCCTTGCTGACTTAAAAGCGCTGAATTTCCCGGAAATATCTGCGACGACCGAACTGAAGTGTGTGGAGGGTTGGAGCGCTATCGTCAACTGGTCGGGCTGGCGTCTGCGCGATTTTATGGAGAAATTCCCGCCACCGCCTGGAACGAATTATGTCGCCATGCGTTCGGAACCGGAAGGTTTCGAAGAATCGTGGTACTACGTCGGTCTGGACTTGCCCGCCTGCCGTCATCCGCAGACGTTACTGGCTACCGGTATGAATGGCGTGCAGTTGAACGCGGACCACGGCGCCCCGCTTCGTCTGGTCATACCGCACAAATACGGAATCAAGAATATCAAACTGATTACCCATATCGCCTATGCGCCACAGAAGCCAAGAGATTACTGGGCGGAGCGCGGATATGACTATTACGCGGGACTTTAATTTCGTTTTAAGCGTATATAATAGGGAGGCGTAAATGGTTCGAAACAGTCAGTATCAGTCTGGACGAACGATAGCGCTCCCGCTAAGGAAGATAAGATGGCACAGAAAATAGCCTATTTCATTGCAGGAATCGCCGCAGCAGGCGCGTTCGCTATCGCCCTGACCAGTAACGCTCAGGATAAAGCCGCGAAGCCAACACCTACTCCCGCAAAGAACGCCAACGTCAGCGCGAAAAAGACTGGAAAGAAAATGCAGACCGTCGAAAACACGGAAAAAATAGAAAAAATCACCCGGACGGACGCCGAATGGCGAAAGCAATTATCGCCGCTTGCCTATGATGTACTGCGGAAAAAAGGGACGGAACGTGCCTTTACCGGAGAGTATTGGAACGAACACCGCAAAGGGACGTACCTCTGTGCAGGGTGCGACCTGCCTCTCTTTGTCTCCGACACCAAGTTCGAAAGCGGCACCGGTTGGCCTTCCTTCTATCAGCCTGTCGCCAAAAACCGTATCGCCGATCAGGCTGATACCAGTTATGGTATGACCCGCGATGAAGTTTTGTGCGCTCGCTGCGGCGGTCACCTGGGTCATGTCTTTGACGACGGGCCCAAGCCGACCGGGCTTCGCTACTGTATGAATTCGGTCAGCCTGAAGTTCGTACCGGAAACAAAGTAAAAAGCCAAATTCAGGACGTGAGAGGCGGGAAGTTGTGACTTCCCGCCTCTCCCTTTTTTATTGCAGGATATTGATCGCCCTGCCTGCGACAGCGGCGACGGTGATCAGGGAAATGGTCGACTGGATTATCACGAGGAATTTCACCCACCGTGACATCACGCCGGTGTCTGCGGGAGCGAAGGACGTACTCTGCGTAAAGGCGATAAAGAAATAATCCATAAACATCGGCGACCAGAAGGTGACGCCCGCCGCTTCTTTTTGGTCGGCATCCAGGGTCATTTGCGGAAATAGAAAAGCTCCCTGTGTGTGCGATGACCGCTGATCCCGCATATTCGGTCCCCCGGCATCGATCCGCCAGTACCATAGCGCAAAAACGACGATATTGGTCAACCACAGGGCGGCGGCGGAACGCAGAAGTTGATCCCCTGCCAGTTTCGCTGGCCAGCCATAAAGCAGCGAGCTTACCAGAAGAAACAGCGACCAGAGTTCCGCTAAGGTCAATACCCCCAGTGTCGTAAAGCCAAAAATCTGATTCAGTCTATGGTTGCCCAACCGGAGCGTCAGGACATTGGGAATCATCAGGAGCGCAACTATAAGGGGCAATAGCCAGGGTAATGGTACCGGATAGACCAGCGTAGGCGGCAACGCGTAATGAAGACCGCCGACTGCCAGACCGGACACTATTGCCGGCCAACGTGGTTCCGACGGTCGGGCATAGGAGCGTAGCGCCTCTTCAGCGCCATGTAGCGCTTTGCCTGCCGCTTCTTCCGCACGTTGTAGCGCCGACTCTGCGTCCTTCTCGAATTTTTGAAATGTCAAACGTCCCATCAATCCCGTCCTGCTGTTACATCGTATCGCGAAGTCGAGCGGTTCCTTCACGAGCGAATCCTTAAAACGATATTAACAGAAGAGATTCCCCGTCGTGAAAAATTCTTGACAACGAATCAGATGTTTTGTAGCCGGTTCACTCCCCATACTTGTGGCATAGGCATCTTTTCGTCTCTGCCTCTGATGTAAGGTAAAGCGACTGTGGAAGCGCGGGAGAAGCCCTTCCTGATTCTGGTCTCGTGAGCCGTAAGGTTTTTCCGCTATCCGAAAGGAGGGCGAAACGCTCTGGAACGCGAACTAAGTCGAAAACGACTTTATCGAGGAATATAAGAGGAATATAAAATGAGTGATGACGCCGCTATGCCAATGCAACCCTTTGGACCGGATGGAATTCCGGTCTCGCGGATTGCGCTGGGCTGTATGGGGCTTGCCGGGACATGGAACCCTGCTGAGGTGGGAGAGGAACATCGGAAAAAGGCGATTGCCGCCTTTGAGGCGTCTCTGGAAGCGGGAATTACCTTCTATGACCATGCCGATATCTATGGCGGAACCGCCTGCGAATCCATTTTCAAGGATTGTCTGGCGGCGGTTCCCGGTAGTCGTGAGAAAATTTTTATCGCCACGAAAGTCGGTATCCGTTCGGGCTACTACGAGCATACCGCTCCGTATGTGCGCCAGTCCATTCAGGGTTCGCTTGATCGTATGGGCATAGATTATGTCGATCTGTACCAGTTGCACCGTCCCGATCCGATGACTCATCCGGCGGAGACCGCTGCGGAACTGGACAAACTCGTGGACGAAGGACTGGTCAAATATATCGGCGTCTCCAACTACTATCCTCAGCAGACTCTTGCCCTGAAGAAGTATCTGAAAGCTCCCATCATCTCGAATCAGATTTCGATTTCGCTGTTGCGCCTTGACCCGATCTATGAAGGCGCGGCGGGCGGTCCCGGTTCTGTCGATAGCGCCGGGGATGGCGTTCTCGACCAGTGTATCGAACTGGATATTACACCCCTTGCCTATTCGCCGATCGGCGGCGGCTGGCTCTCCGGCAAGCGGCAGGTTCCGGACGACCACGGCAACAAAAAAAATATCGAAAACACGTTGACCGCTCTGCGCGAAATGAGCGATGCCTACAATGGCGCCACTCCCACACAACTCGCTATAGCATGGTTACTGAGCCATCCGTCGGGCATTATCCCGCTTGTCGGTTCGAACAACCCGGAGCATATCAAAGAAATGGCGGCGGCGGGCCAGATAGAACTATCGCGCACCGATTGGTACAAACTCTGGGTCGCGGCGCGTGGGGCAAGAGTTCCATAGGCGTTACTGTCTCCTGTACAATGGCCCGTTACGGAAGCCTGTTTCTGCCCCCCCTGCCCCACATTAATGGGGAGTTAGGGGGGGCAGAAACAGGCAAATCAACTTCTCAGGAACGCAATGCAAACCGTTGAATGGTGGTATGATGACTCCCTGTTTCATGGGGAGCAAAACACGCTGGCGCTCGCCCTGCTCCGCGTCAGTGAAGGTGGGAAAGCGGTCGTTAGGGTCTTTGATGAAGTCCACGAATTTCCGTCGGTTCAGCAGGCGCAGGAGTGGTTGCGGGAAGATGAGTATAACCCTGTCTCCGATTTACAGGAGGTTTACGGATTCGAGTTAATCATGCCGTCCTTCACCCCCGACGAATGATTAGCGCCTGAAAGCGGAATCACTGAGCCCACTGCTACATAATTCAAATTCCTAATCAGGAAGCAGAGCGCGTTATACGGTCGAAGGCGAACTGGAGTGCGCAGATGGGCATCGTCCATAAGAGACCCGAACAAAACATCCTTAATTCGGTCCGGAGGAAGTCTGGCGAAGCCTCTGAGCGAGGCTCTTTAGCGCCTCGTTACAAGGGTTTTGTTAGGTGCTCTCTCATTACCGCGTATCCTTTACAGGAGCGAAACGATGATAACAGACTATGTGACGGATGGAACTGTCTCTCGCAACGTACCTTGCGCTGACGCTCTGAAAGCGCGGGAGGCGATGGTCGTCGAGCGGCTTGTCCGATGGGCGGAAGCGCAAGATGCGGTTCGTGCGATGCTACTCTACAGTTCTCGCGCCAATCCGAACGCTCCTATCGATGAGTTCTCGGATTATGATGTTCTGCTTGCAGTCCGGGATGCAGACGCCTTCTATAAGGAAGATCAATGGCTGAGTGATTTTGGCGCGGTTCTGACCGTTTTCCGAAATCCTGTGGAGCGACGCGACGGATTTGCCCGTTCCCTGTTCGTCACCCACTACGAAGATGGCGTCAAGGCGGACTTCGCCTTTGTGGACAGTGGGTATTTTTCCTTTCTTTCGCAACAAGAGCGAATGCCGGATGATCTGGACAATGGCTATCGCGTTCTTCTGGATAAGGATCATCTGACGGATTCCCTGCCGACCCCGACCTACTCCGCTTATCGGCTGACGCCGCCTGATGAAGGCGTATTCCTTGCGCTGGCGGAAGAATTTTTCAACGATGCCGCCTATGTCGCCAAAGCGCTACGGCGTGGCGATCTGTTGCCCGCCAAGCTCAGTCTGGACCATGTGATGAAATACGAATGTCTGAGGCGAGCGCTGGACTGGCGTTTCGGCATAGAGACGCAATGGACACAGGCGTCGCGTGATTGCGGAAAGGGACTGTGTCAGCGAGTCAGTCCAACTCTGCTCGCGGAACTGGGAAAAACCTATGTCGGCGCCGGTATCGAAGAAAACTGGGAAGCGCTGTTTTCCACTATCGCTCTTTTCCGTCGCGTAATGTACGAGGTGTCGGAAAAATTGGGTTTTATCTACCCGCAGGATCAGGATTACCGTATAATGATCTACCTGAACCGCGTGAGGTCTGGAGACCTGCCCTGAAGTTCGATAAAGGGAGCTGTTCTTTAGTTGACACAGCGTCCGTCTTAGGCTACGCTAAATTATGTCCGACAACATCCCCAACGTAACGCCGCCGGTGGCGGAAAAAATTTCGCATCCCACCACCATTCATAACGATACACGACCTGATGATTATTTCTGGCTCCGCGAAAAGGAAAATCCCGCCGTTCGCGCCTATCTGGAAGCGGAAAACGCCTATACCGCCTCTGTTCTGAAAGGTACGGAGCGATTGCAGACGGATCTCTATGAGGAGATGCTTTCCCACCTGCAGGAAACGGATCTGTCCGTTCCGTACCGCTACGGCGACTTTTTCTACTACACACGCACCGAGGAGGGCAAGCAGTACCCCTATTACTGTCGGAAACCCGCTCAGCCAGTGGATGGCGCCGAACCTGCCGAGGAAATTACGCTGGATTTGAACGCGATGGCGGAAGGGGAAAAGTTCCTTGCCCTCGGTCAGTACAAAATCTCTGATGACGGAAATCTGCTCGCCTATACGACGGATGTCACGGGCTTTCGCATTTATAACCTGAAAATCAAGAATCTGGCGACCGGTGAGCATCTTCCTGACTTTATCGAAAAAGTGACCGGCGGATTGGAATGGTCCTCGGACGGCAAAACGCTGTTTTATGGCACGGAAGACGAAGCGAAGCGACCCTACCGGATTTTCCGCCATGCGGTGAGTGAGAAGGACGGTTCCAATGACTCCCTGATCTTTGAGGAACTGGACGCCCTGTATCGCACCTATGTAATGCGTACCCGCGATAAGGCGTACACGCTTTTTTACTTCGGCTCAGCGACTTCCACGGAGTTCCATGCCCTGCGCTCGGATGACTCGACCGGGACGGCGTTCTGCATACGCCCCCGCGAGACGGAGCATGAGTACTATGTGGATCATCGCGCCGGGACATTCTATATCCGCACCAACAAGGACGCGCCCAACTACCGCCTGATTGCGACGCCGGCGGATGCGCCCGACTTTGCGACCGCGAAGGAAATTCTTCCGCATCAAGCGACCGTAACGCTGGACGATCATGACTGCTTCGCTGATCATCTGGTAATCACCCTGCGTGAGGGAGGACTGCCGCGCCTGCGCGTCCGTGACTTTGAAAGCGGCGATTCGCACGATGTGACCTTCCCCGAACCGACGTACACAGTGGCAGGTGATGCGAACCGGGAGTTCGATACTACGGTTTTCCGCTTCCGCTACGCCTCGCTGATCACGCCGTCATCGGTTTTTGATTACAATATGACGACGCGTGAACGAGTTTTACTCAAAGAGACGCCGGTTCCGAACTACGACCGGACGCAATATATCTCCGAGTACCTGCACGCTCCTGCGGAAGATGGGACACTCATTCCCATCTCCCTTATTTATAAAAAAGGACCGGCGGAGGACGGCGACGCGCCGCTGATGCTCTATGGCTATGGCTCCTATGGCCTTTCGATGCCGGCAGGGTTCAATGCAAATCGACTTTGCTTGCTGGATCGGGGAGCGATTTACGCCATCGCGCATATCCGTGGCGGCGGCGAATTCGGCAAACCGTGGCACGATGCCGGGAAGATGCAAAAGAAACGTACGACTTTTACCGATTTCATCGCCTGTGGGGAATTTCTTGTCAAAGAAAAATATACATCACCGAAAAAAATGGCGATGGCGGGGGGAAGCGCCGGCGGTCTGCTCATGGGCGCCGTCGTCAATATGCGGCCTGACCTTTTCTGCGCCGTTTTATCGTATGTGCCTTTTGTGGATGTGCTTAATACGATGCTGGACGCTACCCTGCCGCTGACTATCGGGGAGTATCTGGAATGGGGCAACCCGAATGTCGCAGAGGAGTACGCTTACATGAAAACGTATTGCCCGTACACCAATCTGGTAGCGAAGCCCTACCCGGCGACCCTGATCAAGACTTCGCTCAATGACTCGCAGGTCATGTACTGGGAACCCGCCAAGTATGTGGCGAAACTGCGCACGCTCAAACAGGGCGACGCTCCGTTACTGTTGCATACGAATCTGGATGCCGGGCATGGCGGCGCCTCGGGTCGGTATGACGCCCTGCGCGAACAGGCGATGGACTACGCCTTTTTGCTGAAGCAATGGGGCTTATAAAGCCGTTCGTATCATCGGCAATAAAAGGAGCGAGGGGCGAGCGATGGCGGAACAGGTACGGATTGCCGTAATCGGACTGCGGTTCGGGGCGTCGTTTGCGGCGATCTATGCGCGGCATCCCGATGTTGCAGAAGTGATCGTCTGCGATTCGGATGCGTCGCGCCTGCACGAGGCAGGAGATTACATCGGCGCGACGCGGCGATACGCCGATCTGGACGAGGTTCTGGCGCAACCGGATATCGACGCTGTCCATTTGCTGACCCCGTTCCTGTTGCACGCCGAACAGTCGGTACGCGTTCTGAATGCCGGGAAGCATTGCGCGTCCGCCGTCTGCATGGGGTTCGCGCTCGACGAACTGTATCAGGTCCTTGCGGCGCAGAAGGCATCTGGCAAAAACTACATGATGATGGAGACGGTCGTTTACTCGCGGGAGTATCTGTATGTGAAAGACCTCTTTGACCGGGGCGAACTGGGCGATCTGACCTTTCTGCGTGGAACCTACTTTCAGGATGTCGAGGGCTACCCGGCTTACTGGAAGACCGTTCCGCCCATGCATTACGCTACCCATGCCATCGCGCCTTTGCTGGCGTTGACCGGTACTCGGGCGAAGTGGGTATCATGTCTGGGGTCTGGGCGCTTATCGCCGCGACTGGCACCGACCAAATTTAGCCCCTTCCGACTGGAAACTGGCATCTTCCGACTGGAAAACACGGATGCCGCCGCTGAAGTGACGCGTTCCTGGTTCGAAACGGCGCGACCCTATGTCGAGGCGTTCAGCGTGTACGGCTCGAAGCGGAGTTTTGAGTGGAACCAACTCTGGGGAGAGAAACACTGCCTGTTTACGCTTGGAGAAACGGCAGTTTCTTTCGCCGGTCGTCCAGTGGCGACCGAGCGGATAGAGGTTCCTGACTACGCCCATCGTCTGCCGGAAGAGATTCGCGTCTTCACGGATTACGAGCATGACGGGGCGCATGGCGGTTCGCATCCACACCTCGCCCACGAATTCATCCGTAGCATCCTCGAAGAGCGGACGCCTGCCATCGACGCTGTCACTGCCGCAAACTGGACGGCCCCCGGCATCTGCGCCCACCTGTCGGCTCTGCGCGACGGCGAACCAGTGGTTATTCCTGCGTTCGAGTAAGGATGTTTCCTGTTGCTAAACTGGTTACGCTCAACCGTTTTGGAAAAGGAATTGCTCGATAATCGTCCAGGCGGAATCGGGTAAGGGAGCGTCGATTGCGGTAAGCGTGGTCGCTAATTCCTGCGGAGAGCCTGGTCCGGTAAGGGTCAGACTGATGTCCGGATTTCGTAAGGGAAATTGCATTGCGGCGGCGACGACCGACCACTGGTTCGCCTGACAGAGTTCATAGAAGCGGGTCGCATTATCCAGAAGATAGGCATGATGGCTATCCTGCAAAGGACGTAAGCGAGGATCAGTCCCGGTCAGTAAACCGAAGGATAGCGGTGACCCATTAATGACGCCGACGCCCCGCTTCGCCGCTTCTCGAATCAGGTCAGCGGCGCTGGTATTGATCGGGGTATAGTCCATATACGTCAGGATGGTATCGAAATCGCCGCTGAGCGCCGCCTGTTCCAACAACGCATGGGATCGAACACCCAATCCAATGTATCCGATAAGCCCCTCAGACTGCGCTTGCTTCAATGCTTCCAGACCGCCGCCCTGCGCAAAGACATTGTCCAGTGAGCCAACGTCGTGCACCTGAAAAAGGTCAATATGGGAAACATTCAGACGTTCCAGACTGTTATGGATCGCCTGTCGTAGAAAAATCGCCGCTTCGGAAGGGGAAAACGCCGACAGAATGTGCGCCTTGGTGGCGACAAAGATTTCTTCTCGGGGGATTCGCTTAATAAACTCTCCGAGGCGGAATTCCGATCCGCCGTACTGCGCGGATGTGTCAAAATAGCGAATCCCGTTTTCAAAAGCGAAATCGAGCGTTTGCTGGAACTGGCGCAGTCGTTCAGTATCGGCGCTTCCTCCGATAGTAGCGCAACCCATACCGATTGCCTGTCGCGTTGCGCCCTGTGTCCGGTAGTAACGCTGAACCTGCGTCGGAAAGTCCTGCCGGGCTTCAGTGATCATATACGTACCTGCTCGTAGATTTCTCCGCTTGCTCTTTAAGCGAATCGCTTGAAAACGACGACGGCGTTATGCCCACCGAAACCGGAATTGTTAGACGCGGCAACCGTAATTTTTGCTTTGCGGGCGACGTTGGGGGTATAGTCTAAATCGCAGGCAGGATCAGGAGTTTCATAGTTGATAGTGGGGGGAATGGTTTCGGTATCAATGGCAAGCGCTACCGCCGCCGCCTCTATCGCGCCCGCCGCACCCAGAAGATGACCGGTCATGCTCTTGGTGGAAGAAATCGCCAGTTTATAAGCATGGTCGCCGAAGGCGAGTTTCAATGCCTGTGTCTCAGCAGCGTCGTTGAGGGGAGTCGAGGTGCCGTGCGCGTTGATATAGTCAACCTGTTCCGGTACGACATTCGCGTCTTCAAGGGCGAGGCGCATCGCACGAGCGACGCCTTCTCCGCCGGGAACCGGTTGAGTCATGTGGTAAGCGTCGCTGGTCATTCCATAACCGACGAGTTCGCAATAGATATGCGCCCCGCGACTTTCGGCATGTTCCAGCGTTTCCAGAATGATGACTCCCGCTCCTTCGCCGATGACGAAACCATCACGACCTGCCTCAAAGGGACGTGAGGCGGCGGTGGGATTGTCGTTGAATTTGTTCGTCATCGCCTTCATGTTGCCGAAGCCAGAGACGCCAATCGGTGTAATGGCAGCCTCGGAACCTCCGGCAATCATGACATCGGCGTCCCCGCGACGGAGGATTTCCATGGAATCGCCCAGTGCATGGGCGCCGGTAGCGCAAGCGGTGACTACCGTAGATCCGGGACCTTTCGCTCCGGTGATGATGGAGACATGCCCCGTCGCCATATCGGCGATCATCATCGGAATCACAAAGGGAGAAACGCGGTTGGGGCCTTTTTCGATCAGAACGCGAATCTGGTCTTCCAGCGATTGCAGACCGCCGATGCCGGAACCGATGAGAACCCCTACACGGGTGGCGTTATGCTCATTGATCTCCAACCGGGCGTCTTCGATCGCTTGCAACGCGCCCGCGACAGCGAATTGCGCGAAGCGATCCATACGTCGCGATTCTTTACGGTCAACGTAATCACCCGGGTCGAACCCGGTGACCTCGCCGCCGATTTTGACATCGAATCCCTCGGTATCGAACAAAGTGATCCGCCCGATGCCGGAAGCGCCGGAGGTCAAACCTTCCCAGTACGCTTTTTTCCCGCTACCAACGGGCGTCACCGCGCCGATTCCTGTGATAACTACGCGCTTACTCATAACATTATTGAATTACGCCATCTCTGAGGGAGATGGCGTAATGACTCTAACTTGCGGTCGTTTTATCGTTAATATACTTGACAGCATCGCCAACGGTAGCGATCTTTTCCGCGTCTTCATCGGGAATTTCGATATCGAATTCCTCTTCGAGTCCCATGACCAGTTCGACGACATCGAGGGAATCCGCGCCCAGATCGTCCACAAACGAGGCGTTGTCCGTCACTTCGTCCTCGGCAACTTCCAGTTGCTGCACGACGACCTTTTTTAACCCGTTCCAGCGTTGTCATATCCGCATTCGCTCCTGATAATTTGAATGATATAGTTGATGGTTGATCGGGCCGATGGATAGGCCCTCATTGATTTTGCGTTTTCGTTATACTATCATGCCGCCGTCTACGGTGAGAGTCTGCCCCGTGATATAGGAAGCGGCTTCTGATGCGAGAAAGGTGACCGCCGCACCGACATCTTCCGGCGAACCGAACCGCCCGAGCGGAATTTTCGCCAGAATGCCTTCACGGAGATTTTCTGGTAAAGCATCGGTCATGTTCGTATCAATGAACCCTGGCGCGACAGCGTTCACGGTAATTCCGCGGGCGCCCAGTTCCCGAGCGACTGTTCGGGTAAAACCAATCAGTCCTGCCTTAGACGCCGAGTAATTCGCCTGTCCGGGGTTTCCAATCTGTCCCATCACCGAAGTAATGTTGATAATGCGCCCGCTCCGTTGTTTCACCATAATTTTGGCGGCGGCGCGTGTGCAGAGAAAAGCTCCCTTGAGATTGGAGTCAAGAACGGAGTCCCAGGCTTCTTCCGTCATCCTTAAGAGAAGTCCGTCCCGCGTAATCCCGGCATTGTTGACCAGAATATCTATTTTCCCCAATCCTGCCAGCGCCTGTTCAAACAGAGACTCGACAGAGGCGGCATCCGCAACGTCACATTGCACCGCAACCCCCTTGCGCCCCAGTTCCCGCACCGCTTCGGCGACCGCTTCGGCGTCCGCAAGGGTGGAGCGTGAGGTAATACAGACATCGACTCCCGCTTCCGCCAGGGCCAGCGCAATGCCGCGCCCGATGCCGCGCCCACCTCGTCCCGCTCCGGTCACCAGAGCGGTCTTGCCTTCCAGCGAGTATTTTACATTCATGCGTTCAGCGCTTCCTTTGCCGCATTCAGGCTTGCCATATCGCTGACGCTGTAGGTTTTCGCTTCGGGGGCGATACGCTTGATCAATCCTGCAAGAACGGTTCCCGGTCCGCATTCCACGAAAGTGTCATAGCCGTCGCGATAGAGAAGCTTGATCGTTTCCACCCAGCGTACCGGTCCGGCAACCTGTGTCGCCAGATTCAACCGGATATCCGATGTCTTACGTTGGTAGTCCGCCGTCACATTGGCTACAATAGGGATTCGGGGATCCGAAAACTCGGCATTGTCCAGAGTTCCCCGTAGCATGATCGCCGCCAGTTCCATCAGGGGAGAGTGAAACGCGCCGGAAACGGAAAGCGGTACGATACGCTTCGCTCCCGCTTCCTTGAGTTTGACGCCCGCCGCTTCCACTGCCGATGTCTCGCCGGAGATCACGGTCTGACCGGGCGCGTTGCGATTTGCGATCACGACCACATCCACATCGGCGCTGATCCGCTCACAGACTTCAGCGATAATCGCATCGTCCAGTCCGAGAACCGCCGCCATCGTCCCGGTGCGGAACCGTGCGGCATCCGCCATCGCTTCGCCCCGCGCTTTGATCAACTTCGCTCCGGTCGCCACATCAAAAACTCCGGCGGCATGCAGTGCGGCGTATTCGCCCACCGAGTGACCTGCTGTGGCGGCGGGCGTCAATCCCGCTTCAATACAGGCGGCATACGCCGCGACGGATGTGGCATACAGGCAGGGTTGCGTGTTTCGGGTCTCTTTCAAGGATTCCTCCGGTCCCTCGAAGCAAAGTGCCGAAACCGAAAATCCGCAGGCGTCGTCCACTGTCTCGAAGATTGCACGTGCGGCGGGGGAATGTTGATAGAAATCGTGGCCCATGCCAACCGACTGCGCTCCCTGCCCGGGGAACACGAAGACGAGTTTTTTCTCCGAAATAGTGGCGCTCATACAGGTAGGGTACCCCATTTGATGACATTAGCGCCCCAGGAAAGACCCGCCCCGAAGCCTACAGTGACAATTATATTCCCCGGTTTCACACGCCCGGACTTCCAGGCTTCATAGAGCGCGATAGGAATGGTCGCCCCGCTGGTATTGCCATAGCGATCCAGATTGCTGACCACTTTCTCCATGGGCATGCCCATATGCTTCGCTGCCGATTGAATAATACGGATATTCGCCTGATGGGGAATAAGCAGATCCACATCTTCCGCAGTCAGTCCGACAAATTCGACGGCTTCCATTGCGGCAACGCCCATTTTATCGACAGCAAAGCGGTAGACCGCCTTACCGTTCTGATAGATGGTGTTCTGGTGAGCGGCGATCAGTTCCGCCGTCAATGGCAGCCGGGAACCGCCCGCCGGCACTTTCAAGAGATCCGTCCCTGACCCATCCGCGCCCAGGATCGAACCGAGGATGCCCTCTCCGTACTCTGTCGGGCGTACAACGACGGCTCCGGCGCCATCGCCAAACAAAATACAGGTCGTCCGATCCGTCCAATCGACAAAACGGCTATTGGTCTCTGCACCAATAACCAGAACGGTGTCGTAGCGGCGCGACGCAACATACTGTAATGCTACATCCAGCGCATAGGTGAAGCCAGAGCAGACGGCGGAAACATCGAAAGCGGCGGCGTTTTTCGCCCCGATTTTCTCCTGAACATAAGCGGCGGTAGCCGGGTAGCCGTTGGTATCTCCGGTGCTGGTGGCGACGATGATCAAGTCGACCGACTCAGGCGATTGTCCGGCGACCTTCAGGGCTTCCAGAGCGGCAGGGGCGGCAAGGTCGGAAGTCGCCTGCTCCGGCGCGGCGATATGGCGCTCATGGATACCGGTACGCTCTACAATCCATTCGTCGCTGGTATCGACCATGCGGGCGAGTTCCGCGTTGGTCAGGATACGTTCAGGGACATACATACCGACGCCCGCAATGGTCGCTCCCCGAAGCGCTGGAGGAATGCTCACGCCTTACCCGCTTTCAGCGTTTCACGCACCGCATCGATGAAGCCGGAACGCGCCGCCTGTGCCGCGTTGCGAATGCCGGTGCGTATCGCCCTGCGGTCAGAGCGTCCATGAGCGATCATGACGACGCCGTTGACTCCCAACAGAGGAGCGCCGCCGTTTTCCGCGTAGTCCAGACTTTTACGAAGGGAAGCGAGCGAGTCTTGCAACGTTTCCCGTGCGACTTCATTTGGCGCGTTGTCCACCTGATTCTCCAGCAACCGCAACGCCAACCGACCCAATCCCTCAGCGCCCTTCAGCAGGACATTCCCGACAAACCCGTCACAGACCACAACATCGGCGCGACCTTCGAAGACGTGATTGCCCTCAACATAGCCGATAAAGTTCAATCCATGCTTTTGCGCCATTTCGTGGAAGAGCTTGTACGATTCACGGGTAAGTTCATCGCCCTTACCTTCTTCTTCGCCATTACTGAGCAGACCGACACGGGGAGAAGAGATTTTTAGCGCCGTCTCCGCGAAAATCGCTCCGAGAACGGCGAAATGCGCCATATGAGGCGGACGACAATCGACATTCGCGCCGACATCCACCACAATAGCATGACGACCCGTTTCGGTGGGGAAAAGGGTCGCGATGGCGGGACGCTGAACCATCTTTTCCAGGGTCAGCGTGGCGGCGATCATGAACGCCCCGGTATTGCCCGCAGAGAATGCCGCCTCAGCGGCGCCCTCTTTGACCATTGCCACCGAGCGTACCAAAGAGGAGTCAGGCTTGCCTCGGAACGCTTCCATCGGGTGATCATCGAAGGTGACGACCTGCGATGTCGGAACCACGACCAATCGCTCGTTTTCCGCGACGCCTATTTCCGCTAATTCCGCCCGGATCGCCTCCGGATCGCCCAAAAGTAGAATAACCTCGCCTTCCGACGATCCATTGACATAATCTACTGCGCCGCGCACGATTTCAGCAGGGGCGAAGTCACCCCCCATCGCGTCTACTGCGATACGAATTACGGTCTCGCTTTGCGGCAATCCAGTTTCCTCAGACGTGGTAAGCGAACGCTGAACCCCGCTGTCGCCGACAACGCGATCCTTTACTCGCTCACCGCCATAGTTATTGACTATTACGCTGTTATTGACTATTACGCTTCGACGGTCGTTTTCGGGGCCATCCACTGACGACCGTTATAGTAGCCGCAGGCCGCGCAGATATTGTGCGCGCGCGTCACTGCCTGGCACCGTTGGCAAAGACCAAGGGTGGGCGGGGTCAATTTATAGTGCGTCCGGCGCTTTGCCTGACGGGCGCTCGAATGGCGTCGCTTGGGTAGGGGCATCGTCTTTTCCTGTTATCTTTACATTCACGGCGTCAGGGTCGCGTCAGGATGACCGGAAATGCCGAGGATTGTTCCTCACCTTTCCACCGCATCCCGTTCGTCGCCCGAACGCCAACACAAAATCCGTTTATATCCTGTCGCAACAAACCGCGCCACACCCGGGCGCGGTTTTGCGGGACATTATATCATCCGGCGTGGCTCCCCGCATAGGAGCGTCACAAAACGTTGTGCGAATCTCCCGCGCCGGAGGCGTCCATCGATCCGTTACTTTCGGGAACCGCCTATGCGTGGCGAGCTTAGGATATCTCGCTGACTCTCGGTGAGGTCTGCGTACTCGTCCGCATTGAAGTAGCTTCCTGAGTAAGCCGTCGGCGCGGGGCAGTATTTGAAAAAAATCGTGCGCCGATCCCGTGCGCCCTTCCAGGGCATCGCGCCATGGGTCAGCGCCTCGGTAAAGATGATTGCCGTACCGGCGGGGCCGGTGACGGCGCGAACGATATCCTGCGGATGCTCAAGGTCTCCCCAACCCTGAGGCAGTGAGAAATTCGCCTTATGGCTGCCCGGAATGCAACCAAAGCCGCCATCGCCGGGGTTGACATCATGAAGGTTGTAGGCTACTACGGTCAGACCGTTATACATTTGCCCGTCGGCGTAGCGGTAATACTGGCAAAAGTCGAAGCGATTGCCGCCGCCATGCAGGGACGCCCCGATAGGACTGAGGCCGCCCCGGATGATATCCAGATACACATGATCCAGACGTGGTCGGGAACCGATCACCGTCTTCAGTTGCGGCAGGGTGCGCGCGTTATCAATGAGATCGATATATTCCTTGCCCCATTTCAAAAGTCCGCCAAACCGATGCGAGGTTTCATCCAGCGCGACCTCAGTCTGGATTTTCTCGTCAAGAATCGCGTTCAACCCCGCTATCTGCTCGGGGGTGAGTGCATTCGGCACAGTAACATAGCCCTGTAAATCGAAAAGATATTTCTCTTCTTCGTTCATCTTTTTCTCCCTCGATAAAGCATTCGTTTCGTTATTCCAACAGAATTGTCCTGCGAAAGAAGAAAGAAATCAGGGCTATTCAGTTATTTGTATTCCCATGCATTGTAACGCCCTCCGGGGATTTGCTGCGAAGTAACGCCGAGCCGCAGCCACGTTGCAAAAACCCGA